>JBMNRW010000022.1:0-2936 GCA_050944875.1 Patescibacteria group bacterium | reverse complement strand
ATCGGCACTTCGTAGACGCTCTTCGCATCTGGCGCCGAGATGGCGGCATCCTTCGGGATGTTGCAGAACGTCGCGAGTCGTTCCCGGCGCGGCTTATCGAGTGCGCGCTCGGCCCGGGCGATGATGAAGTCGGCCTGGATACCGGTCGCGTTCAAGGAGCGGGCAGCGTGCTGGGTCGGCTTCGTCTTCATCTCGCCGACCATCGAGGGGATTGGTAGGTAGCTCACGAGCGCGAAGAGGACGTCGTCGGGGGCTTCGAGCTTCATCATGCGAGCAGCTTCGAGGAAGAGGATGTTCTCGTACTCACCGACCGTGCCGCCAACCTCGATGACCGTGATGTCGGCCCGGCTCTTTTGCGCCGCTGCCTTGATCCGGCGGATCACCTCTTGTGGGATGTGAGGGACGACCTGGACGCACTTCCCCTCGTACTCGAGGTTGCGCTCGCGCTGGATGACCGCCTGGTACACGCGGCCGGTCGTCATGTAGTTCACGCTCGTGATGTCTTCGCCCAAGAACCGCTCGTAGTTCCCGATGTCTTGGTCGGTTTCGTCGCCGTCCTCAGTGACGAACACCTCGCCGTGTTCGGTCGGGTTCATCGTGCCGGCGTCGACGTTCACGTACGGGTCGACTTTCATGGCGGTGACGCGGTAGCCGCGGGTCTGGAGGATCTTGCCGATCGATGCGCTCGCCACGCCCTTGCCGACCGAACTCATGACGCCGCCAACCACGAAGAGGTACTTCCGCACGCGTGACTCCTTTCAATTCCAATAAAAAATGGCACCTGCGGGGATTCGGAGTGCCCTACTCACCGTAGCAAAGGCCGGGAGCTGCACAAGGGTGCGTTTCCACAGTGGTAGCGCTGGATGGGTACTCCCCCTCCGCTACAATACAGGCAGTGACTCTACGGAAGGAGCGATATGGCGAGCGAACTCCCGAGCATGTACAAGGCGTACGACATCCGCGGCATCTACCCGGACCAGATCAACGCCGAGACGGCGTACGCGATTGGCCAGGCGTACACGCGCCTCATTGCGCCGAAGACGGTCGCGGTCGGGCACGACGTCCGGACGAGCGGGCCCGAGCTCTACGAGGCGCTGATCCGCGGACTCACCGACGCCGGCGTGAACGTCGTGAAGCTCGGTGGGATCTCGACCGAGATGCTCTACTTCGTCGTTGCGCACTACGGGTACGACGGCGGGATCTCGGTGACCGCCTCGCACAACCCGAAAGAGTACAACGGTATGAAGATGGTGCGCGCCGGTGCCGAGCCGATTACCGGCGAGACCGGCGTCATGGAGATCCGCGACATGGTACCGGGGCTCATCGCCGAGCCGACAAAGGCAGCGACCCCGGGCACGGTGACCGAGCTCGACTTCTTCGATGACTTCCGCACGTTCGTCCTAAGCTTCATCGATACCAAGAACTTGAAGCCGGTCAAGCTCGTCGCCAATGCGAACTTTGGGTTCCAGGGGCAGTTTGCGAAGCGACTGTTCGAAGGGTTGCCGGTTGAGCTCGTACTCTTAAACGGCGAGCCGGACGGCACATTCCCGAAGGGGCGGCCAGACCCGTTCCTCCCAGAGAACCGTCCGGAGTTCCTCGAGCTCATCAAGAGCGAGGGCGCGGATCTCGGCGTTGCCTGGGACGCGGACGCGGACCGGTGCTTCTTCGCGACCGGGAGCGGCATCTTCCTCGAGTCGTACTTCACGAACGGCATCCTCGCGAAGGCGATCCTCGAGAAGCACCCAGGCGCCTCGATCCTCTACGACGTCCGCTACACCTGGGCGTCGATCGACGCGATCAGTGAGGCGGGTGGAAAACCGATCGAGGTCCGGTGCGGGCATTCGTACATCAAAACCGCGATGCGCGAACACGACGCGATCTTCTGCGGCGAGGCGAGCGGCCACCTGTACTTCCGCGACTACTTCTACGCCGATACCGGCTTCGTTCCGCTTCTCCTTATGCTTGAGCTGCTGGCAGTGAAGAACACGACGATCGGTGAACTTGTGAAGCCGTACCTCGAGAAGTACTTCGTCTCGGGTGAGATCAACCGCAAGGTTGCGAACGCCGACGCGATCATCGCGGCTCTGAAGGAGAAGTACGCCGACGCGACGACCGTGAACGAACTCGACCGCCTGACCATCGAGTGCGGTCGCGACTGGCGCTTTAACGTTCGGACCTCGAACACTGAGCCGCTCCTTCGGCTTAACCTCGAGGCGAACTCCCAAGGGCTCATGGAAACGAAGCGTGACGAGGTTCTCGCTTTCATCGACTCGATCGCTGTCTCAGCCTAATCGATGCGATCAAGAAGAGCCGGACAAAGGTCCGGCTCTTACAATTCATTGCTACACTGCGGCTATGAGATACCGTGCGGTCGGGTTTGATTACGATGGTGTCCTTAAGGGAACGCCTTGGTGCGAGCACGAAGCTGAGCTCGCGGGGATTCTCGGTGTTGACGTACCGGTGTACAAGGCAGCATTTAGTCAGGTGAGGCAAAGGGGGAATCCTAATCTCGGCGAATTGACGTACGCCGAATTCTGGCGGCGCGTCACGCAGTACCTCGGTTGCCCTGAGCGAGCGCCGGCCGTCATCGAGGCGAACAACCGACGAGTTCACGACAGCCAGGTCAACGAGCCGGTTTGCGCACTTGTTCGTGAGCTCCGTATCGGCGGGTATCGCACCGGCATGCTGACGAATAACACCGCGTCGGCTGCCTCACTCATTCAAGCTGAAGGGTTTGGCGAGCTCTTTGATGTCGTCCACATCTCCGCGGTGACGGGTTTTGTAAAGCCAGATGCTTTCGCCTTTGAGTATTTCGCTCAGGCGCTTGGTGTTGACGTTCATGAGCTGGTCTTTATCGACGACAACAACTCGAGTCTCCGGAAGGCGCCAGAAATAGGTTTTGCGCCTATTCTATTCGAAAGCGCGTCCCAGCTTAG
>JBMNRW010000021.1:0-3905 GCA_050944875.1 Patescibacteria group bacterium | reverse complement strand
GGGACGTGCATTTCACGAACCGCGTCTACCAGTCTGATTGGTGCGCCTTCGACAGGATCATCGAGCTCGAGCGAGGGCAGGAGGGGACGAATGAGCGTCCGGAGAAAACGCGAGGTAATTCCTTCAGTTTCTGGGTAGATCGGCAGGATTCCAAGCGACTGCTCAAACCGAGGACTAACGAGCCAGAGCGAGCGCGTCGACCAGTTCCATCGGGTCGTCCCAACGAGCACCGCCTGCGTCCCCGGTCGAATCGACTGCGCGAGGTACTGCTGGTTGTACCACACAACAGCGAGCTCGCCGCCATCGGGATCTCTGAGTTTTGCCTGGACGCGTGCCCGACGTTTCCCCTTCCGCCCTTCGACAACGACCTCGTGCAGCGTTCCGGTAAAGGCACCAAACCCATCGCGGCGTGCCGCTCGGAGCGAGGTCGGCTCAGTGAGGTCCTGCCAGTCACGCGGCCAGTGAAACAGGAGGTCGCGAACCGAAAAAATGCCGAGCCTCGCGAGCTTCGTACTCACGGTCGGTCCGACCCGGGGCAACGTTGCTACCCGCGCATTGAGGTTGGTGGGTGCCGTAGTTCGCCTCCCTCCACCCTTACTGCGCCTGATCTTGCTCGATCGCCCTCACCACTCGACTGTCAGTCTTGAGGTCTTCAACGAAGAGGATGTGGTCGGGGTTCAGGCGCATGACGTCCATTGGCCCATGAACCTCGTTCCCGAGTTTCACGAGCGTGACATCCGATGACTGCGCATCGCTCCCCTCGGCCGGCTGGATGTCGCGCTGGACTTGGAGGTAGTAGATATTCCGGAGCTCGGGCGAGCCAAAACGCCAGTCGAACGAGCCGAAGTAGACCTGGCCGTTCGTGAGGAACACCGCCTGGTACTCACTCCCGCTACGCCCAAACGGACCACCGAGGTAGCCGAGGCGAGCCGCCAGAACGCCAAGTGCGCCGATGAGCACGAGGAGTACGATAATGAGTCCGAAGCTACGACGGTGCATAACCCTCCTTACTTGCCCCATCGTCCCAGATGCCCGCTAGCGCGCAAGCTCTCGGAGCGCCCACGTGACCTGCGCCTGGATGCCGTCGAGCTCTGCTGGGAGTTTGCCGACGACGTGTTGGATCTCTTCGGGCGCATAGCCGAGCGCCGTTAGCGCATCGACGAGCTCGCTACCGCCTCCCGGGATAATGGTTTCCCGGCTCGCGGTAATCTTCCCCTTGAGCTCGACGATAATCTTCGCCGCGCTCTTCTTCCCAACCCCTGGTAGTGACTGGAAAAAGCCTAGGTTGTCACTGTCGACGGCAGACCGAATCTGGTCGGGCGTCGCCGCCGAGAGAATGGCGAGCGCGAGTTTCGGGCCGATCGATGGCACCGTGAGGAGTGACTCAAAGAGCTCGAGCTCCTCCATCGTCTCGAAGCCGTAGAGTGCCTCGTCGTCCTCGCGGACGTGGTGGTGGGTGAAGTACTGTCGCTCTTCACCGACGCGTCCAGCGCTCCGCGGAGGCACTGACACGAGGTAACCCACTCCTGACACTTCGAGTATGGAGCCCGCTAATCCCTGACCAGCAATAGTGCCCCGCAGCGAGCGAATCATGCACCTCTCCTTCCCCGCATCATACTAAGCGCGCGAAGGCGTCTTCATACGCGTTCACCATTCGCGCAGTCGTAAAGCGACGCTCTACATGCGCCCGACAAGCGGCACGGTCAATTGAATCGACTTTCCGCACGGCAGCTGTGAACGCATCAAAATCACCCGCAGGCACTACAAAGCCAGTCACGCCGTCTTCTACTATCTCGCGTACACTTCCAACGTCGTATACAACCACTGGCGTACCAGCAGCCATCGCCTCCACCATCACGAGACCGAACGACTCAGACTCCCGAAGCGGAAGCAAGAGTGCCCGGTACCGTCCATAGAGGCTTCCAACGTCGCCATGCGGGACATACCCCCTAAATCGTACCCGTTCACCATCAACGAATTTCGCCTGTGTCTTGTCCCAGAACTGACGGTCGGCCTCGCTCAGCCCAGGTGCGCCATACATATCAAGCGACACGCCAAGTACTTTCGCTACGGCCGCTGCGGTATCCGGGCCTTTCCGCTCGATCATACGACCGATATAGAGTAAACCCACTTCTGGATGAGCAACATAGGGGAAGTCGGCAAGATTAATACCATGCGGGATCGTCGCAAGATGACGAATGTAGGGCGCAAAATGTTGGCGCTGCCATTCCGTCATCGTCACCGTCCATGCACTCTGCGCGCCATCCTTGAGGTACCGGGCTCGGTAATCGGGCTGCAGGTCTTCCGGATTCCCGGGGTTTGTTGCAACAAAAGGAACTTGTGATAGCTGCGCAAAGTGGAGTGTATGTCGGTAGTCGTGGACTTGGATAATGTCGAACTCCCCACCATTCGCTCGCGCGACCGCATTGCCGAGCGCAGCGAGTTCAAGTTGAAGCTCACCCTGGGGATCACGGCCGAGTCCACCGAACTCGGCGTACGCCGAACTGTGCCCTAGAGATTCCAGTTGTGCGACGGTTCGGGAATCACTTCCAGCAAATAACGTTACCCGATGACCACGCTCAACAAGCCCGTCGGCAATCGCCCCGATAATAAGACCGGGGGCATAAATGCTGTCTTTTGGAGATGGGATCGGCTTCTTGAAATTCGTTACGATTGCGATGCGCATGCCGTCCTTTCGACTGACGAGAGACACACTGTATGATACCGTGATCCAAAATCCACGTCCAAGGAGGATGGATGCCCTTCCTCTCAGTTGTCATGCCAACCTACAATCGAGCGGACCTACTACCAGAGGTGCTGGCTAGCTACTTTTCACAACGCGAAACGGACTTTGAACTCATCCTCGTCGATGATTCAAGCACTGATAGCACTGCCGCCTACGCTACGACCGTTCGAGACCAGCGCTTCCGATATGTACAGAATACGGGACAGAAAGGTGTCGGGGGTGCACGCGACGCAGGCGTCAGGGCAGCGACCGGAGAGATTATCGTCGTCGCAGACTCTGACGACCCCTCTTACCCCACCCGGTTACAGTGTACCGCCCAGCACTTCCGTACCCATCCGGGCACCGATGTGTTCTACACCAATTTCGACCTCTGGTATGTCGACACCGGAGAGATACGGCCACGATTTTTCCAACCGTTCGTTCGGGAACTCCTCGGCATCATCAACTTTATCCCCAATGCGTCGAGTGCATACCGGCGCTCTGTATACCTTGAACGGACAGCGGGGTATGACCCATCGCTAGAAATCGGCGAGGACTACGACCTCTGGCTGGCATTGGCCGAGCAGGGCGCGACCTTCGACTACGATCGGTCGCAGCAGGTACGAGTCCGCATGCATAGCGACTCCGTGCGTGCGCAGAAGCAAGATCGACACCGCTCATTCCTGCATCAAATCCGCAAGAAGCACGGCCTTCCTGAGCTGCCATCTGTCGAACGGCTTCGCGAACTAGCAGAGCCAGAAGTGGCGGCGTTCTTCACGTCGCCAGAGAAATACGCGCTCTGGTTTACTTAAGTGCGTCGTAGTACGCAGTTTCGTACTGCGGCACAATAGTGTCAGGATGGAAGATTCCGTTCGCTGTTGCCTGGGCGGCAGTTGAAATTCGCGCACGGAGCTCCGAATCTTTGAGGACCTGCGTCGCGTACTTCGCCATAAGCTCCGTATCGCCAACCGGTGCGAGGAAGCCGTTTTCGCCCGTTTGAATAAGCTCGGGCATTCCTCCAACCTCTGTCGCGACCACAGGTACGCCCATTGTCATTGCCTCGAGCGCTGCGAGACTCAAGCCTTCACGCTCCGACGGAAGAAGGAACAAATCTGCGATTGCCAGCAGTCGAGACACCTGGCTCTGGAGACCCATAAAATGGAGGTCAGGTACGATGTTC
>JBMNRW010000020.1:0-3956 GCA_050944875.1 Patescibacteria group bacterium | reverse complement strand
ACTGCGGCGGTCAGCATGCTGAGGACGTCGTTCACTGTGCCGAGAAGCTCGTCTTGTGTCATGACGGTGAAGTCCTCCGGTGCGTGCTCTTTGAGAAGCTCTGCCTCAAGCGTGGGGACGTACGCTTTCGCGTCAATTGATTCCTCGAGCGTGAGGACGAGGCGCATGATCTTTGCGCCGCCGGCGATTTCTCCGGCAGTTTGGATGGGGATGATCGCCATGTTCGCGTAGTCAGAGCCACCGATGATGCTCGCGCTGTCCGGCACCTTCGTCACGCCGACGATTTCGAAGTCTTCCTTCCCTATCTGGACGGTCTGGCCGACTGCGCTCTCGCTGTCGAACAGGGTCTTCGCAATCGCCGGCCCGAGGACGATGAGCCGTGCCTGCTCCGCGTTTTCTGCTTCCGTAAACATCCGGCCCTTCTCGACCTCGATACTCGACATGGTGGTGGTGATCGCGGCGTTCGAGCCGAGAATCATCGCTTGGGGCGCAGTCGTTCGGTCGCGACGCAGCACGCCGCCGACGAGCATATACGGCGAGACTGCCCGAACGCCCTCGAGTGCGTCGAGCCGCTCGACGTCGACGGGTTTCAGGATGTCGCCGGAGACAATGCTGGTTGAGATTGCGCCGCTCTCCGGATCGAACTGTCCCGGTATGACGGTGACGAGGTTTGTGCCGAGTGTGGTGATCTCGTTGTTTACGTCACGTTGGAGCCCTTCGCCGACCGCCATGAACATGACGACCGAGCTGACGCCGATCACGATGCCGAGCACGGTCAGAAGCGCGCGGATCTTGTGCTGCCAGATCGACGAGAGCGCGAGCTTTAGGGCGTCGAAGACCATTGTCATTGAATCCTCCCGTCTTTCATGGTGATCACCGTGTCGGCGTGCGTCGCTAGTCCTTCGTCGTGCGTGACGACGATGAGCGTGTGCCCTTCCCGGTTGAGCTCTTTGAGGAGATCGAGGACTTGCACGCCGGTCTTTGAGTCCAAGTTCCCGGTTGGTTCGTCGGCGAGGATAACCTTCGGCTCGTTGATGAGCGCCCGGGCAATGGCGACGCGCTGCTGCTCACCGCCCGAGAGCTGGTTGGGGCGGTTGTGGAGCCGGTGGCCCAGGCCGACGAGCTTGAGGAGTGCTTCGGCGCGCTTCCGGCGGTTCGCCAGTCGGGTGTAGACGCCTGGCATCATGACGTTCTCGAGTGCCGATGCCTTCGGGAGCAGGTTGAACTGCTGGAAGACGAACCCGATGAGCTCGCGTCGGACACGGGCGCGCTCAGTATCGCTCGTGAGGTCGCTCACGAGCTTGCCGTCCAGCGTGTAGGTGCCGCTCGTCGGGCGATCCAGGAGTCCTAAGATGTTGAGCATTGTGCTTTTCCCAGAGCCAGAGGGTCCGACGATCGCAGTGAAGCTCCCGGCCTCGATAGTGAACGAGGCGTCTTGGAGCGCGTGCGTCGCAATATCGCCAGTGCCGTAGGTCTTCGTAACCTTGTTGAATACCACCATCTGTGGGATTGGGTGCGTGCCCCGCTTCTCGGTCATCGGTACTCCAATCTGCTGCCTGTTATCTGCCAACCCTCTGCTTTGAGTAGTCGACTCTTCCAGTCGGTGCCGCTATTGAAGCCGCCGAGCCGTCTGCCTGCGGCGACGACGCGGTGGCACGGGGTCGCAGTAGGGTCGTGGGCGTGGTGAACGAAACTCTTCGTGTTCGCTCGCATGATTGCCCCGACCGCTCGGGCAGCGCCCGGCCGGCCGGCTGCACGGGCGACCTCGCCGTACGTCATGACCTGACCCGCTGGGATAGCTTGCACGGTAGCGAGGACGGCGTCGCGGAACGTCATGCAGTCGCCGTATCTGCCGCCCCGACTGTTTCGGGTACGCTCGCGATGTTGGCGCGGACAAGGATCGCCTGCCGGGTTACGCGAACAATGTCGGTGCGGGCGAGGACACGCTCCGGTCCGAACAGGCTCGTGACATGGAGCTTGGCGACGACCTCGAGGTCGGTGTCGATGACGAGGTTTTCAACTCGGCCGAGCTGCTCGCCCGCCTCGGTACGGACAGCTTTCCCGATCCAGTGGTCGCGCCGAGCATCGAGCGCTTCGAGCGGCTTGATCTCGCCGAGTGGGAGGAGGACGTCGTCGGAACGAATGACGATCGCGCGGGGGTCGTAGGCAACGACGTCGCGGCTCGAGAGCGCGCGTCGCGGTGCGAACAAGCCATCGAGCTTCACCCAGAACCCGGCGAGCTCGCCCGTGTCGGGGTCGATGAGGAGGTCGAGGATACGGCCGAGGCGACCGTCCTCAGCCGTCGCGACCGGAAGCGTCTTGAGCGCGTCTAACTGGATCAACATACCGCTAGTTTAGCAGACCCTTCAGGAGTGCTAAACGCAACAATATGGAACCAAAGCTAATTCGGGACCACATCCCCGAAATCATCACTGCAAACGGTGAACGTCCAATAGTTCGACAGGTAGGCGGCGAAGAGCTTCGAGGATTCTGTACGAAGAAGGTGCTCGAGGAATATGAAGAATTTTGCGAGAAGCCATCACTGGAGGAAGCAGCAGATCTTCTTGAAGCAGTATCGGCGCTCTTTCGCGCACATGGATTAGATGAGTAAGATATTTCAGTGGTACGACAAAAAAAGCTGCCGAACGAGGCAGCTTTTCTCAGGGAATTATTCTGGAAGATATCGAAGAGATTCGAGACTAGTTCACGCGTTCGACGTACTGCCCGGTCTGCGTCGAAATTCGGATCGTCTCGCCCTGCTTGATGAAGAGCGGGACCTGGACTTCAAGTCCGGTTTCGAGCGTCGCCGGCTTCGTGACCGTGGACTGGGTGTCGCCCTTGAAGCCTGGTTCGGTGTACGTCACCTCGAGGTCAACCTTGGCCGGCACGTCGACCGCCAGGAGGGTACCGTCGTAGATGACGAGGTCGACGTCCATGCCCTCCTTGACGTACTTCACGACGTCTTTCGCGCGCTCCGGCGAGAGGGTGTACTGCTCGAAGAGTTCGGATTCCATGAACGTCGCGCCGGAGTCGTCGGCGTAGAGGAATTGCCCCTTTCGCCGGGAGATGTCTGCTTCTTCGAAGGAATCGCTCCCCTGGAACGTCTTCTCGTAGACTGCACCGGTCTGGAGGTTACGCATGCGGGTGCGCATAACTGCGCCGCCGCGGCCCATCTTCGAGTGTTCCGCCGAGAGTACCTGGTGCGGCGCGCCGTTGTACTCGAAGAACGTGCCAACTTTCAAGTCAGTGATGCCGAGCATAACGTCCTTTCTGCCACCTGGTGCGCGTTAGCGGCGCTCGGTGAACGGCAGGAGGGCGAGGTACCGGGCGCGCTTGATCGCCTCGGTCATTCGTCGCTGCTGGAGCGACGAGAGTCCGGTGTCCTTCGCCTGGCGGATCTTCCCCCACGTTCCGAGGAACTTCCGGAGGAAGGCGACGTCCTTGTAGTCGATCCAGGCGAGCTTCTCTTTCGGGTACTTGTGCCGTTTCATAGGGTCCTTTCAGGTAGGTGAGTTAGAACGGAATGTCGTCGAGGTTGATCTCGTCCGGTACGGCCGCGGGCGCGTCCGTTTTCTTTGCGACCTTCGGCGTGTTGCCACCGGCTGCCGGTGCACCACCCTCTTCGCTCCCGCCACGTGACGGTCCGAGGGCGCTCACGTTGTCGGCGACGATCTCGGTCGTGAAGCGCTTCGAGCCGTCCTGCGCTTCCCAGTTGCGGGTCTGGAGTCGGCCGCTCACGAGGACCTTGCGGCCCTTGTAGAGGATCTGTGCGCAGATCTCTGCGAGCTTGCCCCAGGCGACGACGTTGTGAAACTCAGTGTCTTCTTGCTGCTGCCCGTCCTTGTTCGTCCAGCGCCGGTTCGTGGCGACGGAGAACGAAGTGACAGACTGGCCGCTCGCGGTCGAGCGGAGTTCGGGATCTTTCGTGAGGTTCCCGAGGATGATCGCTTGGTTGA
>JBMNRW010000019.1:0-4134 GCA_050944875.1 Patescibacteria group bacterium | reverse complement strand
TCAAACATGGGGACCTCGCTTTGTGCTACGTGACGAGCTTACCGCGATTTCGGGACGGGGTCATGCCCGCCCTCGTTCCAGGGGTTGCAGCGGAGAATCCGCTTCCCGCCGAGCCAACTCCCTTTGACGACGCCGTAGCGCTCGATCGCTTCGTACGTGTACTGGGAGCAGGTGGGGTGGAACCGGCAGTACCCGTGCGGGTAGAGCGACCGCGCCCAGCCGTGGTCGGGCGAGAGCGTCGCTTGGTAGAGCTGGATGAGCCGGAGGGCGAGCCAGCGCACGGTTACGCCTTGAGAAGCCCGGAGCGCTCGAGGAGCCCGCGGAGCTCGGTCTCGACTACAGGAAACGCGAACGCGTCGACGGGGAGTGGCTGGAGCTGGATGACGAGGTTCACCGGCCGGAGGAGGGGGAAGAGGCGGGCGACTGCGGCGCGGACCCGGCGCTTCGCGAGATTGCGCTTCACTGCGCGCGTCGAGAGCTTCCGACTTGCGACGACGGCGACGCGGGGCGACGGCGTCCGGGTATCCCACGACACACGAAACAGCCTGCTCTTGGCAGACTGTCCGGTGCGGTAGATCCGGGCGAACTCCCGCGCGGCGGTGAGGCGCTTAGCCCTGGGTAGCAAAGAGGCGCTCCCGACCCTTCTGGATCCGGCGCTTCATGACCGCGCTCATGCCCTTCTTGCCCATTTTAATCATCGCCTGCTTGCGAGCGAAGAAGCCATGGCGTTTCGCACGGGTTCGCTTACTGCCTTTGCTCAACATCGGGAACTCCTTTAGACAGGCGGAGTATAGGGGAAAACAGATATGCTGTCTAGCGGTCTTTAAACTTCCCCGCACCCTTCGGCAGAATTTTGACCGAGACCTTGAACTTCCGTGGCTCGCCGGCTTCGTCTGGCACCTCGTCGACGTTGTCGCGCTGGTAGATCTCCATGAGTTCGGCAGTCAGGATTTCCTGCAGGGTCGCGATCTCTTCTTGGTTCTCTTTGATTTTCTGGAGCAGGTTGTGGTAGTCTGGCGTGCTCCAGATCTGGTCCTTGACCTGCTTCTTCTTAGCAGCCGCCGCTTTCGCCTCCGCTGCGGCTGCTTCGTACTCCGGGCTCTCGTCGAGCGCAGCCTTCAAAGTCTCTTTCGCGATCCGGATCTCCTCGCGGAATTTCTCGAGGCGGCTGATCCGCCGTGGGGTCGAGTTCACCATTTCTTCCATCTGTCCTCCCTCTCGTGACCGATTGCGGAGTCCATCGTACCAGCGCTGGCGCAGAGTACGAAAACAGGAGCTCAAGCGCTCCTGTGGATGATTACGGCTATTCGAATCCGTCCAAACGCCAGAACGTGCCGCCCATCTGCGATGAGTAGCACGTTCTGGCGGAGAGGGTGGGATTCGAACCCACGGAGACCTTGCAGCCTCACTTGTTTTCGAAACAAGCGCACTAGACCACTATGCGACCTCTCCCTAGCGGCTCAGATGGTATCAGGTTCGCTTGGAGCCGTCGAGGGGGCTAGTGGCGCTGAGGCGACGTCGGCGGCGACGCGTCGGACTTCCTCTTCGGTCGTGAGTCCGGCGGCGACCTTCGCGAGTCCGTCCTGAAAGAGTGAGGTCATGCCGCTTTGATGGGCAGCGTCCTCGAACTGCTCGATCGACGCTTTTTGTTGGATTAAGGTCTCGAGGTTTTCGTCCGGGACGAGGAGCTCGGCGATGGCGACCCGGCCCTCGTAGCGGGCGTCGCCTTGTGCCTCGGGGTGGGCGAGCTTGCGGACGAGGCGTTGGGCGATGACGAGGTTTAAGACGCCGCCCAAAAGGTACGTCTTCACGCCCATGTCGAGGAGTCGCGGGATGGCGCCAGGCGCCGAGTTGGTGTGCAGGGTGGAGAGGACGAGGTGGCCAGTCATCGCGGCCTGGACGGCGATCGTTGCGGTCTCGGCGTCGCGGATCTCGCCGACCATGACGATGTCCGGGTCTTGGCGCAGCACGGAGCGGAGTGCCCCTGCGAAGTCGTAGCCGGCCTCGGCGTCGACCTGCGTCTGCTGGATGCCTGGTACCTTGTACTCGATTGGGTCCTCGATCGTGATGATCTTCCGGCCCGGTTGGTTGAGCTCGGCGAGGATGGCGTAGAGTGTTGTCGTCTTTCCGGATCCGGTCGGGCCGGTGTTCAGGATGAGGCCGTTCGGCTTCTGGATCGCGGCCCGGATTGTTTGGAGCTGGGCAGGCGTGAAGCCGAGCTCCTCAAGCCGAGCAGCCTCGCCGCCCGTCAGGAGGCGTAGCACGAACGTCTCGCCGTACGGCGTTGGCAATGCGGAGACGCGAACGTCCACCTTTTGCCCGAGTGAGCGCTGCTCGAAGCGGCCGTCCTGCGGGGCGGCGTGGACGTCGAGCTTCATCCCTGAGAGGTACTTCACGCGGCTTCGGAGCAGGCGGTACGCCTCGACCGTTAGGGTGGCGATCTCCTGGAGCATACCGTCGACCCGGAAGCGGATCGTGAGCGCCTTTTCGGTCGGCTCGATGTGGATGTCGGTCGCGTGCATAGCGAGCGCGCCAGCGAAGAGCACGTCAAGGAGCTCGGTCGTCGAGACGCGGGCGAGCCGGCTGGCGAGCTCGGTTTTATCTTTAAACCCTTCGAGAATCGTGTCGTTCGCGCGCTCGGTCTTCGGGGCAACTGGCTGCGGTTCAACGGGCGCCAGCTCGGCGGCGCGGGCAGCGGAGAGGAACGACGACTGCGAGCAGACGGTGAGGATGACGTGGTAGCCGTTCGCAGTAGCGAAATCCTGGAGGAACTGCGCGAGCGCAGGGTTTTCGGGGTTCGGCGACGCGACCTTGAGCTCGTTCCCGCTCCGAAGGTACGGGACGACGAACTGGGTGTGGATCGTCTCGAGTGGGATCAGGTGGAGGATCTGCGGGTTGAACGGGTAGTCCGTCAGGTTGACGTACCCGAGGTGGAGGCGGGTAGCGAGCGCCTGTGCCTGCGCTTCCTCGTGTTCCCGGTTGGCAGCTTGGACGGTTGAACGGAGATCCACTGACCCCTCCTTTACGTTCTTTACTGTACCAGCCGTGCCACGGCCGATCCAGGTGTACTCACCTTGACGAACAGGAGAAAACCTGGTACTATTTGCCGTTTCACCTGTGGGTGGACGACTACAGTGCTGGAGGGACAAGTCATGCGTACGTTTCAAAATTGCGTGTTCTGTTTGTGGATTTTCCTGGCCCTGTTGGCTTGCGGGACGCAGGCCCAGGCTCAAGTGCAGGCGCCGGCTCGGCCGGATCGCCCGCTGTTTCTAGAACCCAAAGTCACCTACGTCGGCCAGTATAAGCTGGAAGACCCGATGCTGGTCGACCGGGTGAAGCTTAACATCAAGAACCACGGCTGGCCGATGCTCCACGAGCGGGAGTACCGGAAAGTGCGGAGTCGGGATTCGGAGTTCGACGCCGTGTACCTCTCGGCTGGGTACTACCTCATCCAGGAGGACCGGCGGAACCGCTCCGGCGGCTGGTCGACTGGAGATCGGTGGCGCTCTGGTTGGGACGTCGGTAGTGATGGCCACTATTACAGTGGTCGGCTGACGCTTTCCGCGGACTACGTCCGCAACGGCGTCACGCTCTTCACTGCGACGAGCGGCGAAGTGGCGATGACGTCGTCCGAGGCGGCGACGTACTGGCGGAGCCGGTACGCGGGGGAGGACAGCGGCGGGTACACCGAGACCAACACTCGGCGCCGAGGCACGCTCGAGCTGTTCGAGCAGGCACTCGTCAACGAGGCGAGCTACCGCTTGATGGTCAACATGCTCGCGCACGCGCGCGAGAAGTTTGGCTACACCGCACCGGCGATCGCGCCGGTCTACCACCCGACCGAACCGGGCCCGAGCCCGGTTGAGCTCGCGCCGGCTAAGGACGACAGCCTCGTCTGGTCGAACCTCCTCGAGGTGTCGGCCAGCGACTACGCCCGGCTCCAGCGCGGCGTCCAGTTCTACCGGCGCCCCTGGGGGGACCGGTCGAGGAAGCCCGAGCCGCTCGCCGTCCGGTTTGAGACCGCAAGCGACGGCTCGCCCTCGGTCCGGTTTGGCACCAAGCCGGGCAGACCGGCTTTCGACCCGCAGCGCGACGAGCTTCTGCGGTCGAAGGAGTAGTAGAAGGATGGATACG
>JBMNRW010000018.1:0-4254 GCA_050944875.1 Patescibacteria group bacterium | reverse complement strand
CGCCAAGGTGCTCACTATGCTCGCGGACTCCGAGGAGCTCTGGCGTGAACGTGTCGCGATGGTGGCGACTGCGGCACTTATTAGAGTCGGCCGGTTCGACGCGACACTCACGCTCGCTGAGCGGTTCCTCGCGCATCCGCACGACCTCATGCACAAGGCGACTGGCTGGATGCTCCGCGAGGTCGGGAAGCAGGACGAGGCAACGCTCCGGCGTTTCCTCGATGCGCACGCCGAGGTGATGCCACGCACAATGCTCCGGTATGCGATTGAGCGACTGCCTACTAAAGACCGTGCGACCTACCTCGCGAAGCGTGGCTTGTGCCGATCCTGAAAGCTGGCTGCGCTCGCTTTATAAGCGCCATGTCGGGTATGTCGACGATGTGAGTGATACGGAGTTATCTGTGGGGGTACAACGTGTCGGATAGGGTGCTTCAAGTCGACCGACCACCTTCTAAGCGGTAAACTATAGATATGTTTGGCGAGCGACCGCGGGTTGCTGAGGGGGAAGGATGGCAAGGGGGAGGCGACGTATTGACTGGTTTCGGCTCGGAGTAGCGCTCGGGCTGCCGTTTGTCGTGGCGGCGATTGGTGGCGCCGTTACGACGAACTCGATTGAGACGTGGTACGCCGGACTCGTGAAACCTGCCTTCAGTCCACCAAACTGGCTCTTTGCGCCGGCTTGGACCGCACTCTACTTCCTTATGGGTATAGCATTCTACCGGGTGATTCGCGGCGGCGTGCGAACAATGAACCAAGAAGCTGCGACGGAGTTTTTCGTGTTGCAGCTCGGGCTCAACCTTGCCTGGTCTGTCGTGTTTTTCGGGTTCCGCCAGCCGGACTTTGCGTTGGTCGTTATACTACTCCTGCTCCTCTTTATTATTGGGACAGTGCTCTGCTTTCGGTCAATTGACCGGGCTGCCGCCCTGCTCCTGGTGCCGTACTTCATCTGGGTATCCTTCGCGACGTACCTAAACCTCCAGATCGTCCTTCTGAACAGTTAGGTAGGTTCCGCGCGTTTGCGTGGGGGTGGAGTGTCGGTACTATAGACTTGGCGTTGTACAGGTAGCGGCCGCACTCACTCGGAGGTAACTATGGAAAAGCTTCTCATTCTCGGCGCTGGCAAGATTGGCTCGGCGCTCGCTAGCGTTCTGCGGGATGCTAATCAGCCGTTCGCCCAGTGGGATGTTGATCCGTCGCTCGTGCCAAACCAAGTATTGTTATCCGAGCTCGCATTAGGTGCTGAGACCGTCATCCTTTGCGTTCCAACGACTGGCATCCAGAATGCGGCAGCGTCGCTTGCGCCATATCTGCAACCCGGTGCGCTCGTCCTCGCAGTCTCGAAGGGGATCGTCTCAGAGACGACGCAGTGCATTGATGAGTTTCTCGCTACAGTATTCCCGGCACAGCAGATCGGCCTCCTCTACGGACCGATGCTCGCCGAGGAACTCTTACGGGGGAAGATCGGGGCAGCGACTGTCGCGACAGTTGGCCGAGCGGCCTACGATCGGTTTGCGCCAGTCTTCGCTGAGTCGAGACTCATCCTTGAGTATTCAGATGACGTTCGAGGGGTCGCAGTACTCGGGGCACTCAAAAACATCTACGCCGTTGGGCTCGGGATAGCGACCGGGGTCGAACTCGGTGGGAACGCGAGTGGTTGGCTTATTGGTCAGGCACTGCGTGAGATTCCCGAACTTCTCGTTGCTTTGGGCGGCAAGCCCGAGACGCTTCTCTCATCAGCCGGGGCGGCCGATCTCATTACGACCGCGCTCTCGCCAGCATCGAAAAATCACCAGTTCGGCGTCGCGCTCGCGACCGGTGTCGAGCAGGGGTTCGCCGAGGGCGCGGCGGCGTACCAACCATTGGTGACCAGGCTCCATGGGAACCACGACCTGCCTTTCTTCCAGGCGATCGGCGCGTGTCTCGCCGAGGGCGCTGACTCGCGCGCGGTGTTTACCCAGCTCTTCCAGCAGCATGTCTAAACAGGGCAACCTTCTCGTTCTCGATGCTGGCACGACCGCGGTGAAGGCGCTTGTCTTCTCGCCGGAGCTCACGCTACTCGCGAGCGCCACACGTCCGACGGTGACACATCAGCCGCACTTGGGTTGGGCAGAGCAGGACGCTACCGCGTACGCCGACCTTGCCGAAGCAGTGCTTCGCGAAGTGGCGTCCGTTGGCCAAGTTCACGCTATGGCGATTACGAACCAGCGCGAGTCGGTCGTTGCGTGGGATGAGGTGACCAATGCGCCACTTGCCCCGATGCTGCTCTGGCAGGATGAGCGCACAGCCGATAGGATGCAGTGTTTCGCTAAAGATCGTGCGTGGATCCGTGAGCGTACCGGACTTGATATTACGCCGTACTTCTCTGCATCGAAGCTCGAGTGGCTTCTTGCTACTTCGCCTGACGTACAAGTAGCGCAGGCTGCTGGCCGACTGCGCATCGGGACGGTTGATAGTTGGCTTCTTGCTCGTCTGACGGAGGAGCGACGTCACGTTACTGACCCAACCAATGCTGCTCGGACACTCTTGTACGATATTCGCACAGAGCATTGGGACGATGAGCTTGCCTTATCGTTTCACCTCCCGCTCGATCTTTTGCCAACTGTTCAACCGACTCGGTCAGACTTCGGCACACTTCGTACCGACCTCGTGGGTTCGCCGGTGCCTGTCCGAGTGGTAATCGGCGACCAGCAAGCATCGCTGGCTGCGGCTGGCTTTGCAGTTGGCACGACGACAGTGACACACGGTACCGGTACGTTTCTCGTTCAGGCGCTAGGAAGTCATTTCATACTTGTCCCGGATGCGTTTACGACACTCGCCGCCAGTGAGACCGGGACGCAGTTTGCGCTCGAGGTTCGGGTCGGTGAGTACGCGCGTCGTGTCGACACATTGCTTTCGCAGGGGCAGGATCTTGCGCCAGTGCTCGAAGAGATTGCAAGTGCGACGGACACTGCGCTCGCGCGACTCCCGATGCCGCCGAGCGAGCTCGTTGTGACTGGTGGCATTTCGCAAGACGCGCGCCTTGTGAGGATGCACGCCGAGCGATCCGGTCTTTCGGTCCGCACGTACGCGACGTACCACGGCACGGCGCTCGGCGCCGCCCGGCTTGTTAGGGATGCACCGAAAAACTACTGACTTCGCTCGACTCCGGTGGGCTGGAGCCATGGACTGCGTTCAAGCATGTGCTTCTCTGCTTTGATCGCTGCGATTTGCTGGCGGATACCCTCGAGTTCCTGGCGTTTCTTGGGAGTTTCTTGGTATTCCCCGCTAAGGAAGTATTGAACCTCTCTGTAGAGACGATCTCCCCAGTCAGGGAGTTGCTCCGGATCTTCGGGTAGTTTGTCTGGGAAATTGAGTAGCTCCGCGACACCAGCTAATGCCTGTCGATACTTTGGAATCTCTCCTTCTATCATGGTAATTGTTCCCCGAGTGTCCCTGCGTACTTGCCACGAAAGGATTGATGTCTTAGCGAGGCTGAGCTTCGCATTCTTGAGCTGCGCGAGAAAGTCTCGTAGGCTGCGGGCTAACACTCTGACATCAGAGCCAAAATTGCGGGATGCCTCCCTGAGCGTCTCCGGTCGCTTTCCGAGCGCCTCGATTTCTGTTGCGATTTGAGTTTCAAGTACCTGCAACGCTTCGATTTGCTGAGCAAGCTTGGTCTGCTTCGCTTCCGCTAGCTCGCGAAGCTCAGCAACGTGGCGTTCAAGGAGAGGCACGAGTGCGTTGTACGCCTCTTGGTATGTTTGCTCGAGCCTGGCTCGTTCTTTTCGTTGGGCGGGAGTGAGTTGATCGCGCTGGCTAATAATATCTCGCGGGAGCAGTGCACCCGTCTTATCGTTAAAGAATTCACGCGCAGGGAGCATCTTGCACGAGCCATTGGCCGCGGTATCCGTTGCCCACCTGGTCGCCTCGCCGATCGAGGCGTGGAAGAAGCTCTCCCCAGTTGGACTGATGCCGAATTTCTGCAGCACGTCACGTTCGGCATCCTGTGCTGCCTGCATTACCTCGATCATGCCTAGGTGTGGTCGGATGCGCTGGTCGACGAACTGTTCGCGGCCTTGGCCATCTCGATCGTAGGAGCCTAGGGCGAAATGACTCTCGAATACGTACGGACCTGCGGCGCCACTCGGCGTTCCGGGACCGGCGCCCAGGAGCCAAGTGATGAAGAAGGCATCGAACTGAGCACGGACCCGCTGCTGGAGTCGTGGATCGTTTGACGAGTAGGACTGTGTGACAAACGACTGCGGATCATTGAAG
>JBMNRW010000017.1:0-4361 GCA_050944875.1 Patescibacteria group bacterium | reverse complement strand
ACGGCCTACCGGTTCCAAAGGGAATCATCTACTACGATGGTGCGTCACCAGTCCACGCGTACGAGCAGTTCCAAGAACGGTACAGTGTACCGAAACACATCAACACGGAACACGTAAAGCGTGTCGCAGCAGAGTTAGATGGAGTTGGCTACACCTCCACGTGGCAACAAGGTGAGTCAGTACAGTTCTTCCACTACCCACGCCAAAAGAGAACAGGTGAGATAGGTCGGCAACAGCAGTCTCCAAGAGCCTCATCCTAGCGCGGCCTGGCCAGGCGAAACTTCACCTCGCGGACGACCGGTGACGCCGTCCCGGCGTTACAGGCAGCGAGAATTGCTGGGAGCACGCTCTGGAGCGCCGACCGGGCTGCAGGTGTTACAACCTCGACGTAGAGCGTACCGGCACGGTACGAGCGGGCAACAAACCGGCCTTCGGCCATCTCGTTCGCGCGCGCGACGATCGCTGCCGCGTGGAGCGGCTTACTGATTTGGTGCCGGCGCTGCCAGCGCCCGAGTTCACTCCCGAGGTGCCGAAGGCCCATCCTACACCGCCGTCCGGAGCTCGGCCGCCCCATCCCGGAGCGACGCCGGGATCGTCGCGACGTCGGTCGCCGTAATGACCGTCTGGTGGCCTTTGACGAGCGACCCGAGCGCTTGGGAGCGCGCTTCGTCGAGCTCAGAGAACATGTCGTCGAGGAGGAGGATGACCGGCTGGTCATCTGTCCGGGCGTCGACGAAGGCGAGCTCAGCAGCTTTGAGCGCCAAGAGGAGACTCCGCTGCTCGCCCCGGCTCGACGCGGTTGCCGCCGGCCGGTCGTCAATCTGGATAGTTAGGTCGTCACGGTGCGGACCGACCGAGGTCGCACCCAGTAGCGCGTCCCGGCTCCGGCTCGCGACGAGGAGCTCCTCATACCGGTCGAGGTCTTTGACTGCGCTCTGGTACCGGAGCCCAATACTGCGCGTCCGCTCGCCAGCAATCCGGCCGTACGCGTCGCCGATGAGCTCCATGAGGAAGGCGACGAACGCTGCCCGCTTCGCGATAAGCGAGCGCCCTTCGTGGACTAATTGCGCCTCCCACACATCGTAGAGTGCCCCTTCCTGCGCCCCTCGCTGCGCGCAGAGCGCGTTTCGCTGCTTCAGGGCATGGCGGTATCGGACGAGCGTCGGCGCGTACGTATGGTCGAGCCCAGAAAGGACAGCGTCGAGGTAGCGCCGACGTTCGCGCGGCGGCCCAGTGATCAGGTCGACGAGCTCCGGCGCGAAGAGGACGACGTGGATCTTCCCTAAGGACGCGACACCGGAAAGGAGCTGGCCGTTGTACTTCACCTGCTTAACGAGCGTCTCGCCGCGGAGCTCAAACGCCCGCTCAAGCTGGAGCTCCTCGCCGATCACACCAACCACCCGAGTGGTCGATGCTCCCCACTGTAGTAAGTCACGGTCAGCACTCGTCCGGTACGACCGGCCGAGTGCGAGGTAGTGGACTGCCTCGAGGACGCTCGTCTTCCCAGTCCCGTTCGGCCCTACGAGGATCGTTACCGCTGGTAAGTGCGCTTCGTAGGAATCGAAGCAGCGGAACCCCGTGAGGGTGAGGGTGAGTGGAGCCATGCCTCAGGCATCGAGCCGGAGCGGCATGACGAGGGCGAGGGAGGTGTCGTCGCCGACCGGCCGGAGAATTCCCGGGCGGTCCACGCCGGTCGAAGAGAGCACGACCTGGGGCGCCGTGAGCGCGTTCAAGGCATCGAGGACGTACTTTGCGTTGAACGCGACCTCGAGCGCCTCACCGGTCACCTCGGCTTGAATCGTCGCCGTGTTCTTCCCGGCGCTCGGGGACACCGCCTCGATATCGAGCCCCTTGTCGGGCAGGAACTTCAGACGGATGTGGCCAGCGGAGTCACGGGCGAAGAGGCTCGACATCTTCACCGCCGCAGCGAGCTCGGCCCGGGCGAGTGTCACGCTCGTACCTATCTCCTTCGGGATGATCTGGGTGTAGTCTGGATAGACGCCCTCAATGAGGCGCGAGACGACCTGCGTGTCTTGGACCGCGAGCGAGAGCTGGTTCGCTGAGAGGGTGAGCGCGACTTCGTCCTCAGTCTCCGG
This sequence comes from Patescibacteria group bacterium, assembly GCA_050944875.1. GTDB lineage: Bacteria > Patescibacteriota > UBA1384 > JACPKC01 > JACPKC01 > JBMNRW01. Next base: position 2,265 of record JBMNRW010000017.1, on the reverse strand, counting down.
GAGGATCCGGACGAGTTCCGCCGCAGCCCGGGCCGGGAGGATGAGCGTCACTAGCTCCTTCGGCCCCTTCGTGAGCTCGATGCGCCGCTCCGCGAGCCGGTATGAGTCCGTCGCCGCGAGCGTGAGCGTCGTTCCTTCAACCTTAAGGAAGACGCCATTCAGAACTGGCCGGGTGTCGTCGACGGCAGCGGCGTAGAGCGTTCCTTGGAGTGCCCGCCGGAGCGTTGCCGCCGGAACAACCGCGACCTCATCCTTCCCAGGTGGTGGGATGAGCGGGAAATCGTTCGCATCCATGCCGTTTAAGGTCGCATTGTAGTGCGGGCTCTTCACCGTCGCTTCGTAGCCGGAAACTGAGAGCTCGAGCGTCTCGTCGGTGTTGCTCGTTACGAAGTCGACGAACAACCGGGCCGGGAGCGTGACCGATCCCTCTCCCGACACTTTAGCACCAATCCACGTCGTTACCCCAACCTCGAGGTCTGTCGCCGCGAGCTTCAAGCGACCACCGTCTGTCGCGACGAGGATATTCGCGAGAATAGGGAGTGATGACCGGGTCGTTGCAACACGGCTTACCGTCTGTAATCCCTTTGCGAGGTTTTCCTGTGTGCAGACTAGCTTCATATCGTGTCCTTTCCATGTACTCCACAGGCTAGGGGATTAACCATAATACGAGAGAGATCTAGTAGTGACTGTAGCAAGGGCTGTGGATTTGTGGAGAAACGGGAGTGTGACGTGTGGATGAGCTGGGGATGGCGGCAGGTCGGTGTGGGGACGGAGCTGGGGATGGTTTGGGTATAGGTGTGGGTCCGGCGCGCTGGAGTGGGTACTACCGCTGAGTTATCCCGGCTCATCCACACGTTCCCCACAGGGGTGTTGAAGAGGGTGATTACTGGCTGTACAGCCGCTCCTTCAGGAGTACGAGGTCGCGTTGGAGCGACTCGTTTTTCTGGAGCTCCTTCGTGATCTTCTCGACGCCGTGCATGACTGTCGTATGGTCCTTTCCGCCAAGTGCCTTCCCGATCTTCGGGAACGAGGCGCTCATCTCGACCCGCATGAGGTACATCGCGATCTGGCGGGGGTAGACAAGCTCCTTGTGCCGGCGTTTCCCCAGGAGCTCCCCGAGGTCGAGCGAGAAGAACTCGGCAACTGTCCGGAAGATCGTGTCGGGCGAGAGGTGGGCGGTACGGGTTGAGGCGCCAGACTGCTCGACGAGCTCGCGAGCGAGGGCGAGCGAGGGGGTAGTCCGGTAGAGCTCACAGTGCGTGATGAGCGAGTTGAGCGTTCCTTCGAGCTCACGGATATTCGAAGCGACCTCACGGGCGAGGTACTCAGTGATCTCGGGGTCGAGGACAAACCCTTTCTCCTCACACTTGTACCGAAGGATTGCCTGCCTGGTTTCGATGTCGGGTGACTGGATATCGGCGACCATCCCCCAGCCGAACCGGCTCGAGAGTCGCGGGGCGAGCTGGGAGATCGACTGCGGTCGCGTGTCCGAGGTCATGATGATCTGGCGGTTCGTCTGGTGGAGCGTGTTGAATGTGTGGAAGAACTCCTCCTGCGTCGCTTCTTTGCTCGAGAGGAACTGGATGTCGTCGATCAGGAGGACGTCGGCGTTCCGGTACCGCTTCTTGAACTCGTCGCGCCGCTTATTCTGCAAGGCCTCGATGAACTCGGTCGTGAACGCCTCGCAGGACGCGTAGACGATCCGCTTGCTCGGGTTCTGCTTCTTGATTGTGTTCCCGACCGCTTGCATGAGGTGGGTCTTCCCCAAGCCGACGCCGCCGTAGATGTAGAGCGGGTTATACCGGGGCGTGCCCGGGCGCTCGGCAGCGGCCATAGCGGCGGCGTGCGCGAGTCGGTTCGAGTTCCCGACGATGAACGTGTCGAACGTGTACGAGGCGTTCAGGTAGCTTCCGCGCTCCTCTTCGTCGTCAACGCGCCGGGCAGCTGAGGCGTTCGCCGTCGGGGTGAACGAGACCGGTGCTGACGATTCCGGATCTGGGAACTCCGGCTTCTGTGTGCCGGTTGCGATGCGGTACTCGACCTTCTCGAGGTCGGGGTAGTGCGGCTTCAGGGCATCGATGATCTGGACGTGGTACTTCTTCGACAGCCACTCCTGCGCGAACGTGTTCGGGACGCCAATCGTCACGACCGTCTCGGTGGCGTGGAGGATCTGCGTGTTCTTGAACCACGTCGTGAAGTTCGCCTTGGAGAGCGCGACCTCGAGCTCGCCGAGCGCGGCCTGCCAGACTTTCGCCGGGTGTGTCG
>JBMNRW010000016.1:0-4585 GCA_050944875.1 Patescibacteria group bacterium | reverse complement strand
GCCGTCGGCCGGCGACGCGCTGAGTCGGCTGGTCGTCTCGCGTTTCGCCGTGTCGATCTTATCGAGGAGTTCGTCGACCGGCATCCCGCCGGTGACGTTGATGCGGGGGAGGCGCAGGACATCGTCGCGGAGCGTCGCGGCACCGTACTCCGTCGTGACGCCGAGGTCGTAGCCGGCGAAGGCGCTCAGGCGCAGGACGTCGTCGCTGTACTTGCCAGAGGGGTAGGCGACCGAGGTGACCCGGTCGCCGATGAGTTCCTCAAGGCGGAACCGGCTCTCGAGGAGCTCAGTCCGGAGCTTCTCGGGCGTGATTGCGGCGAGGTTCGCGTGCGTCACCGTGTGCGCGCCGATTTCAATGCCGGCGTCATGGAGTTCGCGGACCATCTCGTCGGTGAGGTACCGCCCCTCCTTGTCGTTTAGGAATCCGGTTGTCACGAACGCAACTGCGGTCACCCCTCGTCGCCGGAGGATTGGGTAGGCCGCTTCGAAGAAGTCGCGGTAGCCGTCGTCGAAGGTGAGGATGATGCTCCGTTCATTGATGCGACCCGCGAAGAAGTCTTTGAGCGTAATTGGCTCGTAGCCGCGGTGCTTAAAGGCTTCGAGTTGGAGGGCGAAGTCACCCGGCGGTACGGAGAGCCGGTAGCCGAGCGGGTCATCGTCAGGCGAGATGACCCGGACGTAGTGGTACGTCAGGATTGGCACGGGAATCGAAGAGACGTCGGCGGTCGCGGCTGGGCTGCGCCGAGTACGGAGCTCGGTCAGGACGTCAGACGGGGCGAGCGGTTCGTCTGACCAGGTCCGTTCGACGTGGCCGCGCGGCGCCATGACGAGCCAGAAAATCGCCGTACCCATGAAGGCAAGACCAGCAACCAACAGAAAAGTGATGAGGAGACGGCTGGTCACGCCTCGCTCCGCCAGAGTACTTCCGCGTGCGTACTTGCTGCGTTCTCCGTGCGGGCAGCGGCAAAGAGCGCGTCTGAGAGGCGGTTCAGGTAGATCCGAACAGCTGGCGACGCCGGTGGGTCGAGGGCGAGAACGCGGCGTTCGGCGCGTCGGGCGATTGTCCGGGCGAGGTGAAGGTTCGCAGCTGCGACGGTGCCGCCGGGTAGTACGAATGCGGCGAGCGGCGGCGCTGCTGCGTCGAGCTCGTCGATCTGCTGCTCGAGCGCGGTAATGTCGGCCTGGGTGACGCCTGGCGTCGTCGCGCCTGCGAGCTCGGCGCCGATCGCGAACAGGCGGTGTTGGATTGGCGTGAGCGCGTTCGCGACTGCTGCGCACGTCTCATAGGCGCGGACGGCGCCGATCGCGGCGTTTAGCTCGTCAAGCGCGCCAACCGCTTCGATTATAGGGTCGGTTTTCGTGACGCGAACGCCGCCTAAGAGGCCGGTCTCACCCCGGTCACCGGTCTTCGTATAGAGCTTCGCCAGTGCACCCTCCGATCAGGTACATTCTACCAGGTCAGAGGGTGGTCGTGAGATCGGTGAGGCGCGGTGCCGGCAGGTTGAGCCGTTGCCAGGCGCTCGCCGGAATCGAGAGGTCGGCAATTTTAAGCGTCCCGACGAGATTTTTCGCAAACGGCTTGACGAGGCCGAGCTTCGGGTACGCGAGTGTCACGGTGACGTCGGCGCGGATTGCTGGTTGGTCGGCTTTGCCGGTGTCTGGATGGAGGCCGCTCGGAAGGTCGATTGCGACGATCGGGACGCGCATACGCAGGGCGGCGTCAATGAGACTACCGGCCGTATCGGTCGGCGCGCCGTCGAGGCCGGTGCCGATAAGTCCGTCGACGACAATTGCGGCCGGTGGCATGAATGCGCCCGGGTCGAAGATTCGAATACCGTAGTGCTCAGCGCGCTCGAGCTCGTTTCTCGTTGTCGTGGCAAGTTCCGTTCGTTCGGCTGCAAGAAGGATTGTTGTTCGGATGCCCCAGCCGGCTAATCGGCGGGCGGTGGCAATAGCATCTGCGCCGTTGCCGCTCCCGCCAGCGAGTACTGCCACATCAGTCCCGCCACTGGCGCGCAGGAGTGCTTGAACTTCCTGTGCAACGGCGAGCGCCGCGCTTTCGCAAAGCGCTGTAGCATTGAGTCCGAGCTCGCGCTCGACTGCTGCGTATACGTGACCGATTTGGGCGCGGGTGACTGCATCAGTTGGCATATGGTTCCTTGGTGGTGACGATAGGCGAGTGATCAGGAGTGGTCAAGGTTCGTGTGGTACCATAGAGCTATGCGAGGTTTGCGTTCGAACGCAATTTGGTACCCGACGGCAGTAGCGGTGGTGACGGTTGCCTTCTTTGCGCTCGGTGGGTTTCTCTTCTTTGCTTGGGGGCAGCAAGGGATGATTGAAGCGTCACCGCGACCAATTGTGGAAGCACATGTTGGCTACATTGCCGGTCGCACTTTCGACGAGGGAGGCCAGGTACCGGTTGGTCTCCAGGTTTGTGCCCGGTCAGTGCTTAGTGGCACTTTGACGTGCACCGTCCCCCAGGCGACTGGCGAGTACATACTTGAAGTACCAGATGGCCAGTACCTGGTGTATAGCTACCAGCTCTCAGCGCCGGCGACGCGCGCCTACTACACGACCGCGCTTACTTGCGAGGAAGATCGTGCTTGCGATGCAACCGTTGTTCATGTGACGGCCGGAGCAACGGTCGACGAGGTGTACCCGGTCGATTGGGCTCTGAAGGAGTAGCCCACCTGACAACACAAGAAGATCGTACGCTGGACGATCTTCTTGTGTTGTTCTTGGCGTTGGCTTATTTCGTCTTGGCTGATTCGAACGTGACGTTGACGATCCAGCCGACAAGCCAGAGCATCACCGCCGCCCAAAACGCAGCGGAAAAGCTTACGACATCAAAGCCTTTGACGATTGTTGAAACGAGCCAGAGCATAAACGCGTTTACGACAAGGGTGAAGAGTCCAAGTGTCAGAATGTTGATCGGCAGGGTAAGGAGGAGAAGAGCTGGTCGGATGATCGCATTTACAAAGCCAAGGACCAGCGCGCCGATTAGAGCAGCGTAGAACCCTGCAACCGCGATGCCGGGTACGAGATAGGCAACGAGAAGCAGAGAGAGTGCGCTGATGATCCAGCGGGTGATGAGTGGCATAGTGAGATCCTTTCGTTCCTCAATGGTATCTTACCGGGCTGTGCACGCGCTGGCTACCAGCTGCAAATTTGCAGCGCGGATAGTTATCCACTGGATCCACAGGTGGAAAAATGAATCGATGCATAGATTCGTTCGTGAAACATTGAAACAATTTATGTATGAAACATCCAACTGATATCACTCGCGACGTGGTAAAGTTCCTTGCCGACTTGGCGCGCACCGCGCAGCAATCCAACTTACCGCCGACGTATGCGGTGACGCGCGAGCTCCTGGCGGGCATGTTCGCTCCGGCCCACCCAAAGGCTGCCGTCACAAAGACCGTAAGTCGGCTTAAGGTTCGTGGCTATATTGAGGAGGATGACGCCGGGATCCGCTTAACAGCGAAGGGAATTGAGCGTGCCCAGGCGTACGAACTCGAAGGGCTTCGGATTCCGCGTACCGAGCCGTGGGATGGCCGGTGGCGGCTCATTATATGGGATATTCCCGAGAAGCAGCGCACTGTTCGCGACCAGCTTCGCTATCTCTTTACAAAGCTCGGCCTCCATCCGCTCAAGCGTTCGATCTGGGTGACACCGTTTCCATGTAAGGAGCAGGTGGAGTACTTAAAAAGCACACTCGATTTAGAAGCAAATCTTACCTTTGCCGAAGCCACCTATCTCGATGGGGGATCGTCGCTTCGCCGTCAGTTCAATGTTCGTTTTCCCCAAGAATCGTAGCTTCTCCCCATGGGGAAATCGGGGATAGTGCATATATTCGAACGTGAAACATTGAAACAATTTTTTTGAACAATCACTCCCCTACTACCGCCGCCGAGCTCGCCAAAGATCGGCAAGGTATTTGTCGGCTTAAACAGAAACGGTCGAACGAAGTGTGGTGGACGGGGCAGATTACTACGTGTTGCCACTCGCCTACTATCTTCGGCTTTTCAGACTTGTGGCAGTTGGCATATACATTGGTTCGTACCGATCCAAGTTGTGACCAAGACAACCTTGTTCGCCACTCGATCTTCTTAAGCTCAGGGTTGAATCGCCTTTCGCCTTCTGGTAGCCTGCACTCGTTCACGTGTAACAATTTCATAGTCCCGAGTAGCTCAATGGCAGAGCACCTCGCTGTCGAGGATTGGCAGCTTCCGTGAGTGATCACGGTCGAATAACTGGGTGAATTCGGGGAACCCCTCCCCCATCCTGTGATGGAAGGGCAATCCCGAACCAAGGCCGTCAGGGTTTTAGTTGACGGCAAGGTCTAGAGACTAGTGGGTGAGTCCCAACAATAATCCCACCGCGAGCGCCCAGCTCCTTTCTTAGGAGATGAGATAGTCCATGCCCCATGGAAACATGAGGAGTACGTGTAACGAGGTGGTTGTCGGTTCGAGTCCGACCTCGGGAGCCATGCAAATGCCCGTCCTTGTGACGGGTTTTTGCATGGTTAGCTAGTAAGCGGACTCGAACGGGAAGGGGGTCGGGGAAACGACGGGGAGTTTCCCCG
>JBMNRW010000015.1:0-5278 GCA_050944875.1 Patescibacteria group bacterium | reverse complement strand
CGTTCCGGGACCGGCGCCCAGGAGCCAAGTGATGAAGAAGGCATCGAACTGAGCACGGACCCGCTGCTGGAGTCGTGGATCGTTTGACGAGTAGGACTGTGTGACAAACGACTGCGGATCATTGAAGCTACTCGCCGCGTAATGAAATTGCTCAGGGTTTCGAAATACTTCGCCCAGGGCATTACCAAGCTCTTCAAGTCGTCGCTGTCGCTCAGCTACGGTGAGGTTAGGGTTATTGAGGTCGTACTGCTCGCTCAGTCCGTCAATAAACTGATCGACGAGCATTTCGGTCAGTATGTCATTCGGTGTACTGGCTTCGAAGCGTTCAGGTTGCCGAGCCCGTCGCTCCTGCTCAGCCTTCCATATTTCGCTGTCGCTGTATTTCGTATCGAGTGACGATGCGTTTCGGAACTCCAACAACGAAGCTCCGAGCGGTCGGTCGTATAGCGCGCGCTTGTTCCATTGGTCGCGGAGGGAGCGCGTGAGGTGTAATCGTACGCGTTGCTCTTGCCGGTACGCACCGTAAAGCTCGCTCACTGCTTCTGGCGGGCTGAGGAGTTCGAGGATGTTCTTGTCGACTGCGTCGAGCTGCTTGAGGAGTTCTCGTCCCTCGGCAATGAAGCCGTGTTTCGTGTCGAGCGTCTCGCCGAGTCGCGTGAGCAGTGCTGTTAACTCGGCTTCGTTTTGCGGGGCGGCTGCGCCATCGAATTCTTCAAGAACTGGTGCGGCGAGCGCCTCAGCCTCAGCCTTCCAGGCAAGTACGCGCGGTTCAAGCTCGGCGAAGCGGCGCTGAAGCTCGGCAATACTGGCCTCAGTTCGCGCCTCGATCGCCTGGTAGTCCTCCGGCGTAAGGGAGTCGCGACTTTCCTGTAGAACTCCGCGGGCGCGCTCGAGGTAGGCAAGTTGGGCTGTGGTGTTGTCGAGTTGCTCGACGACGCGTTCTGCTAAGAGCGCATTCGCTCGAGGTTGAAGCTGCTCGACGAGCGCCTCAAGCTGCTGAGCTTCGGTTTCTGCGCTCCGTGCCTCTTGCGGCGTGAGCTGGAAATGCTCTGCAGTACGCTCGCGATCCAGGAGGAGCTTGCGGTATTCGGCGACGTTCTGTCGGGCCTCTGCTTGTTTTGTGGCCGCATCGCGCTCTTGTTGTTCGCGGAGCGCTCGGGCGCGTTGCTTCGCACTCTCGAGCTCTCGGAGCGGGTCGAAAGGGACATTGGGCGAGTCAGGAAGATCGGGTACGTGTGGTGGTACTGGTGGCTGATTACCGGGTACTTCTGACATTATCCCCCCTGCGTCGCTCATGTTTCTCTATATGATATGTGAAGTATACCAACAAGGAGAGATTGGGCGAAGAAGTAGCACCTTGATTCGTTGACGCTCGCGACACCCTGCGAGAGAGTGGAGCCATGGCAGATGACCAGGTGCAGGACGTCAAGGATCGGATCGACATCGTCGACCTCGTTGGGTCGTACGTGCCGTTGAAGCGTGCCGGCGCGAACCACAAGGGGCTCTGCCCGTTCCACAAGGAGCGGAGCCCGAGCTTCATGGTTAATCCCGAGAAGCAGATCTACAAGTGTTTTGGCTGCGACGAGGGCGGCGATGTCCTCTCGTTCGTCCAGAAGATGGAAGGGCTGACCTTCCCGGAGGCGTTAGAACTCCTCGCTGACCGTGCCGGCATTACGCTCGACCGGAAGAAGGCGCCGGCAGAGTACAAGAAGGAGAAGGATGAGAAGAGCGCGCTTTTTCGCGTGAACGCCGCAAGTGCGAAGTTCTTCCACGCGCTCCTCACGACGCACGCCGTTGCTGCAGCCGCTCGTTCATACCTCGAGGGACGCGGCCTCACGTCGGAGACGATCGCGATGTTCCAGGTGGGGTACGCGCCTGCTAAGCCCGTGCTCGGGCCTTGGCTCACGAAGCACGGCTTCACGCCCGCCCAGCTGAAGCTCGCGGGGAGTCCTGAGCGGTTTAGAAACCGGATCATGTTCCCGATTCGCGATGCCCTTGGGAATGTTGTTGCGTTCACTGGTCGAGCGATGCCCGGGGATGACTCGGGGCCGAAGTACTACAACACGCCGGAGAGTCCGATCTTCAAGAAGAGCAAGGTGCTCTACGGGTTGTATGAAGGGAAACAAGCGCTGAAGCACGAGGCGAAGGCGGTGCTCGTCGAGGGCCAGGTGGACGTCGTGCTCTCGCACCAGGCTGAGGTCAAGACCGCAGTGGCGAGCTCAGGCACGGCGCTCACGGCCGACCACCTCCGGACGCTCCAGCGCTACGTCCCGACCGTACTCATCGCCTTCGACCAGGATGACGCCGGGGTGAAGGCGGCGAAGAAAGCGATCGGCCTCGCGCTCGACACTGACCTGACCGCGCGGGTCGTCGCCCTGCCTGAGGGGATTAAGGACGCCGGCGAAGCGGTGGAGCGCGACCCGGCGATCTGGGTGGATGCCGTCGCGAAGGCGCGTCCTGCGCTCGACTGGCTTATCGAGTCGAGCGTCCGGGCCGCTGGCGAGCCGTTCGACGGTACGGCAAAGAAGGCGGTTGCCCGCGAGGTGCTCCCGTACCTGGCGCGCTGCGTGGACCCGGTGGAGCGGGCGCACTACGTCGGCCGACTCGCCGGCCGGCTCTCAATCAAGGAATCCGTGATCGTCGATGCGCTTGACCGGGCGACGAAGAAGCCAGGGGCGCAGTCGGCTGGCGCGCAACCAGCCCCGGCTGTACCGAAGCGCCAGCCCCGGCCGCTCGCGGAAGATCTTCTCGGTGTTATGGTGGCGTATCCGCACGCGGCAGCGAACCTGCCGGTGACTGCCGAGACGTTCAAGGTGACGTCGTTGGCCGCTCGCCTGTACGAGGCGTTTCAGGTGTGGTACACTCCGGGCGAACGGCAGTCATCTGTTCATTTTTTGGAGTACGTGAAACCGAAGCTCAGTCTGGACGAGCGGACCGCGCTCGACCTCCTCATCGCCGATGCAGAACGCATGGTGGGTGCGGAGGCAGAAGCGGATCCCGCGACCGTGGCCGGCGAGCTCGCACGGCGACTCCACCGTGATGCGCGCGAGGTTGTGAAACAGACCATCGCGGCCCGGATCGCTGCCGCAGAAGAGCAAGGCGATCGAAGTGCGGTGAAAGCGCTTATCGCCGAACTCCAAACTATGCTCGCGCCGCCACCGGCCGAGCTCCAAGGGAAGGACGTTCATGCCAAAACGTAAACCGATTGCGAAGAAGCCAGACATTAAGCTCGAGTTCCCAGAGGCGATCGCTGACCTCGCGCGCAAGGGGCAGCGACACGGCTTCGTGACGTACAAGGAGATGCTCCAGACGATCCCGGACGTCGAGAAGCAGATCCCGATCGTCGACGAGCTCTTCGGGTTCTTTGCTGAGCAGGGTATCGAAGTCCGCGACGCCGCCCGCCGACTTCTCTTGGTGGAAGAGCGTACCGAGGGTGGAAAGAAGCGCCACGATGATGACCTCGCCGACATCTCAGATGATTCAGTTCGGATGTACCTACGCGAGATTGGCTCGGTGCCGCTCCTTACCGGTGCCGACGAGATAGCGCTCGCGAAGCGGATTGAGATGGGCGACTTGGTCGCAAAGAAGAAGCTCGCGGACGCGAACCTCCGCCTCGTCGTCTCGATCGCGAAGAAGTACATCGGCCGCGGGCTTACCCTCCTCGACCTCGTCCAGGAAGGGAATGTCGGGCTACTCCGCGCCGTCGAGAAGTTCGACTACCGGAAGGGCTTCAAGTTCTCGACGTACGCGACGTGGTGGATCCGCCAGGCGATTACGCGTGCCATCGCCGATCAGGCCCGGACCATCCGTATCCCCGTCCACATGGTTGAGCTCATCAATAAAGTTGTCCGCATCCAGCGTCAGCTCGTCCAGGACCTCGGCCGTGCGCCGCTCCCCGAAGAGGTAGCGGCTGAGATGGGGATGCCGGTCGACAAGGTTGAGCATATCCTGAAAATTAGCCAGGAGACGGTCAGCCTCGAAGCGCCGGTCGGTGAAGAAGAGGATTCGAAGCTCGGTGATTTCCTTGAGGACAAGGAAGGTGTCTCACCGGATGAAGCGGCGATCTATGAACTCCTCAAAGGACACGTCGACGAGTTCTTGAGCTATCTCGCCCCGCGCGAGCAGAAGATCCTTAAGATGCGTTTTGGTCTTGAGGATGGGAAGACACATACGCTCGAAGAAGTCGGCAAGGAGTTCGGCGTCACCCGCGAGCGTATCCGGCAGATCGAGGCGAAGGCGCTCCAGAAGCTCCGCGGCCACAAGTCGAGCCAGAAGCTCAAAGACTACCTCCGGTAGCCATGGCCACGCGGCCGTCACCGTTGCCACTCCAGGTTGCCGGTCTCCTCGCGGGGCTTGGCGTCTTCGTGTTCCTACAGGCCGTATTCTCGGGCGCGCTCGTCTTGAATCCGGTCGCCGTTTCGGTCGGCCCGCTCCACGTCCGGTGGTACGGGCTCCTCATTGCACTCGCGATCGCGGTTGGCATCCCGTGGACGATCCGCCGGGCTGCAGTACGGGGCATCGCGTCGACGACTGCAGAGACCATCCTCTGGTGGGCGGTGCTCGGTGGTGTTGTTGGTGCGCGGCTCATCTTCGTCTTACAGAACCTTGCGTACTACGGGGAAGCACCTAGTCAGGTATTTGCGCTTACCGACGGCGGACTCTCGATTCACGGCGCGCTCCTCGGTGGCTTCCTCGTGGGCGCCCTCGTGACTTTAATCCTCAACCGATCGGCCCGGTCGCCGGTGCACTTCTGGTCGCTTGCAGACGCTGCAGTGCCAGCGCTCCTCCTCGGCATGGTCGTCGGCCGGTTCGGAAACCTCTTCAACTATGAGCTCTACGGCCCGCCGGCACGCGTACTGTGGCGGATGTTTGTCCCGACGTACGCGCGGCCGGAGCTGTACGCCGATTACCGATACTTCCATCCGACGTTCCTCTATGAGGCGGTTGGGAATGTACTCGTTCTCGCGTTCATCCTCATGAATGAGCGTCGCGCCACGCACCGGGGTGAGCTTGTCCTCTGGTTCTTCTTCGGCTCGTCGCTCGTTCGCTTTCTCGTTGAGTTCTGGCGCCTCGGCTCACCGGTTGTTGGTGTGCTGACAAGCGCGCAGCTCGTGAGCCTCGTCCTCGCGTTTAGCGCGTTGGCGCTTGCGCTGCTCCGCCGTCGGCCGGCGACGCGCTGAGTCGGCTGGTCGTCTCGCGTTTCGCCGTGTCGATCTTATCGAGGAGTTCGTCGACTGACATTCCGCCTGTGACGTTGATCCGGCGAAGGCGCAGTACG
>JBMNRW010000014.1:0-5673 GCA_050944875.1 Patescibacteria group bacterium | reverse complement strand
GGTTGGGTTTATCGCCCCAACGAATGAAGGCCCGTAGCTCAGTGGTTAGAGCAGTCGGCTTATATCCGACCGGTCGCAGGTTCAATTCCTGCCGGGCCTACCACCGCGCTCCTTCTCTTGCACCTGGGGGGCGCTTTCGATATTTTGAGCCAAAAGCAAACCAGTGCGCCGCGCGTCATGCGCGGCATTCTGAAGGGAGTCTCAATGGAGAACCTCGCGGTGTACAGCGCGCTCGGAGCGAGCGCCATTACCGTAATCTACGGGCTCTTCCTGAGTCGGTGGGTGTCGCGCCGACCAACGGGCAGCGGCAAAATGGTAGAGATCGCCGACGCGATTAAGCAGGGCGCGCGCGCGTACCTTCGCCGGCAGAACCAGACCGTTGCAGTCGTCGCGCTAATCCTCTTCCTGCTTATCGGATTTGGCCTAAGTTGGACGACGGCTGCTGGCTTTCTCGTCGGCGCCTTCTTCTCCGGTCTCGCCGGCTACATCGGCATGATGGTCGCGACGAACGCGAACGTCCGGGTTGCCGAGGCAGCGAAAGACGGCATGAAGCCAGCGCTCGCGGTCGCATTCCAGGGCGGAAGCGTGACGGGCCTCCTCGTCGCCGGTTTGGCGCTCCTCTCTGTCGCCGGGTTCTACGCTGCCACGAAAGACGTTGCCGCGCTCGTCGGTCTCGGCTTCGGTGGCTCGCTCATCTCAGTATTCGCCCGGCTCGGCGGCGGTATTTTCACGAAGGCTGCTGACGTTGGTGCTGACCTTGTTGGTAAGGTAGAAGCCGGCATCCCTGAAGATGATCCACGCAACCCAGCCGTCATTGCCGACAACGTGGGCGACAACGTGGGCGACACGGCCGGCATGGCAGCGGACCTCTTCGAGACGTACGCTGTCACGACGATCGCCGCAATGCTGCTCGCCCACTTCTTCGAGACGACGCTCGCTGGGGACTTGAACGGCGCATCGACTGGTCTTATTGAGTACCCGCTCGTGCTCGGTGGCGCAGCAGTGCTCGCCTCGATCGTCGGGACGTGGTTCGTGCGTCTCGGACGCGACAAGAACATCATGGCGGCAATGTACCGCGGGCTCGCGGTATCCGGCGTCGTTGCTGCGGTCGCCTTCTACTTTATTACGCAGTGGATTCTCGGTGATTCACCGATGAACGACTACATCCCGGCTATGAACCTCTACTACTCGAGCCTCGTCGGTCTCGTTGTAACAGCTGGTATGGTCTGGATTACCGACTACTACACCTCGACCTCATTTGGGCCGGTCCGGTCAATCGCGAGCGCATCCACGACGGGCCACGGCACGAATGTTATCCAGGGACTTGCGGTCTCGATGAAGGCGACGGCGCTCCCGGTACTCCTCATTGTTGCCGGTCTGCTCGGTGCGTACCAGCTCGGCGGTATCCTTGGTATCGCGATCGCCGCATTCGCCATGCTCTCGATGACCGGGATGATCGTCGCGATCGACGCCTATGGCCCGATCACGGATAACGCCGGCGGCATCGCCGAGATGGCAGGGCTGCCGAAGGAAGTCCGCGATGTCACTGATCCGTTGGACGCAGTTGGCAACACGACCAAGGCAGTCACGAAAGGGTACGCCATCGCGTCCGCTGGCCTTGCCTCGCTCGTGCTGTTCACGAGTTATATCTTCGACCTCGCAACAGCCGCTGCGGCGCAGGGGATTTCGAGTGCGCAGTTCAGTTTCGACCTCACGAACCCGTACGTGATCTCCGGTCTTTTCATCGGTGGCTTGCTCCCGTTCCTCTTCGCCGCCCAGTCGATGGAAGCAGTCGGGAAGGCTGCAGGCGCAGTTGTTGATGAGGTTCGTCGGCAGTTTCGGACGATCAAGGGCATTATGCAGGGCAAGGCAAAGCCTGAGTACGGCCGCGCTGTCGACATTGTGACGCAGAGCGCACTCCGCCAGATGATCCTTCCGGCACTCCTCCCGATCCTCGTTCCAGTGCTCGTCGGTGTTGCACTCGGTCCGATCAATGGTCCAATCATGCTCGGAGCGCTTCTCGTGGGTGCGATTATCACTGGCCTCTTCTTGGCCATTTCGATGACCGCTGGTGGCGGCGCTTGGGATAACGCGAAGAAGTACATCGAAGAAGGGCACTTTGGCGGCAAGGGTTCAGATGCCCACAAGGCAGCGGTGACCGGCGATACCGTCGGCGATCCATACAAGGACACGGCTGGTCCGGCACTCAACCCGCTCATCAAGGTGACGAACCTCGTCGCGATCCTCATCATTCCGCTCATGCTCGCCGAAGGTCTTCAGGCGTGGGTCGTTCCAACAATCGTCGTCGCGATTCTGATTCTCTTTCTTATTGGCGCCCGCTTTTCGCGCACCTCGGTGCCCGTCCAGGCGAAGTAGTTTTCATCGGAGGGAGGATATGCCCCGTACTCGTCCACTCGCACTCCGAGGTATCCTCGACCGGTTTGAGGGGCACCGGGGCGTGATCCTCTTTGAAGACGAAGAGCTCCTCGGTCCACTTTCTGGGCAGGAACTCGTGCTCCCGACACGACTCCTGCCCGCTGGCGTGAAGCAGGGGGATGCACTGGTTTTTGAAGTGCTGACCGACGAACAGGCGACACAGGAGCGCGACGCAGTGGCTCGCGCCGTGCTGGAGGATATCCTCAATGGCAGGTAACGTGCCTTTCTGGCGCCGATTACCTCGGCCGTGGGTGCTCGCCGCTTCCTTCGCGCTCGCGGTCGGCGTGTTCCTTGTCGGCATGGCCGTGTTTTTCGAGTACGGGTACGAGGGGAAGATCTTCCCGAACACGTACGTGGCCGGGATCCGTGTCGGATCGCTCACTGAAGATCAGGCGGTCAACCACCTCCTCGCCGCGACTGACGCCTTTCGCGAAGAGATGATTACGGTCCGGGTAGACGACAACGAACCGAAGGGAATTCGGCCAGTTGACGTGGGCGCAGAATACGATGTCGAGGGGGTGGTTGAGTCAGTATACCTCCTTGGTCGGTCGGGTACGCCGCTCGAGAACTTCCTTAGCCGGACGCGAGCAACCGTTGCCTCGAACCGGTTGCCGCTCATCTACACGTACGATGAGTCGGCGCTCGGCAACTTCCTCGAGACGCTCAGCACGCAGTACGACGAGCCGGAGGTAAACGCCGCTGTCGAGGCGGAAGATGACAGTTCGTTCACAATCACGACGGAACGGAGCGGCGCGCGGTTCGACCAAGAGGCCGTTCGAGCGCAGTTCGAGCAGGCGTTTGCGGACGCGAAGAACCCCGGCGAGATCGCTGTCCGACGCCGAACCGTCCTTCCGGGCGTGACCAAGGCCCAGCTTGAGGGGGAGCGACCGTTGATCGAGCGGATTCTTGTCCAGCCCTTGGCGCTGCAGATCGACGGTGTCGAGAACGCTGCCGTTGGCCGTGAGCAGATCGGCACCTGGATTACGGTTAGCGCGGTTGGTGCGCCGAAACAGCTCCTTGAGGCGCCGGCTGCGAGTCAGTTTACGATGGGGAGCGCTGTGATCGACTTCGACCGCGAGAAGGTGCTCGCGTACGCGAAGACGCTCTCCGAGCAGGTTGCGCAAGATCCGGTTGATGCCCGGCTCACTATCCAGAACGGCAAGGCGACGGTCTTCACGGCGGGCCGAGATGGCAGGAGGCTCAAGGTCGACGAGTCGGCTGACCTCATCGTGGCGGCGCTCCGGAAACGAGTGACAGCAGCGAATGGCGCAGATGCGAAGGCCGTGGTGAAGCTGCCCGTCGAGCTCACTAAGGCGACTGTCACCTCGAGCACTGTCGATGATCTCGGCATCAAGGAGCTCATCGGCACGGCCAAGACTGACTTCTCTGGGTCGCCCTCGAACCGCGTCCATAACATTGCTGTCGGGACGAAGTACCTGAACGGGTGGCTCTTGAAGCCGGGTGAGGAGTTCTCGACGGTGAAGGCGCTCGGCGAGGTCAACGCGGCGACCGGGTATCTGCCAGAGCTTGTCATTAAGGAGAATCGGACAATTCCCGAGTACGGCGGCGGGCTCTGCCAAGTCTCGACGACGCTCTTCCGTTCAGTGCTCCAGGCTGGACTGCCGATTACCGAGCGGCGGAACCACTCGTACCGTGTCTCGTACTACGAGCGCGGCGTCGGGCCAGGCCTCGATGCGACTGTCTACCTGCCAAAGCCTGACTTTCGGTTTAAGAACGACACGCCGGGTTGGGTGCTCGTCCAGGGGTACGTCGATGGTTACGTCGTGACGTTCGAACTCTATGGTACGAAGGACGGGCGCGTCGCGACGCTTGACGGGCCACACACGCTCTCCACGACACCAGCGCCAGCATCGGTCTACGAGGAGACTGACCAGCTCGCCCCGGGCGAGGTGAGCCAGATCGAGAAGCCGCACGCTGGCGCGACAACAGTTGCGAACTACAAGGTGACGCGCAACGGCGAGACGCTGCACGAGCAGCAGTTCACCTCGAAGTACCGAGCAATGCCAGCTCGTTACCTAAAAGGTCGTGGCGAGTCCGCGCCTGCACCAGAGCCGGCGCCCGCTGAGCAGACGACTGCTGCTGCCCCAGCGGAGACGGTGAGCCCGGCAACAACGGGTTCGACTACGCCGGCAGTCGAACCAGCGCCGTAGACCGGAATAATGAAAGGACCGCCTCCACGCAGAGGCGGTCCTTTCGTTTACCGCTTTTTCGCACGGCGCTTCGCGGCTTGGGTGAAGGCGAGGAAGAGCGGGTGTGGGTTGAGCGGGCGGCTCTTGAACTCCGGGTGCGCCTGGGTGCCGACGAAGTGCGGGTGTTCGTTCTTAGGGAGCTCGACCATCTCGACGAGCTTGCCGTCGGGCGACGTCCCAGAGATGACGAGGCCAGCGCTCTCGAGTGAGGCGCGGTAGTCGTTGTTGAACTCGTAGCGGTGCCGGTGCCGCTCGGACGCAGTGGTCGACCCGTAGGCCTCGGCGACGACACTCCCTTTCTTGAGCTTGGCCGGGAACGCGCCGAGGCGCATTGTCCCGCCGTACTCGAACTTAAGGAGCTTCTTCTCCTGCTCGGGCATGATGTGGATGACCGGGTGGTTGGCGCGCTTCTTCACTTCGGTCGTGTGCGCACCCGGCAGCCCGGCGACGTTGCGCGCGAACTCGATGCACGCTAGCTGCATGCCGTAG
Organism: Patescibacteria group bacterium; assembly: GCA_050944875.1. Lineage (GTDB taxonomy): Bacteria > Patescibacteriota > UBA1384 > JACPKC01 > JACPKC01 > JBMNRW01. Next base: position 538 of record JBMNRW010000014.1, on the reverse strand, counting down.
CAGAGGCCGAGGTAGGGGAGCCTATGCTCACGTGCGTACTGGATGGCGAGGATAATTCCCTCGATGCCGCGAGTCCCGAAGCCACCCGGGACGATGACGCCGTCGAACCCGCTCAGCTCCTCGAGCTTCTTGGGGTTCGTCTCGTACTGCTCGGAGTCGATCCAGGTGAGCTCGGGCTTCATGCCCTTCGCCCAGCTCGCGTGCTTCAGGGCTTCGATGACGGAGAGGTATGAGTCGGCCAGGGTGAAGTCGCCGGTGCCGAAGTACTTCCCAACGACCGCGATCTTCAGGGGCTCGGTCGCGCTCTTCGCCCGGTCGAGGAACTTCTGCCACGCGCCGAGATTTCCCTTCTTCGGCTTCAATTTGAACCGCTCGAGGATCTTCTCGGCGAATTGCTGGTCCTCGAAGATGATCGGCACTTCGTAGACGCTCTTCGCATCTGGCGCCGAGATGGCGGCATCCTTCGGGATGTTGCAGAACGTCGCGAGTCGTTCCCGGCGCGGCTTATCGAGTGCGCGCTCGGCCCGGGCGATGATGA
>JBMNRW010000013.1:0-11920 GCA_050944875.1 Patescibacteria group bacterium | reverse complement strand
AACCTCGGAATTCACATGCACGAAGAGCATGTCGACCGACTCAAGACGCTCCATCTCCTCGTCAGTGAGCGCGCGCTTACCGCGCTGGAGGGCGACGAACGTCATCTCCTCGGCATGGAACACCGCGACGTCGGGCAACACCTCGGCAAACACGTCACTGACCTCGTACTCACCTGGACCAGGTAGTATCCGGTCACCGATCCGAATCTCGTTGCTCAAAGTGACTTTTGCCGACTTCGCTGCAATGAGGCAGTGGCCGTCCAGCATAGCAGTGATTGTCATGGCGCTCCTTCTCTTCATCTAGCGAAGAAATTAGCATACGCATCCGACGGCCAAGCTTCAACCGCACTTGTGGGTAATTGAGTAAAGAAAAAACCCTGCCCTCTATACCGAGGCAGGGTTTGGATCGCTACTGCAACTCCGAGGGTAGTTCTCGGATAGAGAATGGCTTCCCCCAGATGACCACGCGAATTCCCGCACGGCCAAAAAAAAATTTCATTGCTTTGTTCGAGTCTTCCTCCGAAGAGATTGCGACAAGACAGACACTGCCCCTTGCCCCTTCGGTCGCACGAAGAATTTCATTGTAGAATCCAGTGTCCCAACTGTTCCCCCAGAGCAAGCCGTCAAGAAGGATTCGCTCGATTCTCCCCGCATGCTCACGAAGAGCGGCAATGACCTCCTCAGGGCTCTCCGGCGCGACAACCTTTCTACCCGGACGGTCAAGCACCGCGCAAAGGAGCTTGCGGAGACTCACCTCGTCCTCAATCACGAGGACAATTTGTTCATTCACGTACTGCGCATTCCCTATTACTCCCACCCGTCCGCTACCTCCACAAGAAAAAGTAACTCAGGATGCCGAAAAGAAGACCAACGAGGCCGCCGATACTCATTGATGCCAACAACTCCGTCCTTGGCCCGGCGACCACTAAGCATCCAAGGATCACCTTTCCCACGAACGAGATCACGGCGAATAGCGCTAGTAACTTCTCCTTCATTACTCACCTCCCGAGCTAGCACCTTCACCCCGATCCCTGCATCGAGGCAGGTGTCGAGGGAAAGCGAGGAGGTGATTTCATATTTTTTAATCACGCAAACACAAAGATCCGCGAAAAGATTGAATAGAAACCCAATCCCAGCGGACCTGCTGCTTTTACGGTACGCCCACCGCGTGGGTGAGACTAGTGGCGTTCGGTGAGGAGGGGAACACCGGACGCCACGAGCCAAACCCACATGTTCAAGTGTAACGATAGACTGTACCGGACACCCGGTGAGTTGTCAATAAAACTATGCCGTTCGCAAACTGTCTACTTGCGGTATAGCAGCCTCATAAAAGAATTGTCAAGTATATATCCAACGTTCGTATATAAAAGAACTGCCAGTCAAGAAGACTGGCAGTTCTACTCAAACACCGCGCGGTTATTTATTCTTCTCTTTCGCGTGCGCTTCGGCAAGCCGCTTCGCGCTCTCCGGCCGACAGTCATCCGGGTACGCCAAGCTGACTTTTCGTGACTCCGTATCAATAGAGAGAATCTGGAACTGATCCGTGTCGCCCGGCTTCACCTTGATCTCAAGCTCCTCTGGCCCAGCAATCCCAAACTCCGAGATGTGCATGAGTCCGACAATATCTGGCGCGAGCTCAATGAAGGCACCAAACGGCGAGATGCGCACAACCGTACCAGTCACCTGCTGACCAGCCCCGAACTGCTGGATCGCCTTCTGCCAAGGATCAGGTGTCAGGCGCTTGATGGAGAGCGAAACCCGCCCACCCTCGATGGCGATCACCTGGACTCGAACCGAATCCCCAACCTTGTACATCCGCTCAAGGCTCTCCACGCGATCCCACGAAACTTCCGAGATGTGGACGAGACCTTCAAGGTCACCGATGTTGACGAACAGGCCGAAATTAACAACGCCCGTCACCGAGCCCTCGATCTCCTCACCAACCTTCAGTGAGCCAGCCCGCTCTTCAGCGAGTGCATCGCCAGCGGCCTTCTCAGAGAAGATGATCTTGTTCTGCTTCGGATCAAAGGTAATGAGCTTGACCTGGATATCCTTACTAACGAGGTCCTTCAGAGCATCGCGGCCACGGTCACGGCCACCGCGTGGCTGATGCTGGCTCGCGAGCTGCGACATCGGCAGGAAGCCTTCAATGTTGCCGTACTCGACAATGAGGCCGCCCCGGTTCGTGTCCTTCACGTGGACGGGGATCGTCGTCTTCTGGGTGAAGATTTCGTCGAGCGCCTGCATGTACCGCTCTTTGTCGGCCCGGCGCAGCGAGAGGATGACGTACCCGTCATCGTTCTCCTGGAGCAGTACGTACGCCGACACTTCGTCGCCAGCCTTCAGTTCACGTGCCTGCGAGGAGAACTCGCGAGCCGGGATGAGCCCAAGGGCGACGCCGCTCAGGTCGACAATAATCCGAGCGCGCGATGCCGAAGCGACCGTACCGGTCACCGTCGTCCCGCGCTTAATCGGAATCAACGAATCGCCGAGCTCTTCGGCGATTTCTTCCATTGTCCGTGCCACTTTATCCTGTGTTGCCATGTTTCTTTTTCTCCAATCCGCCGTACTGGTAACCAGTCCGGCGAGTACCGGTGCAAATTATACAGGTTTAGTTCCTTCAAAACAAGTGGTGCCTGGGGAGAGAATCGAACTCCCGACACGGGGCTCTTCAGGCCCCTGCTCTACCACTGAGCTACCCAGGCGAGTGAGCGAAGTACAAAGCTCTGGTGGGTCCGCTCCGATTCGAACGGAGGACCTTCTCGGTGTAAACGAGACGCTCTAACCAGCTGAGCTACGGACCCGCGTCCGGAGGCATCTTTTGTCCTTATGGTGGGCGAGAGAGGACTCGAACCTCCACGAGCCGAAGCCCACAGCCCCCTCAAGGCTGCGCGTCTACCAGTTCCGCCACTCGCCCACACTATGCCTCCGTTTTGCAAAGAGCGCTCACCAGGAGCAATCGGAAGTGTAGCAAAGGAAACTGACGCTGCCAAGGCAATGCCGCCTCGGCAGGATGCACTCCGTTTGCATAAAGAAAACACCGAAACCGGTGCTTGGTGGGCGAGAGAGGAGTCGAACCTCCACGGGTTTGCACCCACTAGCTCCTGAAGCTAGCGCGTCTGCCATTCCGCCACTCGCCCACGTGCGAACACGATTGTAGCGGATTTACTCCACCCCGTCACTCCTGACCCGGCGTTCCCGCTCGTACCACTTCACGACAAATCGGTATCGGTCGGCGAGCGTTAGTCCCTCGCCACCTCGCACCCCACGCACCGACTTCGCTACCGCAAACTTCGTGGAGATTCGCTCAAGCTCGATCGCGGGAACTAGGCGATCGAACATTTGCTGGAACTGACTGTTGAGTTCGATACGCGCTGCCGGGTTCAGCTCTTTCCGCGCTCGCTCAAGGATGCGGTCAGCATCCAGGTTGGCGAAGTTCGATAAGTTAAGCCCCGATTCACTGATCTGTGAGGAATGCCAGAACGGGTACGGGTCTGGATCTGGGCCGAAGTCCAAACCGTAGATAAGGACGTCGTACGCGCGCTTGGGCAGCACCTCTTTCGTAAGATCGGTAGCAGTTCGCGTTTCCACGATGACGGTAACGCCAAGCGGCTTCCACCGCGCGATGAGATCCTGCGCGTACTGCTCATACCTGGGGCTGGCGAGGGTCACGAGCGTAATGGTAATCGGCTGGTCAAGTGACTCGCCTACCTTCAGTCGGCGCCGAACTTCCTCGGACTTTAGCTGATCCTTGCTCACATTGAAGAATGCGAATGTTCGGCGTGGCAACGCCAGGTCGTAGAGCGCAAGCGCACTGAGCAGTCGTTCTTGCTCGACCGCGCTCACGTCCGCGACCCCGTCGATGTCCCCCGCCGAAAGTGCCTGTGTTAGGCGAAACGAATCCGCGTAGACCTTAAGCTCGATCTTATCCAGGTAGGGTGCCCCCATTATCGACTGCGGACTCCGAGCGAGGACAATCCTGCCCCGGTCCTGCGATTCAATTCGATACGGTCCGTAGGGAAAGATCGGCGTGGCTGTAGTAGCGAGGAAGGGTGCAAATGGCTGCGGAAGCGTAAACGATACTGTCCGATCATCGTTTACCGCAACTGCGATATCCGGGAATTGGTCCGCTGCTTCGCTGAGTGCTTGACGCACTGTTCCAAGGTCCGCTTCTGGGCGCAGAAAGAAAACGTACCGCTTTCCTTCTTCCAGTACCTCCCATCGCTCAGCAAGTCCAGGAAGCACGGCGTTTCCCTCGCCGAGCCAGGTCAAGCCGACGTTCGTGAGTACGTCGATTGTCGGCTGAACGTCTGCGGGTGACGATGCGACGAGCCCCTCAGTATATGTACCTCCGGGCGCTGGCTGAGCCACGGTAATTCCGAGCCAGTATTCCCGACCAAGGAGTCCGGCAGCTACGAACGCGAGACACGCCAAACCAATGACCGCGAACCGTTCGGCCATGGTGAGTGAGACGTAGAGCCTCTGAGGAAGAGAGGTTGTTGCGCGGTTCTGCATAGGCATGTCGCGCTCGACGCGCAGATTAGCGCACGAGGATGTTGAGTATGGCCGTTAGGACGAATAGCCCAGCGAGTACGATTGTGGACCGGAAGAGCGTCCGTTCTAGACCACGCTTGCTCCGGTAGACGGAGCCAGTGCCACCGAATGCTCCGCCAAGGCCAGTACCTCGCTGCTGCATAAGAATGGCCGCCATGAGCAACACTGCCCAGACGACCTGAACGACGGTAGTGATGAACGGCCAGTTCCATTCAGACATAGTGTGAATCCTCTTGTGGAGGCGCCGGCGGGAATCGAACCCGCGAATAAGGGTTTTGCAGACCCATGCCTTACCACTTGGCTACGGCGCCATGTACCACTACTCCTACGTAAAGGGGGTTTCGCACTCGGCGCCGTAGATATGTCATGGAGCGGGAGACGGGATTCGCACCCGCGACCTCTTCCTTGGCAAGGAAGCGTTCTACTACTGAACTACTCCCGCTAAGCAGCCACAATAGTACCACTTTGCCTGCGACGTGTAAACCGGCTACTTGCCAAGCCAGCCTCACTGAGTATGCTCGTGACGTAAAGGAGACAGATGCCAAGACGACGACGGCCGAACTGGCGGGGCGAAGCACTTGGTGGCCAGCACACTCCACCAATCGCCAATTCAACTTCGCACAGCTCTACCTCACAGCCGCAACGAACGCAGAGTCCGCGCACAATCGATATCCCAACCGACCACGTCAAGCGAGATCTCAAGCGGGTAGTCGTAGTAAGCGGTATCGTCGCCGTACTACTCGCCTACGCCACATGGCTCGCTCGTTCGGGCAATGCGTTTGGCGAATTCGCAGACTCACTCTACCGAGCGCTGGGGTTCTAACGCTGCGAGCTCTTCTTCGGTGAGCGGGCGCCAGTTCCCTGGTTTCAGGTCCCCGAGTTTAATTGGCCCATGAGCGATGCGGACAAGGCGAAGGGTAGTTAGACCGGCCGCATCAACGAGCCGACGGACGATATGCTTCAGTCCTTCGTGCACCACGACTTCGAACTGTCGTAAGCCATTCTCGCGGCCGACATACTGGACCTGGTCGAACTGACGCCGCTTTCCGCCTAGGATTCTTGGCTCAGCGAGCGCTTGCACGAGCTGCGCAGGCGTTCGACTTGCCAACCCGTCCACAGATACGCGGTAGCGCTTCTCGTGGGCGTACCGGGGATGCGTGAGTCGTAATGCGAGGTCACCGTCATTAGTCACGAGAAGCAACCCCTCGCTCGCTTGGTCTAGTCGACCAACTGGATAGAGGCGGGCTTCCGTCGGCAAATCAGCGTAGATTGTGGTCCGACCCAGATCGTCGCTCGCTGTCGTCATTACGCCGCGTGGTTTGTAGTACGCGAGGACGACGCGCGTTGGCAGGACATGCTCGATCGACCGTCCGTCAACCGTAATTCGATCCGTTCCAGGAATGACCCGCTGACCAAGTATCGCTACTCTGCCGTTTACCCGAACTGCGCCTGCTGCGATGAGCGCGTCGACTTTCCGACGGGCTGCAATCCCGACCTGCGCGAGATACTTATTGAGTCGTTCGCTGGTCATCAGCAACGACAGCCTGCTGGATCGCTGGCCCCGACGTCTCGTACGAGCCGTTCGTGACAACAATTCGATACCCGCAACTCGTCAGTACGAGCGTGAGGGCGAAAAGCATGAGACCGAGTAAGATTCGAGCTTCGCTGAGCTGTATCTGCTTGGCAGTTGACATAGCGCAGTACTCCTACATTCATTACGAACGTGAGAATATACCACGCTTTTTTCTCCTGGTCAATGCTCATGTTGTCTGCACTCGATACTGAACTGACTCTGCAACGTGTGGGGCATCGATTTGGTCTGATCCTGCGAGATCAGCGATCGTCCGAGCGAGCTTCAGAACCCGATGATACCCTCTCGCTGACAACTGGTAGTGCCGCATTGCCCGCTCCAGTAAGTCAGTTGCTGTCTGTGTAGGCTGGCAGTATCGAGGAATTTCAGCCGCTGTCATCTCTGCGTTTGTTGCGCGTGTGCCGCCGAAGCGCTCAGCCTGCCTCGCTCGCGCTGTTGCGACGCGTTCACGGATTGTATTCGACGACTCAGCGTCGGTAGATGCTGTTAGCTCTTCATACTGTACGGCTGCGACGCTCACGTGGAGGTCAATCCGATCAGTCAGCGGACCCGACACACGCCGAGCGTACCGTTCAACCTGACTCGGACTACACGTACACCTCGATGACCCCGCGTACCCGCACGGACAGGGATTCTGCGCCGCCAAGAGAATAAACTTCGCTGGGAATGTCACGCTGTGCGCTGCACGCGAGACGGTGACGATACCATCCTCGAGCGGCTGTCGGAGCACTTCGAGCACTGTCCTTGGGAATTCCGGTAGCTCATCAAGAAAGAGAACGCCGCGGTGGGCAAGCGATATCTCTCCTGTTCGTGGCCATGCCCCACCCCCAATGAGCGCAACGGCGCTTGTCGTATGGTGGGGAGAACGAATAGGCGGCCCACCAACAATGCCACTACGAGTAAGTGTTCCGGCGACACTGTGGATGCGCGTCACTTCAAGCGCCTCATCTGCCAAGAGCGGAGGGAGGATGCTCGCGAACGCTTTCGCAAGGAGCGTCTTCCCTGCCCCTGGCGGCCCGGTCAGTAGAACGTTATGTCCACCGGCAGCAGCGATTTCTAGCGCCCGCTTTGCCTGTGCCTGGCCACGCACATGCGCAAAATCGACGTCGCTCTGCGTCGTAGTTGCCGAACATACAGTCGGTGGTTGTTCCGGCAGCGACTCTTCACCAGCCAGGTGACGGAGCAGCGCGCGAAGCGATGCTGTTGGGCGTACGATGAGTCCGTCAACGAGCGCCGCTTCGGGGGCGTTTTCCGGTGGAACGAAGAACTCCTTGAATCCCAATGCGCGCGCGTGCATCGCCATGGCGAGCACCCCCCCCCGCACCGGCCGAAGCTCACCGTTTAGTGCAAGTTCTCCGACGAACGCGAGCGAGACACCTATTGCAAGTCGCACCTGCTCGTCAGCAATCGGGATGCCGAGCGCAATTGGCAGGTCGTACGCTGGGCCAATCTTCCGGACATCCGCCGGCGCGAGGTTTACCGTGATACGCCGAAGCGGAAACCGCGCTCCCGTATTGGCAATCGCGCTCCGGACACGTTCTTTTGACTCTTCAACAGCCTTATCCGGCAAGCCCACGAGCGTAAGGGCGGGGAGCCCCTGAGCGAGATCAACCTCAACGGTAACACGGGCGGCGTCGAGTCCTACGACCGAGAACGACTGAACGCTTGCGAGCACACCCCTCCCTAGTCGTTGAGCACCTGCCTCTCAAGTGCAGTATACGAAGAAACCCAACGGACGTCAGGTTGTCGCCGCCACCAAGTAAGCTGTCGACGAGCAAAGGCGTGGATGGCGTACTTCAGCTGCTGCACTGCCTCCGCCTGCGTAGGGATCGCCCCCTCAAGGAATGCCGTCAAGACGCGATACTCAAGCCCGAGTCCGAGCAAACGCTCCGACCAGCCACCCTGCACAAGTGCACGGACTTCCTCGAGCATTCCCGCGGCCATCCGCTCGTCGACCCGCTGATCAATGCGCGCGTAGAGCTCCTCCCTCGGACGATCAACGACGAACAGTTGGTGGTCGTACCCGCCTTCCCGCTGCTGCGCTACACAAAAGGACTTTCCGGTTGCGTGGACGTACGCGAGCGCTCGCTCGACCCGGCGTCTATTTCGAAGATCGAGGTTCGATGCAGAGTACGGGTCAAGCGTTCGCAGCTCCTCGACAAGGTCCTCAAGGAGACGCGTCTTCCAGGTGGAAGGTGGCGGTGTTGATTCGGGGAAGACGAAGCCATGTCGGACCGCATCGATGTAGAGTCCGCTCCCGCCGACAAGCATCGGCACATAACCAGCCTGCTGCAGCTCCGGTACTAGGGTGCGGACGTACGACTGGAATTGGGCCACGGTGTACACCTCATCAAGCGTAGCGAGGTCAAGCCCGTAGTGTGGTACGCCGTCGATGACGTACATCGGACCGTCCGCCGTATCGAACCGATCGGCAGGGTACTCAGTAGTCACCTTGCCTGCGCCAATAGAGAGCTCACGGTACACAGTTCGGGAATCCGCGGCAATGATCGCCCCGCGAACTCGCTGCGCCAGCCTGAGCGCCCAGCTGCTCTTCCCACTAGCGGTTGGCCCGCTGACGACGAGCATCCGATTACTCGACGAACGTGATTTCATTGTCGAGCTGGAGCAAGCCCCAGAGCACACGGGCGAGCTTGCGTGAATCGTGTCGCATCACGTCACCGCGAGATGCGAGTGGGGCGCGAACGAACTGCACCCCGAACTGCCGGAGCTCACGCCGGTCGACCCGCACCGGCTCGGCACCAGTCGACGCGTAGGACGCACGCACGGCAGGGGGAATGCGTGAATCACTGAAGACTACGTAGTCAATTACCCCCTCGCCGAGGTACTGTTCCATGGTGAGCACGAAGTCGTGGAGCCGAAATCCGTGCGTCTCGCCGTACTTCGTCATAAGATTTACCACGTACACCACGCGCGCTCGTGAGTGTTGAATTGCACTACGAACACCCGTGACGAGCAGATTGGCGATAATACTGCCGTACAGATCGCCCGGCCCGAGTACAATGAGGTCAGCGCTTCCAAGTGCGTCAAGCACCTTGGGATTTGCGCTCGCAGGAGCGTTCAGCGCGAGCTCTCGAATGCGCAGTCGACCATCGTGCTGAGGGAGATCGATGTTCGTCTCTCCCTCAATTACTTGGCCGTTCTCGAGCGTTGCCCGAAGTCGCCGACTCTCAAGCGTTACCGGAAGCACGCGACCCCGAACATGTAAGAGATGAGCAGCTTCTGCAATTGCAGCGTCGTCAGATCCAGTAATCTCCCGGAGAGCGGTGATGAACAAGTTGCCGAACGAGTGGCCGCTGAGCGCGCCTCGGTCGAACCGATACTGGAAGAGTTTCTTCATGAGCTCCGGCGACTCGGAGAGCGCTACGATACAACGACGGACATCGCCTGGAGGTAGGACGCCGAACTCATCACGGAGCACACCGGTACTTCCCCCGTCATCCATCATGGTGACGACTGCCGAGAGGTCGATGTCGTACTGTCGTAAACCCCGCAACAGGGTATACAGACCCGTACCCCCTCCTATCGCTACAACACGGCGCTTGTGCATGCGGCTTACGTCCTTCGGAGCACTACTCAGTCACCTGACTGTTTCCATGGTGCGGATAGAGGGACTCGAACCCCCACGGGCTTGCACCCACCAGCTCCTAAGGCTGGCGCGTCTACCATTCCGCCATATCCGCGCGTACGGCCACACTGTACCTGTCGAGAACGCTATTGCCTAGCTGCCGACCGTAATGAGCGGAGCCAGTACGTCGTACGTCTTCTGGCCGATGCCTTTGACATTGAGGAGTTCCTCGGAGCTACGAAAGCCTCCGCTCGTCGTCCGGTACTCAATGATTGACCGTGCTTTCGTAGCACCAATACCTGGCAGCGACTCAAGTTCAGACTGAGACGCAGTGTTGATATTCACTCGACCAGCGAAGTCCTTCGTCTCCTGCACTGCCTGCTCGCGAACCGACACCGCTGATGTCTCACTGGCCACAGCGAAGTTCGCGAGCTCCTCTTTTAGTGTCAGGAGTTCGGCTTGGAGCGCGTTATTCTGCTCATGGAGTGCTTGGAGTGCTGGCAAATCAAGCGCTGCCACATGTTGCTCAGCTTCCTGTGTCTGCTGCTCTGGTACTAAGACGCCCGCTTCCCAAAGCCAAACGAGCCAGCTGCCAGCAGCAACAATGACGGTAATCAGAAAGAATACCGCCTTGCTCGACCTCCCGTCTTTTCCCCTTTCCATACACCTCCTTCGTTAGTGCATTGGTGCGCTATAGAGCTCAAGGAATCCGGCTAACGTTGCTGGCGGCGCCTGTTGCCACTGGATTACCGTCTCTTGCGCCTGTCGGCCGAGCTCTGGGTCGAGGAGCGAGGCGAGCTTCAGTCTTGGCATACCAGACTGCTCACTCCCCAGGAGTTCACCCGGACCTCGGAGCTTTAGGTCGAGCTCAGCGAGCGCGAAACCGTCGTTAGAGCTCGTGAACGCGCGCAGTCGTTCCGTTGCCTGACTCTCTGTCGAGCGCGTGAGGACGATGCACACGCCCGGATGCTCGCCTCGGCCGACGCGACCACGGAGCTGATGGAGCTGGGCGAGTCCAAATCGATCCGCCTCCTCGATGACCATGACGGCTGCGTTAGGGATATCGATGCCGACTTCGACGATTGTCGTAGCGACAAGCGCGTCCACCTGACCGCTCAGATACCCATCCATCACCCGTGCCTGCTCCTCATCAGACTGCTGACCGTGATACGGCGCGAACCGGACACCGGGCAGGAGTTGCTGATACGCCCTGAGGACCTCATCGAGTGACAGCTGACCGTCCTCGCTGCGCTCGATACGTGGCACAACGATAAAGGCTTGACGGCCCTGGACGACTGCCCGGCGGAGCACCTCAGCAACCTGCGGTCGCGTCCGCTCGTTCCCGAGTTTTGTACGGACGGGCTGCTGCATGATCGGCCGCTCCGTCAGCGTAGTGCACCCGAGCTCACCGAAGAGCGTGAGCGCGAGTGACCGAGGGATCGGCGTTGCGCTCATCGTCAGAACATGTGGCGCGACACCGCGCTGCGGCTGAATGAGTTCATCTCTGTCGCGCACGCCGAACCGGTGCTGCTCGTCAACGACGACGAGCCCGAACTGTGTACCCGACCGGACATGACGCAAAAGGGCCTGCGTCCCGACAAAGAGCGTCGGTCCAGCTGGCTGCACGGCACTCTGTCCAGCAGTAACCAATCGCACGACTCCACCAACCGGATCGAGCATCTGTGCCAAACGATCAGTCAGCTGCCGCGCAAGGAGTTGCGTCGGCGCCATCCAGGCAACGTGGTAGCCGGCATCGAGCGCCGCGTACGCCGCAATCAGCGCGACGACGGTTTTTCCACTCCCCACATCCCCCTGTAGGAGCTGCCGCATCGGGGTAACGCTCTTGAGCTGCTGTATAAGCTGCCAGGCAGCTCGTCGCTGGCCAGCCGTCAGCTCAAACTGGAGTGAGCGAACTAACCCTCGAAGTCGCTCGTCTCGGAGCAGAATGCTCGGAGCAGTGCCTCGCTCACTGGCCCGCCGCTCGTGAAGACGGAAGTGGAGCGCGCGGAGCTCGTCGAGCGTAAGTCGTTCGCGCGCCACGCGGAGCCGATCAAGCGACGTCGGGACGTGCATTTCACGAACCGCGTCTACCAGTCTGATTGGTGCGCCTTCGACAGGATCATCGAGCTCGAGCGAGGGCAGGAGGGGACGAATGAGCGTCCGGAGAAAACGCGAGGTAATTCCTTCAG
>JBMNRW010000012.1:0-12121 GCA_050944875.1 Patescibacteria group bacterium | reverse complement strand
CCAGTGCCGCAGCAGCACCAGCGACCAGCGGGACCGCGTCCGGCGCAGGCAGGAAAGGTGACTACACCACACTCTCAGTCTGCTCGGCCAAACGACGGTCGGCGCGACGTTCGTCCAGTCCGTCCAAACCCCCCAGCAGGGCAGGGGAGACCAGTGCCGCAGCAGCACCAGCGACCAGCGGGACCGCGTCCGGCGCAGGCAGAGAAGGGGAGTGCAGCGACCGAGCGACCAATGCAAAGCGGTGCTCAGCACGTGACGGCTATGCAGTCGAATCCGCAGCGCGGACACGTTTCGCAGGAAAAGGGGAGTGCGCCGAAGAAAAACGAACCACCGGTCCGTAAGGCGCCGATGATTTCCGACGAGGATATCCAGGCACTCCGCGACGAGGCTGAACACTTTGGCACGCTCTCCGCAGGTGAAGAGATCTCGCTCCGCGACGACGATACGAAGCCAAGTCACTCGTAACTGATCCCCCTCTCCCCTCGTCTACTCCGGGGGAGAGGGGGAGGTGTTAGCTCTGACCCTTACCACTGCAACGGGACTGCGCAGTTCTGCGCGCAGCGTTATCGACCTTCTGTTAGAACGGCGAAGTAGAGGACAAAAAATACCGCTATAGGTCGTCGTCCCGGCGCAGAGTGAATTTGATAGAGCAGTACTCTATAACGTCGTACAACTTACATTGTGCGACGTATACATCAGGTTGGGAAGGCGCACTTCCCTCGTGACATAGACTGACCTCTCCCCCGCCTCGCTTCCCCCAGGAGTGACCGCTGAGGCTGCCGCGCGTACTCCGTCGTACTGCATTCGCCCCCGCGTCCTTTGTGCGTTGTTGTGCGTGTACTGACCTGCGGTTTGTGTATTGTTTCGCGGATTCTCTTCGGAGCTCGTGCATGTACTGAAGTAACATATCAGTCTATCAGGAGAAAACCGTTTAAAACGCGCTGTGGCGCGTTTTTGCGATCGAGCCGACCGAATGGCCGGCTCGCATTCGTTTTACGACCGTCTTGTATTTATGCGCGGGCCGCTTTGCGGCGAAGTACGCGTTGCCAGGCGATGAGTAGCTGTGAGGCGAGGAGGATTGAGCTGTACGTGCCAGCGGTGGTCCCAACGAGTATGGCGCTCACGAATGGCTTGATCGAGGTGCCGCCGAGGAGCACGAGCGCGAGCAAGACGATGATAAGAGTCAGCGACGTGTTGAACGAGCGCGCAATGGTCTGTTCGATCGACTTGTAGACAATCTCTTCAAAGTCGCCGTCCGGGAATTTGAGGAGGTTTTCTCGGATGCGATCGTACGTCACGATCGTATCATGTACAGAGAAGCCAAGCACGGTGAGGAGCGCGGTAATGAACAGCGAATCAACTTCGAAGCCGAAGAGCACACCGAACAGCGCGAAGGCCCCGATCGTGATTAAGAGGTCATGGAGGAGTGCGATCACAGCGGTAATCCCGAACTGCCATGAGCTCGTTGGCGCCGGAACGCGTCGGAACGCCCACGCAATGTACAAGATAATCGCAATTGAGGCGTAGAGGACACCTAGGACTGCTTTTCTTGTGAGGTCCTTCCCGACTGTCGGACCGACGTTCTCGAAACGAATCTCCTCCCACTCCCCTACTCGATCGGTGAGGGATTGGCGGAGTGCACTCAGCTGTTCATCATTCCCCGATGTGCGGATCAGGTACGTCCCGGCGTCGCTCTCAGCAATAGAGGTAGGGGGTGCCGCTCCTTCTCGAGCAGCGTCTTCCAGTTCGGTTCGGAGCTCGTTCAGTGCAACTGGCTCGGCGAATTCCGCTTCGATGAGTTGGCCGCCTTGGAAATCAATTCCGATGCGTAGCCCGTACGTCGCAATGAGCCAAGCGCTCGCGAGCGACAGCGCGATTGACAGCCCGAACCACAGGGCGCTACTGCGGATGAATTTCATCGTCGTCCTTTCTTCTCGCGCGGCAGAAGGAGACGGAGGAGCGTTCTCGTCACGGTAATCGCCGTGAACATTGAGACGAGGATACCGATTGCAAGTGTCACGGCAAAACCACGTACGAGTCCGGTCGTCGAGAAGTACAGGATCGCGGCGGTGATGAGCGTTGATACATTTGAGTCGAGGATGCTCGGCCAGGCACGGGCGAACCCTGCTTCAATTGCATCAGCTCTCCCCTTTCCTGCCCGCTGCTCCTCGCGCATCCGCTCGAAGATGAGGATGTTCGCGTCGACCGCCATGCCGATCGAGAGGATGAATCCGGCGAACCCGGCGAGCGTTAAGGTGACAGGAATGAGCTCGAAGATCGCGAGCGTGATGACGGTGTAGAGCGTCAGCGCAAGGGTTGCGAGGACGCCCACGAACCCGTAGTACCCAATCATGAACAGGCCGACGAGGATGAGGCCGATGAACCCGGCGAGCAGACTGGCCTTCACCGAGGCTTCGCCGAGCGTCGCGCCGATCGTCCGCTCCTCGACGAGTGAGATGGGCACTGGTAGTGCTCCTGCGTTTAGCTGGATCGCGAGCTCCTTCGCTTCGTCGATAGCGAAGTCGCCAGTGATCACGGCGACGCCGTCACCGATCCTCGCCTGGACGGTTGGCGCGGTGACGATTTCACCGTCGAGGAGAGCGGCGATCTGCCGACCGATGTACTGCTCCGTAAGGTCGGCAAATTTCCGACGCCCTTCGTCGTTGAACTCGAGCTGGACGAGTGGTGAGCTCGAGAGGCCGAGTCCGCCTTGGCTCGCGCCCTGGTCAAACACGACACTCGCCCGCTTGAGGTCAGCGCCCGTCAGGTCGGTCGGTTTGAACCAGCCGAAGAACGTCGGTACCGCACCCTCCTCACCTTCTGAGGCGGGTTGGTAGAACTCGAGCTTCGCGGTCCGGCCAATGAGCGTCTTCGCCTCGCCGACGTCCTGGATACCTGGCAGCTCGACGATGATCGCGTCCCGCTCCCCTACCTTGCTCGCCTGGATTACTGGCTCAGCAACGCCGAGTGCGTCGATGCGTCGGGCAATCGCTTCGCGCACGCTCTCGATCGCGTCGTCACGGGCATCGGTGGCCACGTTTGCCGTGTCGAGCTCGTAGACGAGCTGGGTACCACCCTTGAGGTCAAGTCCCGGGTGAATCGCTACGTCTTTCATGAACCAGACGTCGGTTGGCCATACGGCCATCCCTGCGAGCGCGGTAATCAGGACGATGAAGACCAGGGTCCACCGGGGGCGACGCATAAAACTCCTCTAGAGGTACTGCTCGAGCCCCTCAGCCTTGAGGAGTTCGACGATGGCTTTTACTTCAGACGCTCGGCCCATTGGGGTCACGAGGAGCGCCTCCGGCGTATCGACGATGACCATGTCGGACAGGCCGACGGTTGCGACGAGCTTGTCGGGCTGCGCATAAACGAGCGTGTTGGTCGTATCTACCCCGCGCCACATCCCTTTGACGAGGTTGCCGTGCTCATCTGTCTTGTGCCCGAGTTGGCCGTAGAGCATGTCCCAGCTCCCGAGGTCGGCCCAGCCGAAGTCGCCCCGGATCGTGCGCACGTCAGCGGGGTCGAGTTTCTCGATGACAGCGTAGTCGATCGAGGTCTTCTCCATCTTGCCGTAGGCGGTCGCGAGGGCGGCTTCGTCCCCTGCTTCGATCGCGCCGGCGAGTTCGTCGAGGTGGTCGCCGATGCCGGGGGCGAGGCGCTTGTACGCGTCGATGAACTTCGTCGGGGTCCAGATGAAGTACCCGCCGTTCCAGATGTAATCACCTTCGTTGATGAACCGCTTTGCCGTCGCGTAGTCCGGCTTCTCTTTCTGGCACTTGAACTCGTGGAGGTGGACGCCGCCACGATCTTCGATCAGTGGCCCGATGTGCAGGTATCCCATGTTCACGTTCGGGAAGGTCGGCGCAATGCCGATATTGACCATGACGCCCTGCTCGCGGACGAGCGTTTCCGCCACGCCGAGTACGTCACGGAACATCGCCTCGTCCTTCACGAAGTGATCGCTTGGCATGAGGAGCATCGGCTCGTCCGGCGCGCGGAGCGAGAGCCACGTCGCGGCGAAGGCCATGGCTGGACCGTTGTCGCGGCGCTCCGGCTCGATGATGTAGTGGTCGGCCGGGATGTTCGGCAAGAGCTCCCTGATCATGGGAGCGAAGGTGGCGTTCGTTGAGATGTAGACGTTGTCGTCCGTTGCG
Organism: Patescibacteria group bacterium; assembly: GCA_050944875.1. GTDB lineage: Bacteria > Patescibacteriota > UBA1384 > JACPKC01 > JACPKC01 > JBMNRW01. The sequence goes on along the minus strand of JBMNRW010000012.1, from coordinate 7,964 downwards.
AGCTCGCCCAGACGAGCGATCGTGTCCTCGATCATCGTGGCTTCCGACACGAGTGCGGCGAGCTGCTTTGGCTGAAGGGCGCGGCTCATCGGCCAGAGGCGGGTACCCGACCCACCGGCGAGAATGACGAAGTTCATACACCTCCCCTACTCCCTCCGTACGAGGGTATGTGGTTCCTAGCGAGGTTACGCTAGCAGATGCCTACTCCTGGTGCAAACCGAGAGTCTGCTCGATGAGTGCGGCGACGCGGTCGACCGTTCGGTCGAGCTGGCCGTAGTGGTTCACGATGACGTGGTCAAAGTCGCTGACGGCCGCCATCTCGCTCTCAGCTGTCGCTCGTCGCACGGCAATTCCCGCCTCGCTCATGTCTGGTCGGGTTGTGCGAAGTCGTTCGGCGAGCTGGTCGAGCGAATCGAAGGCGAGGAAGATCGCGAGGAGGTCCGGGTACTGCTGTCGGTACGTCACGACCCCTTGGACGTCGATGCCATTCAAAGCGATTGGCCACTTGCCGCGATCGATGATGGATTGGATGTGCGTGCGCTGGACGCCGTACAGATTGCCGTGCACCTCGGCCCATTCGAGGAGTTCATCCGCCTGGATGAGCCGCGCAAATTCTTGGCGGTCGACGAAGTGGTACTTCGTTTCGTTTCCTCGCGGCGGCCTGGTTGTCGTGGTCTTGTACGCCTCGATCGAGGGAAAACGGCCGAGGATCCGGTCGATGACGGCGCTCTTCCCTACTCCGGATGGCCCGACGATGAGAATGGGAACTGGCTGCATGGGGGCAGTATATCGTGTTTTGGGTATCTGCAAAGAAAAAGACCCGAGGGATCGGGTCAGTACTTACGGGAGCACAGCCGGATGCCTGGGGCATCTCGCGGGACTCGGATCTGTTTCCCCCACCCGTTTTGCAGGTGGAGCTCCACGACGATATCCGAGTTGTGGAACGCAGCGCACTCCCCCACAATCTCGTGCGGGCGGAGCTGGCCGACGAGCGGCTCGTACAGCACGGCTGTGCGTTCGAGCGGACTCAGTGAACGGCGAAGATGTCGTTCCTGAATGAGAACGACGTTGTGCCACGTTGGTGTGTGGGACACGTTGGACCACCTCCCTACCAGAGTTTCATGAGGAGAACGTAGAGGTGTGTGCGACGCGCGATCCAGACGTTCACTAGATCACGCATCTCAGAGAAGAAGTGCATCGGTCCCTTCCCTCGGGCCACATTGTTACCGCCGACCGTCGCATTAAGCGAGGGTCAGGACGGTGTCGGAGTACTACTCTGTGGAGTATGTTGCTCGCGACTGAGCAATGATACGCCCGTTGTTATTGTCGGGCAAGCGATCTAAGGACGCGTGTAAGATCTGCAGACAAATCACTCGAGATTGTGATCCGGATGTGTCGGTTTGGGTCGTCAAACGCGAGGGAGACGGCGTGGAGGAACTGGCGGTGAAGACCGAGGTACTCGCTCGCTTCCCTACTCTCTTTCGTGGAGTACATCGGGTCGCCGATGATCGGCGTTGCGTGGTCGAGGAGTTGGACCCGCAGCTGGTGCGTCCGTCCTGTCCGCGGGTGGAGTTCGACGAGCGCGTAGGTTCGCTTCTCGTCGTCGTGGTGGAGTTGGAGTCCACGCCAGTCGGTTTCCGCTGGCTTCGCTGGTTCGCGGTCCCAGCTGAACGACAGCCGTCGGACGGCGTGGCGGGTATCATCCCCTACCCTGCCGATCGCGCCCACGAACGTACCTGATTCACCAGGGTCTCCGAGCACGAGTGCGTGGTACGTCTTCTCGGTCGTCCGGTCGCGGAACTGGTCTTGGAGCGCCTGAAGCGCGGTCGGTGTTGTGGCGACGAGGAGGATGCCCGAGGTGTCAGCGTCGAGCCGGTGGACGATGCCAGGCCGTGGGTCGTCGGCTGGGAAGTTGTCGCGGATTGCAGGGATGTTCGCGCGAAGCCAGTCAACGACGGTTTCGCCGGCGTGCTTCTCGCCCGGGACGTCGTGGACGACAACCCCCGGCCCCTTGTCGAGCGCGAGCCAGCTCTCCCCTTCTGTGATGACGCTGATCGTACCCATTACTGCAGGTCCGGTTGCGTCGCGCTGTCGATCACTTTGGTCTCCGCCTCTTCGAGCTCGAGGACGGTATCGACTTTTTGGGCGAGGCGGACGTAGCTCGTCTGGACCGCGTCCATCGTGTTCTTCGCGTTGCCGAGATGCTTGCCAAGGAGGCTGATGGAATCGCCGAACTTGTGCGTTTCCTGTTGGACGGTACGGACGGCAGCAAGGACCTGGTGTGCCATGCGGTTGAGGCGCTGCCCCTCAAGCCCGACCATGATCGTGCGCAAGTAGTAGAAGAGCGTGCTCGGGCTCGTGACAATGACCTTCTCCCCAGCCGCGTGCTCGTAGAGGTCACGGAACTTCTCGTTCGTTACGACTTCGTAGTAGATCGACTCGCTCGGTAAGTACATCATCGCGAAGTCCACCGTTCCCTCGTCCGGTAGGATGTACTTCCTCGAGATCTCGTTCACCCGGTTACGGAAGTCCCGGCGGAACGCGGTCGCGTAGGTTGCCCGGGCCTGCTCGTCCGACTCGGCGAGGTAGCGGTTGAAGTTCTCGAGCGGGAACTTCGAGTCGATCGGGACGATGCCGGCGTGGAGCTGGATTGCAGCGTCGACGATGTCGCCGGTGCGGAACCCGTACTGGAAGCGGATGAGCTCGGCTGGCAGCCCCTGCATGAGGAGGTCCTTGAGTCCTTGCTCGCCTAAGCCCCCGCGGAGCTTCGGTGACTTCAGGAAATCCTGGAACTGCGCGAGCTGCGTGCCGATCTGGCTCATGCTGCCGAGCTCGCGGTGCACGCCGCCAATGACCTGTGCGGCACGGTCGAGCCGTTCATTGATCGCCTCGGTGGTCTTGTCGAGCCGCTGTTGCATGCCTTGGATGTTCTGGTTGAGCATGACGGCGGCTTGGTCGTTCTGCCGACTTGTCTCAAGCTCTGTGAGCCGCTTGAGTACGAGCGAGAAGCCGACGCCGGCCCCGATAACTACTAGGATGAGAAGTGCAATGAGTGCCAGCTCCACGAATCCTCCTACTCGTAATCCTTGAAGGGGTTATTGGGGTTTGGCGCGAACTTGCCGGCCTTGATGTTCTGGACCGTCTCGTCGATGAGCGTAAGGGTTGATTCTACCATGGTGCGGTCGGGTTCGATGGCGGCCGTCAGGTTTGCTTCGACGAAGTCGAGGACGACGCGCTTCGGCAACGTGCCGTACTTCCGCTCGTACGCGATCGCGTAGATGCGGATCGGGATGTTCGACTTTACCTTCTTGTCCGCGTCCTTCTGGTCCTCGACACGGCTCGTCTTGAAGTCGCGAATTTCCCCTTCCGTGGAGAAGATCGCGTCCATCCGCCCGTTCAGCACGACGCCCGGGAGCTGGAGCTTGAACGACTGCTCGACGGCGGTCGGAAGCGATGTGCTACCCATGCGCTTAATGAACGCCCGGAGCGTGTCGTGGCCGTGCTCGAACTGGCGGTTCTCGTCGTCCTGGCTCTCGAACCCCTCGCTCACCCAGGCTTCGGCGTACCGCTGGAACACCTCGTCGATGGCAGGGGGCCGGCCATCCAGACGGGCGCGGTAGTACGCTTCGATCGCCGCGTGGATCGCGTTCCCGTAGACGAGATGACGACTCGGCTGCATCGGCGCTTTCAAGACGTACTTCCAGTAGAAATCGTACGGGTCGTTCTGGTAGCACTCGATCATCGCCGGCGAGAGGAAGACGGTCCCGTCGTACGAGGGAATGGTAAGCGTCGGCTTGATCGGGGCGGTCGGCGCGAACGACTTGAGTCGGTCGGCAGCGGTAAGGCGCGAAAGAGGCGGCGGCGGACCAGCGATGTCGAGCGCCTCGACGACGAAGGGGCTCATTTTTTTTGCCCGGGTGCCACTGCCCGTTCGCTCGGAACCCGAGAGGATGAGTTGCCGCTTGGCCCGGGTGATCGCGACGTACATGAGCCGTCGCTCCTCCTCGAGGTGCTCGTCACCCGTAGGGAGCGCTTCCGCGATGAGCGCGTCCGGCAATGCGATCGGGTCGCTCCGCCGCCGGCCCGGGAAGCGGTCGGCCATCATGCTCGGCAGGAAGACAGTATCGAACTCTAAGCCCTTGGCGGCGTGGATGGTGAAGATTTGGACGGCGTCAATGTCGGGGCCGAGGCTTGTGCTCGGCGGGATGATCGTACCGAGGAATTCCGGCAAGGCGTCGACGAACGCGAGGGAGAACGGGTCGCGTCCGGCGGCGATGTAACCCCGGATCGCCTCAAAAACGACGGCGATGTTCTGAACCATCTCAAGCCGTTCGAGCTCGGGGAGCTCGGTGAAGAGCGGTCGCTGTGTACCGGTTGGATTCGCCGTGCGCTCGAGGACGCCCCGGTCTTTGAGGAACTGATAGAGGATTTCGCCGGGGTTCTTCGTGCCGATGAGGCTTCGGTACTTAGTTAGGTCGTCGCGGAACGTCCGGAGCGCTGCCTGCCCTTCCGTACTGACACGCTGCCAAGCCACGCTCCCCTCGTCGTGGAGGACGGTGTGGACGCTGCGCCGCGCGCGCTTGGCCGCGTCGTTGACGGCCAGCACCCAGGCCGGGTCGAGCTGGTAGTACGGGGAGAACGCGAGCTTCATGTGTGCGAGCGAATCGTCCGGTGAGACGAGGACGAAGAAGAACGCGATAATGCCTCGGACTTCTGGGCGGTGAATGAATCCCCCGTCCTTACTCGCCGTGTATGGGATGTCAGCGTTCGTGAGTGCGGTCGCAACCGCGTCGACCAAATTGTTCGAGCGCACCAGGATCGCAATATCGCGGTACGCGACGGTCTGCTTCGCGCCCTTGACCGCATCGACGAGGCCGTCGAGCTCGTCGGCCTCGTGGGCGTACCAGTGGAAGACGGGTTTCGTTCCCTTCACTTGACCATGGAGCTTCTTCACGATACTGAGCTTCGCTTCGAGCCGGTCGGGGTCGTTGTGGCGGATGAGGCGGTAGGCGGCGTCGAGGATTGCTTGGGTGCACCGATAGTTCTCGGTGAGGACAACGGTCTTCGCGTCCGGGAAGTCTTTGAGGAAGCCGAGGATGTTCGACACAGCGGCGCCCCGGAACTTGTAGACCGCCTGATCGTCGTCGCCGACGACGGTGAGGTTGTTCGCTGCGCTGAGGATCCGCCTGACGAGCTGGTACTGTGCGACGTTCGTGTCCTGGAACTCGTCAACCAGAATGTACTTGTACTGGTCACGGATCCGGTTACGGACGAGCGGCTCGCGGTCGAGGAAGCGCGCCAAGAGTCCGATTTGGTCGCCAAAGTCGATAACGCCGGCCTCAGCCTTGAATACCTCATAGGCCGCGTAGACGCGGGCGACGTCGCGCTGGCGCCTCGCCTCTCTCGCCTCTTCCTCGTTCGTCGCGCGCGCAAGGAGCGCTTCGGCCACTTCCCAGTAGCGGTCTGGCGAGACGAGCTCGTCTTTCGCGCGACCGATGACCTTGAGGAGCGCGTTGACGAATTTCCGGGGGTTGCCCAGGGGCCGGAGCTCTTCGAGACCCTCAATCTCGTCGAATCGGTCAGCGAGGAACAGCTCTTGCTCGTCTCCACCGAGAAGCCGAAATTCGGGCGGAAGGCCAAGGTCGAGCGCGTGGTCACGGAGGATGGTATCCCCAAACGCGTGGAACGTCGCAATTGTCGTCTCGGTCTGGCCGTACGGCAGGAGCTGGTCGACCCGGCCCTCCATCTCCCCTGCCGCTTTGTCGGTGAAGGTGAGCGCGAGGATTTCGCTCGGCTTGGCGTGCCCCTCACCGATGAGCCAGGCGATCCGGTGGGTCAGTACCTTTGTCTTGCCGGTACCAGCGCCGGCCACGACCAAGAGCGGGCCGGTCGTATGGGTGACCGCCTGGCACTGCGCTTCGTTGAGTCCGGCGAGAAGGTTATGTCCGGTCGCGTCGTCGGCTTGAAGCTCGGGTATTGGCGCGAGCGGCAGCAGGCTCCCCTGTTCGGTCTGTTTTCTCCTGGGCATGTTCGTACTCTACCAGAAGTGGCCAAGTAGAAGGCAAGCAGCGGAGCTGGCACTTCGAGCGGTAACCGAGTACACTCGGTGCAAAGTAACGCAAGGAGGGGTGGTATGGATCAGCGTGAGCGATCTGGCGAAATCCGTGTGTCGAAACGCGGCGCGCTTATAGTGTTACTCGTTGTCGTCGCTGTCGTGGCGGGGTGGATGACGTGGCAGACACGGGCGTATCGGTCGGTGTGGCGGCTTGTGGCGCCTGCAACGATCGACATAACCGTGAAGGCGGCGGACACAAATCAGCCACTCATCGACGCCGCAACAATGGTGCTCGAACTCAACTCTGCGACGTACAAGGCTGATGGGACTGGGAAAATCACCATTCCCAAGCTCTACGTTGGCAGGGTCTCTCTGTACACGAGCTCGGCGGGCTACGCAACGGCGTATAACGAGGTTCGGCTGAAGCGCGGGCAGAATGCGCTTGAGGTTGCGCTCGAGCGGGAGCTTGGTCTGAGGGTCACCGTGAACGGCGAGGTACGCGATGCTGTTGACGGCTCACTACTCGCTGACGTAGCTGTCAAGACGGAATTCGGCACAGCGACGTCTGACGGCGAAGGACACTTCTCTATCGCAAACGTTCCAGTTGGCAAGTTGACCGTTGAGGCGTCGAAAGCGGGCTTCCGGACGAACACGACAGAGCTAGACGTCTCAGAGGATGGCTCTGCCTGGCTGTCGCTGACGCCAGAAGGTTCTGTCGCGTTTATTTCGAACCGTGATGGTGGAAAGCGAGCGCTCTACCGTGCGAGCTACGACGGTCAAGACGTCGCGAAGATCGTCGAGCGGGTTGGCGATACAGAGGACTACGGTGCAGTAATGGCGCCTGAGGGTGACAATATTGCGTTCCTCTCTACACGGGCGAAGCGACAGGGCTCTGATGCTACTGAGTACGCGCCTGAGCTCTACCTCGTGCATAAGGACGGTAGTGGGTTGAAGCGCGTCAGCGAGCACTACGATATCTCATCAGTTGGTTGGTCGGCAGACGGACGGTTCCTTGCCTGGGTTGGGTATGAGGAAGTCAGTGGCCGTCGATCGTCTCACTTGTTCGCGTACGATGTTCGAAGTCAGGACGTGCGGCGGATCGACCAGACAAACGGGTTCGATGGGTACTACTACTTCACGCCACGTGGAGCAGGAATCAGCTGGCGAATGGGTAGCTATAACGCTGAAGAGCCAGCGCCAGGTCTCTACTATCAGAACCTGTCGGGCGGTGATGCGGTGCGGATTACGGATCGGGCGAACGCCTACCTGTCTCGGTTCTCGGAGAATGGAACCGACGTCGTGTACTACTACTATGACGAGAGTGATGCGCATCGGTACGTCACGTTTAACGTGAAGACCGGCGAGTCGACAGATTACGCGCCAAAGCCAGGGAGCCAGTCACAGCCACAGCGGGTTGCCTCGCCAGACGGTAATCGTGTCGCCTACCTTGCTGAGCGTGACGGTCAGACCGATGTCTACCTCGCTGATCCGAATGGCGGGAATGAGCGCCGTTTGACGACAATTGGCGCAGCAGTGAGTCCGATCACGTGGGATAAGACCGGTCGGTACATTGTCTTTACTGTTCGTCGGGATGGCGAGACCGCGCTCTACATCACTGGGGTTGCTGACGAGTCGTACGCGTTGAAAATCACCGACGTCTCGCTCGAGTACGACATGGGGTACTACTACTAAAACCGCTCTTCTCTGGGGGTGTATGGGGAGCGCTGGGGTGGCTGGCGCTCCTTTTATTTATGAGTTTGACAGCAGATCAAGCCTGAAATCGTTGCGGTGATGCAATTGAAGGCGTAGGCTGCTCTCGTTGCGTGGAGCCACTTGCCACTGCTCCGCGTCGCCCATTCCAAACAAGGGGAAGGTTTTGTCCCCGGGGAGGTTCTCAATGTCCACCCTG
>JBMNRW010000011.1:0-14755 GCA_050944875.1 Patescibacteria group bacterium | reverse complement strand
ACACAGCCGAGCTTGAGCAAGCGAAAAAGGAAATGGCAGCAGATGCCTTGAAGGCGGCCGAGGCAAAGTTTCAGTTATTGCAGCAAGAGGCCGTCGAGGCGAAAAAAGATAGCGCTGAGCTTCGGAAACAGCTTAGTGCGCTTATGATCGAGCTTCGAGAATCAAAGAAGGCGCGTGAGAACGCTGAACTTGAAATGCAGAAGAGGCTTCACGAGGAAGAGGCAAAGATTCGCAAAGATGCGGCCAAGCTTGCCGACGAGAAGTTTAGGCTCGATCTCGCTGCGCGGGATAAGCAGATTGCAGATCTTCAAAAGGTTGCCGACGATCTTCAACGGAAGGCGGCGCAGGGCTCGCAGCAGCTTCAGGGCGAGATCATGGAGCTCGATTTTGAAGCAGCACTTGCCGAAGCGTTTCACGATGACGAGATTGCGCCGGTGGCCAAGGGAGTTAAGGGTGGCGATATTCAGCAGACCGTAAAGAGCCGGCGCGGGACGGTCTGCGGCGTTATACTTTGGGAGATTAAACGCACGAAGAACTGGACCGATTCTTGGATTCCAAAGCTTAAGGAAGATCTGCGCGCTGGCCGGGCCAACGTGCCGATCATTGTAACTGATGCGTTGCCAAAACAGCTCATTGGCGAGATGGGTGTTGTGGACGGGGTTTGGATTACGAAGCCGCAGCACGCGATTGTGCTTGCAACCCTGTTGCGGAAGGGTCTCTTGGATGTTGGTTTGCAGAAAGCGCTTGCCGAGAACCGAGGCACAAAGGCAGACGCTCTTTACAACTTTGTGACTAGCCATGAATTTGTACAGCAGATTGAATCAATGGCTGAAACGTACCGCGAGATGACGGCGCAGGTCGGCAAGGAGCGAGCGGCATTTGAACGGCTTTGGGCTCATCGCGAGAAACAAGCGCAGCGTTTACTAACAAACACAGCGAACATTATTGGAAGCATACAGGGGTATATCGGCCAGGCGTCGATGCCGAAGATCAAGGGGCTCGAGCTCCTCGAGGCGGAACCGGCCGAGTTGATCCATGACGTGCCGCAAGTTCCCCAGGACGAGCCACCGCAACTTGGTGGGAGCCAGCCGACACTCCTCTAGCGTGCGTTACTTTACTACTGGCTTGGTACAATAGCGACAGCGAAAAGGGGGTACGTATGGAACCGGAAGAGACGAAGCGGATGAGCGGGTGGCTGGCAGTGCTCGTGCTGCTCGCTGTTGTGGCGGCAGGGGTGTACGGCTGGCGGTCGTGGCAGGGCGGACGCGAGACGAAGGCGGTGCAGGCGCCGCAACCGGTAGTCGACAGCGCCTCGACGAAGCCAGTGGCTGACGAGCCGGCGACGGAATCGGCGAAGACGCCGGTGGCGAGCACGGTCCCGGCGGCTGAGGCAACGCCCACGACGACGCCGACGGTGGCGAGCGAGCTCGTACCGGAAGACGGCGCGACCAGCACGTCGGCCACGCCCTCGCTTGCGGCCGCGGCGAACATCCAGGCAGCGATCGAGAGTGGGAACACGGCTGCGCTCGAGAGCTACTTCGCACCGACGGTCCGGGTGATCCTCGCAGCGTCCGGCGGGATCGGGAACCGGACGCGCTCTGAGGCGATCGGCGACCTCGCTTACCTCTTCCCCGCCGAGTCGTGGGACTTCGTCCTCTCCGAAGCGACGCTCAAGACATGGGCGAGCGGGGACTACGCGCAGTACTTTCCCACCGGCGTTCTCGTCGGGAAGTCGAACGAGGGGAAGGTCGTTGCGTTCACGTTCAGCGATGAGAAGACGGTGACCGGCATCTTCATGTCGGCCTCTGCCGACCTGCTGTAAGCCTGACTACCGGGCGAGCGAGGCGAGGTGTACCATGGGGATATGGCAACACCCATTGTTCACGTTCGCGAGCTTACGAAGCGGTACGGTGCTATGCTGGCGGTTGACCGCGTGTCGTTCGATGTCGCTGCCGGCGAGGTCTTTGCGCTCATCGGACCGAACGGCGCCGGGAAGTCGACGACGTTACGGATGATCGCCACGCTCCTCACGCCGACCAGCGGGACGATCACGGTGGCTGGGCACGACCGGCTGCGTGACGCAGCAGCTGTTCGCCAGGCACTGAGCTATCTGCCGGAAGAAGCTGGCGCGTACAAGAACCTGACAGGTGCGCAGTACCTCGAGTTCATGGCGAGCCTGTACTTTGCAGACGCCCGTGCTCAGCGCAAGGCAGTAGCCTACGGGGCCGAGATCTCGAAGCTCGGCGATCGACTCCGCGACAGGGTCGGTGAGTACTCGAAGGGCATGACGCGAAAACTCCTCCTCGCGCGGACCGTTATGGCGCGTCCGAAGCTTGCGATTCTCGACGAACCGACGAGCGGGCTCGACGTTGTGAACGCGTTTGAAATCCGAACGATCGTGAAAGATCTCGCCAAAGCCGGCATGGCGGTGCTCCTCTCGAGCCATAACATGCTCGAGATCGAGTTCCTGTCGGACCGGGTGAGCATTATCAACAAGGGGAAGATTCTCGCGACCGGGACGCCGAAGGAGCTCAAGAAGCAGTATAGCGCGACGAACCTCGAGGAGGTCTTTGTGGGGATTGTGCAATGAGGGTGTTTGGCGTACTCCTTAAAAAAGAGCTCCGTGAGCTCCTGACGCCGCTCGTCCTCGTGCCGCTCGTTCTTACGATGGGGATTTTCTGGGGGATCGGGAAGCTCGGGTCGGCCGAGACGGAGCGCCTCAGTGCTTCGCGCGCAGCTGTGACAGTGATCGACCGAGACGGGTCGACTGAGAGCCAGGCGGTCCGCGATGCGCTCGCTGCCGCTGGCCTCGACGTGCGACTTGAGCCGGCTACGACGCAGGACGCTGCCGGCTTGCGAGCGTCGTACGAGTCGCTCGGCGTCGCACTCGTCATCGTGCCAGAGGGGTTTGGATCCTTTGTGACTGCTGGTGAACCGGCGCAGGTTGAGCGGTACGCGATCCTTCGGTCGCTCTCGATGCGGGCGACCGGCGAGGTGGAGCGCGTTGACGCCGCGCTTGCTGTCATGAACGCGCAGCTCTCGAGCGCACTCATCGCGTCGCAGTCGCCGCTCGATCCCGAGATCGCGAAGGCGCCCGTCCGGGTGATGGAGCACGTCGTCGTCGGGAGTCGGTCGGCTGCCGTATCGCTCGCCGCGGTCGGCGCGCGCGTGCAGGAGCAGACGTTCTTCATCCCGCTTATCCTGTTCGTCGTCATTATGTTCGCCTCGCAGCTCATCGCGACCTCCATCGCGAGCGAGAAGGAGAATAAAACGCTCGAGACACTTCTCTCGACACCGGTCAGCCGCCAGGCGATTGTGGGGGCGAAGCTCGTCGCAGCCGGCCTTTTAGCGCTTGGGTTCGCACTCGTCTACATGGTGGGATTCCACTCGTACGTCGAGGGGCTCTCTGGCGGTGCGGTCGGTGGCGGTGCGGTGGCGGAGTTGCCGGCGTTCGCCGAACTCGGGCTTAACTTCACGCCCTCGGCCTTCGCGGTCCTTGGGGCGACGCTGTTCCTCGGGATCTTGATCGCGCTCTCGCTCGCCCTCATCTTGGGCGCGTTCGCCGAAGATGTGAAAGGCATCCAGGCAGTTATCACGCCGCTCATGGTGATGCTCATCATCCCGTACTTTCTCGTTATGTTTTTCGACGTCTCGGCGCTGTCGCCCGCTGCGCGCTGGCTCGTCTACGCCATCCCGTTCTCGCACTCGTTCCTCGCCCCACAGGCGATCATCTTCCGCGACTTCTCGGCGATCGGCTGGGGAATGCTCTATCAGTTCGTTGTGCTCGTCGCCCTGATCACGCTCGCGAGCCGAATCTTTAGCTCCGACGCGATCGTGACGATGAAGCTCAACTTGAAGAAGGCGCAGCCACGCTTCTTTGGCAGGCGGTAGCATGCGCATCAGCCGGTCGAAGATCGAGCTCTTCCGCGAGTGCCCACGGTGCTTCTGGCTCGATAAGGTGCAGAACGTGAAGCGGCCAGACGGGCCAGGTTTCTCCTTGAACAACGCGGTCGACGAGCTCCTCAAACGGGAGTTCGATGGCTACCGAGAACGCCGCGAGCGTCACCCGCTCATGGCGCACGCTGGTATCGACGCCGTGCCGTTTCAGCACCACGAGCTCGACGCGTGGCGCGATTCGCTCCGCCGGGGCGTCGAGCACTACCACGCCGACACTAACCTCACCCTCTGCGGCGGGATCGACGACGTCTGGGTGAACCGGAAAGGGCAGCTCCACGTCGTGGACTACAAGGCGACGAGTACTGCGAAGGAAATCTCGCTCGAAGACGAGTACAAGCAGGCGTACAAGCGGCAGGCTGAGATCTATCAGTGGCTGTTCCGCCGCCGCGGGTTCGACGTCTCGCCGACCGCGTACTTCGTGTTCGCGAACGGCGTCAAAGACCACGACGAGTTTGACGGGCGGCTGGAGTTCGAGATGACGATCATCCCGTACGAGGGCGATGACTCGTGGGTCGAGCCTGTGATCTACGACATCCGTACGACGCTCGACTCCGAGCTTGCGCCGCCGCACAGCTCGAGCTGCAAATTCTGCTTGTACCGCGCCGCCGTCGACGTGGCACTACGGGCCGTAGAGTAGAGGAGGACTACGTGGAGCGAGAATTCCAACCGCAACCGGATCTACGACTGACGACGCAGGAGCTCGACCAGATTCTCGGCTACGAGGCTGGGGGCGTAGACCTCTCGGCAAAACTCCACGAACGCAGGGCAACTGTGCAGGAGTTTACGCCGCTCACTGGTGATGAGGAGTGGATCGGCGACGGGTGGAACAACTGGCAGGTGCGAGAGCACCTTAACAACCTGCCGCTCGAGCAACGCGATTTATACCCGAAACATGTCCTTCGATTCTCTCATGTCCAGCCGGTTCCGGCTGAGTTACCGCCCGGGTACGCGTTCATCGGCGGCGCGGCCCGTAACGTACTCCTTGCTGAGCTCGGCCAAGCGGTAGAGCCGCCGCGCGACCTCGATCTCGTGGCAATTACAGACTGGAGCCCGGAAAAGTCGCAGGCTAATCGTCTGGCTGCGCAATACATGCCTGGAGACTATGCGCACGGGCACGGCGTGAAGTTTGAATCACTCATGCAGTACTTCACGCTTCGTGACTTCACGATTAACGAGGTGCTTGTGACGAAAGACGCCGTATACGCGACGCCGCAGGCACTCCGGGATCTCGCTGAGAAGGTCATCCAGCCGACTGCGACAACCGCTCGATCCTGGGAGAGCTACGCCATGCGCGAGTGGGGTGTGGAGCCCAAGCTTGCCATGAAGGCGCTCCGGCTCCACTTGCAGTTCGAAGAGCTGTACGGCCACGGTCGTATCGAGGGAATCGAGGAGTGGCAGTGGCGCTTTGAGGCAGTGCCACTCTTCTACATCGCGCTGGAGCTCAATAAGGCGTTCGAGCAGGGCGATGCTATGGCCGAACGGTTTTACCAGCGACTACTTACCCTCGGCTTAGTTGATTTGGATCATGAGGACATAGCGAGCGGGATGAGCGCGCGTGAGCTCGCTGTCGACTTGCGTTGGAAGATGCACGAGGATGGACGAGATCCGTTCACCTTTACGCGCGAAGAGTTGAATGGCCGTGTCCTTCCAAAAGAATTGCTCGCGCAGATCGAGGACGATCCGGAGCTTGCGAAGTACTACCGCTACGCACAGCTCGCAGCCAGCTGGTCACCGCCGGGCGAGTATTAGGTATAGCGTTGCATTTGGCGATGAGTGGTACTGCGCCGTATGCGCTCTACGTCCTCCAGTGCGCGGACGGGACGTTTTATGCTGGCATCACGACGGACGTCGTCCGCCGAGTGGCTGAGCACAATAGCTCCGCAAAAGGAGCGAAGTACACACGGACGCGACGGCCCGTCAGGCTCGTGTATTCGGAAGCGCATCCGAGCCGTTCCGCCGCGCTCGTGGCGGAGGCGGCGTTCAGGCAGCTGTCGCGCGCTGAGAAGCTCGCCCGGATCGGTCGGCCTATTTCGGGATCGTGATGTCTTCGCCGAAGTATTTTTGAAGACGGGCGCGGATCGAGCCGGGCTGGCGGCCGAAGCGCTCGGTGAGGACGGCGAGTCCGTCGCCGTCCAGGAATGCTGTCTTGAGCTGCGCGTCGTCCTCGGCGCGCCAGGGCTTGAACGCGTTCGGGTGCGTCGAGCGCATGTCGGCAAGGCGCTCGTGCCACGAGGATTTTTTGGTTACGGGGCGCGGAGCAACGTCTTCGAGTTCCGGGAGATCCGCGAAGCGCCGAGCGGCTTCGTCGGAACGTCGGCGGAGCTCGGCGTCGATCGACTGCGCGTCTGAGCTGACCCGGAGCGCCATCGGGTTTAATCCTGTTAGACAGAGCGTGTCGAGTCGCCGGACGCGCGAGAGGGCGACGTAACCCATCCCCTCGACGAACGCCCGGCCGAGATCGATTCTCGCTGCGTCGAGCGTCATCCCTTGGCTCTTGTGGACGGTGATCGCCCAGGCGAGCCGGAGCGGGATCTGCATGAGCTGCGCGCGTCGGGTGTCTCCGTCATTGAGCTCCCACGTATCGGGACCAATGATGAGCGTCCGGCCGTTTCGCAGCGCGACGATCGGGTGGCCGGTATCCGGGTCAAATCCCTCGATAATACCGAGCGACCCGTTCACGTATTGGCCGTTCTGCGCGTTCCGAAGACACATGACCGTCGCACCTTCCTTGAGTGCGAGTTCTTCCTGAGCAAGGCACGACCGCTTGAGCGTTTCGACGTAGTTCGCTTTGCCGGTTGTCTCCATGCGGAACCGCCGCTCGATGCCGGGTAGCTGAGCGAGTTCGGTTGCGTTCAGCCGGTCGACGTCGACGTTGGTCGTGTAAAGCCCGGTCAGGCGTTCGGCGTCCGCGAGTTCGGCGTGCATGCGATCCTGAAGGAGGGCGACGTGGTCTTCGGTCAGCTCGCCGGCGCGGAGGGCGTTCAGGATGCCGAGGAACGCCTCGTCGTCCTGGCGGTGCTGGCTCGAGAGGTAACAAATGGCTGGGTTTAGCGTTGCCCATGCGCGCGAGCGGACGACAAAGCCGCCCTGTCGGCTGCCGGCGCGGTTCACAGGCGGGAGCTGGAAGAAGTCGCCGCAGAGCACGATTTGAATGTCGCCGAACGGCTGGTCGATTTCGCGGACTTGGCGTGCAATCTCATCGACGAGGTCGAGCCGGTAGTCATGGAGCATGGAGATCTCGTCGATGACGAGGATGTCGGTTGAGCGGATCGTGTCGCGGCGGGACTGCGAGAGTGACTCGTGGTACCGCGGCGGGAGTACGTCGTGGATGCCGATGCCACTCCAGGCGTGGATCGTCGAGCCGTCAAGGTGGGTAGCGGCGAGGCCGGTTGTTGCGGTTACGGCGACCCGTTTGCCCTGCGCCCGGGCGCGCTCGATGAACACTCGGAGCACGTGCGTCTTTCCGGAGCCGGCCGGCCCGGTGAGGAGCGCGCTCTGTCCAGCGTCGAGAATTTGGAGGGCTTGGGACTGTGTCATCATGACTCGGATAGTATACGGGAGTTCCTGTCATTGGGCGACAATTCTGGTCGCTGGGATGGACAAAACGAGCAAAGCCTGCTAGAGTCATTTGGTTCTACGACACGCGCAAGTAGCGCTTGATGAATACCGAGCTAGACCTCGTCTACCACGCTGTTCATCCCCTAGGTGGTAGACGAAAGGTATTCATGCCTCATCGGGGTTTTTCTCGAGCGCCGCGATCGCATCGGTCCGGCAGCTTCCACGGCCGTCGCTCTGGCGGCCAGCGCCCGAAGTTCACGGGCCAGTATATCGACCCGCGCCGGTTCGTGCAGAAAGCAGTGCCAGTTACGGAAGAGGTACAGGTCGTCGCGAAGCACACCTTTGCCGACTTCGGCTTTGCGCCCGCACTCGCCCGAAATCTTGAGGCGCGCGGGTTTGTTACGCCGACCCCAATCCAGGACGACGCGATCCCGCATGTCTTGGCGGGTCGTGATCTCATTGGTCTTGCGAATACTGGTACCGGGAAGACCGCAGCGTTCGTCCTCCCACTCATCCACGGACTCATGGCCGGATCGATCAAGGGGACGGCGCTCATCGTCACCCCAACGCGTGAACTTGCAACGCAGATCCACGACGAGTTTTCGGCGTTCGCGAAAGGGATACAGTTCACGAGCGTCCAGTGTGTTGGCGGTCTTGGAATTCAGGGGCAGATCCGACAGTTGGCGCGCCGACCGAACGTCGTCATTGGTACGCCCGGTCGTCTCAAGGACCTCCTCGACCGGCACGTGTTGAAGCTCGGGCAAGTTGGATTCTTCGTCCTCGACGAAGCGGACCGCATGCTCGACATGGGCTTCCTGCCGGCAATTCGACTTCTCGTGCAGCACCTGCCGTCGCACCGGCAGTCACTCGGCTTGTCGGCGACGATGACCCCGAAGATTCGGGAACTCCTCGGTGAACTTCTCCGTAACCCGGTGACCGTTTCGGTCCGGACTGGTGACACGAGCGCGAACGTCGAGCAGGACGTGATTCGGGCTGGATCGTCGAACGAGAAGCTCGCGACGCTGACGACGCTCCTCAAGAAGCCAGAGTTTGAGAAAGTGCTCATCTTTGGGCAGACGAAGCGCGGGGTACAGCAGCTCGCTCAGACGCTGACCCGTTCGGGCATCCCGGCGGAAGCGATCCACGGGAATAAGACGCAGCCACAGCGGCAGCGGGCGCTCGACGTCTTCAAGTCGGGCCGAGTGATAGCGCTCGTCGCCACCGACGTCGCGGCTCGCGGGCTCGACATCCCGAACGTCAGTCACGTCATTAACTACGACCTCCCGATGTCATTTGAGGACTACACGCACCGGATCGGCCGAACGGGCCGGGCGGGTAAGCGAGGTCACGCGCTCACGTTCATCACGTAACCCAGGGCGTTTTGGAATTGGATATACGAAAGAGCTGCCTCGGCTGGTTGCCGGGCAGCTCTTTGTTGCTCTACGCGTTACTTAGCGCGGATCGTCCCCCGAGCGGTGCCATCCGATACGCCGTACGGCGTATCGCCGATAACGGGACGCACCTCGTGCAAGTGCGTCAGTGCTCTACTCTCCAGGGAGAAACGTCTACGTCTCCTCTGCTTCGCTCTTGAGCGTTGCGATGAGTACGGTGCTACGGACAACCTCAATGCTCGACGGCTCAAGCTTGACATCAGTGGCTTTCGTCTGCGCTCCAGCGGCTGGAGCGCTTTCGTTGCCCGAGTTGTTGTTCGAGCTGCTATCCTTCTCCTGATCTTCGCCACTTTCTGGCGACGTCTGCTTGCGCGTTCGCTCTGCCGCCTGTTTCTCAGTCTCTCGTGCTCGTTCGACTTCATCTTTTGTCCGCTCGCGCTCCTGTTTAATGGTCCGTTTCACGTCTTCGCCAGCTCGTTCCGTCTGTTTCTTTAGCCCATCGAGAACCTTGGCGTAGGCTTCGGGTTTCCGTCCGGAACGTGCGAGCTCATCGAGCGCAGCTGCGTTCTCGCTGAGCGTTGCGGCGAGCTCCGCCAGGCCGCGATCAACAGTTGCTTGGACAGCTGGTTTGGCTGTCGTAGGTACCCGATCGAGGAGAGCCTGAAGGACGAGGACATGCTTCGCGAACGACCCCTCGATGAGGCGGACGACCTCGCCAATGGTTCCGTCGCTCTCCTGTACGAGCTTGTCGAGCGTCTCATCTTCGGCTTCGTCGAGGTCATCGACTAGATCGTCTGACACATCGTCGCTGAGCTCCTCGATAATGCGCAGTTTGCGAATGGTTTTCTGGGCGGTCTTCGTCTCTTTCTGTACTAGTTTTGCACTGATCGCAGGGAGTCGAGTATTGAGTGCGGCTTCAGATCGCTCTGCGCTTAATAGCTTGGCGACATCCCGAAGCGCAGCTGCGCGTGCCTCGAGTGAGGCCTGTCGAATTGCAGAGAGCTCGGATTGCGAAAGTTGCTCGGCAAGTCCCGCTTGGAGGAGTCGGTCTTCCTGAATACGGGCGAGGAGTGCCGCGAGGTCGGGATTGGTCGATACAGCGCTGAGCGAAGTGGTGAGCGTGGTGAGTCGATCGCTGATGCGTGCCATATCGACGTCGCGCTCCGCAAGAAGCTTAGTATAGTACGAATACAGCTAGTACTGGTGCCGCCCCATCTATGCGCGGTACACTGCGGGGAGAGTGGTTCGGTACCGGCAACAAGGTGGTACATGTATCGACGAGGGGTATGTCAGGATTGGATGGGGCGAGTTGGTGTATATCTACTCGGCGCGGCGCTCCTATGGCTCGGCGCGACAGCTTCCGCACAGGCGGCAGAGGCGTTTACGATTGAGCGGTACGATACGGTGATCCGGGTGCGCGAAGATAGCTCTATCGCCGTCCAAGAGTGGATCGAGGTGGACTTCGGCGGCAATGAACGCCATGGCATTTTCCGGACGCTTCCGACGAAGGCGCAGATGTCGACCGGTGCTAACCGTTCGATTCGGGTGCGCGACGTGGCTGTCCATGACGGCTATGGGGCGGCGATTCCAGTTGAGCTGTCGCGAGGATGGGGTGAGTTCAATGTAAAGATCGGTGATTCCGACCGCACTGTGACGGGCAGACAGACGTACGAACTGACCTACGTCGTGGACGGCGCGCTGAACTTCTTCGACGATCATGCGGAGCTCTATTGGAACGCGACTGGGACGGGTTGGGACACGAGCATTCGCCTACCAACGGCCTCGGTTATTCTGCCACGTTCCGCCGAGTCGCTCACCGCGCAGGCGTTCCAGGGTGTTGCTGGGGGCTCTGAGGTGGCAAACGCTTCGGCGAAGGGGGAGGCGTTCGGCTTTTCGGCGACCCGATCACTTGAGCCGGGGGAAGGGTTTACGGTTATTGCCGGTTGGCCGCTTGGTGTTGTTGCGCCGCCCTCGGCCTGGACGCGCGCCTGGTGGTTTGTTGCAGATAACGGCATTCTCGCCCTGCCGCTCTTCGTCATCGCGTGGTTAGTGTGGTATATCCGCCGGTACGGCAAAGACCCATTCGGTCGAGGTACGATTGCCCCGGAGTTCGCCCCGCCGAAGCGACTGAGTCTACTCGAGCAGGCGGCGCTCCGCGACGAACAACTGCAGGCTCGTGACCTCGCCGCGCTCATCGTCAGTTGGGCGGTCGGCGGGTACCTCGTTATCGAAGAACCGAAGAAGGGGAAGCTCACGCTTGTGCGCAAGCAGGCGCTCTTCGGCCAGTCAGCTGCAGAGCACAAGTTCTTCGACGCGATCTTCGCAAAGGGGAGGGACGGGCGCGTCACGCCAAAGGAGCTCGCCGGAACGCTCGAGAGTTCCGCCTCGGCGCTCTGTGATGCCGTGTTCACGGGGCTTGTGGAGAAGGGGTACTTCACGGCAAACCCACAGATTGTCCGCGGGTGGTGGATCGGCGGCGGCGTTCTCCTCATGCTACCGGGCTTGTTCCTTGGCGCGATCTTTGGGCTACCCTGGCTCATCGCGTTCGTCGTGTCGGGTTTGCTCATGATTGGAGCATCATGGCTCATGCCGAAGCGGACGCGCGAGGGTGTGCTGGCGAAAGAGCAGGTTGAGGGGTTCGAGCTCTACCTTAAGACCGCTGAGCGCTACCGGATGGAGTTCTACGAGAAGGAGAAGATCTTCGAGCGTTACCTGCCGTATGCGATGGCGTTTGGCGTTGCGACGATCTGGGCAAAGGCATTCGGTGATATCGCGCAGGCTGCGCCAAGCTGGTACTCCGGCTACTACGGCACACACTGGCTTCCCGTCGATTTCTCGCGCGGACTCGAGCGGGGGATCGGTGGCGCGATGAACGCCGCAGTGACGACCGCCGGCTCCGGCGGGAGCGGCTTCTCGGGCGGCGGTGTGGGCGGTGGGTTCGGTGGCGGGGGTGGCGGGAGCTGGTAATCAACGCTTCGTTGACGGATCGCAAGTCATTTGCTTGAATGCTCCGGTTCTCGTACGCATGTCCGGTGGCGGACATGCGAATTAACTCGAAGGGACGTGGTGGAATGACGGCGAAAGATAAGGTGATTCATTTTGGGCTCATGTTCTTGGCGATCGCTCTCCTCGGCAAGGTGCTCGATCTGGAAAGTGGGCGCGCCTACCACGAGTAGATCGGACTTGAGTACAGAGCTTGCAATCAGCGCCTGGCCCGTCAGCTTCAAGAGGCGGTAGTGGAGCGGGACAGTCTCCTGCTCGACCTAAAGCGCGAGCAACGAATGTAGGAGCTCTACGGGCTTGTTACATGTGCTCATGAGTACCGGAATGCGTTCGCGATCAACGCGGCGAGGGTTGCGGTGTGCCAACTCCTCGAGCGAACGCCCAACGTCCTTTTTAAAGTTGATTGCTAACCTCTTGGTGTGATTTCTCCCTAAGAAGCCTGTCGCGGCAATCGTTTCTTGCGTCTGTGCTCGGTCTCCTCGAAGCGTGCACACTCATTCCGGTATGACTACGTTTGGCGCGTACCGGCTGAGGATGGGGGCGAGTGGATTATTGGCGTCGGTCAGCCTGGTCCGCAGGACCATCAGGTGCTGGGCCATTTTGCGCTAGCCTCCTCTGCTGTCAGTTTCCTCCTGAGGAAGTTAGGCGCGTTGAGCAGGCCGGGTTTGGTCGAGTACTCTGGGAATGGTTGCGGTTTCGTGGCCATAGCCTGCGTCTCTGTCCGTACGTCGTCGTGAAAAGCGGCGCACTCGTCGCGAATCTGCAGAATGCTGATATCCAGTTTACTGGTGTGCCGGCGCCCGGTATCCGCCTTGAGATCCGTATGATCTTCGAGCTGAGCAAGCAGAGATTTCGTTCAACCCACCACTCGTGGAGTACGGCCCCGACAGTATCACGCTGTGCGCGACGCCACTCGTTGAGCGGATTAGGGCTGGTGCATGTACACCGGTACGGTAGTGTAACGGACCCGGGCAGTTTGCCCGGGTCTTTCTTAATTGCATGGCCGCAGTGGCGGACAAGACGGCAAAAGGAAAGAGACCGTCAGCTCGCCAGAAGACGGTCTCTGGGTCAGGGCGTTGCGTACTCCCGTTCGAGGTCGAGGAGAAAGAGTTCAAGGTCATGATGTGAGAACCCGTGCGGGAACCGTTGGGCGTCCAAGCTGCGACGGTGCCACTCGAGGAGCCCGCCATCTTCGGTTCTGGTGAAGTGGACGTTGGCGTGTGAGAGTCGGGCGTAGCCGACGTAGTAACGTTCCGCGTCCGTCGTCTTCGACTTCCGGCCGAAGTAGTGGATGAGATCGATGAGCTCTCGCTGGTCGGCGTGCGTCAGGACGAGTGGGTCGTTCGGATCGGTCAGGTCGGTGATTCGGACCCCGGTTGAGTCGGGTAGCCGCTCTACCCGCAGCCGCGGCGGCGATTTCCGTTCGAGCATAGCGCGTACCCCCGTTCCGGTCGCTGTGCTGTTAAGCGGATGAACGTGGCGAGCTAGCTATAAAATACCAAGAAGTGGCGTTTGTTTCTACAAAAGATTGGTTCGGCGCACGAGTGCTACTCGGCCGAGGCGGTTTTGAACGAGAAGCTCTGGAGGATCTTCTCGAACACGGTCGGGCCTTCGGGGTACTTGTCGGGGTTGTACGCCATTGTAAGGGTGTAGTGGTTCCCCTCGTGCGTGAACTGCGCCTCGATGAGGCGCCCGCTCGCGATACTCTCCTCGCGGTACGACCGGTACGTTGCCGTCTCGCCTGCGACCGTTAGCGTACGCTCCTCGATGACGTCGAGACTGTCGTCTGCTTCGGCAGTGACGCTCGCTTTCGTTGTGACGACGGTGAGTTTTACGCCGGCGTCGTAGTACATGGCTTCGATTCTTGACTGCGCCGTTGTGCCCACGCGAGTACGGAAATCTGGACTCTCGGCCTCCAGCCGCGAGCGCTGTGTCCCTCGGGCACCCTCCTTTACCTCGATCGTCCAGGTGGCGGGAAGTTCAAGGCTGTAGAGTGCCGCGGTGTCGCTTGCGCGCTGCGTCGTCGGCTGTGCCGGGGTTGTCGCCGTTTCTTTTTCCTCGAAGACTCGTTCGGCTCGCTCGATGCGGTCGGAGACCGACTGCTCAATGTATGGGGTGATCATCTCGGCAACCCGGCCGAGAAGCGGGACGCCTGTGAGCCGTTGGGCGAGATAGAGTGAGCCGTAGAGTACGACGACGACGCCCACCGTCGAGCCGATGCCGACGAGAATACCGCGCCACACCCAGAAGATCCACGACCGCTCACGCGCTTCAATGCGCTCAATGGTCGTCGCGACGTTCTCGAGCTCGTCCTGGAGTTTTGTGCTGTCCATGTCCCTCCGCTCTGCGTTACTCGTACCGGAGCGCCTGGATGGGATCCATCCGGGCGGCCCGCCACGCTGGTGCAATGCCGAAGATGAGGCCCACGGCGATACCGACGCCTACTGCGAGCCCGACAGCATCCATGGTGATGATCGGCGTCAGCGGCGAGTACTCGGCTGCGAGCTGCGCGGCGCCCCAGGCAAGTCCGGTCGCGAGTAGTGCGCCGAAGACGGAGAGGACGATTGCTTCGATGAGGAACTGCCAGAGGATCGCTGCCGTCGTCGCGCCGACTGCTTTTCGCAGGCCGATCTCTTTCGTCCGCTCAGTGACCGAGACGAGCATGATGTTCATGATGCCGACGCCGGCAACCAAGAGCGAGATCGCTGCGATTGCGGACACTGCGGCGGTCAGCATGCTGAGGACGTCGTTCACTGTGCCGAGAAGCTCGTCTTGTGTCATGACGGTGAAGTCCTCCGGTGCGTGCTCTTTGAGAAGCTCTGCCTCAAGCGTGGGGACGTACGCTT
>JBMNRW010000010.1:0-14984 GCA_050944875.1 Patescibacteria group bacterium | reverse complement strand
TGCTGCCCGTCCTTGTTCGTCCAGCGCCGGTTCGTGGCGACGGAGAACGAAGTGACAGACTGGCCGCTCGCGGTCGAGCGGAGTTCGGGATCTTTCGTGAGGTTCCCGAGGATGATCGCTTGGTTGAAGTCTGCCATGATTCCTCCTTACGTCCCGTCGACTACTTCGTCGCTTTCGCGTCGTCGCCGAGGAGCTTGTCGAGCTGCGCCTGGAGTTTGGCGGCGCGCTCAGGGTCATCCTCGCTCTGCTCCGGTGCGTTCGCTGTCGGAGCTTTCTCGAGTTCCTTCGCTTCTGCGAGCTCTTGCCCGCCTTCGAGGTTCGCGCCGACGTTGAGGTTTGGAAGTGCGACGATGAGGTAGCGGACGAGCCCGGGCATGAGCCGGAGCTGCTTGTTGAGCGGTGCGAGCGTGTCCGACTCAAGGCTCGTACGGAGCGTCGTGTAGTAGCCGGCCGTCTCTTTGCCGATCGGGTACGCGAACTGTCGGCGACCCATTGGGCGCTGGTTCGTGATCTGGCCGCCAAGAGCTTCGATCGCGGGAGCAACGCCAGGATCGGCTTCCTCGCGGTGGATGAACGTGACTTCGTAGTGCTTCATAAGATGTACTCCTTCTAGCCTCTGGTCGTTTGCCAGAGGATCCGCGGTGCGGATGTGGACGAAAAGGTCCGCTTTATGGGCGGACGGGCGAGGTCGCCCGGTACCGTTCGCGAAGTACTGTACCAGGTTTGGATTTCCTATTCAAGCACTTGCAGTGCGTTAGGGTGTGGTACACTCGAACTACTCATGTTCGCGCAATTCGCTGCCCCGCTCGTCGTTGGACTCGTCGCACTCACTACTGCGATGCAGCTCGCTTCTGTTCGGCCGATGACGCGTCGCGCGATCGTACGGTCAATTGGTGGCGTACTCATTGTCTTCGCGATGAGCATTCTTGGGCTCATCATCCTCTTCCAGCTCATCGCAGTCGGCGCGTTCGTACTTGGTGTCCTGGTGTTCTTCGCGCTCGTCTTTGGTTCACTGATCGGTGTCACCCGCTGGCTCTCCGAAGTGGAGCACGTCCGGCGTTCGTAGTACAGCAGTAGGAGGGTTATGTCACAACTCAAGCGTTCGGTCCGGCTCGTCGCTGCAGCAGGCATTCTCGTCGGCGCACTCGGCGTCCTCGGCTGGAGCGTCGTTCAGAGCGTTCGCACACCCGCGCCGACGAGCGCGGCGGTGGACGGGTTCGACCTTACGGTCTAGCCAAAGTCGATTGAGGTAACGCAGTACTTCACTGTCCACCACATCATTGCGCTCGCCGGGAAGAACGGGATGAGCGGGGACGTGTCGCTCTCGGTTTCCGGTTTACCGGCTGGAACGGTGGGCGAAGATTCATCGACTGATCCGTTCTACTTCTGCGCGAGCACTTGTCTTGCGTCGCCGAGTACGCCGGCGCCGTGGACAGTTGCGGTATAGGACGGCGAGAAGACGACGCTCAACCCAAACTTCGGGACGTACGATGGCGAGGACGTGCCCGTCGGGACGTACACGGTGACGGTAACCGCGAGCGCAGCTGGGTACGAGACGAAGTCTGACTCGTTCACACTCAAAGTCGTTGATAACGAGACTGAAGCGTGCACGCCGATTTACCGGTTCGGTGCAGTGAGTCCAACTGCTGACCAGCCGGTGAAGTACACGGTGACCGCGGGCGACACAATTTCTGGAACGCTCTCGTACACGCACGAACCGTGCCTTGACGCCGTAGGCGATCCAAGTCGCTGGGCCACGACCGGTGTCTTCACGACGAACGGGAACGCAGCTGGGAAACCAGGCCTCGACGATGGAACGATGACGTTCTCGATGTCGCCAACTAGCGGTTCGCTCGATCGCCAGTCAGAGTCGCTGACGATGAGCGTACCGAGGTTCATGAGCTCGGCGGCCTGGCGTATTCGGTCGACTTCTTTCCGGGGAAGACCTCTCGCGCGACCCAGCCAGGCGGCAAGGTCGGACCGTTCGCGGATCGTAGCCTGCGCGTCGTCGTAGCCAGTTCGTCGTTCCGCTTCAATGGCGAGTCGTCGGAGGAGTTCGTACGAACTCCGTACCGTCGCTGAGTTTGCCCAGAGCGCCCAGCCAACCTGGACGATGAGGAGGAGGCTCCACCAGGGAGACGTACCAGTCGCTGCGGTGAGCCAGGTAAGCGTCACGCTTGCGAGGAGTGCTTGAGCGTACAGCCGACTAACGGCAGACGCAGGTTGGCGTTCGCCAAGTCGCTCGCGAATCCGGTTAAACTCGAGGAGACTCGTGTCGTTTGGCACGACTTCGCCTCGCTTGGCGAGACGGACCAGGGCGTCGACGCAATCTCGGTCGAGCTGGCCGCCGTACGTCTGACGTCGATCGTTCGGATCTTGGAGGAGTTGAAGTGCCTTCTCGGCCGGCATGCCGGCGCGGTAGGGACGTGTGCTCGTCATCGCATCCCAGACATCGGCAACCGCCATTGCCCGGGCGACGATCGGTATGCGTGTACCACGGATGTGTTGTTGGAGCTCGGCTGGGTAGCCGTTTCCACTTGGCTCCAGGTGGTGTAGCCGTCGCTCGAAGGCGACTCTGGTGCCTGGTGCAATGAGATCGACGAGCCAGCTCAGCTCTGGGCGACGGGCGAGTAGCCAGTGCCAGTGCTTGTCGGGAGTTAGATCGTCGGCGACGTGCGCCTTCATTTCTTTCCGCTCATGTGGCTCGTGGAAACCAGGTTTCTGGAGGACGCGGTCACTCGTTGTTACTTTCCCAATGTCGTGGAGTGGACCAATGAGCGCTGCTCGAATGCGGTCGCTGAACGGGACGCGGAGCTCACGGAGAATTTTAATTGTTACTGTCGTGACGCGTACCGTGTGTCCCCGTGCGTACTCGTCCCTCGCCTCCATCGTATTGACTGCGTTCATTGCACTTTCCGCTTGCTCGGCGAGGAGGATTGAGCGCTGCCTGAGGAGGAGTGGAAGCGTTTGCGCGACGACGCCTGTCAGTGCGACGATGGCCCACTCACCGTGCGCAATCGCGTTGGTGAAGAGTAGGCCGGCTGCCAGGACCGCTGGGTAGGAGGCGGCTGCCGGTAGCCACATGAGCCGTACCGCGTACCGCCACCGGACGCTGACACCACCCTCCATCCAGCTCTCTTGCCAACCGGATAGGGCGAGGCTGTGAAGAGCGAGCAGGTCTTCGATGGCGAAGACTGTAAGTACAACGATGAACGTAGGAGCGCCAAGTGTGTGACTGAGCCAGCCGCTGCCAGCGACTGCAAGGATTGCTACTGCAGTGTCGACGACGGCAGGTCCGGCGTATGCAGCCTGGCCATCGCGTCTTGCTTGACTGTACGTCCGGAATTCTGCACTGCCGCGAACAAGTGCTGCAATTACCGGTGCGAATGGCCAACCGAGGAGGAGGGCGAGTGGAATGTGGCCAGCCTGGACGGGTCGAACGTTGGTCCCTTCTGGGAGAATGACTGTCGCGCTACTGGCGAATGCGAGGAGTGCGACGAGCACGAACGTTTGAAGTGCGGTGAGGGGTAAGGGCTGGCCGGAATGGCGGCGACTGCCGTTGCGACCATGGATGTTGCGAGGCTGACAATGAGTGCCACCCAGACCGGAGCCCAGGGGGAGCCGTGGTAGTACCGTGGAAACACATGAAGTTCCTCCCTCTTATCGGTTTGTTCTAGAGCTTCATCGCAAAATGACGCGGGGAACCGTACCACGCGTCAGGTGTTGCGGCAAGGGGCAGAACGTTAGACGTTGAAGCGGAAGTGAATAACGTCGCCGTCGTGGATGACGTACTCTTTGCCTTCGCTTCGGAGCTTGCCGGCCGACTTCGCTGGCTGCTCGCCGCCGAGTGTCACGTAGTCGTCGTAGGCAATCACTTCGGCGCGAATGAACCCGCGTTCGAAGTCGGTGTGGATGACGCCTGCCGCTTGCGGGGCGGTGGCGCCAATGGGCACGGTCCAGGCACGGACCTCTTTCGGGCCGGCGGTGAAGTACGTCTGGAGGTCGAGGAGCTGGAACGCGTCGCGAACGAGGCGGTTGAGTCCAGGCTCTTGAAGGCCAAGTTCTTCGAGGTACGCTGCTTGCTCCGCGGGGTCGAGTTCGACGAGCTCGGCTTCGATCTTGGCGCTCACTGGCACGATGGGGGAGTTAGCGAAGAGTGCTGAGGATTGCGTTCGAAGCGTGTCAACCGCAGTGCTCGCGTCAGCGAGCGCTCCTTCGTCGACGTTCAGGACGTACAGGATTGGCTTGGCAGTAAGGAGCTGAAGTGGCGCGAGCGCCGATTGGTCGGTGGGGGGGAGTGTGCGCACTGCTCTCCCCGCTTCTAGCGCCTCGCGGGCCGTGGTGAGCGCCGCGAGGTACTGCCCTGCCTCTTTGTCGCCGGTACGTGCCCGGCCCTCGGCGCCGCTTCGGGCGTTCGTGACAGTTTCGAGGTCCTTGAGCGCGAGTTCGGTGTGAATCGTCTCCGCGTCGTCCGCTGGATTCACGGCGCCAGCGACGTGGGTGACGTTCGGATCCGTGAAGTTCCGCAGCACCATCGCGATCGCGTCGACTTCCCGGATGTTCGCGAGGAACTTATTGCCGAGCCCCTCCCCTGCGCTCGCTCCTCGAACGAGGCCGGCAATGTCGACGAACGTCACTGTGGCAGGAACAATGCGCTCGGGTGTAACGAGCTGAGCGAGTGCGTCGAGCCGAGTGTCGGGCAGGTCGACGATGCCGACGTTCGGGTCGATCGTCGTGAACGGGAAGTTCGACGCTGCCGCACTCCCCTTCTTCGTGAGCGCGTTGAAGAGCGTCGACTTGCCGACGTTCGGGAGACCGACGATGCCAATACGGAGACTCATCGGGAGGCAGTATACGGGATGCGAATGCCTACGTGAAGCCTTAGCTTCGCCGTCTGCGCCGGCCGTGGAACGCGTCGTGGACTTCTTTGAGGTGCGTATCGGTGAGGTGCGTGTACCGCTGCGTCGTGACGACGGATGAATGGCCGAGCAGGGTCTGTACGGCGCGTAGGTCGGCACCCGCCTGCAGAAGGTCGGTCGCGAAGGTGTGGCGGAGGGTGTGTGGGGTCACGTGTTCGGCGAGTCCGGCGCGCGCCGCGTAGCGCTGAATGATCCGCTGGACGGAACGGACAGTGAGCCGTCCCCCTTTCTCGACCCCTCCGCGCCACTCGCGGACGAAGAGCGCATCATCATCATCGTGGCGATCTGAGAGGTAGGCGTGGATGGCATCCGCAGCGGTTGGCGAGACGAACACGACGCGCCGCTTTCTCCCCTTTCCAAGAACGCCGACTTCTTCTCGCTCCTCCACGTCACGGCGGCCGAGGCTGACGAGCTCTGCGACGCGTAAGCCGGTCGAGAAGAGGAGTTCGAGGATGGCCCGGTCCCGTTTTCCCTGGCGGGTACGCGTGTCGGGTTGCTTGAGAAGCGCATCGACCGCGTCGGCGTCCAAGAAGGTGACGTCGGCACTTTCGGCGCCCGGGAGCTCGATTTTGTCTGAGGGGAACGTTGCAATATCGCGTTTGGCGAGGTAGGCGAGGAACGCTCGCAGAGCAATGAGGTGGTAGTTCTGCGTCGTTCGTGAGAGATCTTTACCATTGAGCTCTAGTCGCCAGTTACGAACTAGCCGGTCGTCGATGGCATCGACGGCAATATCGCCAGCGAATTCTTGGAACCGTGCGAGGTAGTGAGCGTAGTTCTCGATTGTTCGCTTCGCGAGCCCCTGGGCGAGCTCACAGTCTTCAAGGTATTCACGGATCGCAACGCTCAGTGTCATCTCTGGCATTCTACTACAGGTTGTCCATTTATCTGGTAGCATACGTAACGATGGACGTAATTACCGCCTCCATTCAGGCGTTCGATGAAGCCGTTCTCCACTGGGCGCAGGGAGCGATTGGAGCAAACGCAGTGCTCGATTTGTTCTGGCTTGTCGTTGGCCAGTGGCTCGTGTACGTAGTCCCGTTCGCGCTCGTCGGGCTGTGGTTGTGGTACCGGTACGGTGCGGACAAGCGAGATAGTGTCGCGTCTCGGCTCTGGCTTGCTCAGCTGGCCGTGGCAGGAATCCTGGGCTGGCAGGTACTCTCGCGACTCGTCAAGCTCTTCTACTTCCGGAAGCGTCCTTCTGTTGCGGGTGAGAGCGTCAAGGAGCTTTTCTTCCATCGGCCGGATGAGTCTTTCCCCTCCGACCACGCCGCGCTCTTCTTCGGGTTCGCTACCTACGCGTACCTCTCAGGCCGACGCACGCTTGGCCACTGGCTCCTGGCAACGGCGCTTGGCGTTTCTGCTGCCAGGATCGTAACCGGCACGCACTGGACGACCGATATTCTAGGCGGCATGGTTGTTGGCGTTGCTAGCGCATGCATCGTCTGGTGGCTCCGTGAACCGCTTAAGGTATACGTACTTACTCCTATCGAGCGCCTCTTGCGGCAGATTGGACTGTAACGATGTTCTTCGGCATTGATCTCGCGGAGCTCATCCGAGCAATTGGGTATGTCGGGATTTTCGGCATTCTGTTCGCTGAGTCCGGGCTCCTTATCGGTTTCTTTTTGCCTGGCGACAGCCTACTGTTTACCGCTGGCTTTCTCGCGAGTCAGGGGTACCTGAATATCTGGGTGCTGACGATCGGTGGCTTCATCGCGGCAGTGGCTGGAGATTCCGTCGGGTACGCCTTCGGGCGCCGCGTTGGTCCGGCGCTCTTTCGCCGCAAGGACAGCCGGTTCTTCCGGCAAGAGTACGTTGAGCAGGCGAAGGAGTTCTACGCGAAGCACGGTGCAAAGACGATCGTGCTCGCGCGCTTTGTGCCGATCGTTCGCACGTTCGCGCCCATCATTGCCGGTGTGGGGCAGATGCACTACCCCACCTTCCTGACGTACAATGTTATCGGCGGATTCATCTGGGCAGTACTCATTCCGCTCGCTGGGTACTTCCTTGGTAGCGTGATCCCGGACGTCGATAAGTACCTCTTGCCGATCATCGGTGCAATTGTCGTTCTGTCCGCCCTCCCTACGCTCTGGGAGTGGCGGAGCACCCTCAAACACGCGAAGCAGCCGAAGGAGTAGCTATGCTCGCACTCAGTCGTGACGTTCTATCGAACGGCGTTCGGCTCATTACCGTACCGCAGCACGAGAGTCAGGCGATGACGCTCCTCTTCCTCGTTGGTGCAGGCTCACGTTACGAAACCGCTGCGCAGAACGGGTTGTCGCACTTCCTGGAGCACATCTTATTTAAGGGCACGAAGTCGTTCCCAGCGCCGCAGGCGCTCTCCGAGGCGCTCGACGGTATCGGCGCAGACTTCAATGCGTACACGAGCGAGGAGTACACTGGCTACTACATCCACGCCGCTGCGAAGCATTTCCCGCTCGCCCTACAGGTACTCACGGAGATGTTTTACGAGCCACGGTACGCGCCGGGAGACGTCGATCGCGAGAAGGGCGTCATCGTCGAAGAGATCAACATGTACCGCGACCTCCCGCAGCGCCACGTGTTCGACGTGTTGAAGGAGCTCATGTACGGGGATACGGCGCTCGGGCGCAATATCGCCGGCACGAAAGAGACGGTCACTTCATTCGGCCAATCGGATTTTGCAGCGTACCAGGCGGCCTTCTACACGCCGGATAACATCATTGTCGGCTTGGCTGGCAATCCGCTGGAGGCTGACTGGATGGGCGAGCTCCGTCGAGTATTTGACCCGCGGACCGGGCAAAAGGCAAGGAGCTATGAGCCAGCAGTACTTGGGCTGGACGGACCGCGAGCCAGGATTGAACACCGACCAACCGATCAGACGCACATCGCGCTTGCCCTCCCCACGATTAAAGAGACTGACAGTCGACGTGAGGTTCAGCTCGTTCTCAATAGTATCCTCGGTGGCTCGATGAGCTCGCGACTCTTTAATGAGATTCGAGAGCAGCGGGGACTCGCCTACTACGTCCACTCTGGTGACGACACCTACCATGATGTCGGGAGTCTCATCGTGTCGACCGGTGTCCGGAACGCGAACGCGAAGGAGGCGGTCGAGGTTATCCTCCATGAGCTTGATCGGCTCCGACACGAGCCAGTGACCGCCGCTGAGCTCCAGCGCGCAAAGGACCACTACGCCGGTAAACTGGCGCTTCGGCTCGAAGATTCCTCCGAGATTGCGGGTGTCGTCGCCCGGCAAGAGCTCCACTACGGCCGGCAGTTCCAGCCAGAGGAGCTCGTCGAGCTCGTGACCGCCGTGACCGCCGAGGAGATTCAGGCCTTTGCTGCCGAGTACTTCAAACGGGAAGCGATCCACCTGGCTGCCGTAGGTCCTTTTGAGGAAGGCGACTTCCTCCCTATCCTTGAGCGGGCATTTTAAACCTGTTAGATTACAGCCATAACTACAGCAGGGAGGTCTTGTATGGCCGAGCGAACGATTGTCATTCTCAAACCTGATGCAGTACGCCGAGGGATCCTCGGCGAGGTCTTGCACCGGTTTGAGTGTCGGGGACTCAAGATTATCGGAATGAAGTTCCAGAAGCTTGAGGAAGAGACGCTGGGCGAGCACTACGCCCACCACCGCGAGAAGCCGTTCTTCCCAAAGCTCATTGAGTTTATGCGGAGTGCGCCCGCGCTCGTGATTGCACTGCAGGGGAATCGGGTCGTTGAAGTTGTGCGGGCGATGTGCGGCTCGACGCACGGCGCAGAGGCGGGGCCGGGCACGATTCGCGGCGATTTCGCGCTCTCGATCCAGCAGAACATCGTCCACGCCTCAGAGAATGTCGATATCGCCAAGCAGGAGCTCGCGCGGTTCTTCAGCGATGACGAGCTATTCGATGACTACATTCGGGCGGACTGGGAATCGATCTACGCCGTTGACGAACGTGAGTAGTGTATAGAGTGGAGGGTTTGTGAACGAGTACGTTCTCCCCTTTCTGGCAAGCTTCGCCCTCACTGCCCTGTTGACGACACCACTCCGGCAGTACCTCGTCACGCACCGCATCGCGACACCGGCACCGCGTCAGCGCGACGTGCACCAGTTTCCGATTCCTCGGATGGGCGGACTTGCTGTGCTTACGAGCTTCTTTCTCGTGGTCGGTGTCATTCTCGCGATCGCTCCCGAGAAGCTGTCGTTCGTCAGCACAACGGTGCTCGGCGTTGACCGCAACCTGCTCGGGGTGCTCGTGGGGGCGCTCATCCTTGGTGTGACAGGCTACGTTGATGATCGGTACGGCCTGACGCCAGTCGCAAAACTACTCGGGCAGCTCGTCGCTGCGCTCGTTGTGGTGACGAGTGGAGTGCAGATCCACTGGCTCTCACACCCGTTCGGTGGACCGGATATCACGATTGGCGCGTGGACGTGGGTGCTGGTCCCGATTTGGCTTCTTGCGATGGTGAACGTCATGAACTGGTTCGACGGCCTCGACGGCCTTGCGAGCGGGCTCTCGGGCATTGCTGCGACGGCAATCTTCTTCCTGGCGCTCGACCCGATTGTCAGTCAGCCGGCTACTGCACTGCTCGCTGCAATCGTCGCCGGAGCTGCGTTCGGCTTCCTGCCGCACAACTGGCACCCAGCACGCATTTTCCTCGGCGATACCGGGTCAATGTTCTTAGGCTTCATGGTTGGCGTGTTTGCGATCATCTCAGGCGCGAAGTTCGCGACGGCAGCCCTGGTGTTGGGGATTCCGATCTTCGATGCGGTCTGGGTGATCAGTCGCCGCATCTTAACTGGTCAGCCGGTGTGGCAGGCCGACCGGAAGCACCTCCACCACCGTCTACTTGACGCAGGGTTCTCGCCAAAGGGTGCGGTGCTCACGCTCTACGCGGTCGCGGCTGCCTTTGCCTTCGTCGCGCTGAACTCACAGACAGAGGGGAAGGTCGCTGCGTTCGGCATTCTCTTCGCACTCATGGTGCTCTTCGGTATCATTTTGGTCGTCACAGCACGGAGGAGGTTGACATGAAGAAGAAGCTCATGCGTTGGTTTACTGTCGCGTTCATCTCATTCATGATTGTTGCAATGCTCCTCATCTACACCTTCCCAAGTCTCGGTCAGTGAGATGGCAGAAGGGGTGTTTTTCGATGGGCAGCGTGACGGCGAGGAGGTGCTTGCACTCTGGCGCCGTCACCCGTGGACGCTCGCGAAGCCGTCAATACTCGTCCTCGTACTCAGCTTGCTCGTCGTGGCGTCGTTCCGGTTCTTCGGCGCGAGTACGACGACGAGTTTACTGATGGGAAGCTGGCTCATCGTTGTCCCCGTAGTTACTGGCTATGCGTGGTATCGCTGGTGGAACGACATCTACCTCCTCACGAACCAGCGACTTATCGATGTCGACCAGAAGAAGCTCTTCCACCGCGTCGTGGCCGAGGCGCCGCTCGAGAACGTCCAGGACGTGAGCTTCGAGACGCGCGGAGTTGTCGCGACAGTGTTGAACTACGGAACGGTGTTCGTGCAGACCGCATCGGTCACCACGGAGATCTCGATCGACGGCGTCACCGATCCGCAAAGCGTCCAGCAGGCGATCTTGCGCGCGGCAGAGCGGGCCCGTAAGGGTGGAGCGGCAAAGCAGGAGTGCCTGGAAGGGGCGCATATTACTGAGGTGTCGCGGACGCAGCTCGGTTAACTTGCCTACTGAAGAGTTGCGTATAAAGTTGCGCGGCGTACGCCGCGCAACTTTATACATTGATTAGCTATTCGTACCCGCTAATTACGCGAGGCCGCCGCGGAGCTCGGTTGCTCGGGCGACTCGCTCGACCGCGACCAGGTACGCAGCCTCGCGAAGGGTAACTTTATGCTTGGCTACGCTCTCGAGGATCGCGCTCAGGGCAGCTTCCATCTTCCGTGCCAGCCTTGCTTGGACTTCGTCGCGTGACCAGTAGTACCCAGCGATGTTTTGTGTCCACTCGAAGTAGCTCACCGTGACGCCCCCGGCGTTGGCGAGGATGTCTGGGATAACGACTACTCCGCTTTTCTTGAGGATCTTGTCGGCATCGGGGGTAGTTGGTCCGTTCGCGAGCTCGAGGACGATGTTCGCCTGGACGTTCTTGGCATTCTCCTTCGTGAGCTGGTTCTCAAGTGCTGCGGGAACGAGTATGTCGACGTCGAGCTCGAGGATCTCGCTATTCGAGATCGCTTTCCCGTTTGCGTAGTGTTGCACGCTCCCGTGTTCGCGCTTGGCGGCGCGGACAGCGTCGAGGTCGAGGCCACTAGGATTCCACGTGCCACCTCGAGAGTCAGAGATAGCAATCACGGTCATGCCGGCTCCGGCCAGGATGCGGGCAGCGTGCTCCCCGGCGTTGCCGAACCCCTGGATGGCGACCGTTTTGTCGGCTGGGTTTTGGCCCGTGCTCCGGAGGTAGGCGAGGAGGACGTCGACGCCGCCCTGGGCGGTAGCTGTGTCGCGTCCGAGTGATCCGCCGAGTTCGAGCGGCTTCCCCGTAATCACGCCCGGATCGTGCTGCTGAGTTGCCCGGGCGTACTCATCCATAATCCATGCCATGATCTGCCCGTTCGTGTTGACGTCCGGAGCGGGGATGTCGACTTGAGGCCCAATGAATGGGGTGATATGCCGGGCGAACGCGCGCGTCAGTCGTTCCTTCTCGCCATCTGACAGCTGCTTCGGGTCGACGGTGATGCCGCCTTTGCCACCACCGTACGGTACGTCGACCACCGCACACTTCCACGTCATCCAGCCGGCGAGCGCCTTTACCTCGTCGAGGTCCACCTCCGGGTGGAAGCGAATCCCACCCTTGTATGGTCCGCGCGCAGCGTTGTACTGCACCCGGTAGCCCTCGTACACCGCGACGTGGCCGTCATCGTGACGGAGCGGTACGCTGACCGCAACGGTGCGTTCTGGGTTTGTGAGGAGGGCAGTGGTGCCTGGGTTGAGGTTGAGCGTTTTCGCCGCCGCTTCGACGGACGCAACCATTGATGCGAACGGGTTTACCTTCGCCATTGGGTCTCCCTTCCTCGTTCCCGCTATCGTACTAGCTCCGGAGCGCGAGCTCGCTGCCTGACCGGTGGATAAACCCCTCGCGCTCGAGTGCTTCCAGGAGTGCATCAAACCGCTTGCGCGGGAGGTCGAGCGGCGCGCCGATCGCAGTAAAGAGTGCATCGGGCGAGGTAGTGCGTTCGCGGAGGATGTCGAGCATGCGTCCGCGAAAGTAGCGGTTCGAGCCCACGAATGGTTCAGTGGGTTTAGTTGTGTTTTTTGCTCTGGCCCGCAGGTTGGCGCTCGTGTAGTCCATGACTGCATGAAGCCAAACACGAGCCTGGCCGGCCGGCATGAGCTTCTCAGCGATCGCGTAGTAGTCGTTGGCCGAGCGCTTGGCGCGTGCCGGGAAGAAGTGGTCGATGAACCGTTCGACGTTTACGTCAACCGCCGGGGTGTCGATGTTGAAGGCAAAGTTCATGATCGCGCCGGCAGTGTACCGGCCGACACCCGGTAGTGCGCGGATTGCCACAAGGTCGGGCGGCAACGTGCCGCCGTGCTCGTTCGTCATGATCGACGCGGCGCGCTGGAGGTTTAGGGCTCGACGGTTGTACCCGAGCCCTTTCCACGCGGTGATGACGGCGGCAGGTGAACTGTCGGCGAGGGTTTGCGCGCTCGGGAACTCAACTAAGAACGCCTCGAATTTTGGGATGATGCGAGACACCTGCGTCTGCTGGAGCATGATCTCTGAGACGAGGATGGCGTACGGGTCAGTGGTTTTGCGCCATGGCAGGTCGCGATGATGCCCTAAAAACCACTCGAGGATGAGCGATTGAACCTCATGGACGCGCGTTTTTCGCAGTTGGAGTGAGCACGGCACGATTCGTAGCCTAGCACGCTAGGCAGTGTTGTGGTGGCCGGTAGATCGACTCATTGATTGGTCGTTTTCGGCACTCGATAGGAGCGGCGAATGGTACGGCGTTATCTTTTCGATCGCGATCCTTAGGATCATTGTGCTCAACTGGGTACTCGTTGAGCTTGACATTATGTTTGCGTACCCGGTGACTTACCCGGGGTTGTGATTGCGCTTCTATTCCTGCCCCTTGTCCAGTGCTCCGGATTGAACCGAAAGCCGGATACGCGTTCTTCGTACTCTGCGCTAAGTACCTTGTCTACGCCTAGGGATTGGTAGTCGAAGTCTGAGGCATTGCGCAGCCCACTCGAGACTGGGCGGTAATGCTCTACGGGAACTGAAGGGAGTGCACTGTACTGGCGTCCCGAGACGTCCAAAATAGCAGTATGCGGGAAGAACTCTTGGTTGTAATGGAGCTTGAACATTTGTCGCCAGAACTGAGGTGAAGGTATAAGTCAAATTGTGAGCTCATGACAAACGACACCATTCAGGTGCCGTTTGTCATGGAAAGAAGTCAACTACCGTGTTTGCTTTGTGAGCCCTTGGAGCACTTCGAGTGGTAGGGTCAGTACAACGGTGTTTGCTTTGTCGCTCGAGAGGTCGCTCAATGTGTTCAATGTGCGCAGGTGGAGTGCGCCGGGCGATGTCGAGAGGACCTCGGCGGCTTTTCGAAGGTTCTCTGCGGCAGCTGCTTCGCCTTCGGCCTGTGTAATTGTCGCACGCTTCTCGCGCTCTGCCTCAGCTTGTCGCGCGATGACGCGTTTCATTTCTTCGGGGAGAGAGATATCCTTGAGCTCGACGTTCTGAACTTCGATGCCCCATGGGTCGGTGGCAGTATCGATGATCTGTCGGATACGGTCAGACACTGTCGCGCGCTCAGAGAGGAGTTCGTCGAGCGTTACCTCGCCAACGACGTTGCGCATCGTCGTTTGGGCGAGGTTAGAGACGGCAGCGCTAAAGTGCTCTACCTCGAGCACTGCCTTGTCGACGGATCGGACTCTATAGTAGATGACGGCGTTAATCTTCGCCGAAATGTTGTCGCGGGTTATTGCTTCTTGGTCTGGGACGTCGACCGCGCGGACACGCATGTCAACTTTCGTGTACGATTGGAATATAGGGAGAATGAGTCGCCAGCCTGGCTCCATTGTGCCGCTGAATTTCCCGAGCGTGAACCTTACCCCGCGTTCGTACTGGTTGATTTGTCGAATACTCACCACAATGAGTACGAGGAGAAAGCCAAATAGCGTGTAGTCCATGCGGACTCCTTTTGGGTTAATGGTACGACGGTTGATTTAGAGAATCAAGCACAGCCCCGCATCGCGGGGCTGTGCTGGCGTGGAGGGAGCTTACTTCTCGTCTTTCGGCATGAAGGCGACGTAGACCGCCGAGAGACCGACGAGCGCGTACACGACGCGGGCCGCCATGGCATCCGTTCCGCCAAGGAGACTTGCAACGAGGTCGTACTGGAAGAATCCAACGAGACCCCAGTTCAGGCCTCCGACAATCACCAGTACCCAGGCAATCCAGCCCATTGTACCCATCTTCATGGGAGCTCCCTTCCGCTACTTGTTACTTACGAATAAATATAGCACGAAGTGTCCGCTCCGCTAGTGGCATTTAGAAGACCCGGAGGGAGCTCCGGGTCTTCGTTTCGGTGCGCTGTGGTTAGCGGTTTCCGCCACCACTGTTCTCGCCGCCCTTACGGCCAGCCTCGCTCGCGCGTTCGCGGTCATTCGCGAAGTTGCCGGGGTTACTGTTCTTCGGTGCCATGTGCATCCACCTCCCTTCCGGAGGATTGGCCTCGGCTGCTTCGCGCCGAGGGGAGTATGTTCAATAATTGCACACGCTATTTGGGTGCTGTGTCGCCGCTCTGGTGCGGCGCGAGAGCGGAATCGTTCGGTAGTCCTACCGTACCAGGCGACTAAGTAACTGCAAGCGAGTCGTACTATTCGGTGTACTTCGTAGGGTGGGAGCGCGCTGAACAATGCAACATTACAGGGTTTGCGTTCAACTTGTTTGCGGTCACGGCTGCTCGAAGAGTCTGCGTAACGGCGCATCATGGCATACAATTGAACAAGCGAAGCGGTAATTGGAGGTACATATGATGGAGGGGCGACAGCAAAGAGAAATAAGACCTTTCCCCGGATTTCTGCTCCTTGCTATCGGACTACTACTGGGTGGGTTAGGAGT
>JBMNRW010000009.1:0-15100 GCA_050944875.1 Patescibacteria group bacterium | reverse complement strand
GGTCTCGCTGCGAGACGTGTGGGAACTCCTTGGCAAGGAACTCAGCGTCTTCGGCCCCGATTCGAAAGCTCACAAGCGTACCGGCGTTCCCGATGACCGCGTCGCGAATGTCGTCCGGTAGCTGCTTAATGTACTGGTTCGTGATATTGAGCGCCAGTCGGTACTTCCGGGCTTCGGAGAGAATAGTCTTGAACGTATCCGTCGTGAAGTTCTGGAACTCGTCAACGTAGAGAAAGAAGTCCTTTCGTTCCTCTTCCGGGGTATCGGCGCGCTGGAACGCGGCCACCTGAAGCTTGGCGACAATGATCATGCCAAGGAGGTATGAATTCGTCTCGCCGATCTTACCCTTTGAAAGGTTGACGAGAAGGATCTTGCCACTGTCGATGACGTCGCGGAAGTCGAACGCACTCTTCGTCTGGCCGATAATGTTCCGAACCAGGTCGTTTGTCATGAACCGGCCAAACTTCGAGTTAAAGTAGTTGAGCATCTCCGACTTATGGAAGTCAGCAGTCTTCGCCATCTGCTGGTTCCAGAACGCGAGCACCGTCGGGTCGGTAACGTGCCGGATCGTGTCCTGCATGAACGCCTCATCGGTGAAGAGGCGCGGGATATCGAGTAACGTGCCACCCTCTGGGCGCATCATGACCGAGAGCGACGCGTTCCGACCCCAGTGCTCAAACTGCGGCCCAACCATACCAGTTCGGTTTGGGTCGAAGAGCTTGTAGAAGATCTCAAGCCACTCCGCGACAAGGAAATCACGGTCTTCTGGTCGCTTCCACTCAAGGACGTTGAGCCCCATTGGCCGCTCGGTGTCACCCGGGTCAAAGAGAATGACGTCTTCAGCCCGCTCCTTCGGGATCATGCCTAGGATCGCCTCGATCGCGTCGCCGTTCGGGTCGAGGTACGCGCAGCCGCGGCCAGCCTTGATATCTTGCTCGAACATGTACTGGAAGATCGTCGTCTTGCCGACACCAGTCTTCCCCACCGCGTAGACGTGGCGGCGCCGGTCGTTTGTCTGCATCCGAACCATACGCTCCTCACCACGGAAGAGGCTCTTCCCAAGCTCGATTGTGTCATCGCTCGCTTCCGGCAAGTTGGCTGGCGGCGCAATCGTCCGTGCGCCGAGCCACTCAACAATCGTCGTCTCCGTGAACTGGTTTGGAAGGTGGTAGAGGCTCGCGAGCTCCTCGGTATTGAGAATCATCTTCGAGGTTCCTCGGAACCGACGAAGGATGAAGTCTCCGACGAACTGCCTAAGATCCCTCGGTTTCACCCGCTTCATCGAATTGAGCTCAGGATCGGTGTACTGGGCAAACGCCGAGGCGATGTTCTCGACCGCCACCCGGCTCTCTTCAGCAGAGCGCGGGCTGACCGCAATGACGCGGATCTGGGTCAAGAACCCGACATGACTCCCCTTCTCCTGGATACCCTTCATCATTTCTTCCTGGATCGGCGTTAATCGGACTTGCTCGTTCTCTTTAGTAGACTGACCACGCAGCGCCGAGAATAGCCCTGTTAGTCCCCGCAAGAACCAGTGCTGCTTCTCAACGCTCTTGCCGTCTGCGATGAGCTTCGCCGTCGAAACTGTCTTCTGCCGCCAACCCCCATCGGTCGGCTGGATGAGTACCTGGAACCCGGCGTTCATGCCTGTCGGCAGCTTGGAGAATGAGTTCGTCAACGAGTTGATTGGGTCGCTCTCTAAGTCTTTGTACGTCCGAATCGGGAGGGCGAACTGCCGCTTCGTTTGGACGTACATCCCCGCCGGATAGACGCTCTCGCCGAAGATGCGGAAGTCCTCACTCTCCTCGACCTGTGCGTACGGGTAGTAGCTATGAAGCTGTCGTTCGACCAGCTCCTGGAGTCGCTTCGGCACCGCGATGAAGAACGTGAGTTTGCCACCTCGCACCACAAACTCGAGGGAAATGGTTTCCTGCCCATAGAACCAGCGGCTCACGCCCGACTCGTGGAGCGACGAGAAGCTCGCGAGGAACTGCTCAGCGATCGAGAGCGCCTCGCGGAAGTCTTGGGCTTTTCGCTCCTCGCTTGCTGCGTCGCTCTGTTGGTCACCTTCCTTTGGTACGAGCACCTTTAAGACGACGAGCTGGCGCGCATTCGCAAGCGCCCGCTGATCCAGGAGCTGTTCGCGATACCAAAAGATGGCGAGCGACAGACCGCCCACCACGAGAAGCACAGCGAGTTCAATTAGCACCTGACCACTCCTACACCCCCTGCCTTCTTCATTCTAGCAAATTGCTACTTTGTGCCGCTCGTCTCGCTGCCAATCCAAGTCTCAAGCTCGACCGCATTCAGCCGACCAGATGGATCAGCAGTAATCGTTGGTACCGATGCGCCCACATCTGATGACATGGGTGGCGGTGACGCGTCGACAGGCGCACTACTCTGAGTTGACTGCTCCCCTACTCCGCTTACCGCGGCTGACGCGGGTACGCGCTCCGGAGTAGCTGGCTGCTCAGTGACCGTTGGATTGACCTCGCTCGGCGAACCCTGTTCAGTTGGCGTAGGAAGAACCGGCATCTCTGTCGGAACCGGCCGCTCTCCTGCGCCTGGTGTGTTCATGAATCTCATTGTGGTGAGTATAGCAACCAGTTACCGCTCTAGGAATGCTCCAAACATCTCCGCAAACGAATTCGTCGCGATCGCCTCGCGGATCGCCGACGCGAGATCGCGCAGGAATGAGACGTTGTGCAGCGAGAGCAGCGCCCCTGCCGCGGGGTCGTTCTCTCGGATTAGGTGATGGAGATACGCCCGTGTCACGCCAGGCACACAGGCTGGACACGCGCACTGCTCGTCGAGTGGTTGATCTTGTAGTCGGAACGCCGCACCAGCGAGGTTTACCCGTTCGTAGCCCCACTCACCTACCCCGGTACGCACCCAGGCAGCGCCGTGGCGGGCAATCCTGGTCGCCATTACGCAGTCGAACGTGTCGATCCCTGTCGCTACGCCGGCGATAATATCGGCCGGCTCCCCTACCCCGAGTAGGTGACGAGGTTTCCCATCAGGCAAGAGAGCGGTGGTGTACGCAACCGTCTCCCACATCTTGGGCTTCTCTGCTGCGAGCGCGTTAATCGTGGCGCCAAAGGTGTACATGTTCCCGCCAATTGCAAACCCATCGAACGGTAAGTCAGCGAGAAAACGCGCGGACCGCTCGCGCTGCGCGCGGTAGGTACTGCCCTGCACCATGCCGTACAGTAGCATGTCGTTGCGCGTGCGCGCCGCAACCGACCGTTCCGCCCAGCGGTTCGTCTGGTCGACGGCTCGTGCAACCGTCCGTTCGGGGACTGGAAATCCGGTACAAACGTCGAGGCAGGTCGCGATGTCGACGCCGAGCCGTTCCTGGATTTCGACGACGAGCTCCGGGGTAAACTGGTGCTTCGCCCCATCCAGGTGCGACCGAAACGTAATCCCCTCTTCCCGGTACTTCACGAACTTCGGCAGTGCGAACGCCTGGAAGCCCCCAGAGTCCGTAAGAATTGCCCGATCCCAGCCCATGAAGACATGCAAGCCACCCAGCTGCTCGATCGTCTCAATGCCCGGGCGAAGGTAGAGGTGGTACGCGTTCGAGAGAATCACCTCGAGTTCAAGTGACTGCAGCGCTGCCGGCGTCACCCCGCGGAGCGACCCGTGCGTCGCGCACGGCAGGTACGCCGGCGTCTCGATGACACCGTGCGTCGTATGAATCTGCCCGCGTCGCGCACGGCCAGCATTGGCCAGTATCGAAAACACTGCACGTTTCTGCATAACGGTAAATACTACCATGCAGCAGTTCGCATTTCTACCGACGATGTCGGTGTGGCTACACAAAGAGGAGACCCCTGGTGTCCGAAGACAGCAGGGGTCAGATTGAGCTGCGGGGAGGACTTGAACCTCCAACCTCCTCCGAAAGATAGAGGTGCTCTGCCAATTGAGCTACCACAGCAGTGGCGTCGAGGTGGCAATGGTCTGCCGGAAGACGAAACATGTCGTCCAGCCCAGGCGCAAAGCTCATCGCCTTCGCCCGTTCACCCTTGACACACCTCTGACTGGTCGACGCGACGGGACATGCACCCGCACCTCCTCTGGAATCCTTTGCAAATGCGAGAGCGGCGCTACCCGCCCAGCTGTGACCGGCAAGCCGGCCACCCTTCCCACATTCGCCCAGAGGCGCCCTCTATTTAGGCTACGCGTCGGTACTTCGCCCGTTTGGAGGCGGCAAGTAGCGAGGAACGAGTTCCCCGCTACCGTGTCGAATCCGAACGTTACTTGAGTTCGACCTTCGCGCCTGCAGCTTCGAGCTTCGCCTTGGCTGCTTCCGCGTCTTCTTTCGGCATATTCGCCTTGACTTCCTTCGGCGCGCCGTCGACGAGGTCCTTCGCTTCCTTGAGCCCGAGGTCGGCGCGAATCTCGCGGATCACCTTGATGACCGCAATCTTCTGCGCGCCGGCGTCGACGAGGTGGAGCGAGAAGCTCGTCTTCTCTTCCTCGGCGGCCGCAGCACCAGCTCCGGCGCCCGGCGCGGCCATCA
Organism: Patescibacteria group bacterium; assembly: GCA_050944875.1. GTDB lineage: Bacteria > Patescibacteriota > UBA1384 > JACPKC01 > JACPKC01 > JBMNRW01. The sequence continues at coordinate 10,578 of JBMNRW010000009.1, read as the reverse complement.
TGGCCATCGGGGCAGCGGCGCTGACGCCGAACTTCTCTTCGAGTTCCTTGACGAGCTCGGCGAGCTCGAGCACGGAGAGCTCTTCGATCTGCTTGATAAGCGCGGCGAACTTGCTGTTCGTCTCGCCCGTGGTCTCAACCTTCTCTTCGTCTGCCATAGGATTCCTTTCGTGCAGCTTACGCTGCTTTCTTCTCCTGGTACTGCTTGAGCACTGTTACCAATCCACGCAGGTTGCCGGCGAGGACGTTCACCATGCCACTGAGTGGCGCAGCGATTGACCCGACCATCTTTGCGTAGAGCTCGTCTCGGCTTGGGAGTGCGGCGAGGGCTTTCACGCCTGCTGCGTCCACGAACTTCCCGTCAACGACCGCACCGAGGATTTCCATCTTCTCGTGCGTCTTCTGGAAGTTCACCACGATGCGGTTCGGTTCCACTTCGTCCGTCGCGCTCGTCGCTACGGCGAGCTGGACGTCGAGGACCTCAGTCGGGACACCAGCGATACCCGCCTCGTCCATCGCCTTGCGGAGCAAGGTGTTCTTCGTGACCGTGTACCGGCCTTGAACCTTGCGTAGCTCGGCTCGGAGGTCCGTCATATCGCGGACCGTGAGACCGGTGTACTGGGTGAAGACGATCGCCTTCCCCGCTACCGCATCCTTGAGCTCGGCAAACAGTGCGTCTTTCTGTGCACGTGTCTTTGCCATGCGTCTCCTTTAGTTTTGAAAAATCCCGCCGACCGGCGAGACCAGAGTACACGTCGCGCGAAGCGCGTCGTCGTCTCCCTCAGCAGGGTGGTGGTTTCATCCGCCTCTCGACGGACCCTGCGGTCTCCGGGTGCTGACTTACCGCGAAACTATACCACCGCACCCTGAACCTGTCAACGCTTCCGCTCGGCGAGCGCGCGGCGCGTAATCTCGATGAGTTCATCCATGATCGCGACGTCGTCACGTTCGCCGTCGATCCGCGTAACGCCGGGATACTCCGGCGCGAGCGACTCGTACGCGCCCCACACCTGTTTAAGCTTCTTCGTCTCACGCGTGAGGTCGAGCTCGAGCCGAGCCTCCTTTACCCGGCGCGCTGCGAGCGTTGGGTTCACCTGGACGAGAAACGTCAGGTCAGGCCAGATGAACCGGGCGTTGAGCCCCTTTAGCCACTCAGGATCGTTGACGAGCACGACGTTGTACGCGAGCGCCGAGAGGATGTACCGGTCGCAGATCACCACCTTCCCCGCCTCGAGTGCCGGCAGAATCGCGGTCCGCAGGTGCTCGGCGCGGTCGGCGGTGAAGAGGAGCTGGAGCGTTTCCGGCGCGATCATCCACTCCCCCGCCAGCCGGGCACGAATGAGCCCACCGATCATGCTGTTGGTGGGCTCATGTCTCAGGGCAACGCGGTAGCCTTCCCTCGTAAGGAAGCGGGCGAGGGCGGCGGCGTGATAGTCAGATCCAGAGCCGTCGAGTCCCTCAAACGCGATGAAGAGCCCTGCGTGGTCCTGGTTGTTCGTCATCAAAGGTGTGGGGAGATCAGAGTGAGCCGAGGTTCACGCGGACGCCTGGTCCCATTGTAGCAGCAACCACGACGCCAGCGATCTGGATACGCGGGATCGAGGTGAGCACGGTCCGGGCATTCTCCGCGAGCTGCGCCGGCGTCCAGCTGGCTTTCCCGATCGGCAGGTGGATATTGCCGCTCGCGTCCGCGCGGTACTCGATCCGGCCGCTCTGGAACGCCTTCGCCGCTTCTTCTGGCTTATCTGATACCGTACCCGCCTTGGGGCTTGGCATCTTGCCCTGCGGGCCAAGGATCTTCGCCACCTTGGCGACCTTCGGCATCATGGCCGGTGCGGCGATGAGGATGTCGTACTCCGTCTTCTTGTCCTTCGCAATTGCGTCGATGAGCTCGTCCGTCAGGACAGCGACCTTGACGTCCTTGCCCGTCCCGTGTGGGAGCTGGAGGAGTCCGCGCATGCCCTGGTCTTCCTTCTTCTTCTGCGGGGCAAGCCGGACGTGGAGCTCAACGGTCGCGTCGAACGAGGTGTACGACCGTGATGCGGCGAGCGAGAGCGCTTCATCCAGCGCATAGCTCCGGTCGAGGTTAAGATCAGCAACCGCCTTCTGGTACTTCGCACTCCGCTGCTTCTTTACCTTCGGCGCGCGCTCCTGGACGGGCTCAGCAGCCACCTCAGCCTCGCCAGACGCTTCCTGTGCCACGAGCGTGTCGGTGTGCATCGCAGCGACCTCAGCTGGGACGACGTCGTTCGCATCAGCGCCGTGTTCGAACCGGCTCGGCACGACTTCCTGCTCGTTCACGAGCTGGCCGTCGAGATCTGCAGCCTCGTCTTGACTGTACGCCTTTGATTCGCGCTCAGCGGCGCGCTCTTCCTTGATGACCGCCGTGTCGTCGGCAACCTTCTTCTTCCGCTCTGCCATAGGATCCTTTCTGTGGTGCGAACGGCCCCTAGAAGGGGCCTCCCACGCTTGTCCTCTACGGTTCAACGTCGAGCGTTGTCTCGTCTAATTCTCCGATAATTGCGGAGTGTACCAGGTATGACGCCGCCTGGTCAACGACTATTCGGACCTTTTCGCTCTCGTCAGCGCTGAAGCGCGACAGGACAAAGTCCGACTGCGTGCCGTACGGGCGCTCATTAGCCGTCTGCTCGATGCCGCAGCGAACGCGCCAGAATCCATCAGTCCCGAGGTGGTGGATGAGCGAGCCGACGCCGTTGTGGCCCGCGGCCTGGCCGCCCTGACGGATGCGGATGTTCCCTAAAGGTAGCGCGAGCTCGTCGTGGACGACGACGACCGCGGATGGGTTGAGGTTGTAGTAGTGCCGGAGCCGCTCGACGGACCGTCCGGAGTTGTTCATGTAGGTCTGTGGCTTCACCAAGAGGTGTCGCTCCGCACCGTACCGGACCTCGGCCAGCTCCGCTTCGAACTCACGGTCCAGCCGCCAGTCGTTGATCGTCCACTCCCCTGCCCCGATCTCAACCAGTCGGTCGAGCACCATGAAGCCGAGGTTGTGCCGCGTCGCGGCGTACTCCTTGCCTGGATTGCCTAAGCCGACGATGAGTCGCACAGTACCTCGTTTCAGAGCCCCGGGATGTTGACGCCGAGCTCTTTCATCACCTCACGCGTGCGGTCGGCCGCGACTTGCTGCGCCCGCTGCATCGCCTGCGTGACGGTGTCCTTGATGAGTCGCTCGAGCTCGAGCTTCCGGTCTGGCGTCAGGAGCTCCTCAGCAATCTCGAGCTTCTGGAGCTTGAGCTCGCCATTGAAGACAACGACGACCTTGCCCTCGCCGCCGCTCGCTTCGATCTCCGTCTTCTTTAATTCGTTCTGGACCTGTCGCGCCTTGAGGAGCGCTTTCGCCTGGTCGAACATGCCTGCCATATTGCCTCGCTTTCTACTGCTACTTCGCTGCCTGCCACTCGAGGTACGCGTCCATGAATGGCTGGAGGTTGCCCTCGAGGACGCCGAGCGCATCCGTCTCCTCGTGCCCCGTCCGTAAGTCCTTCACCAGCTGGTACGGTTGGAGGACGTACGAGCGGATCTGACTCCCCCACTCCACCTTCCGGTGCTCGCCTTTGAGCTCAGATACTTTCTCAAGGTGTGCCTCGCGCGCGAGCGCGGCGAGCTTAGCCGAGAGGACGCTCATCGCTTGGGCGCGGTTCTGAGCCTGGCTTCGCTCGTTCTGCGCCGTGACGACGATGCCGGTCGGCAGGTGTGTCAGACGGACTGCCGTCTCTACCTTGTTCACGTTCTGCCCGCCGTGCCCGCCAGAGCGGAACAGGTCGACGCGGAGCTCCTTGTCGTCGATTTCTACCGCGGCGACGTTGTCGAGCTCAGGAATAACTTCGACGAGCGCGAACGAAGTGTGCCGGGATTTCGACGAGTCGAACGGCGAGATCCGGACGAGCCGGTGCACGCCTGCTTCACCCTTCAAGTACCCGTACGCGTACCGGCCGGAAACCTTCACGGTCGCCGACTTAATCCCCGCCTCCTCGCCCCGTGACTCGTCAATCTCCGCTACCTGGAAGCGGTGCGCCTCGGCCCAGCGCAGGAACGCCCGGCGGAGCATGTCCGCCCAGTCCTGCGCCTCGGTTCCGCCGGCACCGGCGTGAAACGAGAGGATCGCGTTGCGCCCGTCATGCTCGCCAGACAAGAGTGATTTCAGCTCGAGTGCGCGCACCTGCTCCTCAGTCTCAGCCGCCTCCCACTCTGCGAGCGTGGCCTTGAGGTCGGCGAGCTCTTTCGACCGCTTTGCCGCCGCTTCGTGGTCAGCCCAAAACGAGGGGTCGGCCATCTCGCGCTCGATCGCGCGTACCGATTCCTCGTTCTCGCCGAGCCGCAAGAGCTCGTAGAGCTTGAGTTTTCGTTCGTCTAAGGTTGCCATATCGAGGGAATCCTACCAGAAGGAAACCTCCTTGTCAGGAAAGAAAAAGGGCCTGAGCGCCGTGCGACGATACGAGTATCGTGCAAACGGACGATCAGGCCCTGTGGCCAGCACCCCTGGCACCGGCCGGGAGGGGGGCGGACGCAGCCATCCATGGAGAGCGTCAAGGCTCTCAGGGATTTACTGTGTCCGCCAGTTCCGGTCGATCAGAGCGCCCTGCGCTCTGGCGCTGCCCGCCCTGGCGGGGGAAGGTGGACCAGGACGAGCAACTCTTGCGCCGACTTCCGTCGGCAAGGAGGTGGAGGCAGCCGACGAGGGATCCGACGACTGCGATGTGGGCGAAACCTCGCCGCTGCCTCCGAAAAGGGGCGCCGGTGGCGGAGTGGGGAAGGTAACCCTCACCACCGACGCTTTTGGCACTCGCCCACCGAACCAGGTGCAGAACTGGTACGGCGAGCGAATCTTGGACCGCCGAGCGCTGGCTGACGCATCACATCCGAGTTGACGCGTACGGATACGATCCTGTCAGACGCAGAGCCGGCGGAAACGAAGACTTAAGTAGCAGCGGCAATCTACCAACGGAATTATTCGCTGTCAATACCCGAAACGCAAAAGAAGAGGACGCCTAGGCGTCCTCTTCCGCTCCCCCTTTGCGATCGTTAGCCAATGATCAAGTTGGCTGCCGCGTACTTCCGGCGAAGGGCAGCGACTGCTGCACCGCTCGCGGTCGCAAGCGTCATCGCGAGTGCCGCGGTCGTAGCGTCAGCGCCGGTCTTCGGGAGCTCGTTCGGGAGCCCACCCTTACCGTCCGCCTTCGCTACGGTTGCGACATTGTTCGTGCCAGTTTGCGCGCTGGAGCTTGCCGTCGTGCCGTTTCCGGTCGAGGCTGAACCCGAAGCGCTCGCGCCGTTGCCGGCTGCTGCGCTCGAGCTCGCTGCTGCGCCGCCCTGGCCGCCCGCTGCTGCGGAGCCAGAGGCTGCTGCGCCACCGTTCTCGCCGGCCGCTGCTGCGCTGGATGAACCAGCCGCTACTGCACCGCCGTCAACGATTGCGACCTGACCAGCGTCCCAACCCCAATCATCAGCGTCAGAACCCTGATCCTGCTGCTGAACGACAGTCGCGTTTTGCGCGCCGCTGTTCGTCGCAGAGGCAGCGTTGCCGTTGCCGTTCTGATTGACGTTATTCGTCTGCGTCATGTTCTGGTTAATGCTTGACTGCTGCTCCTGCTGCTGGAGGCTGTTCACGTTGAGGTTGCTCATGGTCGTCATGAACTCCTCACCCATGAAATCCGCCATCCACGCGCTGTCATCAGCCGATACCATTGATGGCCCAGCTGCAACCATCAAGAGACCCGCAGTCATGAGTGCGATAAACTTTTGCATAGATCTTCTCACCTCCCTTCCAGTTGCGTCTTCACCTCGACCGACCGACGAGGCCCCTCCAGATGAGTACTCTCCCCGAGTCAACCCCATAAGGGTTCACATGGGAAGGTACTCCCCCAGCGCCACAAGAGACACTGAGGAAATGTATGCCCTCCTGTTAATTCCGATCCTGCTCCTGAGAGCGACTATCTGGCCAGCAGCGACAACAGTAATCCTCGTCTAACGCTGCTTCGTAGCGCCGCCAACGCTCCTCCACCTGCTCCCAACCTCCTACACCTGTGTCGCTCCAGAGACCGAGGTACATACCACAGCTCTTGCAATGGTACGAGCCAGGCGCTGGTGGCTCCGGCATTGGCGCAGGAATCAACGCAGCGGGAGATACCGTCGACAGGACGATGAAGACCTGCCATTCGCATTTCCCTATCTGGACCACGCGCTCCTCGATGGCAGCTGCGTGAGCAGGCACGCCGATCGCGAGCACGATCGCCAAGATAAGACCAAGCGCGCTATACTTCACAATCAATCCCTCCAACGGATTTGAAATGACGTCTCCAGAGAGCACGCCCCTCGCCGCAAGCAGTACTTACGAAGAGGGGGTACTCCCCCAACGCGCCTCCTACGCACTGGGGAAAGTGGTGGACTACCACGACCGCCCGAAGGCAGTACGTGGTAGTCGTTCATGTCGGCCGAAGCTACTGACGCTGCTGGCCGACGTTGGTTCCGTCCTGGGCACCGGCGTTGGTGCCCGAGGCGGCATTGCCATCGCCGTTCTGGTTCTGGTTGTTCGTCTGGACCAGGATCTGGTTGAGCAGATCCTGCTGCTGTTGCTGGGTGAGTTGATTCCAGTTCAAGTTCATACTGGAATTGGACAGGTCGCCCACCTTGGCGGTCGCGCCACCACCCCCTGCACCGCCGGCCAACGTCGTGGTCGACCGGTGCCCCGGACCAAGATCCAGGTTGATCTGGGGGCGGTTGACGAAGGTGTTGATCGACGGCACCGGCATCGGCGCTGTCGGGTAGACGGTAGGTCCGAAAACGTGAACCGTCCGCTCGACCGGCACCGGTACCTCACGCTCGACGAAGCGGTCGCGGTACTGGATGCGGGTCTGGACGATCACCCGGTTGCCGGTCGCGTTCCCGCAGCCGTGCCAGCCGGTCTGATCTTCGTAGCCGATGATCCGCTCCATACCGGAGGGATCCACCCCCATCCAGGTGTTGGGCGGGAGCTTGCCGTACACCCACTCGCCCGACGCACCACGACTGTTACGCGTCTCCCACTTGGTGAGCTGACGGATATCCGTCCAACCCTTCTCGCGGGCGATGGCGACCGCGTTCTGCGCATTGCCCGCCCGGGCGATGGCCGGCGACTCCGGGTTTGCACCCGGCACCAATACCGCCTGAGCATCAGCCGGCTGACCGCTCCCCAGGAGCACCAGCACAGCCAGGAAGAGAGAAATGCCGAACTTTCTCCTCATTTTAATCCCTCCTACTCCTCGATCACGAGGACGAACTGTACCGGCATACCGGCCGTTCCGTCCTCGGCAAAGGCCTGCGTCAGAATGGCGTACCGACCAGGCACCAGCTTCTGCAAGCTGATGTTCTGGCCCTTGCCCTTCTGCTGCACAGTCCAGGGTTCCTCGCGGTACGGCAACTTCATCGCCACCGTCGTGCTGGCCGCGAGCTCGCCCGCCTGGAAGACGAGCGGCTGCCCGAGATCCTGGCGCTTGAGCCGCAGCTCACCGATGACCGGCTGGCCGTGGTGCGTCGCCACGATTTCGAGGCCGCCACGCTGCTGCCCAGCGACCGGCTGGTTGGGCTGAACAACACCCTGCGACTGGTTAGGCAGCCAGAGCGGCTTCCCGCCGTCGCCGAGCGTCGTACCGACGTTACCAGCGTCATCGACGATGACACCGACCGGAATCGCCGGGGCGCCAGCCATCCCAATCCCAAGAAGCGCTGCGCGATACTCGGGATCCTGGACGGCGAGCCTGAACGGCTCATGGTCGTACACCGCGACCGGAATCGCGGCGTACACCGGATGGTCACCATCCACACGACTGTCCCGATGCCCAAAGAGCTTCAGGTTCAGCATGTAGACTTCCTGGGCCTGCCAGTAGTCGGTCCCCGTATCGAACCATGCCGGGTTCGGCGGGTTCTGCGCCGGGTTTCGCGTCCCGATCTCCCAGGGCGGGTTCTTCACCACGACCTGGGTACGGATGTCGCCGTCCCGGTAGAAGTACATCTCCCGGATCGGCTGACCATTGATACCCGGCTTGATCGCCACGATCCTCGAGCCCTTTTCGAGCATGAGGAGCTGCTGACGGAGCACCGTCACCGACGGCGTTCGCCGGCCGCGCTTGTCTTCGATGACGACAGACGGCGCTGCGACGCCCCAGGCGTCCGTCTTCTGGGGGAAGAACAAGTCGTTCAGCACTCCTCCCGCCAAAGTAACCAGTAGCGCCACCGGGTCAAAGAACGCGCCGGCCGGCTGAATGAGCTGCACTCGCATGTTCGGCGCGATCGCGCGTGCACCCTGTTCGAGCGCAACGAGCGGCATACCGATAGCAAGCGCAAGCACACTTACCAACGTGACCAACATCATGCGGATCTCTTTCATTGTCCCGCACCCTCCTCTTTTGAATTCAAGTTTCAAAACGCAAATAACACGCCGGAACGTTCGCTCCATGCGTGGAAAGTCTGGTTCTTAACGAGCAGCCTCCCCTTTCCTTCAGGCTCTCCGACTACCCTCCGTCAGGCAACGAGCCTCAAGAAACGCAAAGAGCGGCCGATTTACAGCCGCGCACCCCTCCCAAGCGCGTGCCCACGTACTTGGGTGTGTTTCTTCATTCTGTTCCAGCCAGGCCAGACCAATTCGCTGCAAGCAGCAAACCGGAACGTACCCTCAGGGGCAGCTGGGAAGGAGGGGCAACGTCGTTGAGCATGGCGCTCGCAGACAACTCTCCACAGCTCCTAGCCGGAACAGAAGGAATAAGCTCGATTCGATTGGAAACTAGACTGACTACCCTCCGTCAGTCCCCCTTGCACAGATGTACTGTACCACCACTGAACTCGCGAGTCTATCCGACGCTTCGCAACTTGTCAACCCCTCAGAGGAGTGTTGGGCGCGGCTGCTCGGCAACCTGCGGCCCCTCAGATGTGTCACTCACCACAAACCCGCGCGCTTCGATCTCCGTCCGGAGCTCGTCAGCTCGGCCGTACTCCCCCGCCTGACGCGCCGCCTCGCGGTCCGCAACGAGCGCCGCGATATCGGCCGGGATTTCCGCCGACCCACTTCCCCGCCCGAGCTCGTCAGCGAGGCCGAGGCCGAGCACGCGGTCCCACCGCGATACGGCTGCTGCTTTCACCTTGTCCGCGCGGTCAGAGCGGAGTACTTCCCAAAGGACACCGAGCGCCTGCGCGGTGTTGAGGTCGTCACCCAGGGCGCTGCAGAACGCTGCTTCATCATCCTCAAGGATACTCCCAGCCTCCGCCGGAAGTGCCCGAACAAGCCCACGGAGATTCTCTACGCCCTGCTCAGCCGCACGGAGCGCATCCCACGTGAAGTTGAGCGGCTTCCGGTAGTGCGTCGTGAGCGCCAAGTAACGGAATGCGAGCGGATCATGCCCGTGGTCGATGAGGTCCTGAACGGTGAACGTGTTCCCGAGCGACTTACTCATCTTTCGGCCGTCGACCATCATGAACGCGCCGTGGAGCCAGTATTTCGCGAGCGGCTGGCCGGTCGCAGCCTCGGTCTGGGCGATCTCGTTCGTATGATGCGGGAAGACGTGGTCCTCGCCGCCGGTGTGGATGTCGAACGGCTGGCCGAGGTACTTCACGCTCATCGCCGAGCACTCGATGTGCCAGCCCGGAAACCCGACGCCCCACGGACTCTCCCACTCCATCTGCCGGTGCGCGTCAGCTGGCGAGCGCTTCCAGAGCGCGAAGTCGGTTGGGTTCCGCTTCTCGGCGTTCACCTCGACCCGAGCGCCCACGGCGAGCGCTTCCAGATCTTGCCCGGCGAGCGCACCGTAGTTCGGGAGTTTCGCCGTGTCGAAGTACACGCCGTCTTGCGTCACGTACGCGTACCCCTTCGCCTCGAGCGCCTCGATGAGTGCGATTTGCTCTGGGATGTGCTGGGTCGCCCGTGGGAGGACGTGCGGCTGGAGGAAGTGCAGCCGACCAAGATCCTCGAGGAACGCGTCCGTGTAGTACGCCGCGATCTCCCACGCGGTTTTCCCCTCGGCTGCCGCACTCTGGGCGACCTTGTCCTCACCTGCGTCACCGTCCCCGACCAAGTGGCCGACGTCGGTGATGTTCATGACGTGCTTGACCGCCAGCCCCTGGTACTCGAGGACGCGCCGCAGCGTATCGGCAAGGAGGAACGAGCGGAAGTTCCCGAGGTGGGCGTACTGGTAAACAGTCGGGCCACAGCTGTATAAGCCGACTGCGTTCGGCTCTTGCGGCACGAACGGCTCGAGCCGTCGTGTCGCTGTCGAGTAGAGGGAGAGTGTTAGAGGTATAGGTCGTCCTCGCTGTGCCTACCTGCCATAGCGAAATCAGCGTCGAGTGAGCGCCCCATGAGCGGATCGTCTTTCACGTCGAGCGTCTCAGTCCGTTCTCCGCAGAGCTCGCAGCTCATCTCCGGTGTCTCGTGGTTGCATTCGGCGCAGAAGTAGGTTGCCATATCCCTCCTTGTGGATACCTGGTGTTTCGTGTGCTGTTGCGACGATACTACACGCGCGGGTGGCGTCAATATTTGCCGGACTACACTGCCCGTCGCCCCTCGAGCGCGCGAGAGAGCGTTACCGCGTCC
>JBMNRW010000008.1:0-21917 GCA_050944875.1 Patescibacteria group bacterium | reverse complement strand
TTCTCGGTGTGGCAGCCGGGAGCGGAGATGCCCGATTCATTGCACTTGCTGGTCTTGTGACTGTCCTCGTCGAGGCGATCTCGATGGGGGTCGGCCAGTACCTCTCTGAGGAAGCGGTCCATGAGCTCGAACCTATGCACAGGGATTCGCCGCTTCAGCAGGGGGTATTTATGTTTGCGAGCTACGTCGCGGCCGGATTCATTCCGCTCACGCCTGCTCTCCTCTTCCCCTACCCGGCGTCGGTGCCCGCAGTACTCGCGGCGTCGGCGCTCGGGCTCTTCGGACTCGGTTACGCGAAAGCTGCGCTCCTTGGTCGTCCGCGTTGGCGAGGCGGTGTTCGAATTCTTGTTCTCGGTGGTATTGCGACGATCGCGGGTGTTCTTGTTGGATTCTTGTTTAGGTAGGGAAGAGAGTAAGATGCGTGTTTTGTTTGTCTGTCGCGCTAACGTCGGTCGCAGCCAGATGGCGATGGCGCTCTATACGCTACAGCGCCCCGGTGAGGCGGAGTCTGCTGGCACGATCGTCGAAGAGCCTGGCCAGGTACTTCGCGATCGTCCGGGGAACGACGCGACGTTCGAGGCGATGCGTGAGGTTGGGGCTGACATATCGGACAATATCCGGCGACCAGTGACACCCGAGCTTGTCTCGGTAGTAGATCGCGTCATTGTATTGGCTGAGCGCGAGACGTGGCCGGAGTACCTCGTCGACAATCCCAAGGTCGAGGCGTGGGAGGTTCAAGACCCGCGAGGCAAAGACCTGGCGACGCTCCGGCAGATCCGAGATGACCTCAGGGATCGAGTAGGCGATCTCATTCGTCGACTTACTGCATAACGCAGCAGTTCTGATCTGAGTTGTTCGGTGAAAAAGCGAAGCGTACACTGAGCGTAGTATCACCGAGTGGGGGCGTTATGATCGTTGGTGGGTTGGTCGCAGTGCTGGTCATTTTGGGGATAGCGTACGCGGTCCAACAGGCACAGGCGCCTGTGCGCGTACAGAGTACGGGAGGCAGTATGTTGAAGGTCGTGTACGTCTTCTTCACTGGTTTGCTGGTCGCCACCTTCGTTGGCGTAGGCATTGAGACGTTCTACCCGGGTCCGAAGTACCCTGAGTACCCGCGCGAGCTCGAAGGGGTAAACGTCTGCGTCGGAGAGCGACCATGTCCGAAGATGGAGGGCGTACCGGATGCGACGCCGGAGCAGCGTGAGCTCGCGAAGTCGTACGATGATGCCTTGGAGGCGTACCAGACTGAGTCTCAGACGCACGCCAGGAACGTCTCGCTTGTCGCGCTCGGCTTCGCTGTGGCAGCTGCACTTCTTAGCCTTGCAGCTGCTGAACGGCTACACGTTGTTGCTGATGGCATCCTTCTCGGCGGGTTCTTCACGCTTCTCTATTCGATGATTCGAGGCTTCGAGACGGAGGATATGCGGTACCGCTTCCTCTTGATCACGATCGGCATGGTCGCGCTCCTGGTGTTCGGGTACTCGAAGTTCGTCCATGGCGAGGCGGTAAGCAAGAAGTGAATCCTCCTACAGTAGTGCGGGCACTAAGAAAGGAGCCATGGGGCTCCTTTCTTGTATCTACTAGTGGACGTTATGCCTGTCGCTTGGGTCGGAGGATCAGCCAGGCGGCGAGCAGGGAGAGGAGGGCAGCGACCGCGAGGTTAACGACGAGGTTGCCGCCGGTTGAGACCAGGCTCGCAATCGCAGTCGGCGACGAGGCGTTGGTCAGTGTCGGCCCTGTTCCTGACGTATTAGGGGGCGAGGGCGTGCCCGGGTCAGTTGGAGGTGTAGTCGGCGCCGTGACGACTACTTGCTTGGTGCCGACACCCGTCGACCCAGACCGGAGCGTGACGGTATAGGTTCCTGTTACAGGGTAGACGTGGCTGCGTAGGGCGCCGCCAGTAAGTGCGGGTGAACCGTCGCCGAAATCCCAGGTAAGTGTGGTCGGATCAACTGTGCCTTTGTACTCAGCGACGACAGTGAGTGGCGCCTGGCCTTCGCTAGGTGTGACGGTGAAGTCGAGCGTCTGCACAGTTTGTGAGGAGATTGTGAACGTTGCTTGTCGTATTAGGTTGCTGCACTCAACGATCGCCACGTACACACCGTCAGGCACTTGGCTGCCTACGTTGTCTCGCTGGTTCCACGTCTGCGTACGAATAGAACCTGGCTCACCAACTGTAGCGATGAGCGGGCGTGTTTCCGGATACACAAGCTGATCGCCCCGCATGATGACGGACATCGGTTCGCCGCAGGTAACAGGTACTGTGCCGGTATTCGTGAACGTTAGTATTACCGACTCGCCAGGGGCATAGGTCATTTTGTCGGTTGTCAGCGTACCTTCTGGCACGGCTCTCGGTGTTGCGCTAGTAACCGTGATCTGTGTGCTGGCACTGACGCTGTTTGCGCACTCGACGCGCACGGCGTACGCGCCGCCAAACAGCTCGGCGCTCGAGGCTTGGATGCCGGCCGGCGTGACGAGTGACAAAAGAGTGTCGCGGTAGGTGCGTGCTGTCCTGCTCGCCTCGGCTCGTGGATGACGTTGCCCAGTCACGTCTTCTACGAACCACATCACCTAGAGTGCCGCAAGTGGGGCGGGAGTCACTCTGTGCTGCTGATTGGCGAGGATCGCTTCGTACACCGCTTCGTACCCGTCTGCCATTGCGCTCGCGCTGAACGCGGTCAGCGCGTGGTCGCGGCAGGCGCGCCGATCAAGTGTCCGCACTCGGCTTACCGCGTCGATCATTTCTTCGGCGTCGGAGACGAGGAATCCCGTAACACCGTGCTTGATAAGCTCAGGTGCCGAGCCATTTGCGAATGAGATGACTGGGAGTCCGCACGCCATTGCCTCGATCATGACGAGCCCGAACGGTTCGCGCCACTGAATCGGGTTCAAGAGGCACAGCGCACCAGTCATCAGTCGGTTCCGCTCCGCTTCGTCGACTTCGCCGACCCACTTGATCCGATCACCAGAGAGCTTCGGCGCGACCTTCCTGTTGAAGTACTCCAGGTCAGCCTGGTCGAGTTTCGCGGCGATGATGAGCGGCATGTCAAGCGCCTGCGCCACCTCGATCGCGACGTCCGTTCCTTTCTCCTCGCTGATCCGACCAACGTGGAGGAGGTACGGTTCTGGGCCAATGAACGCCTGGAATGGGTAGTGTTGGAGGTCGAGTCCGTTGTAGACGACGTGCTCGATGTTGAGTTCGGGTGCGCTCTTCGCCTGCGAGTTCGAGATCGCAACGAGCGACGGCCTAGGCATGAGTCCGAAGAGCTTGCGGACGGTCGACGCTACGGGGCCATGAAGTGTTAGGACGACCGGCGTCGGCGAAAACTGCGCGGTCGGGAGTACGAGCTGACAGTGGTGATCGTGGATGATGTCGAACTGGTCATTCTGTCGGTACGCGTGCGCAATGTTGAGGAGCGTGAGATCGAGCGCGCGATGGTCAAGAATGCGCGCTTCGCGCAATGAGCGGGGGTAGACGCTCTCTAGTCGGGCGCTGGTGGTAGAGTCGCCGCTCGCGAAAAGCGTCACCTCGTGTCCACGACGGACCAGTTCTTCGGTGAGCGCGTAGATGACGCGCTCTGTACCGCCGTACATCTTCGGCGGAACTCGCTCCGAGAGCGGGGCAACCTGCGCAATGCGCAGGCGTCGAGTGCCTGCCATAGAAACCTTTCTGTAGCAGGGTATAGAGAACTACCCTACTACTTAATTGTGTTTGTAATCGTACAATACCATAAATCACTCGAAGCGACGAACCGAGCGTGTTCCGCTATACTTCACGGGAAGGAGGAGGGATGAAGTGGGTACTCGGCTTCCGACTCTTCGCGAAGAGTCTTCGATCAGTTATCGGCGTCGTCATTATCTGGCGGGGTATCTGGTACGTCCTCGACGCGCTCGATCTCATCATGTTCGGTGGCAGTCATTTTTGGACTGCCGTGGTCGGTATTGTCCTCGGACTGCTCATCCTCTACGTGCCGGATGGCGACCTCGATGAGCTCTCGAAGCACTGATCGTTAAGCGATCGCTGCCAACTGCTTCCCGTATCGAGGAATATCCGTCACGAGCGAGCAGTACTGCGAGTTTGTCGTTCAGCTCGGCGATGAGCTGCGGGCCTTCGTAGATGAGCCCGGTAATGAGCTGGATGAGTGACGCGCCGGCTCGGATTTTTCGGTACGCGTCCTCGGCGGCAAAGACGCCACCGCAGCCGACGATGAGGAGGCGGTCACCGGCGAGGTTGTGGACCAGGCGGATGAGCTCGTCAGACCGGTATTGCGTCGGCAGTCCGCTGAAGTTCCCGCTAGGGAATCGCGACACCTCGGCGGGGTCAAGCGCTGGGTCGGTTCGATCTTTCTGCAAGTTGCCGATAATGACGCCGTGGACACGGTGCTTTGTCGCAGTGCGGACGAGCGCGCGGATCGTGTCGTCTGGGACGGAGATGGGGAGTTTGATGAGTATCGGGGTGCGAAGGTCGAGTGCGTCAGTTGCCTCGAGGAGCGCGTCGAAACGATCCGGGTCACTGAACGAGATGCTCTTCCCAAGGTTGGGGCAGCTAATGTTGAGCTCGTAGTACGAAAACTCAATTCCGCTTGACCGGGCTGCGCGGAAGGCGGCGACGATATCACGTACCGCGTCGTCGGCCGTGCGTATGCTTGGGCCATTCGTCTGGCCAATGCTCAGTCCGACCGGCCCGTGCAGCTGGCGCGTGCTGAGCTTCGCGAGTACCGCGTCGATCCCGGCATTCTTGAACCCCTTGTTCACCATGAGCGAACGTGAGCGCACCAAGCGACCGAGTCGTGGTCGGGGATTTCCGCTGTACGCGCCGTTCGTAATCGTGCCAATGGTCTGGAAGCCGAACCCAAGGCTGGGCAGGATACCAGTGAGGCTTGCCTCGTAGTCAAAGCCAGCAGCGAGCCCGAATGGGCTGCGGAACCTGATCCCCGCGCACGTTTGAGCCAGGATTGGATTGGTCGAGCCTAGTGTTGCCCGTGCTACTACCCGGCTCACTGCCTGTTTGCCGAGGAGTTCGCCGAGCCGGACCATTCGAGTATGGACAGCTTCTGGATCGAAACGGAAGAGCGTCGGGCGAACGACGAGTCGGTACGCGTGGCGAATGCTTCGGGCAAGTACGATACTCATAGTGCGAGTGTATACCGAACTGGACGGTGGATGCACGCCAAGCTCGCGCGTTGCGCGTGCTTGCAACTGCCCGTACACTGCACGCCAAGTACTGAAGAAGGAGGGTGAATGGAACCACAGCAGTCAGCGCCAGTGCCGAATTCGGCAGGCGGGTCGAAGCTCCCGCTCGTCATCGTTATTGTTCTCGCTCTGCTCCTCGTTGTTGGGGCAGGATGGTGGGCAAAGAGTCGATTCCTCGGGAAGACGACGACGTACACGGACGATGAGGGGAACCGCTACACTGCGACAGAGGTAGGTGATTCAGTCACGGTGACCGACAAGGACGGTATTTCGCTCACGGTCGGCAGTGATATCAAGCTCCCGGCTGGCTTCCCGACGGATATCCCGAAATACCCCGGCGGGAAGATTCTAGCTGTCACGCACCAGGGAGAGTCGACGATGCTCTCGATGGAGACGACGGATAGTAATGAAAAAGCAAGAACCGCTTACCGGAGTGCGCTCATTGCCAATGGATGGACTGTAACAAGTGAGAGCGCTGATATTGAAGGATTATCGAACCTTGCGGTTGAGAAGGATGGTCGGACCGGTGGCGCGATGATTAGTACTGCTGACGGGAAGACGAACATCTTGTGGACGTCCCTCTCGGCCGCAGAGGCGAACACGATTCGGGAACAGTTTGAAACCGGCGGGACGACCGAGGAGTAGTACAGTCAAACAATATAAGGAAAAGGCAGGAGCTCACTGCTCCTGCCTTTCGCGCTCTCGCCGTTCGCGGAGCGGGATTCGTTCGGGTTCTTCCTCGCTCGGCTGTTCGGGGTCACCGCCGCCAATTGCGGGTGGTGGTGACTGCTCCGGCTCCTTCCTAGGCTTTTCTTCTGTGGCGCGTTCCTCGCTCGCGAGCTGCGCTGTTGGTTCGTCGCTCGGTTTATCTGGTTGCTCCTCCTCCGGCTGCTCTTCTTCGACGGGCCGAGGTGGCGCGGGGCGGTTGCACCGGCCCTCTGGAACAGTACCGGCGAGGAAGTACTCCCCGTACACGTCGCTACCTTCATAGTCAGCCGGGAGGCCGTTCGATCGACAGGCCCTTACTGCTTCAACACCGTCAGGTTTCGCGTACCAGCGGGTCTCGACGCCCTCGTGGAACCGCTTCATGGGCGACTTCCAGATTGGCGCAGCCCCGAGCGCGCCTGCTACGCTATCCATCGATCGGTTCGAGTTGTTGCCGATCCAGACACCGACCGCCATATCTGGCGTGTACCCCATGGTCCGGGCGTCGTGGTAGTCTTGCGTCGTGCCCGTTTTTGCCGCAGCTGGGCGTGAGAGGTTGAGGCTTCGGCCGAAGACTTCCTGGCGGGCCTGCTCGTCGCTGAGGATTGAGCTCAGAATGAACGATGCTTCACGGCTCACAGCGCGCCGGCGGTCCGCTTCGGGTGCGTATGCAGTCTGGCCGAACTTGTCTTTCACCTCGGCGATGGTGTACGCCCGGACGAGCTCGCCTTCATTCGCGAGGGCGGCGAATGCCTGGGTGTGCTCGAAGAGCGTCACCTCGCCGGCACCGAGTGCGAGCGAGAGGCCGAAGCGGCTCCGGTCATCGAGCGTCGAGTACCCGAACGCCTTCGCCGTCTCAATCGCCGGGTCGAGGCCGAGGCCGTTCAGTACTTCAACGGCGGGAACGTTCAATGAGTTCGCGAGCGCGCGACGGACAGACACTGGTCCGCGGAATTTGTTGTCGTAGTTTCGGGGTACGTACGGCTCGGCGCCACGGAACGCGAGGTAGCGAACCGGCTGGTCGTGGACGAGCATGGCGGCGTTGATCGTCCGTCGGTCAAGGGCGGCAGCGAAGACGATCGGCTTGAAGCTCGAACCCGGTTGGCGCTTTGCGGTAGCAACGTTGTACTTGCCCCACTCGCCGTTCTCCCACTCTTTACTCCCAACGAGTGCGCGGATTTCGCCGCTGCTCGGCACGATCGCGACCGCGCCACCGTTCGTGACGCCACGGCCAGCGAGCGCGTTTACCTGGTTGCGAACCGCGTCTTCAGCATGGCTCTGCCAGTCGAGGTCGAGCGTGGTTTTGACGTGGAAGCCGGACTTCTCAAGCTCGCTCTCGCTGTACTTCTGCTTGAGCTCGTCGAGCACCATGAACGCGAAGTGTGGAGCGCGCGAGACGTACAGGTGCGTCTTACCTGCCCCATTGATGTGGACCGCTTCGTTCTTCGCCGCTTCGCGGTCTTCGTTCGAAATAACGCCTTCATCTACCATGCGGTCGAGTACCTCGTGCTGTCGGGCGACCGCGTGGTCACGGTTACCGGTTACTGGCGAGTAGCTCGACGGCGCAGGGAGGATACCGACGAGCAGGCTCGATTCGGCCAGCGTGAGGTCGCGCGCCGGCTTGCTGAAGTAGGCTTGGGCTGCTGTCCCAATGCCGTACGCGCCCTCGCCGAAGTACGCGGTATTGAGGTGCATCTCGAGAATCTCTTCCTTTGAGAACCGTTGCTCGAGCTTGCGGGCGAGGAGGAGTTCCTCAAGCTTTCTCGTGTACGTTTTCGCCGGTGAGAGGTACGTGTTCTTCACGAGCTGTTGCGTGATCGTGGAGCCACCAGAGACAACGCCGCCGGCTTGCGCGTTCTCGAATGCTGCCCGGGCAATCGCCTTCAAGGAGTACCCGCCATGCCGGTAGAAGTCTTCGTCCTCCGCGGCGATGACTGCTTTCTCTACCCAGTCGCTCACTTCGTCGAGCGAGGCGTACTGCTTGTACTTCGCGTCGTAGAACGTGAAGAACGGCCGGTCGTGGCGATCGTAGAGAATAACACCCTGGTCGTTCCGGTGGACAATCTCCTCGGCCGAGCCGAAGTCTGCGTGGATCAGGATGTTGGCGAGCGCGAGGCTAAATGCCCCAATCACGCCGAGAGTGCCGACGATTGCTACGACCGTCCACGCGATTGCGTGGATGATACGGAAGCGACGTCGCGCGACGCGCGTTCCCATAGTACCTCCTAGGGGCTAGTAGCGGAGGGCGATATCCCAAACTGGGATCGAGGTGGACGAAGCCGAGCGCACTCGCTTCGTCGACGCGTTTGAGATACGGAGTCCCTCTCAAACTTGTAGTGTCAATTCAAGAATAGATTGTCGCGCGAACAAATGCAGAGAGCAGCGCCCCCGGGGAGCGCTGCTCTCTGCGATCAGGCTGCTCGCCTACCGGAGTAAGCCGAACATTTTGAGAATCGCAATGAGAATGACGGCTCCGAGGACACCCCAGAGGATGCCTGAGATGCTCAGTGTCCCGGCGGCCGCTGCTGAGCCGAAGCCCAGGACGCTGCCGAAGAGCCACGTGCCGAGGAGCGAGCCGAGAATACCGACGACGATATTGCCGAGGGCACCTTGCTGCTCGTCCGTGCGCATGACAAGGCTTGCGAGCCAACCGATCAGTGCGCCGACGAGGATGGTAACAATCCAGGTAATCATAGGTGCGTTCACCCCCTTCCTCGATGCTTGGAGAGGTAGCTGCTACTGCACGTGTGGTTTACGAAGGTTTCGGAGCCCAGTCAGGAGGAGGACGATGCCGCCACTCACTGCGACCAGGGCGGTCCAGAGCGCGGCTGCGACTGGCGTCGTCGCTGCAGAGAGGGCGAGGTAGCAGGCGATGAGGAGGAAGATGAGACCTGCACCGAAGCCGAGCGCTGCAAGGAGCACGAAGGCTGAGCCGAGACTGAGTCGCCGCAGGTACGGACCGAGCGGTGAGACCGCGTCCCGTACGATGTCGCGTGCTTCCGCGACGACGAGCGCTCTGAAGTCGGCGAGCCAGTGCATCCTACCGTCCAGTCTGTCGGCCGCTCATGAGGTAGCCAATCAGCGCGCCGAGCGCGAGGGCTGTACCAGCAACTTGCCAGGGTTTCTCGTGCGCGTACTCGTCAGCGACGTGCGCCTTCTCGCGTGCCATCGCCTTCATGCGTGCCGCGCGTTCGCTGGCGCTTTCACGGAGCGTACCGAGGTACTCCTTCGCGCTGTCGAGTGTCGATTGGGCGTTCTCCTCCGCGTCATCCTGGACGCTCATCACGAGCGTCTCGAGACGCTCGGCGAGGGCTGCGACCTCGTCCTGGAGCGCACGGAGCTCTTTGGTCGTACGTGCCATACGTACTCCTTTCTTCCCCTTGGCGGGTACTAGTAGTTGTTAGGTGGTGTGTGAACTTGAGAGGTCAGTTCGACACGGGTAGGTAGTTCGAGCCTACCGAGCCACCGGTTCGCTATCAAGGAGAATGGAAGGAGTAGTCACGTTATCGCTGCTCGTGGTACCCTGCGCGTAGGGACAGGTCGTCCTGTATTTTTCTTTTTCGGGAGGGCTGGGTATATGCAGGTCGGAATACGGAAACTCGCAGTCGTGTTCGATGAGGTGACGATCTATCGGCGCGTCGCCGAGCACGCTCGACAGCTCGCTGAGCGCTGCAAAGAAGGGCGGGTGCGCGAGCTCACCGTCATCGTCTGCCTAAAAGGGGCTGCGCCGTACGGCGTGCACCTTGGCGCGGCGATGAGCCGGCTCGAGGTTGCGCCGAGTCTCCGCTATGAGTACGTGTACAAGACGCGCTACCAAGGTGGCGCGGGTACCGAGCACGTCCGCACACGACTCGAAATCCCGATCGATGCAGTGCTCGGGAAGCGCGTGCTCATCGTCGATGACATCATCGACGATGGCGTGACTGCTCTGTCTGTCTACCAGGACGTGCTGGCTCGGAAGCCAATCGTGCCGCCGTGAATTACGGCGATTGTGCGCAAGCCGAAGGCGCAGGTCGTCGCGGTGCCCGAGCTCGCAACGACGCCGCTCGACATCCCGGAGCTCTCGGGCGGATCGTACCCGTACGTCTGGGGGTACGGCATGGACGATACGGATGACTGTGGTCGGGAATGTCCCGATATTGTGCACTGGGAGTAGGTGCCAGGACGGCGCCGGAGTGTTCGGCTGGCAGTGATGCCAGCCGCTTTTTTGCAGACAGCTCAGTGGTGGTGGCCGGCGTGCTTGCGCTCCGCTTCTGCGCCGTCGCGGAAGGCGTAGGCAGCGAGGACACTCGTAAGAGGGACGGCGAGGATGAGCGCGATACTCCCGACGAGCGTGCGGAGTACTTCCTCGGCGAAGAACTCGCTGTTCACGAAGACCCAGGCGGGGTAGGTCTGGTTGACTGCGGCGACGAGGAAGAGCGGGAGGGCAGCACCGACGTACGCGAGCGCGAGCGTATTGACGAGCGACGTGACGTGCTCGCGCCCGACAGAGAGTCCGCGGCGGTAGAGCTCGCGGGGAGTGAGTGCCGGGTTCGCCCGCTTGAGCTCCTCGATCGTGGCCGCTTGGGCAGTCGTGACGTCGTCCAGGACGCCAAGTGCCCCAATGAGGATGCTCCCCAAGAGGAGGCCGCGGAGGTCGAGTCCGGCGAGTTGCCCGATCTGGAGCGAGAAGGCGTCTTCGCTGCCTGCACCGGAGAGGTGGGCGACGGAGGCGAAGAGCACAGCGAGGCCGGTCGCAATGCCGAGCGTCGCCAAGGTGGCGAGGACGGCAACGGTCGTCCGGCGCCGGAGCCCGTGCGCGAGGTAGAGCGAGACGATTGCGATCGCAACAGTCGCGGTGAACGAGGTGATGAGCGGGTCAGCCCCGCCGACGATGCGCGGGAGGAGGAACCAGCCAATGACGAGGACGGTAAAGGCGAGGCCAAGGAGGGAGCGGAGCCCGCTCAGGCCGGCGACCGCCACGATGAGTACGAGGAAGAGGCTGGCGAGCGCGATGAGCGGCCGGGTTCGCATCCGGTCGGCGACATAGAGGAAGGTCGAGCCGTCAACGCGGGTCGTCTCGCCGATCAAAACCCGTTCGCCACGACGCACCTTCTGCGTTTCCTGGATGGAGAAGCGCTCGCCGTGCTCAACGGTGACGTCTTGGTTGGCGAGCGGGCCGTGCTCGAGGCGAATCCTGAGTACTTGGTACGGCTGTGCGTAGCCGTCAAGCGAACGAGTGCCATCCTCGATGACTTCAATAACTCGTCCCCGGTAGAACGTGTCTACTGGCAGTTGGTCGGCGACGGCTGGGTCGGGTTCGAGGACAGGCGCCTCGTCTTGGGCGAGCGTGGCGCTGGGCAGAAGCAGTGCGGTTGCGATGAGGAGGGCAGTCAGGACGGAACGCATGATACGGGTACGATAGCAGCGATCATCGCCCTTGCGTAGCGGGGAATAGGCTCGTAGCGTACCGGTATGCGTCGAACAAGCTTCCTCGGCCTGGTTACTCGGGCGTACCGCTCACTGCCACCGGAATTCCTCGCGTGGCTCCAGAACGTCGCGATTCTTGTCGAAGACGCGCCAACCCGGGAACAGCTTCGCGAGAACGGTGTCCGTCGCGGGACACTCCTCGGCTTGTACGAGGGCGTCCCGCAAACCGAGCGTGAAGGTGGTTGGCCGCTTCTCCCTGACCGGATTACGTTGTTCCAGGATGCGATCGAGGCGGAGGCGCTGGAGCAAGGGTGCTCGGTGTTTGCGGTGATCCGAACGACGCTCGCACACGAGATTGGGCACCACTTCGGTCTCGACGAGGCGGCAGTCCGTGCGCTCGAAGCGCGTGAGGCCGCGCGAGAGCACGACTGACACCTGTGGTACACTCAGGGTAACAGGAGGAGGGACATGAAGCTTTCGTTCTACGGTGCGGCGAGCGAAGTTACCGGCAGCAACTACCTGCTTGAGACGAGCCAGGCGCGCGTTGCCATCGACTGCGGTGCATTCCAAGGTGGAAAAGACTCCGAACTCAAGAACGTCGCGCCATTCCTCTACGCGCCGAGCCGGGTTGACGCGCTCATTTTGACGCATGCCCACCTCGACCACGTCGGGCGTCTCGCCAAGCTCGTGCGAGATGGGTTCCGCGGCCCGATCTGGTGTACGCCGGCAACGAAAGAGCTGGCTGAGCTCATCATGCTCGACGCGGCGAAGATCATGAGCCACGACGAGCTGAAGTTCGGCGATGAGCCGCTCTACGGCGAAGCGGACGTGTACCAGGCGCTCGGACAGTGTCGGACGATTGACTACGGGGTGAAGACCGAAGTGGCGCCCGGCGTCGAGGTCCGTTTCGTCGACGCCGGGCACATTCTCGGCTCGGCGTCAGTCGAGCTCTGGGCAGACGGGAAGAAAGTGCTCTTCTCGGGTGATATCGGGAACGCGGGCGCCCCGATCATCCGTGACCCTGTCACGGTTGCCGAGGCAGACTTCGTGATCTGCGAGTCGACGTACGGTGGTCGGCAGCACGAGTCTGCCGACCAGCGCCAGGCGATGCTCGAGCAAGCGATCCGGCGGGCAGTCGAGAAGCGGGGGCCGCTCCTCATCCCTGCGTTCGCACTCGAGCGGACGCAGGAGCTCCTCCACACGCTCGACCACCTCGCCGAGGTACGAAAGCTCGGCTCGCTCCCGCTTTTCCTCGATTCGCCGCTCGCGATCCGGGCGACCGAAGTGTTCCGCCGGCACCCCGAGTACTTCGACAAGGAAGCGCTCGCCGACATTCGGAAGGGGCGGGACTTCTTCAATGTTCCCCACCTCAACGAGACTGAGACGGTCGAGCAGTCGAAGCGCATCGCTGCCGTGCCGCCGCCCAAAGTCATCATCGCTGGGTCGGGCATGATGACCGGTGGCCGGATTCTCCACCACCTCAAGGCGTACATCTCCGATCCGCGGACGACGATCCTCTTCGTTGGCTACCAGGCCGAGGGGACACTCGGCCGTCGGCTGCTCGACGGCGTTGACCACGTCGATCTCTTCCATGAACCGCACGAGGTCAAGGCCGAACTTCTGACCTGCGAGGTGTTCTCTGCGCACGCTGACCACGACCAGCTCATGCGCTGGCTCGGGGCGATCACCTCGTCAGTCGGACGTGTGTTCCTCACGCACGGCGAACCCACCTCGGCGAAGGCGCTCGGGAACGCAGTGACCACCACGCTCAAGCACCCTGTCCACATCCCCCGTTTCGGCGAGCACGCTACGCTGTAAATTGCCGGCGTACAGCGCTTCCGGGATCATGGAGGTACCTATGACGCACGACGAACCGATCTACGTTGCCAGTGACCACGCGGGATTTGCGCGGAAGCACGAGCTCGTCCAAGCGTTACGGGCTGAGGGATTTGCGGTGACTGACATTGGCCCACAAGAGTTCGTTCCATCGGACGACTACCCTGACTACGCGTTCGCCGTCGCGCGCCGTGTCGCTGACGATGTGAACGCTCGGGGTATTCTCCTCTGCGGCACAGGCGAGGGGATGTGCATTGCTGCGAATAAGGTCGTTGGGGTTCGGGCGGGGCTCGCGTGGGCGCCGGCGCTCGCGGCGAGCCTTAGGGAAGACGATGATGCGAACGTACTCTGTTTGCCGGCAAAGTACCTCGAGGCCGCTGCACTCATCGACGTTGCGCGGACATGGCTCGCGACGCCGTTCTCGGGCGCAGAGCGGCACGTACGGCGGATCGGGAAGATCCGACAGTTCGAGCGCAGGGACGACTAATGGGCGTTATTGTTCCCGCGATTCTCGCGCCGACGACGCAGGGGCTCGTCCAGCAGGCGGCAGCAGTCGCCCCACTGAGTACCCTGGTGAGCTACGACGTCGCCGAAGAGCAGTTTGTCGGCACGAGCACGCCCGGCCCGCTCGAGTACCCCAAACTCACGCCGGACCGATCCGTGATCTGGCACCTCATGGTGCACGAACCGGTACTCCACCTCCCCGACTGCCTCTCCTACCCGACGCACTCGATTGTCGTCCACGCTGAGGCGCGCGGTGCCAATGAGGCGCTGGCCGAGCTCCGGACGGGCGACGTGCTCGGCGGTCTAGCGATCAACGTCGAGACGCCGGTCGAGCAGATATTCCCCTTTTTGCCCGATGTTGATTTCGTGCAGCTCATGACTGTCCGTCCTGGCGGCCAGGGGCGTCCGTTCGAACCAGCTGCACTCACGAAGATACCTGAGCTCCGTGCCAAGCGAGAGAACCTGGTCATCGCCATCGATGGCGGCGTGTCGCCGAGCACGATCGCCACTGTCGCGCGGTACCGACCGGATTACGTGTTCGTCGGCAGTGCGCTCACGTCCGTTGAAGATCCAGCCGACGCATACCGGGTCCTGACTCAAGCCCTCGAGGCCGCTACGTCCATCAGAGAGGGATAACTGTAGAACGGAGGGGCATCATGCGAGAGTGGAACAGAATGAGGGGGCGACCATGACACTAATGAGCGTTGTTACAGACGCGAGCCGCGACGGGTGGGCGCTCGGGTCGTTTTCCTGCCCTTCGCTCGAGGCGATGCACGGCATCTTGAAGGCTGCTCAGAGCGCTGAGGCACCTGTGGTACTCACTGCGACGCTTCTCGAGGCGGAGCGGTTCGGTGGCAGTGCATTTCCAACCGCGGTCCGTGCACTCAAGGTTCCGTACGGCGTACGGGCGTTCAGCGCGATTGGGCCGGTTGCGCCGACGGCTGTGCTGCGGGCTGTCGGATTCGGTCCAGATCTCATTCTCATCGACCGAACCGAAGACGGCGGTGCGCTCGACCAGTCGGCGAGTCGTCTGCGTGAACTCGTCCAACTTGCGCACGAGCAAGGACAGCTTGTCGGCGCCCCATTGCCCACCGAGCTCCTGGACAACGCTACGACCCTGGAGTCGGGGGTTCGGGAGGCGCACTTGAAGCGGTTCGCGTCGATTACCGGTGCTGACCTCTTTCTTGTGCCCTCCGGCCTGGCGTCGGCAGCAGATCAGCTTGCAGCGCTCATTGGTGCGTTGCCGGCGCCGATCGCCTTGGAGTCCCGACCAGTTGACGCCGCACTGCAGACCGTTGGCCAGCTTGGGCTCGTTCTCGTGCCGATCGGACGGGATATCGATCGGGCGATCGTGACGGCGCTCAAGGGGATCGGCAAGCACGAAGATGCGCGGACAGTCTTTGATTGCCTGGACCTCGTTGCTGCTGCAGTCCAACGAGCTTCCGAGAAGAAGCTCGCGGTGCTCGGTGCCGAGCGCCGTGCTGCAAGCGGCTGGGTTCGCCGGGAGATCGTCTAACGATTCGGCCGAACGACGAGGATGACGCGTCGGCCTTCTTCGACGTTGCCGCCGTTGTAATCATGGATGGCGGCGAGGAGGGCGTCGGCAGGGTACATGAACTCAGCTCCGCGCCGCGTGCCGGGGTCGTTCGTGATGAACGCGCCGGTCTCGGTGTAGCCCTTGACGACGAGCATGTGGTAGATGGGGCCAGGTGCGCGGAAGTACGGGTTGCCGAGCCGGCGACCGGCGGCAGGAATAATGACGAGCGCGCCGTCGTTCAGGTGGCGGCGGATCGTCTCGGCTTCGACGTTTAGAGAGACCGTGACGTCGAGGTCAAGGAGCTCTCGGCCAATGCGTGCGGTCTCCTCGGCGGTCGTGCTCTCGAAGTAGCCGAAGGTAGATTCTTGCCAGGCTGCGATGCGCGCGAGCTCAGCTTCTGTATCGTCTGGTCCGGCGATCGTTTGGCCTCGGAAGTACCGGGCAGCCATGAGGAGCGACGCCTCTTCGCAGTACTCCTCGTGGGCGGCGTCCCAGTTGCCGTGGGGCGCCTGCGAGGTAAAAGGAACAGCGAGGTTGAGGCTACTGGGAAGGGCGATAGTCGGTTCGGGCGTCAGTGCTACTGGTTCCGGTGGGCTCGTAACCGTTGCCGGAGGTGTTAGGGGTTGTGACGCTTCCTCAGCCGGTTCGGGTGTCTCGGGCGTCGGCACCTGGCTTATTCCAAAGGCCTGCCACGTGAGTGCCAGGAGGACAAGGGCGAGGAGTGCGAGAAGCGTGTTACGGACGGGATGGCGCATCGGGTGAGTCCTGTGCGTAGCTGTCGGCGAGCGCGCGGCTGTGTGCTCGGATTGCGCGCTGCGTAGCCGCCTGCCGCAGTACGTCGATGAGAACCTGGGGAACTATTCGGCTCGCGTACCCAATGGCATCGTCTGACGTCGACCAGTCTACGCTGAAACGAAGCGTTGCGCGCGCTTCGTCGGGAAGAAGTCCAAGCGTTTCGAGTACTGCAGTGCGGCCAGTTGGTTGGCTCGATGAGCACGCTGAGCCAGCTGCCGCCGCAATACCCCTTGCATCAAGCGCGTAGACGGCCGTTTCCGCGTCGATTTCGGGTACGGTCAGGCTGAAGAAGTTCGGGAGCAGTGCGTCAGGATTACCATTCACGGTCGCATCCGGAATAGCGTTCAGCACGGCGTCTCGGAGCTGGTCGCGTCGCCGCCTCGTCTCTTCTGCGAGCGTTGGCAGTGCGTTCCATCTGGCCCGAAGTGCGGCAGTGAGCTCGACAGCGTCACGAATCGGCAGGCTGCCGCCACGGCGGCCGTCCTGTTGGCCGCCGCCTGGTAGTGGCGATTGGAAGCTGGTACCGGCGCTCAGGTAGAGGACGCCGACGCCACCAGGCGTTCCAAGCTTCGCGCCGGAGAGCGTCAACGCATCAACACCGAGCTCATGCGGGAGTACTCGCTGCCATGGCGCGAGCTGGGCGGCGTCGGTGTGGAAGGCGATCCGGATCCCGTGCGTCTGTTCGTACGTCCGGACAACTTGTACGAGCTGCCGAAGCGGCTGGATGGTGCCGACGATATTGTTCGCGGCCTGGATTGAGACGAGGCGGGTACGTGGCGTGAGTACCGCACGGAGTGCCTCGGGTCGGATCGTTCCGTGGGCGTCTGGCGCAACGGAAACGGGGCGACCGCCCGTCGCCGTGACGGCGCTCTGGACGGCGGGATGCTCAATAGCTGACGAGATGACATCGAATGGTTGGTTGTTGTCCGTAATTGCCCGGGCGAGTCCGATGAGCGCAAGGAAGATACTCTCGGTCGCGTTCGCCGTGATGACGAGCTCAGGTACTTGGCAGCTCAGCGTCCGCGCGATGTCGGCCACGGCTTGATCCCACGCTTGGCGTGCTTGGTGGCCAGCGCTGTGGACGCTGCCGGCATTGCCTGCGAACAGATCGGGATGCGTACCTGCGGCGAGTGCTTCGGGTAGAACGGCCGCTCGAGCAGCGGCATCAAGGTAGCAGAGGGGAGGGGTGGGCATCAGGAGGGAAGTGTACCACGACCCCCTGGTGCCGGACAATCAGAACCGCTGTGGCGCGTTCACTCGGCTCGGACGCGCGGCGAGGAAGAGGAGTGAGACGAGGAGAATGCTGTTGAGTGTCAAGAGCCCGAGCGCGACGAAGAGGAGCGTTCGGAGCCGTGCAATTTCGTCCTCGACGGCTGTAACGACCGTGTCGGTGTCAGCGCGTTCGATCGCCTGGGCGATGATCGCAGGCATGTCGGTTGCGGCGGTAGCGGGCGAGGGCTCGACGTTTGGCACGTCTGCAGTCGGCGCTTCGGGCGCTCCGGCGCGCCGTTCCTGCTCAATTCGGTTTGTTGGTACGCGCTCAGTCCGCCGCTGCATTGACGTCCCAGTTGACGTGGACGTCGCGGTCACGGTG
Source organism: Patescibacteria group bacterium (assembly GCA_050944875.1). Lineage (GTDB taxonomy): Bacteria > Patescibacteriota > UBA1384 > JACPKC01 > JACPKC01 > JBMNRW01. The sequence goes on along the minus strand of JBMNRW010000008.1, from coordinate 4,344 downwards.
ACGCCAGCTTCTGCGTACGCGGATGCTGAGGCGTTCCCCGCTGTGGCGCTGACAGACGCGCTAGCGGCGCTCGCAGTGGCCGGACTCATGAGTGCGAGAATGCACGAGAGAGCAATGACGCTTCGCACGAAAGCCTTTCTCCCCTCACGGTACTCTGTTCACGAGCGTAGCAACTCGTCCGGAAGAGGGTCAACCGATGGCGCGTGTGGATAGCGGGTCCGGACAGCCGCCGAACGTGAGCGCGTGCAGGGACGCTGCTCCGCCAGCTGGTGTGAGTCGAAGCGTGTTGCCATGGAGGTGGCGACGACTACAGATGAGCTCGTAGAGCCGTGGCTCGTCGAGCGTAAGGACAGAGCGGCCCTGTTCCATTCGAATGTCGGCCCCGTGGAGCTCGACCGGTAGCGGGTTACCGTCCCAGCTGAGTTCAAGGACTGACCCGCTGCTCTGCGGCGCGGCGACGAGTGAGACGTTCGTGCCAGTGAAGACGATATCAAGTGCAGCGTCTCCAGGATTCGTAGTCTCGGCGTAAGACGTACCAGCATGGTCGATTTCCCAGCTGCCGTGCGCGAAGACACCCGGACCTGTTGTCGGGTGGTTCGCTCGGACGGTGGTTCGGTTCAGGTAGGTCATCGGCGAGGCGGGGTAGCACATCGTGCCGAGCCGGTGTCGGTGCTCGGCTGCCCGGGGCTCGGGGAGCGAGCTATGGCCGCGTGCCTGGAGGTGTTGCCGGATGACAGCCTCGACCTGCGCGAGGTCGTCATCGCCGAGGTGGTCGAGCGCGATGAGGCTGCTCTTCGGATCAATAAGGAGCAGGCGGGGGCTGTACACGTTGTCATACGCTGCGTTCAGTGTGCCGTCGTGATCATGGACGACCGGCCAAAAAATGCCGTGTCGGTCGACGGCGCGCTTGACGAATGAGAGTGGCGTTTCGAACGGGAATGTGGTGGTGTGAACGCCAATGACCATGAGGCCGTGTGCCCGGTAAACGTCCCACCACTGGTGGAGTGCGCGAAGTACTTGGAGTGAGTGCGGGCAGGTCGAGGACCAGAACGCGACGAGTACGACCCAGCCGTGTTGCGCGAGCTGCTCGAACTGCAGCGGTTCAGCGTTGAGCCAGTCAGCTGCGGGCAATGGCGGTGGGGCAAGGCCGATGAGGCTTTCGTCGTGGGTGAACATCTTTGTGTCTACACTTTTGTCGACCGGGGACCACTTGCCTCGGCGATGCGGAGCGCTTCCTCGATATCATCGGTCACTGTAAAAATTTGCAGATCTTCTGGGTCGATAGTATGGAACTTGCTGCGGACGACGCTGTCGAGCCAGGCGACGAGCGGATCCCAGTATGCGTGCCCAAAAAGTATGACTGGGATTTGATCCTCGATCTTTTTGGTTTGGATCAGGGTTAGCATTTCAAAGAGCTCGTCGAGCGTTCCGTACCCACCAGGAAAGAATACATAGATCCGGGACGCAAATGAAAGCATGACCTTTCGAACAAAGAAGTACTCAAAGCCTAGTGGACGGGTGACGTATTCGTTTACACGCTGCTCGGTAGGAAGTTCGATATTGAGACCGACAGAATCGCCACCGGCTGCTTTTGCACCTTCGTTTGCTGCCTCCATGATGCCAGGTCCGCCACCAGTGATAATGGTGTAGCCATCTGCGGCGAGTCGACTGGAAAGTTCTCGTGCTTTTGTGAAGTACGGGTCGTCTCGCTGGAGTCGCGCAGACCCAAATACCGTCACGGCTTTCTCGAAGTTCGCGAGGAAGTCAAACCCATCAACGAACTCCGCCATGATGCGAAAGATTCGCCAGTTCGGATCGTGTTCATAGTCGAATGGTTCACGGCCATGGCCGGGGAGTTGCACGCACCCTCCTTACACGACGCTATCGTACCACGTTGAGAGGAACGGGGGTACGGCGTTACGCCCGGACGAATGTGCGGAGGTACGTACTATCTCCGAGAGTTCGGTATGAGCGCACCGCAGCAGGGACAAGTACAACGTCGAGCGATTGAAGGTCGAGATACTCCCCATTGCTTTCGAGTGAGAGTGGCGTGAGCGCGATGAGGAGCTCGAATGAGCGGTCTGGCGCGTGTGTCGCAGTGGCGTTGCCCTGCCAGTGCTCGAGCGTGAAGAGCGGGCAGTCGACAAGTGTTTGGACGGCGTTACCCGCTTCCATTCGGAGAGTTGGTTGCTGTAAGCCGGGTTTGACGTCTGAGAAGTTGATTGACGCGAGCGCTTCGCTCACATGAAGCGTTCGGGGTTGTCCAGTCTTTGTGTCGACGCGCCCCCAGTCGTAGACGCGGTACGTCGTGTTTGAGTTCTGTTGGATTTCAATGAGGAGGCAGCCCGCGTCGATGGCGTGAAGTCGGCCGGAGGGGAGGAACATGCAGTCACCCGGCTTGACCGGGTTTGTGTGAAGGATTGATTCCAGCTCGTAAGCAGCGGCTGTCGCATTAAATATCTCTCTGGTGATGTTCGATTTAAGTCCGGTAATAATCTGAGATTCGGGCTTAGTACCATTAAGGAAGTACCAGCACTCAGTCTTGGGCTCACCGCCAAGCTTATTGGCGCTGGAAGTGGGCGGATGCACCTGGAGTGAGAGTCGTTCTTTCGCGTCGAGGAGCTTCACGAGAAGTGGAAACTTACCATTGCTTGATGGTACAGATCCGAGGATTTCGGCATCGTGCGCTGCTAGTAGATCACGGAGCGACGTACCGGCAAGTGGTCCGTTAGCCACGATACTTACGCGGTCGTCTTCAGGTCGGTCGCTAATTGCCCAGATTTCGGCGAGTGGCTCGCAAGCGGGGTACTGAGACATAAGTGGCTTTAGCCTTTCGCCACCCCATGGGTACGACTGAGTCATGCCGTCGCGGTGAAAGAGAAGCGGATAGAGTAGTGATGTGCGCATGGAATAAGTGTACCAGGCTAACAAAATAGGGTGGGAACATGGTATGTTCCCACCCTAAGGCTACATACTTCTCGGCCTGTCAGCCTGGTGCCTTCTCGAGTTAGGCGCCAAACTAAAAAATGAGTAGTATGTAGTTTTCGGCGATGACGCACTTCGAAGCGCTTTCCATCAAAGCGCTCGCAAACTCGCATCGCCGCCTCTCCTCCCGAGAGATCGGTGAGTTCTTCAAACCTTTTGAAAGCTCCTTCGCCATCAAAAAGTCACTATGGAACTTGCCGCTTGTCCCCCTTGTCCCCCTTTTTCCCTTCCTCTTTGCCATGGCCCTTCTCCTCGTTTCGTTTTGATCTTTCTTGGCCACAGCGTTATACTATTTATTTCTAATTGTAATCACCTCTCTTCGAGGGACTCATTGAGTGTATGGATTCGCATATGCTCAATGGCTGACAGTATATTGTTCCTTGCTATTTCATCTATGTCAAGGCTTTTGATGCTTTAGGTGTGGTGACAGTGCTAAGCGAAGCATTATAGGCTAGCATTTTTACGCAGGTTGGCTTATACTTCAGCCGTTATTCCGGGATCGTCTAATGGCAGGACGCCAGGTTCTGGCCCTGGTAATCTAGGTTCGAATCCTAGTCCCGGAGCCAAACTCAGTAACAGGAGTAAAGACCGTTTCCCATGACCGGTCTTTATTTGTGATAATCACCCCTGATTAGGGGTGCTGAACTGGCTTGTGACCGTATGCGCCGAGGTAGCCCAGCGCCAAAGCTGCTGACCGGACTCCTTAACTGACGAATGTTATCCAATCAGCATATCAGACCCATATTAATCGAACGTAATCTGGTCTGTCGCATTTGATATGGGATAGACCAGCTACTTGACTCTTGCCTGCCTAGGGTATATTTTTAATATTTATGCTTGAACTGGCGACTTGCCAGGCAGTATCTTAACTAATATCGGAAGGGAGTCAAGAGAAGCAGTGAAGACTATTGCCGCCGAAATCGTGGCATTGATCGCCGTAGTATCTGCTTGTTACGGATGCTACCTTTTACCTAAAGGAGGCGATCACTTGTACTCCTATACGAGGGAGTACAAAAATTTGAAGCGCTCCGCGCGCCGGTGCTTCCGGCTGGCAATAGTCCTGGGCTTGCTGGCCCTCGGCTGCGCGATGAGTAGTTAGGCTTAATCACTTGCCCACCAAAGATTTATTCTTTAGGTGGGCATTTTAGTGTACTTTCGAAAATTATTTTCATCAATAAACCGGCGTAATTACGCCGGTTTATTGGATCCTAGTGGAGTTTAGCTGATATTGTTAGTCTTTTTCTTTGAGGCCAAAACGACCCCTACTAAGCCAAGTATGGAAAAGAGACCGATTAACAGATAGCTGAGTATATCGTCGTAGGTGTTCGGATTCGACACGGTAGTTGCGCTGCCTGTTGC
>JBMNRW010000007.1:0-23485 GCA_050944875.1 Patescibacteria group bacterium | reverse complement strand
CTGCACGCGACCTCGCCCACGACCGCCGCAGCAGCACAGGGATCACGACAATCATGAACGGCATCGACACCGAGCTCTTCCGCCGCCGCCCGCGACCGGAGCGACGGACGGACGCATTCACGTTCCTCTACTTTGGTCGGCCCGGTGTCTCAAAGGGAATCGAGCACCTGATCGAAGCGATGCGCCACCTCGTCCGAGCAGGAACACAGGCGAAGCTCCGCCTCATCCTCGGCACGGATCCTCACGACCGGTACGTCGCAATTGCACAAGCTGCCCAAGAACCCGAACTCCGGAAGGTCGTCCGCATCGACGCGCCGATCCCGCGATCAGAGCTCCCGGAGGCGATTGCCGCCGCCGACTGCGTCGTGGTGCCGTCACTCGCCGAGGGGTTCGGCTTCACCGCAGTCGAGGCGTGCGCCGTCGGCACCCCGCTCGTCTGCACGAACGTCGAGCCACTCCCGAACGTCGTCTCGGGTAAGGTCGTCTTCGTCCCGCCCGGCAACCCCGAAGAGCTCGCGCGTGGGATGCGCACGATGCTGGAAGGCAAGTACGAGGTGATCCCCGACCGCAACTTCAGCTGGGAGCGAGCAGCGCGTGAGTACGAAGCCATCTACGGCGAGGTGGTCCGATGAGGACGAAACGCGAGCAAACCGTAATCCTCACCGCGACGTACTCGGCGTTCAGCGGTATCGACCGGGTCGTCGAGCTGCAGGCCCGTCGACTGGCGCGTGCCGGTCATTCGGTGACCATCGCCGCGTTCGACACCGACCTGCCACCACCACCTGGCGTCACGCTCATCCGGCTCGATGCCCCGAAGCACGATCTCGCCCTCCGGCTCTTCCGGCTCTTCTACCCGTTCTTCCCCTGGTACTGGCGACGCCACCTTGGACAGCTCGGCATGCCCACCACGGTGATCGCCCACATCTACCCCCTCACTGCACTCGCCGCCACCCTGAAGCGACGGACTGGCGCTCGGTTCATCCTCCACGACCACGGCCTCCCGCCGATCTGGGTGTACCCGAAACTCATCGAGCGCGCGTACATGGCGCTCTTCCACCTCCTTGCTGGGTGGACGTACCGGAGCGCCGACGAAGTCGTCTGCGTGAGCGCGTACCTCGCCCGCGAGTTCGCGCGTCGCTACCGGATGCCGGCGCGCGTCGAGCTCAACCGTATCGATACGTCGCGCTTCCACCCAGGACTGTCGGGCGCACGGGTCCGCCAATCGCTCGGCATCCCGAAGCGAGCGCCGGTCATTCTCTTTATTGGCCGACTCGCCCCGTACAAGGGTGTCCACACGCTGATCAGTGCCTTCCACGCGCTGCGCACTACGCTGCCCGATGCTCGGCTCGTCGTAGTCGGCAAAGCAACGTTCCCCTGGTACATGGCGAGGCTCCGACGACTCGCCCAAGGTGCTGTCACCTTCCAGGGGTTCGTCTCTGACGACGAGCTCCCCGCGTACTACGCGGCTTGCGACGTCTACGCCACCGCGACAACCTGGGAGGGATTCAACCTCCCGCTCGCCGAAGCCCAGGCGTGCGGCAAGCCGGTCGTCGCGTTCGATATCGGACCCCACCCGGAAGTCGTGAAGTATGGTACATTGGTACCTATACATGATGCGGAGGGGTTCGCCCGAGCACTCCGGACAGAGCTGGCGCGTTCTGGTTGAAAACATGGCGCTCTGGGGGCTAGCGATCGCGAATGCGGTCGCCCTTTTCCTGTTCCTCCGAAACGGCGCTCCGTTCCCGATCGGAGATGACCCCGGCTACCACACAACGCTCGTCAATGAACTCCTCCGTCATGACTTCAAGACGGATTTCACACTCCCGATCTTCCCGCAGGTTGAAACGCCGTTTCCACTCCGTGCCATCACCCCGTTCCTCGCCGCAGCGCTCGCCCGGACCATGGGAATCACCGACCCGTTCCTCCCTTCGATCACGCTCGCAGCCGGTGCGCTCGCACTGTCGAGCCTCGTCCTCTACCTGCTCGCTGCCCGGGTGACCCGATCTAGGTGGGCAGCCCTCGTCGCGGCGCTGTTCTTCAGCTGGGCGAAGTGGGGCCAAGAAGCGTTCTGGGAAGGGAACTACGACCAGCTCACGAGCCTGCCGATCCTCCTCTTCGCCCTCTACAGCCTCTGGCGGTGGACCGAGCGCCGCCAGCTCCTCTGGCTCGCGCTGACCGGCGCGCTTCTTGCGGTGCTCCGCATTGCCCACGAATTCTCGTTCCTCCTCGGCCTAACGACCGTTGCCGCGACCGTCGTCATTACGTACTTCCCGAGCCAAAACCGACCGGCTACGCTCGCGCTCCTCGGCGGCACCGTGCTCGTCCTCGTCCCCTTCCTTCTGCACGCCATTCCGTCGTACTTCGTCCCAATGGGCTCGAGCTACCCGCTACCACTCCTCCTCAGCGCAGCAGAAGGCGTCCAACCAGTGGTCGCAGCCTTAGCGGCAATCGGCGTCGTGCTCTCGTTCCGGCAACCGGGCCTGGCCGCGCTCATCCTCCTCCCGCTCTTCTTCTCGCAGATGGGGCTCCTCGAGCTTCCGCTCTACCCGTTCCGGTTCAATCTCTACGCGATGGCTGCCATTGGCCTGGCGCTCGCCGTCGCTGCTGCTGCGCTCTATCGAGCTGTTGAGGTGTCGTGGGGACGTGGACTCAGTATCGGGGCGCTCGTCCTCATGCTTGCCATCCTCATCCCGTCGCAGTACGCGCACGTGACCGGGCTTCGCCTCGACCTCACCCGGGAGGACCACCCTGCAGGCACCATGCCGCTCTACGCCGACATCGCGGCGTTCTCGTGGCTGGGCACGCACGTGCCGACGCCGGCAAACGTTGCCGCCCCGATGAAGTGGGGGTACTACCTGCCCGCCGTGAGCGGCCATGCGGTCACCCTCGACGACGCCGTTGGTGGCGATGCGCGAGACAACCGGCACATCTACGCGAAGGCGGTCCGTGCGCTCTATGAGACGGAGTACGCCGAGGACGCAGCCGTGACCGCCCGCGAGATCGGCGTCACCCACGTCTTCGTCGGGAAGATGTTCGTCCAGCAGCCGGATCGATACGCAAGCTACCGGCTCGGAAAGTTTGATGATGCCGAGTACTTCACGAAGGTCTACGACGTGAATGACGCGAGGATCTATGCAGTTCGGTAGGCCGAAGCGAACCGCTTGGGCTGTCCTGCTCTGGCTCGTCGCGCTCTTCGCGTTCTACAGCCCTGACCCCGCCGCGCACACGCTCGCCGAGTGGATGCTCTTCTGGCCGATCAAGCTCACCGCGCTCCTCGGCCCGACGTTCTTCGCCCTGACACCGAACCAGACGACGCTCTACGGCATCCTGGCCGGGTTACCGCTCACGGCGATTTACTGGTGGGTCACCGGGACCGCGATCACCGGAGCCCGGCGTACGCCGACTTCGTGAGCCGGCCAACGGCTTCCCACGTGTACGTTTCTCGGATCCGCGTCGCGAACGTGCGGGCGGGCGGAGTTGCCCACGCGGCACGGACCGCCTGGCCGGTACTCCCTGGTCGCGCCGGGTGGCAGTAGTGGGCGTCCGTGCCGAAGTACTCCCGCGTTCCCCCTTCGTCCGTCGTGACGACTGCAGTGCCGAAGACGGCGGCTTCGAGACTAGCCAACCCCGGGGTCTCGTACCAGCTCGGTATGGCGTGGACGCGCGCGGCTCGGTAGATCGCCGGCAGAGCCGACCGGTCCACCTGGTCGATGAAGTAGACGTTCCCCCGGCGAGCGGCGAGCGTCTCGACGAGCGCGGCGTACGCCCGGTTCACCCGACGGTTGCCGACGAAGACGAGCGGGTACGTCGCGGGCACCTCGTCGACAAGGAGGTGCTGGTTCTTCCTCAGCTCAAGCCGACCGACAGATAGCACGTACGCCGGTACGTCCATGAGTGCGGGTGGTAACACGCCGACAGGCTCAGCGATGTCCGCTGCGTTCGGCACCACGACGCTCGGCACGTCGACACCGAGGTGCTCGCGGAGCACTGCTGCCTCAGCAGTGGAGTTCGGCAGCAAGAGGTCGGCGTCGCGCAAGATACGTCGAACCGAGTGCTCGTGGTACGGCCGCCAGAGCCACGAGTACCCAGCGTAGCGGAGCGCGGCGTCGAGTGACCCTGCCGGCCAGCCTGGTACCCGCTCCGAGACAAGCCGGGCGGCGAAGCCCGCGTACGAGCGGAAGTACGCCGCCATCGGCCAGTAAATCGTCGAGATGACGATTGGCATTCCCCGCCGACGCGCGGCAACCACGCCATCAGCGGGGACGAGGGCGGGATTAAAGACGTGTACGAGGTCGTACCCGGCGAGAGTGGGCGCACGGTCGACGGTCACGTCTACCCGGACCCCTGCCGCCTCGAGGCCACGCTTCGTCCCCTCGATCTGCGTCCGGTCGCCACCCTGGTGTTCGAAGAGGTTCGGTCGGCAGTGGAAGAGCACCTTCATAGTCGACCTCCGGCCAGTCGATAGAGGTACCCAGCCCACTGCCCGGCGAAAATCGCAAGGCGAATCGCTGGCATCGCGAGCGCGCCGAGCACGGTCGGCCAGCGACGATGCAAGGCGTACGGGAGCTCGGCGTACGCCGCAACCCCGAGGAGCGTGAGCCACCCAGCGAGCGCCACGCCGGTCGACGCAGCCCAGATACCTGCACCCAAGAGACCAAGGAGCACGAGCATGAGCCGGAAATGCCCCGGGAAGGTGCCTGCCTCCGCGTCCGCGTAGCCGTACTGCAGGTTCTGCCGGAACACGGCACGGAGCGACGTTGGCGGCGACCACTCGACCTTCGCCGAAGGTGCGAAGGCGAAGCGGGCACCGCTCGCCCGGAGTTGGCGGTTGAACTGCGTATCCTCCCCCCAGCGGGTGAGCTGCTCCGGGTACCCGCCTGCCCGGCGCCAGGCGTCCTTCGTGAACGCGAGCGACCGGCTCGAGGGCGAGACCGTCACAGCGGAGAAGTACCGAGCGGGCAACGTGAGCGCCAACCCAACCGCTTCTCGGTACGGTGTCGACCGATCAGCGGTGTACCAACCCGCAACGACGTCCGGCGGCGTGTTGCCGCGAAACGGCCGAGTGAGCTCCTCGAGCCAACGTGGCTCCGGACGAGTTCCTGCATCAGTCACAGCAATCCGTCGATGTTGTGCTCTCTGAATCGCCAAGTTCCTACCTCGCGCAATATTTGCTCCTTCATGGACCTCAACGTGCACAGGGAATGGCAGCTGTTTTGCAACGCGCCTAATCCGGGAAACTGTAGTATCAGTTGATCCACCGTCGACGATAACCAGCTCGTCTGGGAGCCGTGTTTGGGATGCGAGCGCTGCAAGAAATGCAGTAATTGATTTCGCCTCGTTCCGTACAGTCGAGACAACGCTCACACCTGCCATAGCGCCTCGTATATATCAACTACACGTCCCCATGTTTGCGTGGCAGCAAACTCCTTCGCAGCGTGAATACGGAGCGCAGTACCTGGCTCGCAGAGCGCTTGCTTCATCGCCTGACGAATGCCGCTTATATCCGCTCGTGCATCAATATGCGGAGCTAGAGGCGACATGAGCAAGTAATCTCGTTTAAGCACGTGCTCGTACGTCGCTACGACGCGAGCACCGGCCATCATTGCCTCGAGCATTGCGAGGTAGCTGGACACACAGGCAATTCGTGCTTTGCATAAAAACGGCCGGATATCAGCTTGGAATCCATGGAATACCACGCGATCACGCATCGTGCACACCTGTGCTTCAAGTTCGGCGCGGAGCGGCCCATCTCCAACAATGTCGAACGCATCGAGCGTGTGATTGCGGAGGAGTGGTAGTGCTGCAGCCAGGTATGAACGAATACCCGTGTCATCTCGAAGACCGCCAACGAACACCGCCCGGCGACCACGTCGACGACCACAGGAAAACGGCTCGACGCCGCCGTGCGTCACTGCTGTTGGACGCTGACCATACCAAGGAGCAATGAACGCACCAACTGCCAAACTACCCGTTGCAAACCATTCAATGAACCGTCGAAGCCAAACTGTTACGAAATCCAACGGCACACGTCCTTCCCACCCATGGAAGGTCACGTACACCGGCTTCCGCCACCACAGGAGTCGGAACGGCAAATACCAGAGGAATGCACTGTAGTCGTGACAGTGCACGAGATCAGCTGCCCGCAACACGCCACGAAGCTGCCACAGGCGCCACCATTGCCAAAGCGTACGTCGAGAGTAATGAAGCGAATACACAAGCTCGCCGCTCTGCGCTCGCACCTGGCCTGACTGGGCCGTAAAGAGCTGAATCTTATGGCCTCGCTGCGTCAAAATCCGAGTAATTTCAGCCAGGTGGCGCTCAACGCCGCCAATCGCTGGCGCGGCTGACGGACTGATGAACGCGATCGTCATACCTGGGCAACACGGGCACGAATAATCACGTTCGATGGTAAATACGGACGCCGGAGTAGTGCCGTAGCTAGACGATACGTTGCGTACCGTAAACCAGTCTGCATATACATGGGGATCACGCGATCAACCGCAAACCCGGCAAGTTCAAGCTCCGCACGCAGGAGAGCTGGCGTGTACCGACGGACATGACCGTTAGGATTTTGCAACGCACCGCACGACGAGCAGCGAATCGTGATTGCGCGAAGATCTTCGTAGGTAGGTACACTCACAACGAATATGCCATTCGGTTGCAGTACGCGCCGAACCTCAGCGAGAAAGCCCCGAATCTCAGAAGCTGAGATGTGTTCCATTACCTCCATACTGATTGCCGTCTCGAATACACCATCCGAGTACTCATGCGTCGAACCTACTCGAAATGAGGCGTGGCTCAATGCCCCATACCGTTCGTCGAGCTTTTCAATAAACACAGGCGAGAAATCGATACCGGTATACGAAACCTCCGGGTGCGTCTTTGCAATCAAGCCAAGAATATCTCCATAGCCAACGCCAATATCGATAATCGACGTCGTGGGATCGATGAGCGAACGCACGAGGGCAATGCGACGCTTCGTATGCGGATGCTCAGACGTCGTCGAACTCCACGCGAGTTCGTCCCATTTCGCCGGCGTGTTCATGCTCGGAAAATCGGGTAATCCGTGAGCACCGTACGTCTTCACGAGTGACCGCACATCGCCGCGTTCTACAAGTGCAGCGCGGATGTAATCGCTTTCGAAGGGATCGGCCATAACGCGAACTTCCTGAGCCTGCTTCTTCTGCGTCTGTCGTTTTTTCACCATGCAAGTTCCTTCTATCATTCAGAAACAGTTAGCATTTTCCTGAGAATAGCACACTTACGATACTCTAGAGGGCAGGATACGGCATACCCAGGGGCGGATCCGAAGCAGGAGCGGTAATAGCCCCCAGCCAATCACGTGACCAAAGGTAAAAAGCCCACCGAAGGCGTAGGCATGGTTCTGTCTGAAGGAGCTCAGTGCATTCAGCACACGAATCCGTTCCTGAAGAAGAGTGCGATAACGTGAATCCGCAAGCTCCCAGTCGCCGTGAATTCGAAGGAACCGACGAACATGAGCACTCACGGGCCCCTCTTGCTGAGCGTAGTACGCCAGCTGACAGGCTGATTGTACAGGCCAGACAGTACCCGGCGTTATGAGTTTCACCCCCTCGCCGACAAACGTTGCACGTACTCCAGCACAGCGCCAGCGTGCTGACGTACGCCGACTACGCACGATCCCCTCGGTGAGAGCGGGTGCGATTTGCATAGCTTTCACAACAAGAGCGGCAATTGCCGCTCGCTGGGCAGGCAGGTCCATTGCAAACCAATCCCGCCGCAACGCTGCAACGCGGTCGACGTACTTCTGCCAATCCTGCGGTACGGGCTCATCCACTGCCTCCAGCAAGGTGATCGGATACTTCAACGCATGGAGCCGAGCAATAGTAAGTCGTGCGTCTAGTACCTTCTGAGCTTGGAGCGTAGAAAACTCGTGACTTAAGGAGACCGTACAGAGATCAAGGAGTAACACCTCTTTCAGCATCTGCAGCTCTTCCGGCGACCGATCAACCAGCGTGAGCTGTTCCCCCCACCGATGCACAAGACTGAAAGTTGGCGTAACTGCCGCCAAGTGCGAGAACGACTGAGGCGTCATGATGAACGGTTCATGGAAGAGGATATAGCGGTCTCGCTCACCAGCACGTTCCCGCTCCAGTGCCATTGCTGAGGGCGGCTGATCTTCATCAAGAACAACGATGAAGTCGAGGTCAGAGAGCCCAGGCGCACCCACGCTCCCAATCTGGTAAACCGAGAGCACGCCAGGCGTTGCTGCCATCCTTACTACAAAACGCTCAACGGCTTCATCGTAGGCGGACCGGGGATAGTATATTGGCAAGCCCTTCAATTGAGGGAGACTGTTCATGATGGACTAAGCTCCTCGGCGAGTTGCCGTGCGGCCCGCAGTATAACTGCTGCCTCTTGTTTCTGCGTAAGGGTCAAGCCGGTATTAAAAACGAGATTAAGCGCAAAGAGTGGCTGAGGATTCGGAAGTAGCTCTACCAGGGTTCGTCCAATTCCATTGGAGCACCAACCGCGGTAATCCCAAGTGGAGCGTACCCGACTTGCCTCCGTAATCGCCGCCCAGGCCACTGCTGACGCAAGTGGTCGGGCTTTTGCGAAACTCTCACGCTTATACACCTGCTCTCCCCGCGCCTGCAGCGCTGCAACAGGAATAAGCTGCACAATATGAAGGAAGAGCTTGTAGGCAAACAAGTTTGCAGTAATGGCTGTCAGATCAGTGTGTCGCAGGTACTGCAGCAGATCTTCGTATGCAGTAGCAGCCTCGGCATTCCCTGGGCGCTGCGTGACCTGAATGCGCTCGCTCGCAAATACCGGAATCGTATATGCGAACAGCACCGTCGGAAAAAACGACTCGGGGTAGTACTCAAAATCGGTCTCCGAGAGGACGATATGGCCGTGGTGTTGGAGTGAATCGACCATGTACAGATACCGGCGCATCCGGATTGCCTGTATCCGAAAAGTCCGCAACAACGCACTAGAACACGCTACCTCGGCACGAAGCACGACGAGCGTGTCGAGATCACTCCAGTCCGCCTTGTAGTCTTCGGTGGCGTAACTCCCGTGTATAAACGCATGCGCTAGGTACTTCCTACACGTCCGACGGAGCGTCCGTACAAGCCGTACAACTGGCAGTCGATACCATGCGTCGGTTCGCACGTAGTGCGCTTCGTCGAACGGACGTGGCAACGGGACGTTTCGGCGCTTCCCAGGCGCCCCATTGTGCGCGATCCAGGTAGCGAGAACGCGGTGCCCCGTAGCAAGCACCTCAGCGATAGCTCCCACAGTACAGTGAGTGGTAGCTCGCTTGGCCTGCGTAAAAAGATCTTTCTTTTCACCCGAATCGGGCGCCTGAGCCGCACAGCAAATCATATCCCGAAGTAATGGCTGATAGACCGCTGGCAGAAGATAATCAACAAATGGCGCCAAGAGCTGCGCTTGCCGAGTTCGCCCCTCGCCATTAAGAAACAAATTTCTTAGCTTGTGCAGCGCTTGTTGAAAAGCGTTAAGCTCCTGTTGCTGCGTACTCATTCCGCACTCCTCGCCCGTGCAATGCGTGCGAGTGCGAACGAGAGATAAGACCCTGTCACGACTGCGCCGACTACCTGTGAAAGGATGGCGCTCATGGCAGCACCAGCAACACCAAACCGGGGGATAAGCATCCAGCCGGCGGCGCCAACAACGATAAGCTGGAGCGCATTGAGCGCAGTAAATACAGATGGCTTCTCAAGACGAAATAGAATTAGACTTAGTGGATTCACTACCAGAGAGATTACCTGTCCGGCGAGCAAGATATCAAATAGGAACACTGCCTCTTGGTACCTTGCGCCGAAGATAAGTGGAACTAGTAGGTGTACAAGCGCAATAAGTGGCACTGCCCCCACAACCACAGCGGGTGCATAGTATAGGACGCGACGAATGTACGCGGGGATCTCCGCCAGACCGAGTGTCGCCACCCTTGGCAACAGCGCTGTTGTTAGTGCGCTTGTTCCGAGCCGAATACCAAATGCGAGCTGCTGCGCTACGGCGTACGTGCCGACAGTAGCAAGAGGCAGGAAGTGGCCGAGGAGCGCTAGGTCAATCCGCTGCGTTAACGCAACGAAAATCGCCGAGCCCGCTACCCAGGCACTAAATGAAAGCAGCGAGCGTCGCTCCGTCCGTCGGTCGACGACCTGCCGCGTCGCCGGAAGCGCTGGTAGGGTTAGTTCTGCAAGAAGTGCGACAATCGAGGGCGCAAGGACCATCGCAACGGTTGCGCTGAGCGCGCTCAGCACCCCAATCCGCCAACACACCAAGAGGATGAGTAGTCGGAGCACTGCCGTAACTATCAGCAGGACGCTCGAAGCAAGAAACTGCCGTCGCGCTATTTGGACAGAGGTTACGTAGCTCTGTAGTACCATACCCAGCCCCCCAACAAACGCGATACGAAGCATCGTAGTGAGACTTTCATCGCGCCATACTGTTGTCGCAAGCCAAGGCACCAACGCAATGCCGCCCAAAACGAATACACCTCCGGCGATTAACCGCCACTCCTTATTAACCTGGAAGATGTATTTAGCGCGATGCCACTCTTGTCGGGCAACAGCTTCGGCGCCGTACCGCACCATTCCCGTATTCAGCCCTAGGTCTGAAAACGCACTAATTAAACCCAAGAAAGCATTAACCAAAGTGAACTGTCCGAACTGATCAGCCGGAAGTGTGCGCGCAAGAAATGCAAAGATTAGAAAAATGGACCCTGCTTGGACAATATTGCCAACCATGAGATAGCCCGCTTCCTGCGCAAGTTGCGAGCGTAGAAGCGTGAAGAGTGATACCGCGTATCGACGCACTATGCCAATCATGCGTACACCTTTCATCACCCAGCTGTTATTACTCCACTCTCCGCATGATCATGAAGGAATTATTTTCATGAGCGCATGGAGGATCTGCTCGCTTGCCGTTCCGGCGCCGAGCGGGTTCTGCCACCCGCGAGGCGCCGCAAGCGCCGCCTCGACTGCGGCGAGAATACCTAAGGACGAGGTCCCGGCAAGTCGGTTCGCCCCAACCCTAATCGTCTCCGGGCGCTCAGTGTTCTCGCGGAGCGTCACGCACGGCACGTCGAGCGTGCACGCCTCCTCCTGAATGCCACCAGAGTCTGTGAGGATAAGCCGGGCGCCAGCCTGGAGCGCGAGGAAGTCGAGGTACCCCATCGGCTCGATCGTGCGTACCTGCTCAGGAAGTGCCAATCCGAACAACTCAAGCTGCTTCGCGGTTCGTGGGTGCACTGGGAAAATGATCGGCAACGCTGTGGCGCGTGCCACCTGAGCCAACCCGTCCAGGATGGCGCTTAGCCTATTCCGGTCGTCGACGTTCGACGGGCGATGGAGCGTCAAGAGTACGTAGCGCTCTGGCGTCAGTCCGAGATCGCCGAGCGTTGGGCGGGCGAGCGCGATCGCCCGGTGATCGAGGACGGCGTCAACCGCCGTGTTGCCGGTAACGAGAATCCGCTCGACCGGAATTCCTTCCTGCACGAGCGCCTGCTTGGCGGCATCCGTCGGTGCGTAGAGCGCATCGGCGAGGTGGTCGGTCACAATTCTATTTAGCTCTTCCGGCATCGTCCGGTCTCCCGACCGCAGCCCCGCTTCGACGTGGGCGAGCGGGATGCCGAGCTTTGCCGCCGCGAGCGCGCCCGCGACTACGGTGTTCGTGTCACCCTGGACGACGACCACGTCTGGCCGGTCCTCTATGAGTATCGGCTCGATGCCGAGGAGCATCTTCGCCGTCTGCTCCCCATGACTGCCAGACCCAACCCTGAGGTTGTGGGTTGGAGCGGGTAATGCGAGTTCCTCGAAGAACACTGCGTCCATGTTCGCGGAGTAGTGCTGGTTCGTGTGGATGAGGAAGACTGGATCCCCTCGTTCAACAACCCGTCGGAGCAGTGGTGCGAGCTTGATGACCTCCGGCCGGGTCCCGAGGATGAACGCGATACGCATGGTAACTCCCTTCCGTACTAAGCTACTCGACGTACCGGTAGAGGCCAAGTGACGGTCGGGTAAAGACCGGCTCTGTCCCTGCCGGCTGCGACCAGTGGACGAGGTAGTCCTGACCACGACAAGACCGGTTGACAAGCGCCGGGTCAACCGCACTGCGAACCGAGGCAGTCGGTACGAACTGGTGCAGCTCGACCCGAACGCCAGTGCCCGACAGCACGTAGGACGCGAGACCGCCGAACGTCGCGTTCATGTGGAGGCAGTCGCCCGACCGACCCTGGGCTGCTGCCGCTCGGAGCACCGGAACGACGTCGTCTCGGAATACCTGGTCGATCGCCGTGTGCGCGAGCTGAGGCGGCACGTACACCGACAGAAGCGGGTGCGCATCGCGACCAGTTCCGAACGCGAACGACCAGCCGAGCGGGAGTAGGGCAGCGGCGAGGAAAAGGAAGAGTCCACTAGCCACGAGCGAGCTCCGGCGCATAGCCCAGATCGCCACACTACCGAGCAGTGCCGTGATCGGCACGACAGAGAGGTACGCGAATCGATCCCAGAACGGGACCGGGAGCCCCGCGAGACCTAGGGCAAGGACGGCCACGAGCGGTGCGGCGAGCGCCACAATGAGTCGTCGGTCATGACTAACGAAGATACCAAGGAGTGCGGTAAACGCGAGGACTGGCGGCAGCACGAAGCCAAGGAGCGCCCACTGCGTTGCCACCGGCACTGCCGTGTCTGCCTCGAGGTAGCTCTGGAGTGGGATAAGGTCGAGCCACACTGCACCCACTAGGACGGTCGCACCTGCGATGACAGCAGCGCCAGCTACCCAGTATCCCCGTTCGCGTACGCCCTCAAACACCCACCAGCAGCCAAGTACTGCGAGGTAGTACAAGAAGCTTAGCTCGTGCGTCACGAGGAGGATCGCGAGCAACACCCCCTGGGCGAAGAGCCGACGCTCACCCAACATCAACCCAGCGAAGACGAGCGTGAGGCCGACCAGGTTTCGCCAGAGATCCCAGCTCAGCCGAAGCGAAACCGGCAGAAACACCAGGAGCGCCGTCACCGCAGCGCTCGCGAGGAGCGACGCGCGGAACCGAAGGCGGAGGAAGAGGTACGCGACAAGGGCAAAGAGCGCGTACACGCTCGGTCCGGCGACACGGAGTACAGCGAGCGGATCACCCCCCTGCGCAAGCGCTGCGAGCACTGCTAAGAACCCGTGCCGGAGCTGGAGCGCCTCGAGGAAATTCGGCGGGTCGACAAGGAAGCTCAGGTAGGACGTGAGCACGTCGAAGCCGATCGGCAGCTCGCCGACGAGCGACTGCGGCCACCACCGGACTGCAAAGGCGAGCAGGAGCAGCAGGAGGGCAACGACCGCGTCCCCACGACCCAGTCGTACGCGTTCCCGCGACTGCGTCATTACCGGATCCGGATCGTGTAGTGGATCTCCGGGCCGAACCAGGCGACACCTTCCTGGACGAGGCGGAATCCCTCCTCGTACGTCCCCGGCGCACTCGGTGCGGTGACCTCGAAGGTGAAGGTTCCGGTCGCACCCGGGGCAACGGAGGCCTCGTTCAGCCGGGCAGCCCGGCGGCAGTCGAAGTACGGGGTCGAACGGAGGAAGGAGGAGCAGCGGTCGTTCGGCTTCGCGGCGCCGAGGTGGATGGGTTTCGCGTTGTCACGAGACCAGGTGCCCTGGCTCGCATTGCGCATCGTAAGCGTCAGTGTCGTCGTCTCGCCTGGGGCGAGGACGACGTTCACCCCTTCGGCCCCGTTCCAGGGACCTTGGGTGACGTAGGACGCCCGGGGCTCGGCGACCCGGATCGTGTAGTGGATCTCCGGACCAAACCAGGCGACACCTTCCTGGACGAGGCGGAACCCCTCTTCGTACGTCCCGGGTGCGCTCGGTGCGGTGACTTCAAAGGTGAAGGTTCCGGTCGCACCCGGGGCAACGGAGGCCTCGTTCAGCCGGGCAGCCCGGCGGCAGTCGAAGTACGGGGTCGAACGGAGGAAGGAGGAGCAGCGGTCGTTCGGCTTCGCGGCGCCGAGGTGGAGTGGTTTCGCCCCGCCCTGGCTCCAGGTCGAGGACCCGGCGTTGCGCATCGTGAGCGTCAGCGTCGTCGTCTCGCCCGGGGCGAGGACGACGTTCACCCCTTCGGCCCCGTTCCAGGGACCCTGGGTGACGTAGGAGGCGGCAAAGCTAGGCGAAGCGAGGTGGTACGTATTGTAGAACATGTTCCAGAAGTTGTAGTTTCCGTTGTACACGTGTGGCGTGTAGCGGTAGAGCGACGCCGTCGCCCGGTTCCCGTACGTCCCACAGTTCGTCCCATTCCAGTCACTCATACAGAACGACTGACCGACCTGGTAGTCGCTAAACCCATGCCCCTGCGCCCGCTCGTAATTGAACCGGAGCTGCCAGGCAGCGTTTTCCACCTGCTTCGTAAACCCGGCGTACTTCTCATTACAACCGCCGGAGTCCGGACAGCCGTACCCCATCGCGGTCCGGAGCGCGGCCTCGCTGTACGACTTCATAGTGAGGAGGCTCTGCTCCTTCTGGAGGGTCACAAGGAGCACCTTCGGGCTCACTGTGCCCGTGGTCTCATTAATGACAATTCCACTCCAGCTACCCGCTGCCTCGTTCTTCCCTCGCGCCGCGTCCCAAATAATCTGCGCTGCCGAACGCCCACCTTCGCTAAACGAGGCCAAGAACCCGCCCCGCTCGTCGAGGAAGCGCTGTACTTCGGTGACGCTCATCGCGTTCACGTCGGTAAACTCACCATCCGAGATGAGGATGGACGGGTTAAAGCTACTCGCCGTAGCCGGTGCCGGCGACCAAAGTACCGCAGCGAGCACGAAGAAAACACCCATGAGCCACGAGCCGTAGAGCGCCCCCCTCCTCGTTGTATCTTGGCGCTGGTGAATCATAAGTGCACAGTACGCCTTCAATCATACCACGCAGGGCAAGCGAAGGGGCTAAAAGGCGATCGCGTACGAGCAGGCCGTCAGTAGGATGCCGACCACGGCTCCAGCAACACCCTGGACGACAGTGTGGCGCTCGCGCGCAACCCGCGCCCAGATGACGAAGGGAACTAGTAGGAGAAGCAGCCAGACCCAACGTTCCCCCGACAGGATCGCGAAGGCGGTGATCGCGCCGGTAAGCACCCAGTTGTGGAGGCTGATTTTCCAGACCAAGCTCACGAGCGCGGCGACGAACCCGTTCGCGCAGACGAGGCCGGCGAGGCCGAGAAACACCGGCGAAGCACCGAGCTGCCAGAGTACGCCAATCCCCACTGCACCAGAGAGGAAGAAGACGAGGAAGGCGGTCGAGCGTTGCTCGCGTACCATAATATGGATGTCAGTCAGCGCGCCCGACCGCACCCGGTGCGTGATGTAGGCTGCCGGAACCAAGGAGAGGAAGAAGAGCGTAACACTCGTCCACAGGAGAAACGACGGCGCGTCCGGCGCGAGGCGCCACGTCACACCAACGGCGAGGACAGGCAGTACAACGTACGGGCTAAAGGCAGCCGAAACCAGGTACGCGAACCAATCCTCTCGGATGCGGGAGGGACGAAAGAGCATAGGCTCATGTTCGCGGCTCCACTGAGTATCGTCAACTCAAAAACCTGGGCGTACGATATTGGCGTGCAGACAGTCATCCGTACCGCAGCCAGGCTCCTGGCCGAGCTCTGCTTTCCCACGCGTTGCCTCGGCTGCGACGCCCCCGGGAGCTGGTTCTGCCGGACCTGCCAGCGCGCGAGCGAGCACCCGCGCAGCACGACAGCCTGCCTGCGCTGCAGCCGTCTCACCCCGACGCCGGGCGCGCTCTGCCCCACGCACCGAGGCGACCTCGGGCTCAACGGCCTGCTCGCATACGGCAACTACCGAACGGCGCCGATCCGCCGTGCGATCCACCGCTTCAAGTACGTTGGCATCTGGGCAGCAGCTCCAGCACTGGTCAGGTGCGCCCGGGCACGCTGGACACCGGCCGGCCACCCAGCCTGGGCAGCAGTCGTCCCCATCCCCTCCACGCCGCAGCACGACCGTATCCGCGGATTCAGCCCTGCGCAGGAGCTCGCGGCAGCGTTCGCGCGCTCGTACAACATCCCGCTCAAGCGCTACCTGGTCCGTCGCCCCACCGATCCCCAGGTCGGCCTCGACCGGACCGAACGAGCCAAGAACATCCGCGGTGCATTCTCGATAACTTGGCCGGCTAGACTCACTGGGAGCGTCCTCGTTGTCGACGACGTCATGACGACCGGCGCGACACTCCGAGAAGCCGCGCGAGTCCTCCGAGCGAACGGCGTCACCGACATCTGGACAGCGGTGCTCGCCGAAGACCCAGCTGATTGACGCTCCCGAACCGGGCGCGCTAGGATAGGAAAGAAGGAGGGCGCATGGCAACAGCAGTCGACAGCACGGCAGACCTCGCCTCGAACGATTGGATGGACGAGGACGGCGGTGGCGCGCTCGCCATCGACGCGTACCAAACCGAGGATGCCGTCATTGTGAAGGCGCCGATCGCTGGCGTAAACCCGGAAGATCTCCACGTCATGGTGACCGATGACACGGTGACGATTAAGGGCGAACGGCATGCAGGCGAGGTGACGCAGCGCGAGGACTACTTCGTCCAGGAGTGCTACTGGGGTAGCTTCTCACGCACCTACGTCCTCCCCACCTCAGTTGACGCCGACAACGCAGACGCGCAGCTCCGAAACGGGATCCTCACGATCACCATCCCGAAGCTCTCGAAGACGCGTGCCCGCCGGCTCACGGTGAAATCTCGCTAGCAGACGAAAGGACGCGATGATGAAGGTACGGAAGGCAGTTATTCCGGCTGCAGGGTTTGGAACGCGCTTTCTCCCGGCAACGAAGTCGATGCCGAAGGAGATGCTCCCGATCGTCGACAAGCCGATCATCCAGTACGTCGTCGAGGAGCTCGTCGACTCCGGCATCACCGACGTCATCATTGTTACCGGCTACCACAAACGGTCAATCGAAGACCACTTCGATGCCCCGAGCCGCGAGCTCATCGAAAACTTGAAGCTCGGCGGGTCGAGCAAGGCGCCGCTCATCGAGGCAACCGAGCGGATCGCCGACATGGCGAACTTCTACTACGTCCGCCAGAAGGGCCCGTACGGGAACGGCACGCCGGTCTTGAACGCCCGACACATCGTTGGTGACGAGCCATTCGCCGTCCTCTGGGGCGACCAGTTCACCTGGGCGGAGACGCCGCGCCTCAAGCAGTGCCTCTCGACCTTCGAACAGACGGGCAACCCCGTCCTCTCCGGCGTCCGCCTCGCGCGACCTGAGGACGCGAGCCGGTACGGCATCTTCGACGTCGAGCCAACGAACGACCCGCACACCTTCCACATGCGGGGGATCGTCGAGAAGCCCGAACCAGCCGAAGCGCCGAGCGACCTCTTGGCGGACGGCTGCTACGTCTTGACGCCCGACATCTTCGACGAGCTCGCGGCCCTGAACCCGGGTAAAGGCGGCGAAATCTGGCTCACCGACGCGATTGAGCACCTGCGCGAGAAGCGGCCGTTCTCGGTTCGCGAGATCGCCGGTGGCCAGTACTTCGACACCGGCAACAAGCTTGAGTACTTGAAGACGAACGTCGAGTTCGCGCTCCGACGCGACGACCTCGGCCCCGACTTCCGCGCCTTCCTTGAAGGAGTCCTCCGACGCGACGCCTAGCCCTGCACGTGGTAGAATATCGGCAATGCGAGGAGGGAACGTGAACTACAGGCGCCCACTGGTCCGCTGGCTCGCGCTCAGCGGCATTTTGACGATCACACTGACCGGCTGCTTCAACTCGGGCAACAACACCCAGAGCCTCGGTTCTCGTGACGGGAACAGCGGACCCATCACCGTGAAGATCTGGCGCGCCTTCGACAGCGAGGAGGCGTTCTCCGGCGTCGTCTCGGCGTTCAACGATCGCAACCCAAACGTGAAGCTCGAGTACCGCATGATTCCGATTGAGGAGTACGAGCTCACCGTCTCCGAGGCGCTCGCCGCCGGCAACGGCCCTGACATCTGGAGCATCCGGAACGACTGGGTTCCCCGCCACAAGGACAAGCTCGTCCCGATGCCGGAGGGTCTCCTCGCTGACAAGGCCGGCGCCGAGGCGACAACTGAAGCAGACAAGGTGAGCAGCGCCTTCGTCCCAGTGGTCGCAAACGACGTCGTCCAGGATGGCCGGGCGTACGGCCTCCCGCTCTCGCTCGACACGCTCGTCATTTACCGCAATCGGAGCATCCTCAACAGCACGATGGCCGAGCTCGAAGCGGCTCGGAAGCGAGAGGACGCGCGGTTCCTCCAAGGTACGTACACGACGTGGGACGAGCTTCAGTACGCCGCCTTCCTCCTGACTAAGCGCAACGGTACGACAATCGAGCGCGGCGGTCTCGCCGCTGGTACGTCGAATAACGTCTCGCGCGCCGAAGATGTCGTCGCCGCGATGATGCTCCAGAACGGCACGCCAATGGTGGCGCAAGAGAAAACGAATGCGACCTTCCAGCTCCCACAGACCGGGAACACTGGCCAGCAGACGTACCCAGGCACTGAGGCGTTAAAGCGCTACGCGGTCTTCGCCGACCCAGCGAGCGACTACTACAGCTGGAACGCGAGTATGCCGAACGATGTCCAGGCGTTCATCGACGGCAAGACGGCGATGTTCTTCGGCTACCAGTACCACCAGCTCCTCTTCCAGCAGACCGCTCCGCTCCTTCAGTACGATACCGTGCCGTTCCCACAGATCCGGGACACGTCGACGCCAGTCGACTACGCGTCGTATTGGGTCGAGGGGGTCACGAAGAACGCTGACGACCCCGAGCTCGCCTGGCAGATCGTAAAGAAGCTCGCCTTCGACTACGGCACGAACTACCGCCAAGCGACCGGCCGGCCGGCACCGTTCCCGTACAGCGAGTACGTCAGCGTTCTCGACCGTGCCGGGAAGACGAACCCGCTCTCCTTCCAGCAGGCGACGGCGCAGAGCTGGTACAAGACGAAGCGACCCGACCGGATCGACCAGATCTTCAGAGAGATGATCCAGGAAGTCGGGACGAAGCAGACGGCGCCGCAGAACGCCATCGAGGCAGCCGCCAAGCGCGTCTCCACGCAGCTCGAAGCTGACCAGCAGTAGTCCGGTATTCCGATGGGACGACTCCGCCAGACAGGGATCGGTGCACTACTTCTCCCGATACTCATCGGGGTATCGGTAAGTTGGCTCTCACCGGCCACGGTACAGGCTGCTGACTGCAAGGCGCTCACTAAGGGGGCGACGCAGAGCGTCTCCAGCGCAAAAGGACTGCGGGACCACCTTATTAGAACTGTCGCCGCCGAGCAGGCGAAGTTGAGCAAACTATTCCCGCGTGACACCGCAGATATCGAAACCGTCCGGGCAAGGATCCGCACGGCTGGAGTAACCACTCGCAACGCCCTGCAGTCAGCCCAAAACGCCTTCCAGCGAGCTGCTGAAGCCGGTTGTCTGTCCGAATCGCAGTACCAATACTTCGATAGCTACCTCAGCCAGGTGACGCGCGAGTGGAACAAATCCCTCAACAACACAATCTCAACTCGCGTCGTGCTCGATGCGAATGCACGGAATGGGACTCGACGCGTCTCCATTAAGTTGAGCGAGCTCATACAACCGTTTACCTACACGAAACCGCGGTTTGTCCGTGGCGGGGCTCCTACAAAAATTATCACGGTCGAGAAGACGGGCGACACGAGCTACTCTTGTACGTACACAGCGCAGGGATCTACGATCCCGCTCACTTACACCTTCACCGTCGACAAGCAAAAAGGTACGCAATGGGTATCTGATCGCACGTACCCAGTCACAGCGCTGCCGAGCTCTATCTCTCAGACAAAACGCGCACAGATTGTAGAGTGTGCGCAACGGATCGGTGCAACAGCCGGCGTCAGCGGCACGAAGTCAACAACACCCACGGTAACCGTAAGGAAGACGAGCACGAACGCCTACTCCTGCACGTACACGGCCGCCGGCGCAACCACACCACTCTCCTCAACGTACGTTGTAGATGAGAAGAAGCGAGTGTACTGGGCATCGGATAAGCAGTACGAGGTGGGAAGCCTTCCCGCGAACATTTCCGATAGCCAGCGTGCGGCGATCCAAGCCTGCGCCAGCAAGGTTCGGGCGCAGCTTGCGGGCGCGCCCCCAGACCCAGAAGACCCCACACCTACAACTCCTCCAGACTCAGATACACCTTCAACCCCGTCCGAATCAGGCACCGAGCAGCAAGCTGCTCCCGCCTCCGTCGAACTCCCAGCTGGGAAGGATATTGGTAACCTAAACCAGCTCAAACCCGTCATTACCGGCGATGACAACCCATTAACTGGCAAGTTCAAAGCAGCGTCACTCGTGGACTTCTTTACGAAGTCGATCCCCTCCGCGCTCATGTTCTTCCTCGGCATCGTCGTCATGGTCGTCTTCCTCCTGAGTGCCCTCCGCTACCTCCTCTCGGCCGGTGGCGACGACAAGAAGGGCGCCATCCAGGGAATGACGTACGCCGCGCTCGGCGCCTTCGTCGTCGTCCTGGGTTACGCGATCATCAGTCTCATTCAACGCTTCGTACTCTAAGGAGAACCTATGCACCCGCTCCTCACTCGCATCGCAGCAACGATAAACGAAGCACCTGGCACCCTCCTACCCGAAAGCTTCGGGAGCGCCGATCCAGAGGTGCAGAGCTACAAGTACATCTACAACAACGTCCTTGTCTTCGCGGGTTCCTTGGCGACGAAGCTCGTCTTCGCCGTCGCGTTAATTGCGCTCCTCTTCACCGGTTACACCTTAGTCACCAGCCTCGGCGACGAAGCAAAGCTCAAGCAGGCGAAGCAGAGCTTCCTCTTCATCGTCATTGGCATCCTCGTCGTCCTCTCCGCGTACCTCATTATCACAACCGTCGCGCCGTACTTCGTCGGCGAGCTCACGAGCACCCAGTAGGAGGAATAATGCGCAGAGCTGTACACACCCTACTCCTCGCTCTCATTGCGACGCTCTGGAGCGCGCCGACCGCAGTGGCCCATCAGTCGGCAGCACCAACGCAACCGGCACAAACCCAACCACAGAGTCCCGCGCGAACCAACGCACCAGCAGCGGACAAAGCGACGCAGGCAGAAGTCGACACCGCTACCGAAGCAGACGAACAAGGGCTCTTCTTCAAAACCCCGCCGGCGCTCTCCGGGAGCAAGTTCACCTCGGTGAGCAACGTCGTCGAGTGGCTCTTCAACGTCGCGATCACGATCGGCGCCATCGCGCTCATCGTCCTTCTCTTGGTCGGCGGGGTCATGTACCTCACGAACGCCGGCAACGAGGACGGCACGAAGAAAGCGTTCCGCCTCATGTCGAACGCCGTCATTGGCCTCGTCCTCATTCTTATCGCCTGGGCGCTCGGGACGTACGTCCTC
Source organism: Patescibacteria group bacterium (assembly GCA_050944875.1). GTDB lineage: Bacteria > Patescibacteriota > UBA1384 > JACPKC01 > JACPKC01 > JBMNRW01. Next base: position 2,093 of record JBMNRW010000007.1, on the reverse strand, counting down.
GAGCTCCTCGGCCTTCGGCTTAGCTGAACACGAGTTGCATTATTCAAGGGAATTGCGAGAATAGCGCTAGCAGTGAAAAGGAGGGTTTGTATGTACGCATGGCTCATCGGCCAACGAGAGAGAATTGCCGGCATCGTCGCCGGCTCGACAGTACTCGCACCTGTCGTAGCGCTGGCGCAAACTCGCCCGAAGACGACGGGTGGGGACGGCCTTGACGGACAGCTCACCCGGCCGACCGCAATCCCGTTGCGCTGGGGCGATTTCGACAGCGTCATCCAGAGCGTCTTCACGATCGTCATCACGGTCGCCGGCATCGTCTTCATCCTCCTCTTTCTCGCCGGTGGTGTCATGTACCTCGCAAGCGCGGGGAACGAGGACTCAGCGAAGAAGGCGACGAAGCTCATGATGGACGCTGTGATCGGCCTCGTCCTCATCTTGATCGCCTGGGCAGTTGGCACGTATGTCCTCCGCCTCCTTGGTCTCACGACAGACGGTAGCGTCTCCCTGACGCCTGAGCAGCTGCAGAAGAGCAAGAGCGGCGACATCATTAACTAGCCTATACACCCTGTGGCTCGATTCGCTGCGGACTTCTACTTCCCGTCGGCTGAGCAGCTGCACGTCCCGGAACGCTTCCGGGACGTGCAGCAGACGCTCCCCGATCTCTGGAGTACGGCGATCACGATTGCCGGGGTCATTTTCATGGTACTTCTTCTTGTCGGCGGCGTGCTCTACCTCACGAACGCCGGCAACGAGGACGGCACGAAGAAGGCAACCCGCCTCATGGTCGACGCCGTGGTCGGCCTCGTCCTCGTCCTTCTCGCCTGGCCAGCCGGCCTCTTCGTCCTCAGCCTCCTTGACCAGGGGAAGCAGTTCGAGGGCGTCGACCAGGTAAACGACGTGAACGTAAGCTCGTCAGGCGCCCAAAGTACTAACGGTACTTCGTCCGGAACGAGCGGCAGTACTAATGCAGGCGACAATGCGCAGAGCGGAGCGCCAGGCACAACCCAAACCGTTCTCGTCCAACTCAAGGGCCAGGAGATCCAAAATGTACCGGCCGCGCTCGTCCCGAACAGCAGCACACAGAACAAGACGTCGCGCCGACCACGCCCCGGTATTGAGACCGCCCATGCCGCTGACGCGCTAAACCGGTTCAGCGCAGTGTCTAACGCCGTCGGGCAGCTCGTCTTCCGCGGCGTCATTCCAGGTTCATACGTGCTCGAGCTTGAAAGCGTCCCGGTCTGGCCAATTGAAGTCACCCCGCCTGCCGCCGACGCGACGGGCGAAGCCACCATGGAGTGGATCACGGTCGACGTGAAGTCACGGTCCCGTCTCGTCGTCGTGAGCGTCCTCGACAAGCGGACGCAGCAGCCGGTGCCAAACTTCTCGTTCAAGGTGTGGCAGCGTGAGCTCCTAAACAGCGACACCGACCTCTTGATCGACGGCCTCACGGATGCCAGCGGCAAAACCTCGATTTGGGCACCAGAGGGTGAGCTCATTTACGCCACAGCGACACAGTCTACCGCGCATGAACTAGGTGAGTACCAGGTACCTGCTCAAGACGGTACGGCGTGGGTCATCTTCGTCTCACAGGAAAGCGTGGTGAATTTTAGCTTTGAGGTGATTAATCAGAACGGACTACCAGTCGTTGGCCGGAATGCGGTTGTTCGCGATAGCGCAGGCATTATTGCCAACCGACAAACTGATCAGTACGGCCGGATTGTCGTCAGTGGAAAGGTCGGCAGCGCACTCTGGCTCGACGTGAACGGGAACCAGCTCTGCCAGGCCATACTGCCACCACAGAACGCTCAGGTTCGCCGCTGCCAGATGGCAACGATAAACGAGGACGCGAGTCAGTCGACATCAACCAACACAAACCCACCGCGACCCGACGTGTTCTAGTAATCGCAGCGACTCCTCGGCGTCCTCTTAGGCAAAGAGAAAAGGACTGCCCGAAAGCAGTCCTTTACGTATCCATCCTTCTACTACTCCTTCGACCGCAGAAGCTCGTCGCGCTGCGGGTCGAAAGCCGGTCTGCCCGGCTTGGTGCCAAACCGGACCGAGGGCGAGCCGTCGCTTGCGGTCTCAAACCGGAC
>JBMNRW010000006.1:0-25631 GCA_050944875.1 Patescibacteria group bacterium | reverse complement strand
CCCTCCTTGTGGATACCTGGTGTTTCGTGTGCTGTTGCGACGATACTACACGCGCGGGTGGCGTCAATATTTGCCGGACTACACTGCCCGTCGCCCCTCGAGCGCGCGAGAGAGCGTTACCGCGTCCGCGTACTCGAGATCCCCACCCACCGGCAAGCCGTGGGCGATGCGTGACACAGTGAGCGAACGCCCCCCAGCCTCGCTAATCTGCTTCTGGATGTAGAGCGCCGTTGCCTCGCCCTCGAGCGAGGGGTTCGTCGCAAGAATGAGCTCGGTGATCGCCCGGTCTTCCTCTAGGCGACGGAGGAGCTCACCGATCCGGAGCTCGCCCGGGCCGATGCCGTCGATCGGCGAGATGGCGCCGCCAAGCACGTGGTAGCGCCCGGCGAATCCGGTTTTCTCGACCGCCACGGTATCGAGCGGTTGCTCTACGACGCAGAGCAGTGACGGGTCACGCCGTTCGTCGCTGCAGATTGGGCAGGGGTCCTCTTCAGTGATATTAAAGCACGTCGAGCAGAACTTCAGGTGCGCGTGCAGCTCGCCTACTGCCCGACCGAGTGACTCGCTCGAGCGCGGCCCCTGCCGGACGAGGTGGAATGCCAAACGGCCGGCCGACTTTGGCCCAATACCAGGCAGCTTCGAGAACTCCTCGATTACGCGCTGCAAGCTCTTCGGCAGGTGGCGCATAGAACCCTCCGGGCGAGCTTACGCAGCGGGCTCAGCCGGTGCGGCATCCGCGGTCGCATCCTTAGCTGGCTTCGCCGGGTCGTCCCAGGTCGCGTACTTGCACTCGGGGTAGCGGGCGCAGCCCCAGAAGGTTTTGCCGCGGCGAGTCTTCCGCTCCGTGAGCTCGCCGTCCTTACATTCGGGGCACGAGATGCCGGTCTTCACGAGGAACGGCGCCGTGTACTTGCAGTCAGGGAATCCGGTGCACGCGAGGAACTTCCCGAAGCGGCCGCGCCGGATTACGAGCGGTTTCTTGCACTCCGGACACGTCTCGTCGGTTTCCTCGGTGAGGTCGATCTTCTGCACCTCGCCCTGCTTCGCTTCGATGAGCTCGTGGAAGGGGCCGTAGAAGTTCTTGAGGAGCTTCGTCCAGTCCTCTTTCCCCTCAGCGACTTCGTCGAGGTCTTCCTCCATAGACGCCGTGAACTCGAGGTCAACGATCTGCGGGAAGTGCTGCACGAGGAGGTCGGTGACGATCGTCCCTGTCTCGGTAGGGTGGAACCGACGGTCTTGGAGCTCGACGTAGCCGCGGTCTTGGATCGTCGAGAGCGTTGGGGCGTACGTACTTGGCCGGCCAATGCCATGCTCTTCGAGCGCCTTAACGAGGGTCGCTTCCGAGTACCGAGCCGGTGGCTCCGTGAAGTGCTGCTCGGTCATAAGCTCGGTGAGCGGAAGTGTCTGCCCTTCGCTAAGCTCCGGCAAGAGGGAATCCTCGCGCTCGCTCGGCCACACCGCGAGGAACCCGTCGAACACGACGACGTTCCCGGTCGCCCGGAACTCTCCGTCCCCCGCTGCGATCGTCACAGTGGTCGCCTTTAAGCGGGCGGGCGCCATCTGGCACGCTACGGTCCGCTGCCAGATGAGTTCGTACAGGCGGGCGTGCCGCTCGCTCTCAAGGTCGAGGCTACCCGGCTTCGCCGCGATATCCGTGGGACGGATTGCCTCATGCGCTTCCTGGGCACCCTTGCTCTTCGTTTTGTACGTGACCGGCTCAGCTGGAAGGTACTCACGCCCGTACGCCGACTCGATCAGTGCGCGCGTCGCACCGAGCGCCTCGTTCGCGAGGTTCGTGGAATCGGTACGCATGTACGTAATGTGTCCTGCCTCGTAGAGGTCTTGCGCGAGCTTCATCGTCTGCTTCGCGGAGAAGTGGAGGCGGTGAGAAGCCTGTTGCTGGAGCGTCGATGTCGTGAACGGCGCGGACGGACGTCGCTGCTTCTCCGCCTCTTCGATCTTCTGGATTGTGTACGTCGCCCCGTTAAGCGAAGCTTCGAGCTCCCGAGCACGTGCCTCAGTGCCGATCGAAAGCTTCTCAAGCTTCTCGCCACCAAAGGCGACGAGCGATGCCTTGAGCTCGCTCCCGGCCGCATCGAGGAGCGCTTCAACGGTCCAGTACTCGTCCGGCTTGAATGCCTGGATCTCCCGCTCTCGGTCGACGACGAGCCGAACGGCGACGGATTGGACGCGACCGGCCGACAGCCCCTTCATGACTTTCTTCCACAGGAACGGGCTCAGCGTGTACCCAACCAATCGGTCAAGAACGCGCCGGGCCTGCTGTGCGTTGATGAGGTCGAGGTCGAGTTCGCGGGGTTGCTCGATTGCCGCCTGGATCGCCGACTTCGTGATCTCGTGGAAAGTGATCCGACGGACCTGGTCCTGCTGCTTCTTCCCGAGCTTCAGCGCTTCGAGCACGTGCCAGGCGATCGCCTCGCCCTCTCGGTCGTAGTCTGTCGCAAGGTAGATGCTGTCAGACTCTGCTGCCGCCTTCTTGAGTGCGACAATCACCTTCTTCGCCTTCGCCGGCACGACGTACTGCGGTTCGAAGCTCTGCTCGACGTCGACCCCGAGCTTGCTCGTTGGCAAGTCGCGGACGTGGCCATACGACGCAAGGACCCGATAATCCTTCCCGAGGTACTTCTCGATAGTCTTCCCCTTGGCGGGCGACTCAACGATGACGAGGTGTTTTGGCATGGTTCCTATTTCTATGGACGACGCAGATGGTTGTCAACTCTCCGCTACCCGCAATCATCCTCTTCTGCCACGACACAGTCCGGCACAATTGAGACCCGGACATCTGGGCGTTTTCGTTCGGGTTCTACGCAGACAGCGTCACGCTACTGCGTACGGACGTACGTGTTAGCTCCGAGATTGCGCACCCTTCCCTTCATCTCCATAAGCGTCAGCGTACTTAAGCACGTGCTCGGCTCAAGCGCCGTTGTTAGCACAAGGTCGTCAAAGGCAATCGGATCAACCCCGAGCGCCTCGAGTATCACCGCTTCTTCCGCCGAATCGGCAGACGCCGTTCCGCTTTCAACCTGTACCCGCCCAAGCCCGAGCTCATCGAAGATATCGTCTGGCGAGTGGACGAACTTCGCGCCCACCTGGATCAAGCGGTGCGGACCAGCTGAGTGCGCCGAGTAGATCGGTCCGGGTACTGCGAAGACGTCGCGATTGGCCTCGAGGGCCGCTCGTGCCGTAAGGAGTGACCCCGAACGCTCTGCCGCCTCGATGACAATCGTTGCGCGCGACAACCCGGCAATTATCCGGTTTCGAATAGGAAAGTGGTGCCGCTGCGGACGAGTGCCGAGCGGAAATTCCGAGAGGAGTGCTCCGCCGTGCGCAACGATCGCTTCTGCGAGCGAACGGTGCGCAGCTGGGTAGGGTACGTCGACGCCCGAACCGAGCACCGCCCAGGTGACCCCGTCCGCCGCAATGGTGGTGCGGTGCGCCTCCGCGCCCACCCCAAGCGCAAGACCCGAAACAATCACCGCCCTCGCCGCTACGCGTGGCACGAAGTCTCCCACGACACGTTTTCCGTACGCCGACATACTTCGCGTACCCACAACGGCCAGGACAGCTGCTTTTGCGTGATCCAGAGTGCCCCGCAGGAATAACCCGACTGGCGGAGCAGGACTTTCGCGCAAGCACGCGGGGTACCGTCCATCATAATATGATACGAACGTTGACTGTGTACGGGCAAGTTGCTCGGCAAGTCGGTCCGGGGAAGCCTCTGTACGAGCAGCTATCACCGTCCTTACAGTCTCCAGGCGTATACCCCGATCTACAAGGTCTTCCTCCGCCACTACTTGGAGATCCTGCAGCATGAAGCCAGCTCGCCTCAATGCTTCACAAGCACCCGAGGCGTGAACTGAACAACGCTCGCGAGCACGGCGGCAAATAACATATCACGTTCGTTCAATGAATTAGTGTGGTTAGACACACTTCCCCTTGACATTTTGGACGGTTTGTTATATAGTTATTCGAACGTGAGTAGTGTAATACCGCTCGCGGTTACCAACCCAGTTGCATGACCCCCAGGGAGAGTTCCCGGTGGACACTCGCTCGCATCTCCCCTCCTGATGCGAGTGGGTACCAACGGGGACCCTCTCTAGGAGGTGATTCCCGCCCTACAATATACAAATATTAGAGGACGGTAAAATCTCACGCGAGTGAGAGACTCACCCCGCAACGAGGGGCAACGGAAAACAGGGCTCGCGCCCTGTTTTCATTTGCCCTGAGTTCTTGGCTTAGCCTTCGATCTCGATCCCCATACTCCGCGCGGTCCCTTCCAAGATCTTCATTGCCGCATCGGTGTCATTGGCATTGAGGTCCGGCATCTTCTGCTCCGCAAGCTCCTTGAGCTTTGCTCGGCTCACCTTGCCGACCTTCTCCTTGCCGACGGTGCTTGCACCCTTCGACACCCCAGCGGCCTGGCGCAAGAGCACTGCGGCCGGGGGCTGCTTCATGATGAAGTCGAAGCTACGATCTTCGTAGATCGTGATCTCTACCGGGATAATCGTGTCACCGAGCGGGCGTGTCTTCTCGTTGAACTGGTTGCAGAAATCCATGATGTTGATGCCCTGCGGCCCGAGCGCGGTTCCGACTGGCGGTGCTGGATTCGCCTTACCGGCAGGCACTTGGAGCTTGACGACGGTTTTGACTGGCTTTGCCATACGTACCTCTTTGCTTTGCTGTAGACGCTATACTTTCTTCACCTGGAGGAAGTCCAGGCTGGCGGGCGTCTCCCGGCCGAACATGTTCACGAGCACTTTGACCTTCCCCTTCTCTTCGTCGAGCTCGTTCACCGTGGCCTGGAACCCCTTGAGTGGACCATCGACGATCTGCACGAGGTCATTGATGCCGAAGTCGATCTGGTACTTTGGCTCGTCAACGCCCATCCGTCGTTTGATCTTGTCCACTTCCTGCTGCGGGATCGGGGTGGGGCGGACGCCAAGCCCGATGAATCCGGTGACGTTCGGCGTATTGCGGACGACGTACCAGGAGTCATCGGTGACGATCATCTCGACGAGGACGTAGCCAGGGAAAATCTTCCGCTCGACTGTACGTCGTCGGCCGTTCTTAATCTCGATCTGCTTCTCCGTTGGAACGATAACGTCGAACACCTTTTCCTGCATGCCGAGCGACTCGATGCGCTGCCGGAGATTTTCGGCGACTTGGTCCTCATACCCGGTGTACGTGTGAATGACGTACCATCCTCGTTCGCCAGTCTGCTTTTGGCCGAGGAGCCGGCGATTCGGTCGGTCAGCAGCCTCAACAGCTCCCTTGAGGAGCTCTTTGTCAGCGAGTACGTCGAGCTCTGGAAGCGACTCGGCCGTGTTGGCTTCCGTTTCTGGCGAAGCCTCGATGTTGTTCGCCTGGTCGCCCAATTGTGGTTGCATGTCGTCGTTCATTGGCTAACTCCGCTCGATGAGCATGGTCAACAGCTCTGACAAACCAAAATCAATGACGCCGAATACCGATGTGAACAGCACGACCGATGCCACGACGATGAGCGAGTACCGCACAGTAAGCTCCCGGCTCGGCCAGCGAACCTTGCGGAGCTCAGCAACACTCTCCCGGACGTACGTGACGAGCGCCTTCATGCGATTGCAGTGATGCGGATGCGCGTTTCGTGCTGCCGGTGGCCGCGCGGGAACCGCGACGCCCGAACCTTGTTCCGGAAGATCCGACCAACAACTTTATCCGACTTCCCATGCTCGACAACCTCTGCGGTGACGGTCTTTCCGTCGAGCAGATCGTCGAACTTGAGCGTTGCGCCGAGTTCATCCGTGAGCTTCTCGACGACAAGCTCTTTGCCCGGCGTAACGACGTACTGTTTGCCACCCGTAGCGATAACAGCGACTTGATCCTTGGCCATTGGCTACTCCTGCTTCCACGCCACGGGCACATAAACACTTTAGCGCCCCGGACGCTTTGGGCGGACTATACCAGGAGTACTTAGCTTGCGTCAAGCGACGTTAGCGGACAGCAAGCCGCTGGCCGAGCGACCGGCTCCGAACGGCAATGCTCTCGACGACGCCGAGCGCAGCCAGGTTGACGATGAGCGCCGTACCACCGTGAGAGACGAAGGGAAGCGGAATACCGGTCACTGGCGCGAGACCGAGGTTCATGCCAATGTTCACGACGAACTGGATCGTCCAGAGCCCAGCAATCCCGACCGCCAGCAGCATCCCGAACGTATCCGGTGCCTGGCGTGCAATAGAGAGCGTCCGGAGCACGAGAAACGTGAGGAGTACGACGACGAACAGCGACCCCATAAACCCGGTTGCCTCGGCGATACCGGCGAAGATGAAATCCGTGTGAACGACTGGGAGGAATTCGAGCTGGCTCTGCGTCCCCTGCCCGAACCCCTGTCCGAACATCCCGCCGTTCCCCACTGCGATGAGCGACTGGATAACGTTGTAGCCGGCGCCATAGGGGTCTGATGCCGGCGAGAGGAACGTCTGAATACGCTCAACCTGGTACGGCTTCAGGTTCATGAATAGGATCGGGAGCGCAATGACCACGGCAGCCATGAGGAAGATCCATTGGGAGCGCGGCAGTCGTCCTGCCACGAGAAGCACTGCCGTAACCAGGAGGAGTACGCTCGCGGTTCCGAGGTCCGGCTGCTGCATGACGAGCCCGACGGGCAGAACGACCAAGGCGAGGAAGAACGCTAGCTCACGGAACCGGAGCTCACCGTACCGTACGGCGAGCACTCGGGCACCAAGGAGAACGAGAATCGGCTTCATGAGTTCGGACGGCTGAAGTTGGAAGAAGCCGAGCTCGAGCCATCGCCTGGCACCGAAGATTGACGTGCCGGATACCGCTACCGCCACAAGGAGACCAACGCCGAGCACGTAGAGCCAGAGCGACCATGAACGCAATCGACGGTAGTCGATGTACGAGAGAACAGCAGCAGCGGCGAGGCCGAGGAGTGCGTACTGCGCCTGCTCGACGGCCAGCTCGGTCGTGCCGCGGACGAACGTCACGCTGTAGATGGTCACAATCCCAGTCACGATAAGCAGGAGCACCGCGCTGAGGGCGTACCAATCAAGCGACCGGAGCCACGTGCGGTTCATACGCCGAGCGTTACGTCGAGGTCATCCACTCGAATTGTGTGCGCGCCCCGAGGAGACTCGTCCGACCACGTGATCATTGAGATAGTTGTTCGGGCAAGTGCGTCGATGTGCGGCTCAAGTACGGCGCGCGTCGCTCCCGGACCAGACAGCGTAATCGTCGCCGTATCACCAAGTTGGAGTCCGGCTGACTTCCGGAGCGACTGAATTGCTCGTCCGACATCTCGCGACAACCCCTCCGCGCGAAGCGCGTCATCGATCACCGTGTCAAAGACGAGGTCAATCGGCCCCTGCTCGGCCACGTGCACAGACTTCACATTGAGCTCGGTGGCGAGGAGATCGGCGAGCTCTGAAGAGAGCGCAACGCCGGTAATGCTCGCCGAGCGAAGTGGCTGTCGGAGCTTAATACCCACCTCTGCCCGACGCGCCCGCCCTCGCTCAACCAGCTCCTGCGCCCGCTCCATCTCATGGAGAAGCTGATCGTTTCCATTACTTCCGGCAACAGGCCAACTCGCCAGGTGGACGGACACGGGGTCAGCCGACGTACGCAGTCGCTGCCAGAGCGATTCGGCGAAGAACGGTGACAACGGTGCACTGAGGAGCGAGAGAGTTCGCAGGGCGGACCAGAGCGTTGGCAGGAACGCTCCGTCTTCCCGCTTGCGTGAGAGCCGGAGATACCACGTTGAGAGCTCGGTCGCATACTCGGCAATCGCTCGACTTGCCCGGAAGAGGTCGAGCGCGTCAAACGCTTCGGTTACCACAGCAATGAGCGCATCTGTACGGGCAGCGAGCCACCGGTCCAGGACGTGCTGCTCGCCGAACGAAGGACGAGTAGCATCCGTAACCTGCCAGCCCCGCTCCGCACTCGCCGTCGCGAGGAAGCTGTACGTATTCCAGACAATAAGGAAGTACTTCCGGACTACCTGTCCAACGTCGGCGGCGTCGAAGCGCTTCGGATCACCGGGCTGGTTAACGGAGTAGAAGTACCAGCGGAGCGGGTCGACGCCGAACTCATCCATAAGGACCCACGGGTCGACGACGTTTCCGCGAGACTTCGACATCTTCTTCCCATACTTGTCGAGAATGTGCGCCATCGAGATGACAGAGCGGTACGGCGGCTCCTTACCGAGTGCAGTTGCGATTGCGAGGAGCGTGTAGAACCAGCCACGGGTCTGGTCGATCGCTTCAGAGATGTAATCTGCCGGGTAGTGCGTAGCGACTGCCTGCTCGGATTCCGGCGCCGCCGGGTAGTGCCACTGCGCGAGCGGCATCGCGCCCGAGTCAAACCAGACGTCGATCACTTCCGGGTAGCGACGCATCGTACCGCCCTCGCACGCGCTGCAAGCATACGTCACGTCATCGATGTACGGCTTGTGCAGGTCATCGGGCACCGTCGCCCCTCGCTCACGCAGTGCGGCCCGCCCACTCACGCACTCCTTGTGCGGACAACGGTCACAGGCCCAGACCGGCAGCGGCGTCCCCCAGTACCGGTCACGAGAGAGCGCCCAGTCTTTGACATCCTTCAACCACTCGCCGAACCGACCGTCCTGGAGGTGCGCTGGCACCCACTTGATCGAGGCGTTGTTCTTGAGGAGCGCTTCGCGAAGCGCACTCATGCGAATAAACCACGATGCCTTCGCGTAGTAGATGAGGGGCGTATCACAGCGCCAGCAGAAGGGGTAGCTATGCGTGTGCTGCTCGGTTTTCAGGAGCTGCCCAGCGCTCGCAAGTGCCTCGATGAGTTCGGCGTCGAGCCCCTCTTCCTTCACAAACCGGCCCGCGAAGCTGGGGACATCGTCAGTGAACCGACCCTCGAGCGTGACGGTATGGTGCTTCGGGAGGTCGACCTGGGCGCCAAGCTGAAAGTCGTCTTCCCCGTACATGACTGCAGTATGGACGATGCCGGACCCGTCGGCCGCGGTCACGAATGGCGCGTCGTACACTCGGTATGCCTGCTCGGAGCGGAGTGCTGGAATATCGAAGAGTGGCTCGTACCGCAGCGCGAGCAGCGCGTCTACATCAATTGCCTCGCGGTCGTAATCTGATTCTGAGAGCACGGCTGTCGCCCGCTCGTCAGCAACGATCAGCTGCTCGCCACTCGTCCGGTGCCGGTACCGCCCATACCTTAGCGTTTGATTGATTGCGAGGGCGACGTTACCGGGCAGCGTCCACGGTGTCGTCGTCCAGGCCACTAGGTAGGTATCTGGCTCACCGACAACGCGGAACTTCACGTAAACCGACTGGTCTACGGTGTCCCGGTACCCCTGAGCGACCTCGTGACTCGAGAGCGCGGTACCGCAACGCGGACAGTACGGGACCACCTTGAAGTCTTCGTAGAGGAGCTTTCGCTGCCAGAGCTCCGAGAGAATCCACCAAATCGACTCGATGTAGTCGTTCTCGTACGTGACGTAGGGATGGTTCAGGTCGAGCCAGAATCCCATGCGCTTCGTCAGCCGTTCCCACTCGTCCTTGTACTGCCATACCGACTCACGGCAGAGCGCGTTGAATTTCGCGACGCTCGCCCGGATATCACCGTCGACGATGTTCTCAATTTGTCGCTTGCCAGAGATCCCGAGCTGCTTCTCGACTTGGAGCTCAACTGGTAACCCGTGCGTGTCCCACCCTGCACGTCGCTCTACGCGCTTCCCGCGCATCGTCTGGTACCTCGGCACCGCGTCCTTGAACGCCCGTGCAATGACGTGGTGAATTCCCGGCTTACCGTTCGCTGTCGGCGGCCCCTCGAAGAAGACGAACGGCTGATCTGCAGGTCGCTTTGAAACAGAACGCTCGAAAATGCGCTCCCGCTCCCAAAAGTCTAAGATCTCGCGCTCCTCATCTGGGAGTCGTGGCGCTGAGGCAACTGGTTCGAGTGACTTGCGCAGTCGGTCGGCCATGTACTACTCCATTCTCCCCTGCACATCCATGGCTTCGTTCGCGAGCGCGTCGGCCCGAGCATTCTGCGCCCGGGGCACGTGCGTACTAGTTACACTGCCGCCGAGCTCAAGGATGAGCGACCGGACACGGTCGAACAGCGGCTTCAGCCCTGGGTTCTTCATCTTGTACCGTCCCGCGAGCTGCTCAGCGATGAGCTGGCTATCGAGGTAGTGCTTCACAGTGGGATGCTCGTCACCGGCTTCACGGACAAGCTCAAGCAACCGTTCGAACGCGAAAATGACGCCCCAGTACTCCGCCTGGTTATTCGTCATAACGCCAAGTGGCTTCGCGACAGTTGCAAGCTCCTGCCCTGCCTCGTTGGCAATCACTGCACCAGCCCCGGCCGTGCCGGGATTCCCGCGTGAACCACCGTCAGTGTGGACGATATACGTGGCCATACAGGCGTGAGTATACCAGAAGAATACTACCCGTAACCCTACCGATACGCCCGGCTCGTCATGGCGCCGCGGATCGTCTGCTCAAGCGATCCACCCATCCCCGATGTAGAGCGAAGCGTAAACTCGTACTGGATAAATGGCTGCTCTGTCGGACTGTTCGTGCTCTGCACACCGCGGAACGGGTACTTCCCGTCTGGAAACGGCTTGAGCTCAATGCCGGCAGGTAGCAGCTTTGTTGTACTGGCAGCATCCTCAGCGCAGAGCGTTGCCCCTGCGCACTTCGCCTGATACACCTCGATCATCTGACTAGCGAACACGATTCTCGTCACGACCGTGCTGTTCTCGGACTGAAGGAACCGAACCGTACGAAGCCCGTTTGCCCGATCAAAGCCCTCGCTGTCCACTCCACCTGCAGGAGCTACCAGTGTGACCGGTAATGCGTTCTGCCTGTACCGGCCATCCGACTCGCGCAATCCCGTTGCCTCTCGCACTTCGCGATCAATGAGCTCCGCGACCGACCGCCCAGTGTCGGCGAGTATCGTCTGCGCCTCCACTCGATTCGAAAACCGGCCAGACGAAGTCAGCGTGCCGAGGGCGATGCCAAGGACAACAACGAAAATCGTTGAGGCAATGAGCACCTCGATGAGCGTGTATCCCTGTTGAGCTGGAGCGCTCATGATCCTGGCCGCCAATCCATGAGGTAGGTCGCTGCGCGGACCGACTCGCCTGCTGCTTCGCCCCACTTCACGTGCGCTTCAACGCGTCGCCCGAGCTGCTGCACTGCCGACGCATTGAGGCCGAGCTGCGTCGCGTACTCCTCCGGAAGTGGTCCGACTGTCGTCGTTCGGACGTAGGACACGCCGTCCAGCTGAATTGTTTCGGACGCCTGCTGCCGGAACATCCACCGATTTCCAATCACAGGATCGGACTCATGGGAAAAGCGGCCCGACGCGCTGCTGGCGCCAAAGAGCTCGGTCCATCGGTTGTTGCGCCCGTCTTGGGCCGCGCTGTCACGCAGGGCGCGTGCTTGCTCAAGTGACTCCTGTGCGAGGTACATCGCACTCACGCGGCGAGCAGCGAGGTCACTCCTCCTGGTCGCCATCCTGAGGACACCAATAACCGAACCGAGCACAAGCGCGACGATGCCCATTGCGAGAACAACCTCGAGAAGCCCAAACCCTCGCATCGCTCTCATTGGCTGTCCCGTGTCACGCTCACCTGCCCTGTCGGTGCGGCAATGGTCACGATCCGACGAATCCCACGTGAATCCGTAAACGTCAGTACGGCACTTACAGTACTCGCTCCTCGCTGCTCGATTGGATAGAGAATTGCCGGGAGCCCTTCCGCAGCTCCGGTAACCGACGCAACCGAGGTAGGGACAACGTACTCCCGAACCACCCGACCGTCGACGAACGTTGTACCTGAACCAGATTCCATCTCCCGAAGGACGAACTTCACCCCGCCGACGACGCTCTCTCCCTGTACGCCATACGCGACCGTAGTAGTCTGCTTTGCCACGTCCGGCGAAACGGCGAGTGTACGCGCTGAATGGAAGAGTTCAGCGACCTGGTTAACGGCACCCTCGAACGCGACAGTTCGTTGGTACGAGCGAAATGCTGGTACACCGCTTGCAACGAGAATGGACGTAATCCCAACGGCGACGAGTAATTCGACGAGTGAGAATCCGCGCATTGCGACCTACGGACCGACAACCCGGTACTTGTACGTCGCGGCGTCTCCTGAGCCAGTCGTACAGATACCGGTAACCTTACTCGTCTCACATGAACCCGCAGTTGCCGTCTGTGGCGTTTCGAGCACTGCCTCGAGGACGTACGAACCGCGCGATGCATCAACCGTGTACGTGTAACTGAAGCCAGCGCCCGCTGACGGATCAACAGGCCAGCTCGAAATGTACTTCGGCGACAGCACTGACTTGAGCTGCGTCGTCCAGTCTAGTGCGGTCGGTGCTGAGATTGAGGCCTCTGGTGGGTACGTACGCTTCTCGAGCCGGTACAGCTCGAGCGCCGACGCGACGAGCTGAAGGTCGGCTTGGCGTTTCGTATCGCGTCCCTGTGCTCGCGCGGAACCGGAAGACACGGTAATCACCCCGGCAAGAATGCCGATAATCGATACGACTACCAGAAGCTCGACGAGCGAGAACCCTCGTTGCGGAACACTGAATCGCACTCCACCCTCCTTACTCCTGGTCAGTATAGCACGAGACTGAGGAACGTACTCCCCCAAATACCCGCCACGAACCAGCCGAGCACAAGAAAGGGACCGAAGGGCAGCGCGGTCTTCCGCGTTGCTCGGCCCGTTGCAATCAACGCCACCCCGACCGCTGCACCAACGATGAACGCTACGCCTAGCGCCACGATCGTCAGCGGTCCGCCAAGCGAGAACCCGATTGGCAGCATGAGCTTAACGTCTCCAAGCCCCATCCCCTTTCCGCTGGTCAGTGCAACGAGCAGACCGATAAAGCCAGTGCCGACAACCCCACCCCAGAGCCAGTAATTGAATGCAGAGAACGCGAAGGGGCTAACCTCAATGGAGTTCATCCAGCCAAGGTACGCGAGCCCGGTAGCGAGGCAGAGTGCAGTCGGGATCGTCAACGCATCCGGCAGGTATCCTGTTCGAGCGTCAATGAATGCCAGGAGCATGAGCACGCTTGCGATTAGCACAAGGCCCACCGTCTGCAAGGAAACACCGAAGGTCGCGACTATCGCCGCAAACACGAACGCAACCAGCACTTCAGCCCAAATGTACGCGGGACCCATTGCCTTTCGGCAGTGCCGGCAACGCCCTCGCTGCATGACGTAGCTGAGCACCGGAATGAGCTCAAACCAACGCAACTGCTTCCCACACTCAGGACACCGGCTGCGCTCTGAGAGGTGGAATGCCCGGTGGATTCCCCACCGACACGCAGTTGCCCAGAGGAACGATCCGATAATTACACCTACGAGCAACGCAAGAACAGGCGCCCCCGGAAAGAGCACCTGTTCGAGAATACGTATCATAGAGCGTGAATTTTCTACCGCGCGCACCCGCTACTGGATCGCATATTGAATCCCGTTCAAGGTTCCCGAGCACGGAGCATCCTGGGCGGCGCCATTACTAATGACGTAGCAGGGATCTCCTGATGGCGCTAAGAGCTTACCACCTAATACGTAGTTCAGTGTCGCCGTTCCAGTCCCTGTGTAGTAGTATCCGTAGCTCGGATTACTAGTAGGAGCGTCGGGGTGTACCGGCCGTTTTGCCATAAGACCGGCGGCAGATAACTTCGTCATGAGCGTATCCCAGCTCGTCACCGCCAAATCAGAGGCCTTGCCTGTGCTCGTGTACACCGTAATTGCCTGGTCGACAGCCTTTAGCTCACTACGGATCTTTGCGTCGTTCGCCTTGTTGCGCGCCGCACCGAGGTTGGCTACCACTGCCGATGCCAGAATGGCAATCACAGCTATGACGATAAGCAGCTCGAGGAGCGTAAACCCGCGCTCGTATGTCTTTAACCGGTACATAGTCCTCCTTCTTTTCTTGTAGCTACTGTACGTTGCCTACTCTTCGGCCGTCAATTCACTGCACGCTCACACGGAAGTATGTCTGTCCGTCATCCCCTTTGCAGTACCCGGTCGTCGTCGCGCCACAGGAAGCACTCCCGTCCGTTCCGGCTGGCGGACCAACTTCTAGCTGCGCCTGCACAAAACACGTACTCGTCGCCGCAGTGCAGCTGTAGACGTAGGCCACCCCGGTCGGATCAACTGGCACACTGGTAAGTGGCGCAAGCTTTCCTTGGGCAAGTACGCCAAGTCCAGCACTGGGCGCAGGGTAACTACCACCGTTACGGTTGGCGTAGAGCTCAAGCGCGGTCGCAATAGTGGAGAGATCCTGCTGACGCCTGGCGTCGCGTGCAACCGCCCTCCCCTTGGAGAGGTTTGCCGTCACGATCGTAGAGAGAATAGCAATAATCCCGATGACGATCATGAGCTCGGTCAACGTGAATCCCCTGCTCTGAGTAATTCCCGTACGCATGCGCCCCCTCATAGCTGTGCGATCGTGTAGAGCGGAACGAGCACTGAGTACACCAAGAACCCGACCCCAATCCCCACAATGACAATAATGACTGGTTCGACCAAGCTAGAGAGCTGCTGGATCTTCGTATCTGCTTCCTGCTCGTAGTACGTACTCAAGTTGCCTAGGATCCGATCGAGCTGCCCAGTTTGCTCGCCGACCTCAATCATCTGCGAAACGATCGGTGGCACGATCTGGCTCCGCCCGAGCGGAACGGAGAGCGGTACGCCTCGCCTAACCTGCTCAGCGGCACCAGTCAGTACATCACGGTAGTACGAGTTATCGATCACCTCGCTCGTGACGGCGAGCGCTTCGATAATGGGCGTTCCGGATTGCACAAGCATACCGAGTGTCCTCGAGAAGCGGGCCATCGCGATGTCGAGCCCGAGTTCACCCGGGAGCTTGAGCTGGAGCCAGCTCCAAATCCGCTCACCAGCCTGCGACGAGAGGTACGTCCAGGTGAAGTACAGGCCACCAACGATTCCACCGCCGACAAGCCACCAGTACTTCTCAAGGATGCCAGAGAGTCCGATCACTGCGCGGGTCGTCCATGGCAGCTGCACGCCGGCCTCAGCGAAAATGTCGCGGAGCTGCGGCACGATATTAACGAGCATAACCATGCCAGCGCCCACCATCGCCACGAGAATGAACGCGGGATACACGAGCGCGCCTCGGACCTTGCTCGTAAACTTTGACTCCCGCTCGAGCTGTTCGGCGAGCTGCGTCAATACTTCGGCGAGGCGGCCGACCTGTTCACCTGCCAGCACGACGCTCACGAAGACGCGGTTGAAGACTTTCGGGTACTTCGACGCAGCCATAGAGAACGTTGCCCCGGTCTCGAGCTCGCGTTGCATGCCGACGAGGGCGTCACGCATCACGGGCTTACGAGCCTGTGCGGCCAGAATGTTGACCGCCTTATTGACGGGCAAGCCGCTCGACAGCATCGTCGCGAGCTGCCGCGCCAGAAATGCTCGGTCACTGCCGCCTACTGTGCCCGCAAATGGAGCGAAGCTCGCGAGCGTCAGCTCAGTCGCTGCCATTAGTACACCACCGTCTTGAGCTGGTTCGGATCGACTACCCAGGTGAGTGCGTCGTCAATAGTGATCTCGCCCTGACTCACGAAATGACCGAGCACTGTGTCGAGACCGATCATTCCCTCGCTCGCACCCGTCTGGATGAGGTTGTCGATTTGGTGGGATTTCCCTTCGCGAATGCTCGTACGGACAGCAGTGTTCGCGACCAGCACCTCAGCAGCGAGTACGCGCCCACCGTTGACACGCGGGATGAGTCGCTGCGACACGATACCAATGAGTGTTGCTGCGAGCTGCGCCCGTACTTGCTGCTGCTGGTGAGGCGGGAAGGTGTCGATGATGCGATCAGCGGTCTGCGCCGCCGAGCTCGTGTGGAGCGTCGTGAGGATCAAGTGGCCCGTCTCGGCGAGCGTGAGCGCTGCGTCCATGGTCTCCTGGTCGCGCATCTCGCCCACGAGGAGGACGTTAGGATCTTGACGCACGGCACTTCGAAGCGCAGCGCCGAACGACTTCGTGTCGCTCTCCACCTCGCGCTGCACGACGACACTCTTCTTGTGCTGAAAGACGTACTCGATCGGGTCCTCGATCGTCACGATGTGCTCCGACCGCGTCGCGTTGATGTGGTCAACGAGCGCTGCGAGCGTCGTGGATTTCCCGTGTCCAGTTGGCCCCGCGATGATCACGAGCCCCTGCCGGCGTTCGATGAACTGCGTGACGACAGCTGGGACGCCAATCTGCTCCACCGACCGAATCTCCGCGGGAATCAGCCGGAACGCGGCGCTCAGCTGCCCGCGCTCGTAGAAGACGTTCGCCCGCAGCCGGACCGGACCGAATGGGAATGAGAAGTCGAGCTCCCGTGCCTCAGTAATCTGCGCCTGCTGCGCCTCGGTCAGACACGAGAGCACGTCCGCGCTAATCGTCGTGGCCTCGTACGACTGCTGGCTTGGCACGGAGCGGAGCGCGCCGTCAATCCGAACGATGGGCGCAAGCCCAATCGTGAGGTGCACGTCAGATGCACCGTGCTCAACAGCAAAGGTGAGGACCTCAACCAGGTGAGGAGTTAGTGAGCGCGCTACATCAGCCATCACGCCTCCGTCCCCTGGAGTACATCGCCGAGCGAGGCTTCACCGGCAAGTGCCTTCAAGATGCCAGCCTGTCTAAGCGTTACCATCCCCTCTTGCTCGGCTGCCTGCGCGAGCTCAGCCCCTGGCGTCTTCTTGAGGATGTACGGCGTCAGCGTGTCGGTCACCGTGAGCACCTCGTAGATGCCAGTCCTTCCGTGGTACGCCGCCGAGTCATTCGCCCCATCGAAGAAGGTAAGCTCGCCGGCGAACGCCGCCTGCACTTCTGGTGCCTTGCCAGTTGCCAACGCTGCCTTCACGCGCTCAAGGGTGTCGGCTGGCACAGTCAGCTGCGTCCGCTTCTCAGGCACGAGGCGGCGTACGAGGCGCTGCGCAATGACCGCCTTGAGCGACGACGCCAGGAGGAACGGCTCAACGCCCATATCGATGAGTCGAGGAATCGCGCCCGCCGCGTCGTTCGTGTGGAGCGTCGCAAGGACGAGGTGTCCCGTAAGTGCCGCCTGGGTCGCGAGCGCTGCCGTCTCTCGATCGCGGATCTCGCCGACCATAATGACGTTCGGATCTTGGCGCAAGATGGAGCGGAGCCCATCGGCGAACCCGTACCCGATCTTCGGCTTGACCTGCGTCTGACTGATGCCTTCGATCTGGTACTCGACCGGATCCTCGAGCGTCACGATGTTCACCTCGGGCGTATTGAGCGCCGAGAGCATGGCGTACAGCGTCGTCGTTTTCCCAGACCCGGTCGGACCGGTGACCAGGATAATGCCGTACGAGCTCGCGATTGCATCCTGCACCTTGGCAAGGCTCGTGCCGATGAGCCCGAGGTCTTCGAGCCGCTTCAGCCCCTCAGCTTTGTCGAGCAAGCGCAGCACCACCTTCTCGCCGAAGACGGTCGGGAGCGTCGAGACGCGAAGATCAATCTGCCGACCGCTCGTCTGCACCTGGAACCGTCCGTCCTGCGGGAGTCTTGTCTCATCAATTTTCAGTCGTGAGAGGATTTTAACGCGCGAAACCAACGGCGGAATGAGCTGCGCTGGGAGCTTCGCGATCTCCTGGAGCGCCCCGTCAACACGGAAACGAATCCGAAGCGACTGCTCGCTCGGCTCGAGGTGGATATCGGAGGCTCGGGACTGGACCGCGTACGAGACGATGACGGCAAGGATGCGTGGCACCATATTCGTCTGCACCGCCGCTTCGAGCGAGGCGATATCGGTCACCGGCCCGCCGAGCATCTGGTCGAGGTTGCGATCGTCTTCGACAGGGACTGGCGCAGGAGCGACATCACTTGCCCGGACCGGTTGTGGCGCGGGGTTAGCGTACTCAGTTCTCGGTACTGGCGGCAGCGCAGCAGGCTTCTCCTTGGCCTCTGCTGCTGGCACGGGCTGCGGTGCGGGTGGCTCAACAGGTACGGCTGGCGCACTTGGCGGTTTCGGCGCCGCGCTAGGAGCGGTCGGCGTCTTCTGCTGGGCAACTGTACGGATCGTATCCGCTGTCGCGCGCTGGAGTGGCGGCTCGACCGGTACTGCCGCCTGGCGTGGAGCATCGGCGCCAGTGCGGTACTGCGCAACTGCGGCGGCAAAACTCTTCGCGTCGGTTCGGTACAGGCGAATGCGGACACCGTTGCGCTCCTGCACGAACTTCAGGATTTCGCGTACGCGCGGATCGTCGGGATTGACTGCAGCCACCGATGCCTCGCGCTCGTCAGCCGAGAGCTCGAAAACTACGAGCTGGTACTTGAGCGCAACGTCCTCCGGGAATCGCTCGAGGTGCGCACGAAGAATTGTCCGGCCCTTGAGGTCAATTGTCGGCACGTCCGAAGAGTGCACGCTAGCTGGCACCGCAGGCCCTGGCGCAATCGGAGTGGCCTGTTGTGATGTCGACGTGGTAGTCGTATCTGTTTTTGCCGAAACGAGTGGCGCGGGCGCTGGAGTTTGAGGAGAAACTGGCGGAGCAGGTGGCGTTGCAGGTGCGACAGGCACAGGCTTCACCGCCGGCACGGCCGCGGCGGCCGATGGGGTCGGCTGCTCGGCACTTGCGACTGGGCCCGCACCATCAGGAGCTACTGCAGCGCTCGGCGCAGCGGACGGAGCTGGAGCCGGGTACGCCTTCGCAAGGAGCGCCGTAAACACCGTCGGGGTGGCGAGCGTTAGCTTCAAGCTCAACCCTCGCTGCTTCTTGAGGTCTTGGAGGAATGCAGGCGCCGGCTTCGCGAGGAGCGAGGGATCACCCAGCACGAGCGTGAGCGTCTGATTCTCGAGCGAAACCGGAAGTACGCGGTACTCTCGAGCAACTGCCTCGGGTACAAGACTCAACGCATCAGCTGCTGGCGTAGCTGCACCGTCAGCCAGCGACAGGCCGAGCTTGGTCGCTGCCTGCTCCGTCACTGCCTGTTCCTTGAGCACTTGGTCGTTCTGCGTATCAGCCACTGCCCCTCCTACGGTCTCGCAAATGGGTCTTGACGGCCTACCGAGCCGTCAGGAATGTCAATCGGGAGCGCCCCGTACACCTGTCGCGACGTAAACGCTTCCTGGTCCAACACCGCGAGGTTGGGCGACGGAAGTGTCGGGAGTGTTATTCGCGCTGCGGCTACCGCCGCCTCGGTTGGATTCGCGGCAACAATCCACCACGCAAAACCCAGAACGCTCATGCCGACCACGAGCCAGCCGAGCAGTGTTGGTGACACATTACTCTGCACGACTACCCTCCTTCACCGCCGTCTGCGCGCCAGTCGCTGCGTCGAGCTGCATAGTCGCGGAGAGCAACGAAGTGCCGCCCGCGTCTGCCACCGTAGAGAGCGCGAGCGAACGGACCGCAACTGGTCGTCGACTGGTTGCTAACCGCTGCAGGAAGAGATGAATACCAGAGTACGATCCACGGAGCGAAACACTAACCGAGGCGACGCTCGACTCCGCCTGAGCGGGCTGAATGCTCGTCAGAAGCACGCCTGACGCAGATGCCATCGCCTCCAGCGATCGGACGAACTCGTCGATGCTGGGATCTGCTGGCACAGCAACGTCGAGCTCCCGCAGCTTGTCTTCGCGGAGCTTGAGCTGCTGCTCAAGTGCGACGATCTGCGAAATTCGCGCCTGAAGCTCCTGGGTGTCGGCGGCTCGAGCGAGTGCAGTTAGTCGCACCTCTTTCAACTTCGCGATACTGGGACCAGTGTACGCGTACGTGACCGCTGCAACGCCCAATACACCAAGCAAGAGCCAGAGCGTGGCATTCGACTTCGTGGCGAGCTGCGTCCGCGCGCTCACTGCGTACCCCCCGCCTGCCCTATCCGAGGAACGTAGGTACCCGAGAGCGAGAACGTCACGGTCGAACCGTCAGCGGATTCCCGTAGCGCACTCCCGACGAGCTTCACATCCTGAAATCGCTCGCTCTTCTCGAGCGAAGCCATAAAGGTCGCGACGTCGTCGTACGTTCGCCCCTCCCCCTCTACTCGAACGTCAGTGCCAGCAAAAGACGAACTCGAGAGCGTGATCGAACCCGGCACTAATGACGAAAAGACAGTAAGCACTTCAGACCACGGTTCTTCGCGTTTCATCGTCTGCGTGAGCACTGCGAGCTGCCGATCAATAGATTGCACATGAGTGAGCGCTGCCGCAACTTCACCCGTCTTCAGCTGCTGCTCGAGCGCGGCGTACGCAGCACTCTCTCGCTCCGCTGCGCCAACGTTCTGCGCAACGAGGAACGACGCAATGAGTCCAGCACCCGCAGCAACCACAACCATGAGAAGTGCGAGATACTTCACGCGCTGGTCATCTTCAGCACTGAGCACCGGTTGTAGTGCCCGGCCCGATGATTGAATAGCAGCAGGCACGGGCGGAAAGGCCTGTGGCATCGTCGGCGCTACTGGCGTTACCTGCGCAGCCGGCGCCGCTGTAGCAGTGCCTGCTCTTGCTCCCTGATTAAACGTTAGGTCTAGCACGCCCCTCCTACGCAGTAACAGCCCCTCCGGAATTACCGACAGTATAGCAAATCATCACGATCACGACTCACGGCGCAATCTCGCCGAGGATAGGCAACGAGAGTGTTGCAAAGCCGGGCGGCGACATCGTGCTGACGAGTGGATCGAGCTGAATAGTCCATTGACTATTGGAAATCGCAACGCGTTTCGCGGCGAATAAGCCAGTAGCCGTTGCCGCGCCTCGGCCAGCGAACGTGAGCGTTGCCCCGGGCACGTACCACGCACCACGCACCGTGGCGGCAGGGAAGTCAACTGCCTGCGCTGCCGGCGCGACGATACCGAGTGACGTCGGTACGTTTGTCGCGTACGTTATCCCCGCCGCACCGATGACCCGGATCCCGCCCTCCACTACGATCGTGCCGCGGCCACGGAACTCAATCGGCGTCTGGAGCGTGAGCGACCCACGTACCCGCCAGACCGTACCCTCTGGCCGCGCAGCGTTCACCGATGTCCCCCTTGAATCAGCGCACTGCGTTGGATTGAGGTTAAATGTGCCGCTGATCGTTGCGTCCCGTCCTAAATCGCAGCCCTGTTCGCGAACGAGCTGATCAACGCCCCCGCCTACCTGTCGCTGCACGTCGGTCCAGGACAGTCCCCCGCCATACTGCTCAAGTGTCTGCGGCTGGCCCTCCACAGTAACCGTTCCTCCAGCCGCAACGACGGAGCGCGAATCAATGTTCAGATTCCCGACTCTCCCCCGGCCAAACAAGTTGCCGATCACCTTCGCCCAATTTGAGCCCGGCGGGATGATTGGTGGAATACCACCACACGAAACAGTCACCTGTTTCGCCGCCGTGTTGTACCAACCATCTGCGCGCCTGGCGTTTACATGGTACTGGTACGTCCGACCGCTCACGACATCTCGATCGACGTACGAAGTACCGCTCGGCAGACGGATCTCGCGCAGATCCCCACCAGTAAGTACATCCTGCTTGTAGATGTAATACGTCGCACCACTTAGCGCATCCCACGAGAGCTGTACTTCAGGAACATTCACCGGACACGCAGTAGCCAGCGTGAGCGAAATGCCAGTGGGCCCACCGCAGTCTGCTGTCGTGAAACGGACCTCGTTTGACCGCACCACCCGACCGTCCGTCAGAACCGCGTTCACGTAGTAGTCATACTCCAGCGAATCCATAGCACTCTGGTCGTAGAACTCGAATGCGGTCGCCGCGAGATTTTCCCCACCGGGAGCAAGTACAAACTGCGATTCTACCCAGGCCTTCCGGCGATAGATATCAAACTCACGAACACCCTGTAGCGTACCCCATCGCAGGTGATTAATCGGTTCTCCGTTCGTACAGAACGACTGCCACGCAGTAATACGCAGCTCTGGCATTGGCTCCGGTGGCGGCGCATCAGTAATCGTCAACGAAGCCCACGCCGACTTCGTGACACCGCCCCGCGTCGCATCAACCCGAATCAGATCAGGGTACGTGCCCGTAAGTTGGCTAGCCGTAAATACCGCAGTTCTGCCGTCACTTGACGGCGCAAGAGTACCTATGTCGCCATTTTCCAGCGACCAGCCAAGAATAGTCGTTGTCGCAGGGGGCTGACCGTTGGGGATGACGCCAAAGCGAATATTGTCAATGCCGTATCCGTCGTCAGCGTAAGCGTTGCTGTTTCGAACTCGAATTGACTGGATAGGTGTCGCACTTGAGAAGTAGACGACATCCTCCTTACACAGACCGTTCTCGCCGCCAATAATTCTCTGACTACCTAGTACCCCACCACCGACACCGACAAAACTCACGTCGACGAAGTTGTTCCCCACGCTGATCAGCGTAAGCCCAGCCGTGTACGTCGGCTGAGTAAACGTAAGATCAATGTCCCCTAACGCGCGATCGCCGGCTGTGGCTGCTGCATAGATGAAGTTCGGTTGCGAGCTCGCCTCCGATCCACGATCAGGACACCACCCCCCGTATATTGCATCCTGCGACGGCCCAATGACGTAGAGATTCCCCACATCTGGGGACGAGAAGCGTACCCCCCGAGATTGGTACTGGTCTGCAACGCGCGTGTGTTCATCGAGTTCGTCGAAATGGATGCGCTGCTCCGTGGTCACAGAAGTACCGCCGCCAGTCAGCGTTGCTGCAAACTCCTGCGTAGCACCACCCTTCGCAACTGTCGCCGAAGCCGGGGTAATTGTCACTCCGAAATCAGCTGGAGGTGTGGTTGAACAGTTTGTAGAGAGTTGCACGGCATTACTGCTCGTTGCACCGCTCGAATTCGTCGCACGAACAGTATATGTATGCGTAACGCCCGA
The DNA here is from genome assembly GCA_050944875.1 of Patescibacteria group bacterium. GTDB lineage: Bacteria > Patescibacteriota > UBA1384 > JACPKC01 > JACPKC01 > JBMNRW01. The sequence continues at coordinate 2,797 of JBMNRW010000006.1, read as the reverse complement.
TTGCGGCGCACCGTTCAGATCAACAAACCCATCATTCTGGTCAACGTACTGCCGAGTTGAGGCAGAAAAAGTTCCGAGCGCAACAGAATCCCTGTACACGGTGTAGTGTGTCGCGTCTGTTGCGGTAGTCCAGGTAAGTTGATGTTTTGGGGTACCGCTCACGCAACCAAGGGTTTGCCCTGTAAGTCCGAACGAACCGACTGCCAGAGCCCCGGAGCCAGTCCGCATTACAATAAAATGAGCAACGATGGGACTCTGTGTATTTGTCGAACCGATAACCCCGGCATTCGATAAGTCACTCCCCTCAGGAAGTAGCTGACGATTGTGAATCGTACTTCCTGATACCGGCAGCGATTGAGCGCCTCCGGAGCCCGACAAGGAGAGCTGGGCTAGCCCCGGAGAGGAGTAATAGGTGCCGTAGAGCACTAAGCTGCCAGAACCTGACAATTGCCCGTAGGGCGCACCGAGAGTGAACTGGCTGTAGGCCTGGCCAGGGTACGCAGTCGAGAAGCCTGCGTCATAATACGTTACGCATTCATACACCGTACTACCGCCCTGCTGCGCGAGCGCGATGAGATTCGACTTGTATGACGGATTCTCCCAAATGCCCTCGAGACACCCTCCCATAGGGTGTATTACGGTGTAGCCAGTTCCCGCAGCGGAAGTTACCTCTGTCGTTAATGTCAGCGCCGCAATCCCAAACACCAGACCCAGTAACAGTCTGCTCGCTACGCCGCTCACTGAGCACTCCCTTCGGAGGTTATTGCCGGCAACACATCTATTCGGTACGCCGGCCGCTTGTCGAATGGCCATGCGTCAATAGACACAATTGCGTACATTCCTGGGGTTACGGCACCCACTCCGCGCGCCTCATACTGACCCCCTTCGTTAAGGACTCGTACTTCTGTCTCGGAACTGTACCGAACCACCGGATGGATTGATGGATGGGTTGATCGAAGAATTATCTGGCCATCCTCAATGGCCACAATCTCCCCCGACCGGACACCACGCTCTGTCGCTGGAGCGAAGTACTGAGGCCGCGTTGATGAATTCCTCGCGATAGACACGGCAAAGACCGCAACGAAAGCGAGGAGCGCTACGGGGACAATGGCACCTGCTAGGCGCCAAGGAGTCCACTCTGCCCGTCGATAGAATTGCCACCCTGCTCCAAGGGTAGCAATTGCGATGAGGAGACCCGTCACCGTTGACGCGTGCACAGCGATGCCGACTGTGTCAAGGTAGTGCACCACAAAGTCGCCAAAGTAGGCCCGACTGGGATCACCTTTAAGCCACAGCAGCTGCTCCCACTGCGTAAACAAGCAGTACCCGAAATAGAAGTAGCTTCCGACTGTAGAAAAAACCAGGCTATTAAACGTAATCGCCAAGGCGCGGTAGATCGATCTGCGTCTCGCACGGAACAATCCAATAAAACTCACCAGTAGCGCGAGGATCCATAGTGCGTGCAGGGCTGCCAGTACAGCCGCGAATAGAGCGAACATAGCCCTCCCACTTCGTCACACATATCATAGCAGATCCACTTATTGCACACTGAGTGCATCTGCTTGCTCTCGATTCGTAATCTGTTAATAATGCATATAGCAACTAAGGAGGGTAGAGATGACACAAGCAGCCGCGCTCCGGAAGCGCGTTACCCACGCAGTCCTCGCGAGCGTGGCGATTTTCGCGCTGTCGATCACGTACTGGGGCCTAAACACGTTCCAGCAGTCCGAAGCATCGATCACAACGGACAGAACGACAATTACGTTCGAGGAGTTCGCCGCGCCGCGGCTCCTTGGGACGCAGAATGAGTATGTCGACAAGGGTGTAAAGTTCAGCAACGATGCCGGCCAAACAGACAAGACAACGGCACTCACGAAAGAAGGCGCGCAGTGCACAAACGGCGTCTTCACTGCCGAGCAGCTCGCAACATCAGGAACCAACCGCCTCCACCCCTACCCTAATGTTTCTGATCCTCTCGTAATCACGTTTACCGAAAACCGCGTCACGACCGACGTCTCACTCCAACTCCTCGGTGTTGGCGACGCGAAAAACCTGGTTGAATTCTTCGATCACACCGGCGCACTCATTGAGAAAAAGGAGTACGTAAACCCAGGTACTGGCGCGGGTTGTGACAAGAAGCAACTCGTCAGCCTCACAAAGCCGAATATCGCGAAAATTCGAATTAGCCAGCCCGGCAATAACTTCGCGGTAACGCAGGACGGTCTCGGTATTGACGACCTCTCATTCGCCATACTGGGCGAGCCCATAGTCTTCACCGTTACGCCAACCACTGGCACGATCCCGCTAACAGTCAAGGCGACGTACACAATTAGCACTGGATCATCAGTAGGATCAACCACTATCCCTCCGAGCAGCGTCGTAAGCTGGGGTGACGGTCAAACGACCACGCTAAGCAACACCACCGTAGAGCACACCTACACCACAGCTGGCATATATAGCGTCGTGCTTACAGTGAGCGGGCAGAAAGTTGGCGAGCAAACCATCACTGCCTCAGATACCGTACAGCAGGATCCTTCAGTCGTATTTAGTGCAAGCAAGGATTCATACAGCACGGGAGAGATTGTACAGCTTACCCTCCGAAACGGCGGCCCTGGCACCGTAGAACTGCCAAATGGCGCACCGTTCGATATTAAGCGGACGGACGGTGCAAGTGTCTTTGCACCGATTGCCACTCAGGCGATTAAGCCGCTACCAGCCGGGCAATCGACATCATGGACCTGGAACCAGCGCGACGATGCCGACAAGCAGGTTGCCGATGGCTCGTACGTCGCCACCG
>JBMNRW010000005.1:0-31876 GCA_050944875.1 Patescibacteria group bacterium | reverse complement strand
ACGAGGATAACCTTGTCGCCCTGCCAGAGGTCAGGCTTCGCCTTGAACGTCGAGGGGAAGACGACGAGCTCGGCGGCGCCGGTGTAGTCCTCGATCTTGCAGAACGCCATCGGGTCGCCCTTCTTCGTCGTGATCGAGCGGACGGCGGTCAGAATGCCGCCGACGGTCACTTTCTCCTCGGCCCGTTTCTTCGGGATGTCGCCGAGTGGCGTCTCGACCTTCCCGAGTTTCTCGCGGTACTCGTCGAGCGGGTGTTCGCTCACATACACCGAGAGGAGTTCTTTCTCCCAGAGGAGACGCTGCTGCTTTGAGGCTGGCGTCGACGTGACGAGCTGGAGGTGGATCGACGGCGTCGAGGGGCCACTGGCGTCGCCGAAGAGGCTGACCTGCGCGCTGTTGCGTTCCTTCTGGAGCGTCGAGACGAACTTGATAATCGCGTCCATGTTATCGAGGATCTGCTGTCGCTCGCCAAGGGCGTCGAGCGCGCCGGCCATCGCGAGGCTTTCCAACGTCTTTCGGTTGGCGAGCTTATGGTCGATTCTCGAGAGGAAGTCTTCGAGGTTCTTGTACGGGCCGTTCGCCTTCCGCTCCTCGACGATCCCTTCGGCAACCGCGTCGCCGACGTTCTTGATGGCGGCGAGGCCGAAGCGGATCTCTTTCCCCTCGTCCCCGATGACGCCGAACTCGACGAACGACTCGTTCACCGAGGGCGGGAGGATCTTGAGCCCCATCTTCGTCGCCTCGTTGATCTCGATCGAGATGCGGTCGAGGTTGTGGATGTCGCTCGTCATGAGCGCAGCCATGAACTCGGCGGGGTAGTGTGCTTTGAGGTAGGCGGTCTGGTAGGCGACCAGGGCGTAGCAGGCGGCGTGCGACTTATTGAACCCGTACTTCGCCCAGGCGAGCCACTCCTGCCAGACGCCCTGCGCCTGCTCACGGGTGATGAACCCGACCTTCTCGCAGCCGTCGAGGAACTTCGGCTCGATCTTGTCGAGCACCGCTTTGATCTTTTTTCCGACGCCTTTGCGGAGCGTGTCGGCCTCACCGCGGGTAAAGCCGGCGAGCGTGCGCGACAGCTGCATCATCTGTTCTTGGTAGACCATGATGCCGTACGTCGGCTTCAAGGTTTCTTCCATGCTCGGATGGAGGTAGGAGATCTCTTTCCGCCCGTGCTTGCGAGCGATGAAGTCCGGGATGAACTCCATCGGGCCTGGGCGGTAGAGCGCACACATGGCGATGATGTCCTCGAACTGGGAGGGCTTGAGCTCTTTGAGGTACCGCTTCATCCCTTCCGATTCGAGCTGGAACACCCCGGTCGTCTCGGCGCGGGAGAGGAGCGCGTACGAGGCCTCGTCGTCGATCGGGAGGTTGTCGATGTCAATGTCGACGTTGTGCCGCCGCTTAATGATGCGCAACGCGTTCTTGATGACGGTCAAGTTCGAGAGGCCAAGGAAGTCCATCTTAAGGAGGCCGATCGTCTCGCAGTCTTTCATGCCGAACTGCGTGAGCGCCTTCATCGGGCCCTTCTGGTTGACCGTCAGGGGGACGTACTCGGTGAGCGGACGGTCGGAGATAATGACGCCGCAGGCGTGGGTTGAGGCGTGGCGGGCAACACCCTCGAGCTGCATCGACATATCGATGAGCTGCTTCATCTGTGGCTCGGTGTCGTAGATCGCCTTGAGCTCGTTCACCTCTTCGAGCGACTGCTCGAGGGTCGTGCCCGGCTTGCCCGGGATGAGCTTTGCGATCCGATCGCCGTCCGAGAAGCTCATACCGAGTGCGCGCGAGACGTCGCGGATCGAGCCACGGGCAGCCATGGTCCCGAAGGTGATGATCTGCGAGACATGCTCTTCGCCGTACTTCTGTTGGACGTAGGCGAGCACCTCGTCGCGGCGGTTATCCGCGAAGTCAATGTCGACGTCCGGCATGGAGATGCGGTCGGGGTTTAGGAATCGCTCGAAGAGGAGGTCGTACTTCAGGGGGTCGAGGTTCGTGATGTTGAGGGCATACGCGATGATCGAACCGGCGGCCGATCCACGACCCGGACCGACGAGGATGCCCTGGCCCTTCGACCAGTTTACGAAGTCCTGGACGATCAAGAAGTAGTCGGCGAAGCCCATCTTGCCGACGACTTCGAGCTCGTACTTCAGTCGCTCTTCGGCGGCCTGGTTGCCAACGCCGTACCGCTTCCGTAGCCCCTCCCAGGTGAGTTCCTCGAAGAATTTCTGTGCATCGGACTTTCCTTCGGGCAGCGGGAACTTCGGGAGGATGTTTTTCCCAAGCTCGAACTGGAGGTCGACGAGCTCGGCGACGCGGAGCGTGTTCTCGGCTGCCGGGCCGAACGCCGAGAAACGGGCGGCCATCTCGTCGGGCGTGCCTATTGAGAGGTCGATGTCCTTTAGGGTTATGCGGTCAGCGTCGTCGATGTCTTTGCCGGTTGAAACGGCAAGGAGAACTTCGTGGGCGTCTTGATCAGAGTGGTTCAGGTAGTGGCTGTCGCCGGTCGCGACGATCGGAACCTTCATCTCTTCGGCGATCGCCGTGATCGCCTTGTTGACCGTGATCTGCTCGAGTAAGGCAGGGTGGTCTTGAATCTCAAGGAAGACGTGCTCGCGCCCAACGGCGTCCATGTAGAACCGGACCAGCTCCTTCGCGTCTTCCATTCGGTTGTCGAGGATGGTGCGGGCGAGCTCGCCCCCCAAGCAGCCGGTCAGGAGGATGAGTCCTTCCCCGTGCGCCTTGAGGAGTTCCTTGTCCATACGCGGCTTGTAGTACAGCCCCTCAAGGTGCGCGATCGAGACGAGCTTAATGAGGTTCTTGTAGCCCGTCAGGTTGCGGGCGAGTATGGTTAAGTGGTAGGGTTTGCTGTCGAGACGGGGATCTCGGTCGTGGATCGTCCGCCGCGCCACGTACGCTTCGACGCCGATGATCGGTTTGACCCCAATGTCCGTGGCTTTTTGGTAGAACTCGATCGCGCCGTACATCGCGCCGTGATCGGTGAGTGCCATCGCCGGCATCCCCTGGTCTTTCGCCTTCTGGAGCATCGGACCGATCTTGTTCAGACCGTCGAGGAGTGAGTAGTGACTATGGACGTGCAGATGCACGAAACTCATGACACCACCAGCCAGCCGCGCGAGGTCGCGGTCGTCTTAGGGCGTGTGCCGTCGCTCTCACTTCGGGAGCTCGAGGGCGCGCTCGTTCGTCGTGGTAGTACGATCACGGACCTCAACGTAGCAAGCGGGGTGGCCATCGTCAAAGCGGATCCTACTCCTGATGAGACGTGGTTCCATTCCCTCGGCGGGGCGACGAAGTTCGGTGCCGTCGCTGCCCGGATCCCGGTCGGCAATCCGATCCGGTTGACCGACGCGATCGTTGCGGCGGCAGAGGGGGTTGAGACGGTCGGCGTGTCGGTCATCGGCGTGCCGATGACGCCGGCGCAGCTGGCCGCAGAGGTGAAGCAGCGGGCCGACTCAGTAAAGCGCTACGTCCTCCCGCGCACGGGCACCGTACTGACGGCAGCCGAATCAAAGGCGCTCGTCGGGAAACGTAGCGGCCGCGAACTCTTCGTCTACCGAACAAAAGAAGAAGACATCGTACTCGCGATCGAGGCGGCGCAGGACATCGACGCGTTCACCGAACGCGACCGCAACGCGCCGGTCAACGACCCGGTCCGCGGCATGCTCCCGACCAAGCTCGCCCGAATGATGGTGAACATCGCCCTCGGGTTGGCCGACCGCAACGCCTGGCGCCCGGTCCTCCTCGACCCGTTCGTCGGCACGGGCCGTGTCCTCATGGAAGGGGCGCTCTTAGGGGCGCACGTCATCGGGGCGGACAAGGACCCGGCTGCGGCACGGGCGACGAACGACAACCTCGCTTGGCTTGCCCGCACGCACCGCCTTGACGCGGCGAGTATGGCGGACGCGGCGACGGCGATTCCGGTCGAGCGCATTGCTGGCCTCGTTTCGCCCGGGACGGTCGACGCGATCGTCACCGAACCGTTCCTCGGACCGCCGCAGCGCCAACCGCTCATCCCCGCGCAGCGTGACGAGCTCTTTCGTGAGCTCACGCCGCTCTACCACGCACTGTTCCAGGCCGGGCAGAAGCTCCTCAAGTCGCAAGCCGGCGTGGTCGTCGTCTTCCCGACGGTCGGCGAGGTTTCACTCCTCGATCGACTGGTTGACAGGCTTCCGGGCATGGGCTACCATGTTCTCGATTCGATTCGGGTCGCTCGCCCGGATCACATTATTTCGCGCACTATAGGCATCATCGAGCGAAAGAAGTAGGACGCCATGGCAAAGAAGAAGGCAGCAGGTTCAACACGGCTAGGTCGCGACTCCGAGTCGAAACGGCTGGGAGTGAAGCGGTACGGTGGCACCCGCGTCAACGCAGGCGAGGTGCTTATCCGTCAGCGTGGCACGAAGTACCACCCAGGCGAGAACGTGGAGCGTGGCGCGGACGATACGCTCTTCGCGATCGTGCCTGGCACGGTTCGGTTCCAGAAGAAGATGCGCCGCCGGTTCACGGGCGCCTTGCAGCCAGTCCAGTACGTCCACATCGTGCCGGCAGAGGAGAAGTAGTCATGGACGCCGCACTCATTCGGAAAGTCTCGAAGCACTACGAGAAGCAGAACGCGCCGCAGCTGCGCGCCGGCGATGTCGTCCGGGTCCACCAGAAGGTACGCGAAGGCAGTAAAGAGCGGATCCAGATCTTCGAGGGGATCGTCATCCGGGCCCGTGGTGGTCGCGGGATGGATGGCACCTTTACGGTCCGTCGCATGTCCGGTGGGATTGGTATCGAACGGACGTTTCCGCTCCACCTCCCGTCCGTAGTGAAGGTTGAGAAGGTTCGCTCCATCGCGCTCCGCCAGGCCCGACCGTATTTCCTTCGCGAACTCTCGGCCAAGCAGATTCAGAAGAAGACGAAGAAGATCGAGCTTGCCGAGTTTATTACCTGGGAAGACAACGCCGCCGCGATCGAGGAAGAGAAGATCAAGGCGCAACAGGAAGCTGAGGCGAAAGCTCGCGAAGAGGCTGCTGCCAAGGCCGAAGCTGAGGCCGAGGCGAAAGTCGCCGCTGCCAAGGCGAAGCACGAAGACGCCGAGAAGGCCGAGTAAGATTCTTGTCACGAGAAAAGAGCGCCCGTCGGCGCTCTTTTTGTGTAGTAGAGTGAGTTAGATGTACAAACACCTTGAAGTTGGTCGTTTAGGTGAGGATGTTGCCGTAGAGTATCTGCAGTCCATTGGTTATCACATTGTTGAGCGAAATAAACGGTACTCACTCGGCGAGATCGATATTTTGGCCCGTGATGGTGAGACGATCGTTATTGTCGAAGTAAAAGCGGGGCGGACGGGGAAGTTTGGGCCAGAGAAGCAGCAAAAACTCCGCCGCTTGGCGGCACGCCTCTCGCAGGACTACCCACGGGCATCAATTCGTATCGACGTCATGAACGTCGACGAGCGGGGCGAGGTAACGCACCTCCTAAACGCAGTCGAAGGGTAGGTTACTTCTGCTTCCGGCGTTTCGCGACGGCGGTGACCCGGTCGTGGATGCGGTGGAAGGATTTCGGCGTTGACTCGGCGTGGATCTTTTGGAAGTAGTCCTGCAGTTTGGCGATCTCGTCGTCGGAGAGGTTCTCGAGGTCGACAAAGCTGTTGTCCGCGTTCTTCTGTGCATGGATGAGCTCGTCGAGCTTGAGGTGGATCGCCTTCGCGTCGCGGTTCTGCGTGTTCTGGATGAGGAAGACCATGAGGAAGGTCATAATCGTCGTGCCGGTATTGATGAAGAGCTGCCAGGTATCGGAGTACCCGAACGTGGAACCAGAGAGCCACCAGGCTACGACGATGGTGAGCGCGAGCAGGAATGCGTACGGCGACCCTGCAATGTGGCTTGTGAGTTCGGCGAATTTACGAAACATACGCCTCCTTCTATGTACCAGCAGTATACCTTTTCCGCTGAATAGTGGAGCAAAGGTCTGGATAAGTCGATGATAGTATTCTTACGCTTCAAATTCGGTTTAACAGACTGTGCAGGAGGTGGTTTCGATGGAAGCGTTGTCTATGGACCGCTCTCTTGAGGAGTTGATTCTTGTCTGGCTATCCAGCCAGGCTGAGTACTACGAACAGGAGTTCGCTCGCTGGCTCTGTGTACCGGAAGGGCGACTGCGTGGGAAGATTCTTCATGCGGTGCGCCAACACGGAACAAGCGGGGTGCCGGGTCGTTACCGGTACAAGTGTAAGGTGCACGCGCTGCAGCGACTGCAGCATTTTCTTATCGAGTTCCAGGAGCTTGGAACGCTACGGCGTGTGACGAACGTCTTCCTGCTGGGGCCGCGCCAGTCGGTTGCGCGAGTTCTGGAGCGGCGGAAGTGCTACCGGAGCCAGGTGCCACTCCGTCGTCGACGCAGACGTCCGCGCTGGCGAAACATGAGCTACGTGTCGACATAAGGCAGAAGGGCTGCTGGGAATTCCTCCCAGCAGCCCTTCTTCGTACCTGTTAGACCTGGTACGATGCTGGCATGACTACTCCTACCGTACGCGTCCGGTTCGCGCCATCGCCGACCGGCGAACTCCACCTCGGTTCGGCTCGGACCGCGCTCTACAACTACCTCTTCGCCCGTCGGACTGGCGGGACGATGATGTTGCGTATCGAGGATACGGATCAGAAACGCTTCGTCCCGGGATCAATGGACAGGTTCCTTGACGACCTCGCCTGGCTCGGCATCGAGATTGACGAGGGGCCGCATATCCAGAGTGAGCGCGCTGCGCGACACCGAGAGGTCGTCGAGGAGCTCATTCGTCGCGGCTTTGCATACTACGAGTTTGGCGTCGACGAGGCAGCGGGCGAGAAGCGGAGCGACGAGGAGTACCGGACGGGGCGGGGCGTATACCGCGGTCACGACCGCGAGCAGTCGATTGCCGATGCTACAGCGCGGGTCGCGGCCGGTGAGGCGTACGCGATTCGTCTTAAGGTGCCGGCGAGCGGGTCGATCACTGTGCGTGATGCCGTACGCGGCGAGGTTTCCTTTGATCTTTCGACTGTCGACGACGCGGTACTCCTGAAGTCTGACGGTATGGCTACGTACCACTTGGCTGCCATGGTCGACGACCACGACATGGAGATTACGCATATTCTTCGTTCCGAAGAGTGGTTGCCGAGTACGCCGAAGCACCTCTTGATCTTCCAGGCCATGGGTTGGGATGCGCCCCAGTTCGTTCACCTGCCGGTCGTGTTGGCCGCTGACGGGAAGAAGCTTTCGAAGCGCATCCACGGCGAGGCGGTCTGGATTGGCACGTACCGGAAGCAGGGCTACCTGCCAGAGGCGCTCACGAACTACCTTGCGCTCTTGGGGTGGAACCCGGGCGGCGACCGCGAACTCCTGACGCGAAGCGAGCTGGTTGAGACATTCTCGCTCGAGCGCATCCATAAGGCCGGCGCGAAGTTCGACCAAGAGAAGCTCGATGCGTTCCAAGGGCACTACGTCCGGTCGCTCAGCGTGGCGGAGCTCGTCGATGAGCTGAAGTCGTTCGGCGTCTCCGTTCCAGACGACGCCCTGCTCTTCCGGCTGACAACGGTGACGCAGTCGCGGCTTGTCCGTCTCGCAGATTTTGACGGATTGACCGCGTACTTCCACAAGCTCCCTGCGTACGATGATCACCAGCTCGTCTTTCGGAAGTCGACGCGCGAGGCGACACGGCAGGGGCTCGCCGCGGCAACGCGTACACTCGAGGTGTGCGGCAATGAGACGTGGGAGAGTGAGGAGCGGCTCGCAAGTGTGCTCGACCGTGTGGTCGCGAGCGAGGCGCTCACGAACGGCGACGTGTTCTGGCCGGTCCGCGTCGCGCTTACCGGACAAGATCGGAGCCCGTCGCCAGCCGAGTGTCTTTGGGTGCTCGGGCGCGCTGAGAGTCTCCGCCGCCTTACGCTCGGCCTTGAGAAGCTCTAAGATAGCTCCATGATCGCTGCGATCCGCCGGCTTGCCACGGGTGAGAACTCGCTTCGGAGTGCGACGGTTATTCTCGTCGCGACGACGCTGCTCTCCAATATCCTTGGGCTCTTGCGTGACCGGTTCTTCGCGCAGAAGTTGCCGGTCGACCTCTTGGATACGTACTTCGCCGCCTTTCGTGTGCCCGACCTCATCTTCAATATCCTCATCCTCGGTACGGTGTCGGCTGCGTTCATCCCGGTCTTCCTTGAATACCGACGAAAGAGCGAGGCCGAGGCCTGGGACGTCGCACACAGCGCGATCTCGCTCGCGATCCTAACCATGGTGGTGATCGCCGGACTGCTCTTCTTCGCGCTGCCGACGCTCGTCCCGTACCTCGTTCCCGACTTCTCGCCGGCAAAGCAGGAGCTCACCGTCTCGCTGGCGCGGATTCTCCTCATCCAGCCGGTCTTCTTCGGGCTCTCGTACCTCTTCTCGGGCATCTTGAACGCCCTGAAGCGGTTCTTTGTCTACGCGATCGCCCCCCTCATCTACAACCTCTCGATCATCGTCGCGACACTGTTCTTCGTCGAGGACTACGGCGTGACGGCACTCGCCTGGGGCGTGGTCGCTGGGGCGTTCCTGCACATGTTCATCCAGTTCCTCGCGGCGCGGTCGGTGGGCTACCGCTTAGTGGTCCGGTGGAACTTCTCTGGCCCGGCGATCCGGAAGATCCTCCGCCTCATGGTGCCGCGTTCGCTCGGCTTTGGCGCCTGGCAGCTTACGCTCGTCGCGTTTACGGCGATCGCCTCGTCGCTCGGCGCTGGCGCGGTGGCGGCGTACAACTTCGCCGACAACATCCAGACGATGCCGGTAGCGGTGTTCGGACTCTCGTTCATTACTGCGCTCTACCCGACGCTCGCGACCGAGTACTCGGCCGGGAACACGAGGGAGTTCGCGCGGTTGGTCTGGCGTGGGATGCGGTACCTCCTTGTCGCGCTCGTACCAGCGGCGTTTGGACTCATTCTGCTAAGAGCACAGGTTGTCCGACTTATCTTGGGTACCGGGTACTTTGGGTGGGATGCGACAGTCATGACCGCCGATACGCTCGGGGCGCTCGCGCTCGGCATGGTGACTGCGGCGCTCTCTGCGCTCCTCGCCCGCTCGTTCTACGCGCTCCACGAGACGCGATTGCCGACGCTCATCCAAGTCGGATCGTTCGCCGTTGCCATTGCGCTTGGCTGGTGGCTCGCTGTGCCGCTTGAGCTCGGCGTTGTGGGGTTAGCGCTCGGCCTGGCAGCGAGTACTTTCTTATACACCCTGCTCCTCTACCAGCGACTTCGGACGCGTGTCCCGGCACTGCGCGAGCATGAAGCCGGCGGGCGGGTACTCATTGGACAGCTTTTCGTGGCAGCGCTCCTCCTCGTGCTCGTGGTGCAGGGCGCCAAGTACGGCGTAGCGCAGTTCGTCGATATGACGCGGTTCTGGGGTGTGTTTGTTCAGACTGCAGTAGCGATCGGGGCAGCAGTCGGGATCTACTGGCTTGTGCTTGCTCGGTTCGGAGTGCCAGAGCTCGACACTGTTCGGGCCATGGTACTGCGCCGGATTTCGCCAGAGCGCGGCGCCGAAACATTAAAGACGTTGGGGCCAGAGCCCCAGAGCTTGTATGACCGACAGAACTGACGGTGAGTTCTACGGCGAACTCGACGATTCGAAGGATCGGGGACGCGGCTCGTGTTGCACGCTGTGGAGCTTCCTCCTCTTGTTCGTTACACTGTTCGTACTAGGGGTTGTTCTCATCTTCGGACTGAGTTAAGGAGGCACGATGGTAGTCAGTCGCGCAGAGGTGCCGGCAAAGGGTAACGACAAGGCTGCGGCCAAGTCAGAGAAGGGGTTCTACGACGAGCTCGAAGCCTCGAAGCGGAAGCGGAGCTGTCTCTCGCTCCAGAGCTGTGGTTGCTTGCTCCTCGCATTTCTTGCGCTCTGCTTCCTCGCGGCAGCTGCGCTCGTCGCCGCGAGCGGACTCGTCCGCGTCCCTGTGCTCTCGGATCTCGTCTACCGTGCTCCGGCTCCGGCCCGACTCGTCGAGCCGTCCGGTGCGTTGAATTTCTCCGAGTTTATCGCGGCGCAGCTCAAAGAGCAGGGTACCTCAAGCGGTGACCAGGTTACGATTACGCTTACGGAAGGACAGCTGACCAGCATGCTCCAGGCGCCTGATGCGGGTGGCCGCGTCCTCCTCAAGCAAGGCCAGGTCGCGATCAGTGGGAGCTCGCTCGAGATCTTCGGCCAGGTGTTGCCGACGCAGGGCAGCCAGCCGGTTTCGATCCGCGTGCTCTTCGTGCCGGGTGCAGATCGGCGGACCCTCCAGATCACGGAGGCGCAGATCGGCAACGTGCCGGTCGCACCGAAGCTCCTGGGCACAGTGACGGATATGTTCCTCGGCGCAACGCCGCTCCAGGGGCGAGACATCAAAGAGCTCGGCATTACCGGCATTCAGCTCGGACAAGGACAGCTGACGCTCCAGGTTGATCCCGCGCAGTTTACCGAGGGCGGAGGCATGCTGCCTGGATGATAGTGTTATGCCTGACACGAAAAAGACGCCCCGGTTTTCCCGGGGCGTCAACGTGTTTAGATCTCGCAGCAGTGTACTTGAAGTAGCGCTATGAGTTCTTCGGCGTACACTGCGCCGAGCAGTAAAGATTATCGCTGCCGTAATGGTGTGCCATTGGTAGACGGGAACGGGATTAGATTGCAGGGATGAGCTCGATGACGTCGCGGTTACGCGGTGCGGTCGGCGTACTCGGCGTTTCGGTTTTCGGTGGCTCGACGCGTGGAGCCTCGTCCGCCGGTGCGGGCTCGGACACTTGGCCGTTGTACTCAGCGGGGTACGATTTCGCCAGGTCGAAGCGGACGACGAGGCGGCGGAGGCTGGTCCCCACCGGTACGCAGGTCATGACGGAGAGCGTCGGCTGCTCGGTAGGGTCGGTGACACTCACCTCTGAGGGGCTGACAGTGACGTTGTCACGCATCGTGTAGACGTACACTTTGCCGTCGTACTGGAGCATTGCCTGGTCTCCGGCTGTGAGCTTGTCGAGGAGTGCGAAGACCGTCTTGTAGTCGCCTTTGTCCCACCAGTAGTAGCTCGAGTGGCCGGTGATGAACACATTGCCCGTTGAGTCGTTCGGGAGCGAGGTAAACCCGTAGTGGGCGACGCCCTGCTGGAGGTTGGCGAGCATGATCTTCTCGTCGCTCGATGAGTTCCAGACGATAGGCGCCCGGACGCCGATCTTCGGAATGACGAGCAGGTTATTCTCGAGGCTTAGCGTCTCAATAACCTCTTTGCCTTTTTGGACTTGTTGCTCAACCGTCGGGGTAGCAACGGCACCAATACTTGCCGGCTGGGTGAGCGCGGCGCCGATCGCGCCCGAGAGTGATTCAGCGGGCGCGTTGAGGTCGACGTACTGCCTGGCTTCATTGGGTTTGCCGAAGTTCTCCGCTGCGTACTGCGCCCGCTTGAAGTACGTCGGTCCGGTAATCGTGAAGTACACCGCGATGCCGGAGAGGAGGGCAACGATAACGATGCGCCAGGCCGACGGCCTGGCGGAATCAGGGAGGAGTGGTGCCGGTGAGATGGGCGCAGCGGACGCCGGTGAGATTGTGACGCCAGTGAAGTCCATCTGATTAGTGTCCTGTCGTCCGTCGGCGGCTCAGCACGGTTGTGACCGCGGCGATTGCAGCGATGACGAGCAGGATTGTTGTGACGGAATTGCTCCCCGTGGAGACAAGTGTTGCTGGCCGCTCGGTGGTTGGTGTCGTATTCGCGAGGTTTGGCCCGCTGCCTGGCGTCGAGCCATTGATGAGGACCGGGACAGGTGGGGTGTCTGCGGGCGCAGTGACCGTTACCTGCGAGCTCCCAATAATCCCATCGCCGTAGAGCTTGACAGTGTAGACGCCTAGATTCGTGTATGTGTGCGGAGCGGTTGAAGGCCCTTGGCCGGCGCGCTCTGTGGTCCCGTCACCGAAGTCCCAGATGAGATTGCGCTCAGTGCCGGTGTAGCTCGCGGTTACTTGGAGCGGGGCAATGCCGCTCGTCGGCGTTACGGAGAACTGGACGGTCCGCGGCTCGTTGGTTCCCGCTGCGTTGATGAGGAGAGCAGTTTCAGCGGCTGTACCGTTACAGAGTGCGCCGATCCAGTACGCACCGGCGGGTACTTGTGTACCAGAGCTTCCGACTTGATCCCAGGTCCAGCTGCGAGTAGCTCCAGGAAGGATCTGCTCGGATGCGGCGGTCTGCTGGTAGATGGGGCCACTGGCGTCCGTACGGAGTGCATTCTCGTTCGTATTTGCGGCTGGGACGACTGCGAACGCAGCCGACGGCCATGGCTCGGTCTGCGGACAAGTGAGGGCTGAGCTGCCGGTGTTTTGGATGGTGACGCGGATCGGTTCGCCGAGTGCGTACGCCTGCTTGTCGGTTGAGAGCGAAATACTCGTCGTCGGCTGGGTCGAAGTGTCGGCGGTCTGGTAGTCGACGCGGAAGCCCTCGAAGGTTGGGGTTTTCGTCTTGTCTGTGGTTGCAAGCGTGCAGCGGACGCGCAGGAAGTGAGTGTTCTCCGGCAAGTTGAGCCCACTCAGGAGAATGGCGTCATCTTCCGTCGCGCTCGCATTGAGTTCCCGTGCTAAGGAGAACTCACCGTACGTCACGCCATCGATCGAGCTTGCAAACTGCACGGATACCTTAGTGCCGGCAGGGAGGTCCGTCGTCTTGATCGGCTGGAAGCGGAGGAACTTCGTGATCTGCGGACTACCCACATCGTATTGACAGGTTCCGCTCTCCGGGTAGCCGTCCGCTTTGAGGATCCATGCGTCGTTTCGCGCAGTCGGGATGCTAGTCGCCGCTTGTCCGCCATTCATGCCGGCAAAGGCGAGCACCTCGTGGCGCTTTGGATCGTACCCCAGGCCGTGGGCGAATCGCCCATCGGGTCTCGTGGGAGTGGCGATCTGTACCCAGCTGTTCTTCTCAGGGTCGTAGGACCAGGCTTGATTGCTGACGCCGTAGGACGCGCTTACCTGCATCGAGAAAGTGCTTTGGAGGCTATACGTCAGGCTCGTTAGGCCCCCGAAGACGACAAAACGCTTGTTCTTCTGGTCGTACGTTGTCGAGCTGTACATGCGCCCTTGTGGAGCACCGGCAGCGTCACGCTCTCGCCAGGTCCGATCGGCTGTGCTGTACGTCCAGGTAGTGGAGGTTGGAGTGTACGTTGGGAGTTGAAGGGTGGTACCAAGTGCCGGCGTACTCGTGAGGCGGACGGTGGCGCCGCCAAAGAGCAGGACTTCCTTGCGCTCGGGGTCGTACCCCAGGCTCGCTCCAGTCGTGACTGGCGGCCAGGCGGCCGCTGAGCCGGTGCCGACAGTCGCGTGCGTGAGCTGTCCGCTCGCGAGGTCGAAAACGGATACCTGCTTATCTGGCGTTGGCCCAGAAAACGCTGGGTAGGTACTGGAGACCTGGCGGTACGCCACAATTACTTCGGTAACGGGATCGAAGTACACACTGTCGTAGGGTGCGAGAATGCTGCCCGTGCCGATTGTCTCGCAGCCGCTACCGGCGGGATCGATCGCCTGAATGACGGTCGCGCCCGCACCATCGCCGCCTCCGCACTCGGTCAAGTTGTACGAGATGATCTTCTTCTTTGTGTTCGACCACGCTGACCACGAGGTGCCGAGTCGGCGAATCGCCTCCCAGCTCTTCGCCTCAGGGTCAAACCAGTAGCTCATGTTCTCGGTGTGGACGTAGTACCGCTCGCGCTCCGTGTCGAACGAGACGTGGATCGGGTGGTCGCGGAAGTCGCCGGAACCAGGGTTGATCGTGTCGTTCGACGGCGGGTTCTGGGCGGCGCGCTCCTCCCAGGCGGTGAACTCGGTGTTCTCTTTTAGCTTGACGACGCTATCCTTGAGCTCAGTCTTTCCGTCGCCTGCAGCAATGCCCTTTTGGAGGTCGGTAGGGTTCTGTACGACGATTGTGCCCGGCGTGTTCGGTATATCGGCGAAGAGCGTAAGTTTTCCAGCTCGCTGGAGGTATGTGAGCATGGCGCCTGCGAGGACAAGCGCGAAAACGGCGATGTAGAGCGTTACGCGGTGACGGAGCAAAGACACCTCCAATTACTACTGGAGCTGAAAGACGCTCATGAGCCAGTTCCATACCCGCTGTGGCGGGTAGACAAAGATGCGCTGCAGGGCCGTGATATTCTCTGGTATGGCGAAGCGTGGCTGGGTTGGCGTTGGCAGTCTTGGTCCATTAGGTATTGACGAGTTCACCTTTAAGCCTGATTTGGTCGTCGACTCTTCGGAGTTGCGCATTGTGTCGCGCTGTACAGTCGGCAAGCTTGGGGTATCGGTCGGATTAAGAGCCGGCGTTATGGTGGTTGGCAATGTAGTGGTCTCGATGCTATTTGTGACAACTGTAATTGTTGATGTTGAGAATTCAGTTGGCACAATCCAGGCTATACGCTCTAGCCGGATCACATAGCTGCCTTGATTGGCATAGTTATGCTTTAGGCTCTGACCGGCGTTGATTTTTGTGAAAGTTCCATCGCCCCAGTTGATGCGATACGTTGAAGAAATGCCAAAGTATTTATCCGGCAGGTTGGCGGGTGCGATTACTGTTACGGTCAAAGGGGCGATGCCATATGCAGGCAAAGTCTGGAGCGAATTAGTCGGATCAGGCGCTATGGCAAGTGACTCGTTCAATCTCTCGCCAGTACGAGAAGGTAAAGTAATCATGAATGAGACGCGACTCCGTGAAAGCGTATTACAGTCTACGTCGAGCGCGTACTTGCCAGCGAATACTTGGTTGCCAGCTGCATCGCGCTGGTCCCATGAAATGTTGCGTTTTGCGCCGGCTATTAATGGATCTGATTCATTTGATATTGAGCTTAAGATACTTATTTCTGGTTCGTTAGATTTTTCGGGTAGTTTGACAATGGAATAAGATAGTGGGCCTGTGCAGACAGGTCCAGTTTGACCGGTGTTTATGTAAGTTGCCGTTATGGTTTCGCCCGCACTGTAATTCGTCTTATCGGTTGTCAGTATCGCAGTGGCATCCTCTGTCATCGGCGTCTGTAGAGCCGACGCGGGTGCGTCGTTTGTTGCAACAACCATTACCCAACCTTTGCCATTGCAATCAGGTTGCGAACATGTGCTGGCTTTGTCGCGGATTACGGCGTTGTACGTTCCTGGTTTTTCATATGTATGGGTAACGGTTTTTGCGTAGTCACCTCGTTGCCCATCGCCAAAATCCCATTCCCATTTCGATTGATCAGGATTATTTATTGGGGAGCGATTGTCAGTAAAAACGACCTTTATCGGCGCCGGACCGTAGTTCGGGTTTGCAGTGAGCCATTTTCCTGGATCAGCTTCGGTCGGGCGCTCCGGCGCCGATGTTTGAACCTCGAGCCCCTTGAAGCGTGGCGTTGTAGTTCGTTCCGCGTTTGCCTTCAAAAGCATTACGATATGAATGTCTTTAGCTTCTGCAATTTCTGGAATATTGCTTAGCTGTACGAGTCCGTTTTGAGTAATTGGGATTTCGCGGGAGCGCGGTGCGGTCGGATTGTTGGCATCGGATACCTGAACGCTTAGCTGTCCACCGTTGAGCTGAAGTCCATGAATGCTAAGCTGCATCCATTGTTGAGAAGCGGGCTTGCCAAGTACCGCTATGGAATACGTTCCACTCGCCGCGAATCGGCTAGCCCCTGCATCAACATTCATCGAACAATTACCTGAATTTGGCACCTCGATGACTTGGGTGTCGTGATTCCACCATGCGTATGCAGTATTCTGTGCGCCCATCCATACCTTATATGTTCCGGGTACGAGATCTCTTCCGGCGATTACTGCAAAACTATTGGATGATCCTAGCACTTTAAATGTTCGCGTTGGATTGCCCGAAGTTCCTCCGTCAAACATAATGCCATATTGGTCGGCGTTCAAAGATGGGGTCCACTTGATTACGACTGCTTTCTGGCCAGCGACACACTGTACTGACGTTGTGAAGGTAAATGCTGTCGGTTTTGGCTTACATTTAGGCATGACTGATAAGACATTGCTGTCTGTGCTGCCGCCTGGGCCAATAGCCTCTACTCGGTAGTTTGTAATTATCCCGATCTGAGAAAAGAGTTCTAACGTGAAGCGACCATTAATTGCTCGCTCTGCAGTTAATTCGCCGACGAGGGTTGAAGTCTGAGCTGTCGTTGACAAGCTTTTTCCCGCTTTGGTTTCATCGGAGAACGTCTGAATTTGACTTATTGTTCCACTTGTCCACACTTTGTAGCTTGTTGCATGATCAACCGCGTTCCACATGAGCGTGCTCTTGGCTCTTTGGTTTTCGCAAATTTCCGGACTAGCTACAAGCGTCGGTTTTGTTGGGGCGGGTATTTTGGTCGTGTTGCCGACATCGCTCGGTGGCGGCGTGATATTTTGTTTTGGCATTGAGGCAACCGGCTGAACCGGTACAATATAGTGGCGTGCTTC
This sequence comes from Patescibacteria group bacterium, assembly GCA_050944875.1. Lineage (GTDB taxonomy): Bacteria > Patescibacteriota > UBA1384 > JACPKC01 > JACPKC01 > JBMNRW01. The sequence goes on along the minus strand of JBMNRW010000005.1, from coordinate 15,433 downwards.
GGTCTGACTACACTTGCCGCCTGGATTTGGTTGAACGCAAAATGTTTGATCGACACGAATACTCGTTGTCGTAGCGGTGATTAACTCCGGAGTGTATTTCGTTCCTTCTGTTGGCCGAAAAGCTGACCCGCAATAACTACTATTGTTCCGCACAAGCTCAGCGCTGATCGTTGTTCGATTATCGCTGTTGGCGGGATCTACCCATGTACCATTACCCTTGCTACCAATAACAACTGGAAAGTATGCCGGTTTGTTTGGGTAGTTAAAGGTATTAGTGTTGCCGTTGTAGGTGGATCGGCCTGTTGTATGAAGTGAAACAGCACAGACGTTATTATCCTGTGGGCTCGGGCTCTCGATGCTGATGCTGCTGCCTTGAGCACTGCCACTAGAGCCGGTGCTACTGATGGATGTTTGACAGCCGATGTTATCGCCACGCATGCAAATTCCAATTACCGAAGACATGGCGCTAAATTCGAGCGCATATACTGCTCCGGCACGAAGCAATGCGAAGCTCGTACAAAAGACGATAGCACCTACGGCAAGTGCCTTGATTCGCTGCTTTGCCATTACATTCCCCCTGGAAGCGCTATAACATCCACAATGCCTACTGGATAATTGCCAAGTATTTCGAGGGATAATATGGCGATTAGTCCGGGTTGTAGTTGTTCGCGTGTTGTCGGAGTGAATACGCCAGTGTCGTCCAGAGTTCGCACAAGTGTCGCTTCGTCTAGGGAAACCTGAAATACGCCTGCTTCACCTTCGAGTGTTAAGCGCGTATCTGTGGCTTCAAGAATGATGCCAGATCTAGCCTGTGGTGTACTGCTGTCTTCGGCGAAGCTCGCTTCTGTCTTCGCGTGTTGGTTCCAGACAATGTAGGCGCCAAGCAGCACGGCGAGTGCTAATGCCCAGAGGACTACCTGCTTCATTGCCCTTCCTCGAGCTTGAGTTGGACAAGGCCGTCACGGTACTCTGTGCCGAGGTACTGGCCGCCATCCAGCTCTGCTCTCGTCGAAATACTCGCCTTCCCACCTGCCCCCCATTTGTCCAGCTGAACATCTGCAAAAATACTCCCTGCCCATCCTTTGGTGTAGCCAACAGCGCCCAAAGCGAGTAGGATGATCACTACTCCGGCGCCAACAAGTGTACGTCGAGACATAACCCTCCCTCGCTTATATTACAGTGTAGCAGGTGTAGTTCGGGAGAACAGTGGACAGTATGGATCAAACGAAGATTCGCAACTTCTGCATCATCGCTCACATCGATCACGGCAAGTCGACGCTTGCTGATCGTTTTCTTGAGGTAACGCAGACGATCGAAGCGCGCGCGATGAAGGCGCAGCTCTTGGATACGATGGACATCGAGCGAGAGCGCGGGATTACGGTTAAGCTTCAACCTGTGAGTATGCGATACATCTACGGTGGCGAGACGTATACACTCAACCTCATTGATACCCCCGGCCATGTTGATTTCACGTACGAAGTCTCGCGGTCACTCGAGGCAGTCGAGGGGGCGGTCCTCCTCGTCGACGCATCGCAAGGCATTCAGGCGCAGACTCTGACCACGCTTCACCAGGCTCGCGAAGCCGGACTTACACTTATTCCGGTCGTGAATAAAATCGACCTCCCGAATGCTGAGCCGGAGCGGGTGGCGCAGGAAGTCATGAACCTCTTGGGCGTCACGGACGACGAGATCATCTTCGCTTCGGGCAAAACAGGTGAAGGCGTGCCGGAGATCCTGGAGCGGGTGATCGAGCAGGTTCCAGCACCGACCGGTAGTGCCAATGCTCCGCTCCGCGCGCTCATCTTCGACTCCGTATACGACGCGTATCGCGGGGTTATTAGCTACGTTCGTGTCGTTGACGGCAACGTGCCCGCTCGGAGTGGTATTGCGTTCATGGCGACCGGTGCGACTGACCAGGCGCTCGAGGTTGGCGTACTGAAGCCGGTAATGACAAAGGGCGACGCACTGCAAACCGGTATGATTGGCTACATTGTGACCGGTGTACGGGACGTCTCGCAGGCGCGGGTTGGTGACACAGTTACTGGCGCGCATGCGCGGGCAAACAAGGCACTGCCCGGGTACCGCGAGATCATGCCGATGGTGTACGCCGGGCTCTACACGACCGACGGCGACGTCGCTGCGCTTCGGGACGCGCTCGGGAAGCTGAAGCTCAACGACGCGTCGCTCCAGTACGAGCCAGACAGCTCGAAAGCGTTCGGCCTCGGCTTCCGCTGCGGTTTCCTCGGCCTCCTCCACCTCGAGATCATCACCGAGCGACTTGAACGCGAGTACGGAATTGACCTGATTGTGACGACGCCGTCGGTCGCGTACCGGGAACGTCAGCTGCACGGCAAGGCGGTGTACGCCGAGCCGTGGGTGTCGGCAGAGGTGCTCGTCCCGCAGGCGTTCCTTGGTCCAGTCATGGAGCTTGCACAGAACCGGCGCGGTACATACCTCGCTACGGAGTACCTCGGCGCCGCCGAGGGTGATATCTCGCGCGTCCTCCTGCGCTACGAGTTGCCGCTCGCGAGTGTCATTGTCGATTTCTACGACGCGCTGAAGAGCGCATCGAGCGGCTATGCTTCGCTCAACTACGACCTGATCGGCTACCGCGAGGACGAAGATCTCGTCCGTTTGCGCATGCTTATTGCGGGTGACGAGGTTGATGAACTCTCGCGGATCGTCCATCGCGATGAGGCGTTCTACGTCGGCCAGGCGCTCACAAAGAAGCTCAAAGAGCTCGTTCCCAGGCAGAACTTCGAAGTTGCCTTACAAGCTGCGATCGGGAGCAACGTTATTGCACGAGAGACTATCTCGGCGCTTCGGAAAGACGTGACTGCAAAGCTCTACGGCGGCGACCGCACGCGTAAAGACAAACTTCTCAAAAAGCAGGCCGAGGGGAAGAAGCGAATGAAGAAGCTCGGCAAGGTCGACATCCCGTCGGACGTCTTCATTAAACTCTTGCGGTAGCGTCATAGTCGGCTCGCTTGAACTCGGTCAACGGGAGTGGTATACCGTGTTGGTCTTTTGCGGGTGGTCGAGCGCGCGAAAGACAATCTCTACTCTAGAGGGGAGGCGGTTGCGATTCGCTCGCATATCGTCATCGTATCGCTCGTTGGTCTTGTTGTAGTAACGGAATTCCGCAGCGTCAGTCGAGCCGCAACGGGTCGGCGTAGGGAGGTGAGTGTGAATTCAGTGCGAATTGAACAGTCAGTACCTGAGCGGAATACGGCGGAAATCCAGCAGGAGCTCGCTGCATGTGAGTTTGTCGAGAGGTAGCTCGCAGCTGGCGTTGCCCAGTGGCTCACGCATGAGGAAGTTCGCGGACTCGGCAAGGGTTGTATTGACGGCCGGCAGACGTTCGAAGACTGCGAAGGAAAGATCCCGTGTTCGCCCGGCGAGGAGGTCGGCGAGATGCTCCGCCAGGCAGCGGCGATCGTGAGCGAACTCCCGCAAGCACAGCGAATGGCTGCGTGGAAGAAGCTCGACGACCACGCTGAAGAGATCGTCGCGCTTTTCGGGGAGCACGGCCCGTACTGCTGTCATACGGACGACCACGCCCACGAGGGCGAGTTCGGCTGTGGGTACCTCCGGCTGGTCTACGAAAACCCGGAGCTCTACGCCGTCGAGCACCCGCCGTTCGTTGAGTCGCTCGTCGCGGCACTTAAGCAGGAGCACCGACCGATTGAAAGACTCGTCACGCTCAAAGGAAAGCACGAGGAGCAAGCGGTACTCGTTCTGAAGTTCGAAGGCGATCGTGTTGCCCGAGTTGTTCCTGAGTTCGAGGGCACGCAGAACTTCGTTGCGATTCCGCAAGTGGAGGAGCAGTACCGAAGCGAGACGTTCCCGGTGTTTCTTAAGTACTGCAACGAGATCTTCGGCGCTGAGGTTGGCCTGGAATCGGCGAGAGAGAAACTCGAGAGCCTCTCACTCGGACACCAGACGCACGCGCCTGGGGCGCTCGCCAAGGGTAAGCCGATCATCGAGATCGTCTTCGGTACCGACGAACAGGTGAAGTCGGTTCGAACGCTCTAAGCTACGTCGGACCACAGTTCAGGGCCGTCCCCCTCGACCGGGACGGCCTCTTTTTTTGTTCTGATGCACTACACTGAAGGCGTGAGTATTCTAACTTGGTCGCTCGACGACCTCTTTAAGGGCGACGACGCTGTATTGAGTCTAGTGTTGGATTGCGTACGGACGCGGCAGAAGAGCTAACTGTTGTGTGGCGATTACGCCTGCCGAAGGCGAGCTCCTCGGAGTTACGGGAATTCCTTGTTGCGTACGAGGCGTTCCTCGCTAACCTCCATACGCTGGAGTCGTACGCTTAACTCACCTTTTCAGCGGATACGGAAGACGCTGGCATTGGTAAGCGATATCAGCGAGCCCGGGAAGTTACGAGCGAGGTGAGCACGGCGCTCAATCGGTTGCTGATGAAGTTGCGACGGATCCGGCACTGTGCCCCTATGCGTACGTACTTAAGCATGCACGCCGCCAGCGTCCCCACCTCCTCGACGAAAGGCACTCGAGCAGAAAGCGCAGACTGGGCGCGAAGTCTTCGTCCGGCTGTACGATCAGCTCCAGACGGCCGAGCGGTACGACTTCGATGGGCAAGAGCTCAGGTACGGTGGAGAACTTCTCCTAGAAATAGTCGATCTGCTCCTGGTTGTCGCAGCGGACCATGAGCGACACGGCTTCGCTAAAGGCGAACTGGTGCTCGCCTCAGACTCAGAATGTAATATGGTTTCCGATTGTATATTGCGATCGAACCCTCGTCGCTTCACACCAAAGTTCGATCCTGCTGCGCACCACGCAAAAACCCGTCGCGAGGGCGGGTTCGTACATGGAGGCCCTAGTGCACTTTCTTTCGAACTCTTCCTCGATTGGGTCGATCGGTTCCGATGCGATTACGAGGATGCCGAGCTAGATAGGGAAGATACAGACAGCTCCGTTTTTGAAGCTGACGAGCTATAATCTAGCATGCAAGTAAGTCCGTCTACGTGGGGCTCCGTACGGTTCCTCGAACGCGTAGACGGTTTGCCTTCTCCAGTGCGTCTCGTTGATCTGGTAGGATACTTTGTAATGGCGATCACAGTTATCTCAGAATCCACAAACCGAGCTGAACTTCGTCGTATCGCGGCGGAACGGTTTGGCGATATGGTCAAGGGTGTCGTCGACCTCAAACGTGGCGTCATGGCCCTTGGGGGCGAGTTGCACGCCGACGAAGAGGCAATCCTCTTGGAAGAGGGTTCCGAGCAGCAGGACCTCTGGGGGATCAACCTCTACCCCGATATTACTGGCGCTGACTGGCTCGAGTTCGACTCAATGATCAATGTCCGACCCGGGCAGGGGAATCGGTCGCGCGGCGTTGAAGATCCAGACACGCAAGCGCAGATTCGCGCGCTCGTCGAGCGACTCGTGACGGACGCGAAGTGACGCAGCACCAAGAGCTCGCAGCCGGCCGCTGGGGCACGTTCACGCTCGCTGAGCAGCTTGCCAACGTGGGGAGTGAAGTCAGTCGGGCGGCCCGGTGGCAGGGTCGCGATGACGGTCGCTTCCAGTCGGCGGTTGAACGCGGGTTTGAGCTTCTTGATCTCACGCTGGCGGACGCACGGTGGCGCACCACTCATCGACTCAAAGAGCTCGCTCGTCTGCGCGAACTCTTCGCCGCTGCTACGTTGGGGTTAGATGAGTACGCGACTTCGCTCCAAGATCTCGACCGCTACCTCCTTCCGTACGCCGTTGCTGCCCGATCAACACACTAACCCGCTCTCGTGAGCGGGTTAGTTTTCATGTGTCGGATGAGGTTGTGTCAGGTGTTCGTAGTGCGCATTAGGGTTAGGCCAAACGCACGGCTATTCGAACACCCCAATTTCGGCCTTTTTCCAGGTTATGCAGAAAAGTTCCGACAAAGGTACCCCGTTTGGAGGGCCTGGTGGGGATCGAACCCACGACACGAAGCTTAAAAGGCTCCTGCTCTACCACTGAGCTACAGGCCCAAGGTTACTTGCCTGGAGCTTATCGCTACAGGCCCGCATTGACGGGCTGTAGTATACCGCGAGGACGGACGCGGGGCAAGGTTAGAACTGCCAGGTGGGGCGGCGGTTCCAGCCGAAGAAGATGAGCGCGGCGATAGGGAGGATGAGCCAGGCTGTGTGGTAGTGAGCGAGGTACGAGGCCATCTTCGACTGCTCGATGATGCTCGTTCGCGCCTCGGCGGGCATGTACGAAAGGATGGTTGTAACCATGAGTGCGGTATTCAAGAACGCGTACGCCATCACCTCGAACGGCGAGAGAAGGCTGACGCCAGAGTCGCGGCCGCTCACAATGCCGCTCTTCGTCGTGACGAGGATGATGGTACCTAAGAAGATCGCCGCCTGGATGGAAAAGGGGGAGACGCTCGTGTTGACGAAGAACGAGTTGATCGTTCGCTCACCGGCGAAGAACTGGCCGACCGGCTGTGTGAAGAGTTGCGTGAAGACGAGGCCAACGTAAATCGAGAGCGTGGTCGCGACTGCGCGCTCGCGCTGCATCATCATGCCGTACGCCGTGCCGACGATGAAGAAGATGATGAGGAATAGATCCCAGCTCGGTGTCACAGCCCGTCCCCTCCTGTATGCCGACAGTATACCAGACGTTCGCGGTTAGAGCCCGGCGTCGCGAAGTGACTCGATGAGTTTGCGCTGCTCTTTCGTGAGTCGGCGCGGGTACGCAATCCGGACGACAGCGATGAGGTCGCCCCGGCCGCCGCGGTACGGCATGCCCTTGCCGACGAAGCGGAATGCTTGACCGTCCTGCGTTGCGGGCGGGAGTTTGAGCTCGATCGTCTCGTTCTGGGCGTTCTGGAAGCGCACGGTGTCACCGAGGAGTGCCTGCGAGAGGCGGACGTGGATCTCGACTTGCACCTGTGAGAACGCCTGACCGAAGAACGACTCGAATAGGTCGCCAAATCCTCCGAATCCTTGGAAGTCGCTCGCTCGGCCACCTTGGCGGAAAAGGTCTTCGTAGTTAAACCCGGCTCCGCCGCCGAAGTCTGTGGTGCCGAACTGGTCGTACGCTGCGCGCTTCTGTGGGTCGGAGAGCACTTGGTACGCCTCCGAGATCTCTTTGAAGCGCTCGGAATCACCACCCTTGTCTGGGTGGTGTTCGAGCGCGAGCTTGCGGTACGCCCGCTTAATGTCGTCTGCGCTCGCGTCCTTTGGTACGCCTAAAATCGCGTAGTAGTCTTTCGCCATAGGGAGTGCTCAGTATACGGGCTCGGGCGAGCAGGTTCAAGGGAATTGCTTAGGATGAGGTTGTTCTCGTTGCAGTCGTGTCCCCGCCGGTCGAGATGGCGGCGCCAGTCTCGTCGACGACCTCACCGAGGTTTGGGTTGACGAGGAGCGTGAGGAGCTGGCCGGTCGGCGCCTTGTACTCAACCGTCCACCAGAGCCAGCCTTTTGGCTCGCGGTGCGAGAGGAATGTCGTGACGCGGGTTCCTTGATTTGTACTCCGGAACGTTGCGCCACCGTTCTGGTCGGCGAGCTGAAGCGCTTCGATGTAGTTCATCTTCCAGTACTTTTCGTTGACCGGAATAAGGTTCGTGCCGAGGTAGTCTTCCTTCGGGATGAGCGCGCGGACGAACTTACCGGTGGACTGTGAGAGGGAATACGTCCACCAGTTCGTCCCGTCTTGGGCTGAGCCGAAGACGTATACCTCATTCCCGCTCTGGGGGGCGAGCGACGCGGGCAGATCGACGGAGGCGTAGTGGAGGGTGGCGTCGGGTTGCCAGGCGATCGCCGCTGCCTTTGCCTTGGTGAGGTTTTGATCGAGACTCGCCTGGGCGTCGGCCGGAGCGGCGGTGCTGAGGTCATCGACCACAGGCGCTGTCACGTCAGGGGTTGGTGTCGCCGGATCGGTCGTCGCCTGGTCGGTGGGCGTCTCGGCTGGCTTCTGCTTCAGTCCGCACCCCGTGAGCACGAGGAGGACGGTGGGCAGAAGTACTGCCCACCGGATGAACTGGTTTCGTACCCCCGTCTGCTGCCCCTCGTGCACTGCCCCTCCTCTTACGATCAGGCTTGCTTTTCGCCGTCTGCCTCGGGTTCGCCAGGTTTGTCGTCTGCTGCGGTGTCGGCTGCGGGCGCGTCGGTGCCGGCTTGCTGGTAGAGCTTTGCGCCGACTTCCGAGAGCTTCGCCTCGAGCGCCTCGAGCTTCGCCTTTACGGCGTCGTTGTCGTCTTGGTTCATGACGCCCTTGAGCGCAGTGACTGCGTCTTCGACAGCGCGCTTATCCTCTTCGGATACTTTATCACCCGCGTCCTTGAGCGTCTTCTCTGCAGTGTACACCATCGTGTCGGCGCGGTTGCGGAGCTCGACGAGTTCGCGTTTCTTCTTGTCCTCGGCTTCGTGCGACTCGGCGTCCTTCCGCATCGCCTCGATCTCGTTCTCCGAGAGCCCGGATGACGACTGGATCGTAATCTTCTGCTCTTTGCTGGTCGCCTTGTCCTTGGCGGACACGTTCAAGATGCCGTTCGCGTCGATGTCGAAGCTCACCTCGACCTGCGGGACGCCACGCGGCGCCGGCGGGATGCCGTCGAGGATGAATCGGCCGAGCGTGCGGTTGTCCGCTGCCATCGAGCGCTCGCCCTGGAGGACGTGCACCTCGACCGAGGTCTGGTTATCGCTCGCGGTCGAGAACGTCTGGCTCTTCGAGGTGGGGATCGTCGTGTTGCGTTCGATCAGGGGGGTCATGACGCCGCCCATAGTCTCGATGCCCAAGGTGAGCGGGGTGACGTCGAGGAGGAGGAGATCCTTCACCTCGCCGCCCAAGACGCCCGCCTGAATCGCTGCACCGAGCGCGACGACCTCGTCCGGATTGACACCCTTGTGCGGCTCGCGGCCGAACATCTCGGTGACGAACGCCTGGACGGCCGGCATGCGGGTTTGGCCGCCGACCAAGATGACGTCGACGATCTCTTCCTTCTTGAGGCCGGCGTCCTTGAGCGCCTGCTCGATCGGCTTGCGGGTGCGCTCGACGAGCTCGTGCGTGAGCTGCTCGAGTTTGGCGCGCGAGAGCGTCATGACGAGGTGCTTCGGACCGGACGCATCAGCGGTGATGAACGGGAGGTTGATCTCGCTCTCGAGGTTTGAGGAGAGCTCGATCTTCGCCTTCTCGGCCGCTTCCTTGATGCGCTGCAAGGCCATCGTGTCCTTCTTGAGGTCGATGCCTTCGCTCTTCTTGAACTCGTCGATGATCCAGTCCATGACGGCCTGGTCGAAGTCGTCGCCGCCGAGGTGCGTGTCGCCCGAGGTCGACTTCACTTCGAAGACGCCGTCGCCGATCTCGAGGATCGTCACGTCGAACGTGCCGCCGCCCAAGTCGTAGACGGCGATCTTGCCCTGCTTGTCCTTGTCGAGGCCGTAGGCGAGCGCGGACGCGGTTGGTTCGTTGACGATGCGCTTCACGTCGAGCCCGGCGATCTTACCCGCGTCCTTCGTCGCCTGGCGCTGCGCGTCGTTGAAGTAGGCGGGAACAGTGATGACCGCTTCCTCGATCTTCTCGCCGAGGTAGCTCTCGGCGTCCGCTTTGAGCTTCTGGAGGATAAAGGCCGAGATCTCCTGTGGCGTGTAGTCCTTGTCGCCCATCTTGACGCGCACAGAGCCGTCGGCGCCCTTGCTCACGGCGTAGGGGACGAGCTGTTTCATCTTCTGGACTTCGGCGTCATCGTACGCGTGCCCGATGAACCGCTTGACTGAGTAGATCGTGTTCGTCGGGTTGGTGATGGCCTGGCGCTTCGCGATCTGGCCGACGACCCGCTCACCTGCCTTTGTGATAGCAACGATCGAGGGGACGGTGTTCCCGCCCTCGGCCGAAGGGATGACTTTTGGCTTCCCGCCCTCCATGACGGCGACGACGGAGTTCGTCGTACCGAGGTCAATGCCGATGATCTTACCCATGGTGCACCTCTTGTTCCTTCACTTTCTGGGAGGGTCCTGCGCTGACGATTACCTTGGCAGGCTTCACAATTGTACCACCGCACTCGTAGCCAGCCTCGACTTCTTCGATAATCGTGTCGGCCGGGTACGTGTCGTGGGGGAGCTCGGAGATCGCCTCGTGGCGGCTAGGGTTGAACGGCTCGCCAATGGTCGGGATTTGGGCGAGGCCGTGCGCCTTGAGGACGTCTTCAAGCTGCTTCTGAATGTGCTGGAATCCGGTCCGCCACTGACTCTCGCCTTCCGGTAGGTGCTGGAAAGCCCGGCGGAAGTTGTCGAGGACCGGGGCGAGCTGGATGAGGACATCGTGCGCCGCACGCTCTTTGAAGAGCTCGCGTTCTTCGAGCGTCCGCCGGCGGAAATTGTCAAAGTCAGCCTGCGTCCGCTGCCAGCCGTGACGGAGCTCGTCCGCCTCGGCCCGTGCTCGTGCGAGCTCGTCGTCCGCCCCGTGATCTGCCTGTGGTTGGTTATCTGTATTGGTCATGGTTACACCTCCAGAACGGTTCATTGTACCCAGGCGACGGTTCTCGGTCAACGCGAGGAGCAGCGTATACTGCATGTATGCAGACGCTGCGGCAGTGGCCGTTGCTCTGGGGCTCGGTCGCCGGTGCTGTCGGACTTATCGCCGGCGTGTTCTTGGATACTCTGGCACCCCCCCGTTACCCTTGTTAGTTGATTGCTCTTGCCGTAGTTGGGCTGGTGGTTGAGTTTTGGCGGCCAATGCTCCGCCCGTTCGCACTCCTTGCGAGTGCCGCGCTACTGTGCGTTGGCTACGTCGGCGTTCGTGCCCTCCTCCTGCCTGCCCCCGAGGAGGGTACTCTGCTTCGCGAGCACGATGTTGTGCTCGTGGATGCGCCCGAACGTACGACGCGAGGCTGGCGCGCGACCGGGCGCACGACGATCGCCGGGGAGGATGTCCGCGTCCGCTTGGAAGGAGTTGGGGGAGTACCCGATATTCGGGCGGGCGCTGAGGTTGCAGTGTCCGGCTCGTTCCGTCGCCCGCAGTCGTCTCCATTGTTTCCGGAGGTCGGGTACTTCCGCGCCCACGGCCTCGCTGGTCGGGTGGTCGTAGAGCGAATAGTGGCAGAGGGAACGGAAGTGGGGTCGGTGGTGAGCAGTCGTCTCGGCACGTCCTGGCAGTGGCTCCTCAGCCGGCTCGCCCGCGCGCTCATGGCGCCAGCCGACGCGCTCGCAGCCGGACTGCTCTTCGGGCTCGACGTCATCGAGAGCGAGACGCTCACCGAGGCATTTCGTCGGACAGGCATGAACCACGTCCTTGTGGCGAGCGGCACGAACGTCGTTATTCTCCTCGCCGTTGTGGTTGCGCTTCGCGCCCGGGCTAGCGTCGCACTCGTCCTCGTCACGCTCTTCGCACTCGTAGCTGGCGCGGAGGCGTCGATCGTGCGCGCGAGCCTCTTCGGTGGTGCGTTCGTCCTCGCGCGACTCATCGGCCGTCGGGCCCACGCGCCGACAACGATCGCCGCGGTCGCGTTCGGAATGGGCGTCTTGAATCCGTGGGTACTCCTCTACGATGTCGGGTTTCAACTCTCGTTCGGCGCGGTTATCGGGCTGACCACGCTTGGCGGCTGGTTGCGCGCTCTACTCTCAGCGTGGTCGCTCCGCGAGTACTTGGCCTCAACGCTTGCCGCCCAGCTCGCTACTCTCCCGGTTGTCGTCTACCACTTTGGCCAAATTGCGCTCATCGCGCCGGTCGCAAACTTGATTCTTGGGCCGATCATACCCGTACTCATGGCGACGAGCGCGATCGCGCTCGTCTTCCCTTGGCTCCGGCTTGTCGCGTGGGTAGCCCAAGGACTCGCCCAGCTCTTCGTCTGGGGAACGGTGATGCTGGCTAGTCTGCCGTGGGCGGCTCTCGCTGGCGACGCCCGACAACTCGGGTGGCTTGTGCTCACAGCACTGCCGTTCGTCCTCTGTCTTCTCGCTGCGCGGCGCTGGGCGCAGCGAGAAGTGGAGCCATCCCCGGTGTGGTATGCGAGCTAGGTCGGCCAGGAGCTGGGCACAGCTCTTCGGGCTCATTACCCTCCTTACTGCGGGGTTTCTTGCTGCGCTCCTCAGCCAGCCAACCAGCGCTGACGGGCTACTGCGGGTGCGTATCCTCGATGTCGGACAGGGCGACGCGATCCTCATCGACGCGCCGACCGGCGAGCACCTTCTCGTTGACGGCGGCCCTGATTTGGAAGTGGTTTCAGCGCTCAGCCACTTCCTCGCACCGCCGAAGCGGTTCGCCGTGGTCGTCGCCTCGCACAACGACGCCGACCACATTGCCGGGCTTCCGTCCGTCCTCAGTCGATACTCGGTCGAATCGGTCTGGCTCTCTGGCGCGCTCCACACGACTGGCGTGTACGAAGCCTGGCTCAGTGCTGTTGGTTGCTCAGGCGCGCGTGGAGACGGTTCGCGCTGGCCACGTCCGGCGCTTCGGCGACCTTGAGGTGCGCGTCCTTCACCCGTTCCGTGACTTCGCGCGCATCCGCCCCGAAGAGCAGTATGACGCGACCGTCGTCGTGAAGCTCACCTACGGTGCTACGAGTATCCTCCTGGCTGGCGACCTCGACGTGGCACAGGAGGCGGCGCTCCTCCGCCACGACCGGGCGGCGCTCAAGGTATCGCACCACGGTTCGAAGAACGGGACGACGCCTGCGTTCCTCGAGGCGGTCCACCCTGAGATCGCTGTTATCTCTGTCGGTCGGGAAAACCGGTACGGCCACCCTTCGTCCGAGATCATCGACCGGCTTCGAGCTACTGGTGTCGCTGTACGGCGGACAGACGAGCACGGGGCGGTAACGCTGACGAGTGATGGGATAGCAGTTCGCGTAGACGTTGAACAAGACTGAATTGTGCATGTCGTAGACAGGGGGCGTTACCAGCTATATAGTGCCCAACTATGCAATTACCCCTTCCCGTAAAGACGAGCTGGGTGCCTAAGCGGAACAACTGGGGGGACGTCCTGGCGCCACTCCTCATTGAGACGCTCAGTGGGCAACCACCAGTGTTCAGTCGAGAAGCGAATGGACGATGCCTAACCGTCGGTAGCCTAATTACGCCGGATGGGCTGCGAACGGGGGACCATATTTGGGGCTCCGGAATGTTGAAGCGGGCAGATATCTCGCAGACGCTCGAGCTCACCTTTCACGCAGTACGCGGACCTATTTCGCGTGAGCTGCTGCGTGATCAGGGATGGGAAGTGCCAGAAGTATATGGTGACCCGGCGCTCCTTATGCCATTCATCCTCAAGGCTGCGCCTACGAAGCATACCCAGCGGACTATTGGCATTGTTCCTCACCTCACGGTACCGACAGAGAGCGTGGCCGCGCTCTCGCACGTACGCGCGGATATCCGGGTTATCGACGTCACGGTCGGTGTAGAAAACTTCATACGAGAGCTGGTGCAGTGCGATGTTGTACTCTCTTCGTCTCTGCACGGGATCATTGCAGCCGAAGCGTACGGCATTCCTGCAGCTTGGGTTGAACTCCATCAACCCCTTGAAGGATTGGATGACGTCGACAACCACTTGAAGTACAGCGATTGCTACGCGTCGACGAACCGCGAGTGTCCAGCGCCTATTTCTTGGATGGATCGGTTTGTTGATGCTGCGATGGTTGAGGACGCCGCAGCGCAGGCCGAATCAACACCTCGGCCAACCCTCGACTTGGAGTCATTGCTCCGTGCGTGTCCATTTAACGTGCGAGGCGTGTGGCGCCCCGAAGAGTTGCCAGGGCGTCAGATTGAGTTGATTCAATAATAGGAGATGTATGTCCGGACATTCCAAATGGGCACAGATTAAGCGAAAGAAGGGCGCTGCCGACGTGAAACGCGGCAAGCTCTTCTCGCGTCTGGCGAAGCAGATTAGCGTTGCGGCACGCACCGGGAAGAATCTCGAGACGTATGTTGGCATGGCGAAAGCCGAGAACATGCCGAAGGACATTATCGAACGTGCCATTAAGAAGGGCACGGGCGAGCTCGGAGACGGCGCACAGATTGAAGAAGTGCTCTACGAAGCGTACGGGCCAAACGGCTCAGCGTTTCTCATTACAACCCTCACGGACAACCGGAACCGGACCGTGGCTGATCTCCGGGCGACATTCAATAAGTACGGCCTTACCTTGGCGAACTCCGGTGCTGTCCAGTACCTCTTTGACCATCGGGCAATTGTGACCGTTCCGGCAACAGGCGATGCGGACGCTGTGCAGCTCGCCATTATCGACGCTGGCGCTGACGACGTCGTCCTGGAGGACGATGTGGTCGTCGGGTATGCGCGACCGACGCAGCTCGATGCGGTGCGTCAGGCGCTCCAAGCAGCCGGGCACATCGTCCAAGACGCTCGGATTGGGTACGTGCCGAAACTCGCCCACGTCGTCGACGACGTGACGAAGGAGCGAATTCTCCGTATCCTCGAAGTAATCGACGACCTCGATGACGTCGAGTCCGTCGAGACGAACGCTGAGCTCTAGTGACCCAAGGTAGAGGAGGACTATGCGCGTACTCGTAACCGGTGGAGCGGGATTCATCGGCTCTCACATCGCAGAAGCCTACCTCCGTCGTGGCGACCAAGTCGCGATCCTCGACGATCTCTCGACCGGTCGGCGCCGGAATATTCCAACTGAGGCGCAGCTTTACCAGGGGAACATTGCCGACAGAGCGTTCGTGCGTAATGCAGTCGAGGCGTGGCAGCCTGAGCTCATCAATCACCACGCGGCGCATATTTCGGTCAGTGAGTCAGTGCGCGAACCTGACCGTAGTGCCGAGGTGAACGTAATCGGCTCCATTAACGTATTCGAGGCAGCGCGTCTGGTGGGTGTACACCGCATCGTCGTGGCATCGACTGGCGGCGCGCTCTACGGCGAAGCGACGGTGCGGCCGACGCCGGAGACAGCGCCGACTGTACCGCTCTCCCCGTACGGCCTCGGTAAGCTCGCGATGGAGCAGTTTCTCGAGTACTACCGCGTCGTCTACGGCATTGAGACGGTTGTGCTGCGGTACGCGAACGTGTACGGACCGCGGCAGGGCGGTAGCGCGGAGACCGGCGTCGTCGCGACATTCGTGAAACTTGCCATGAACGGACAGATACCCACGGTATTTGGCGACGGTACGCAGACGCGTGACTACGTGTTCGTCAGTGATGTGGTTAGTGCGAATTTGGCTGCAAGTGAGCGTGGAAGTGGTGCGTACAACATCGGCACTGGTACGGAGACTACGGTGCTGGAAGTGTTCGACGCTGTCCGTCAGGTCTTGGATTGGGCAGTGTCGCCAGTGTTTGCGGCGCCGCGGACAGGGGAAGTGCTCCACTCTGCGCTCGACGCGTCCCGTGCTCGGGCCGAGTTCGCATGGGCGCCACGGGTCGAGTTCAGCGAGGGTGTCGCTCGCACAGTGGAGGCTGAACGGGCAGCATGAGGGTACTCGGCATTGATCCCGGAATTGGGATTACCGGTTGGGCAGTCGTTGATGTC
>JBMNRW010000004.1:0-69782 GCA_050944875.1 Patescibacteria group bacterium | reverse complement strand
CGCGGTGTTCCATGCCGAGGAGATGACGTTCGTCGCCCTCCAGCGCGGTAAGCGCGCGCTCACTGACGAGGAGATGGAGCGTCTTGAGTCGGTCGACATGCTCTTCGTGCATGTGAATTCCGAGGTTGCCGACGAGCTCGATCAGATCGTGAGGGTTACCAATCAGGTTGAGCCGCGCGTCCTCGTCCTCCTTGGCATTCGGGACGTCGCGAAGTTTGAGCGCATCGAAGGCCAAGTTGCCCAGGTTGTCGACTCCGTAAAGCTGTCACGAAAAGAGCTCCCTGGGGAAACCCGCAGTGTGTACATCCTTAAAGTATGATTGAGCGGGCAGCGAGCGCACTCACGGTAGCGGAACACGTTCTCCTTATTACACATGAGGAGCCCGACGGCGATGCGCTTGGTGCGACGCTCGCTCTTGTCCATGCGCTTCGAAGTCTCGGCAAGCAGGTGACAGCTGCCTGCATCGACGAGGCGCCCCGTCCGTTCCGATTTTTACCAGGCATTGAGCGGTTTACCCGTGACTACTTGATCGGTAGCTTTGACGCCGTCGTGATTCTTGATTGCGGGGATGTACGACGGACGGGCTACGCACACCGCGTGCGAGAGTTCTCTCGGCACAGGAACCGCATTATCAACATTGACCATCACCAGCGGAACGATCTGCACAAGCTCGCAGCCGTAAACTACGTCGATTTCGAAGCCTCCAGCACCGCAGAGCTTGTCTATCCGCTCATTGCTGCGCTTGGCGCTGAGCTTACTCCGGACATTGCGACTTGTCTCCTAACTGGCTTGTACAGTGATACGGGCGGTTTTAAGCACTCGAATACCTCGCCGACAGTGTTAAGTCAGGCGGCAGCGCTCATGGAGGCTGGTGCAAGTCTTCGGGTTATTAAGACGCATATCACGAATCGCCATCGGCTGCCAGCACTCCGAATCTGGGGGTTGGCACTCTCGCGGGCGAAGTACCATGAGCAACTCGGCATTGTTATTGCGGTCATTGCCGCCGAGGATTTCGCGGCCTGCGGGGCGGAGCCGACTGATCTCGACGGGTGCGTAAACCTGCTGAACTGCGTCCCCCGGGCTAAAGCAGCTATCCTCGTGTCAGAGCGGTCTACTGGCCAGATCCGTGCCTCGATACGCACGGAAGACGATCGGGTTGATGTTGGCGCGATCGCTCAGCTATTTGGCGGCGGCGGGATACGTAAGGCGGCGGGGTTTTCGCTTAAGGGGGTCCTTCGTACAACTACAGATGGTTGGATGATTGACCGGTCGCAGGACCCAGTCGTTGTCGAATTACCGTACCAGCTCCTCCTGCCGTATCCAGCCCCCGTTGCGCTTCCGCAAGAGCGCGCGTATAGTCAGGTGTCGAACTAGGTAGGCCGGGGTGGCGGAACGGTAGACGCGGGGGACTTAAAATCCCCTATCCTCGCGGATGTGTGGGTTCGATTCCCGCCCCCGGCACCAAAGCATCTGGGATGTCCCGGTGTTTTTCTATATACTGTGCACATGGCAGCTTCGTACCCTATGCAACCCGGTACCCAGCCTCAGACTTCACGTCGGACACTGCTCAATTGGCTCATCGTTGCTCTTGTTGTGCTTGGAGCGTTCCTTGCAGTCGCATTCTTGCCTCGGATCTTTGCGGAGCTCAGCTACCCGCTCGCGTACGACGATGTGATCCGTAGCGAGGCAGAAGCCCATGAGCTGGACTCTTTCCTGGTTGCGGCAGTTATCCATACTGAGAGCCGGTTCCGTCCAACGGCCACGTCCCCAGTGGGTGCGCGGGGGCTTATGCAGATTATGCCGCTGACCGGCCAGGGGATTGCCCGTCGACTTGGTGATTCGGACTTCACCGTCGACAAGCTCTACGACCCAGCAACCAATATTAAGTACGGCGCCTATCATCTGCAGGGTCTCATGGGGCGTTACAATTCGAACGTCGAAGCGGCACTCGTCGGGTACAACGGTGGCGGCGGTGCTGGTGACCGGTTCATTCGCGGGGAAACCGGAAGCGTTCCTACCGAAAGTATACGCTACTACAAGAAGGTGCTCAGCGCGCGCGAGAAGTACCGCGAGCTGTACTCGGTTCGGCTGAGTGATACGTCGAACGTGAATACTGTATTTGCGACATCGAGCGAGGAGACGTTGACCAGCCGACTGTTGCGAGCTGTACAAACCACGGTCGTTCAGCGTATATCGCAATAGTACTCCTGTACGAGATGATTCTGATCCGGTAGTATCTTGCTATGACGTACGGCGAACTACGACGGAAGTTTATTGAGTTCTACCAGGCGCGTGGCCACCAGGAAATCGGCCAAGCGCCACTCGTGCCTGAACGTGATACCTCAGTGCTCTTTACGACGGCCGGGATGCACCCGCTTATCCCGTACCTCCTTGGCGAAAAGCACCCCGACGGAACGCGACTCGTCAATGTCCAGCGGAGTATTCGCACGACCGACATTGATGAAGTTGGCGATGCGACGCACGCGACGATGTTTGAGATGCTTGGCCATTGGTCGCTCGGTGACTACTGGAAGCGAGAGGCGATTACCTGGAGCTATGAGTTCGTGACGACCGTGCTCGGCTTTGCCCCGGAGCGACTAGCGGTAACGGTGTTCCGTGGCGATACGGTTCGCGGTATTGGCCTCGACGAAGAGGCGAAGCAAATTTGGCAGGAGCTCGGCGTGCAGCGGATTGCAGCACTCGGCGATGACAACTTCTGGGGTCCAGTGCACTCGACTGGGCCATGTGGACCAACGACCGAGATCTTCGCCTACGTAGGAGAAGGGCTTCCGGGGCCAGATTCCTTGCCTGGTGGCGCATACGACCATGAGTGGGTCGAAATCTGGAACAACGTCTTCATGGAGTACGTGAAGACCGCCGAAGGCGCCTACGTTCCGCTCGAGCAGCGAAACATTGATACTGGCGTTGGCCTCGAGCGCGTACTCATGACGACGAATGGTCATTCAAGTATCTACGAAACAGATACGTACCGCCCGCTTGTCGCGGCTATTGCCTCTACTCAGGGCGCAGCTGACGACCGACGAGTTCGTATTCTCGCTGACCACGCCAAGGCGGCGGTATTCCTCATCGCAGACGGTGTCTTGCCCGGCAACAAGGACCGCGGGTACATCCTCCGTCGGCTCATTCGTCGGGCGGTCCAGGCGGCTCGTTCCCTTGGGTTTTCGAAGTGGGAGCAGCTCGTAGAGGCGGTGGTTGGCGTGTACGCGCCGTACTACCCGCATTTGGCAGATTTGCCGATCTACGCGACATTTGTCCGTGAGCAGAAACAGTTTGAGCAGCAGCTCGGGCGAGCAGCTCGATTTGTCCGAAAGGAACTCGCGCGCCGATCTTCGGGGCTCGACGATGCGGCGGCAGCCGAGCTCGCATTCCTCGCGTACCAGAGCCATGCCTTGCCAATCGAACTCGCGTACGAGCTCCTTGTCGAGCAGGGCGTGCAGCTTGACCGCGCGGCGTTTGGCCGAGAGCTCGCCGCACGAAACGACTTGCATCGTGCCGTGTCTGGCGCCGGTGCCGAGAAGAAGTTTGGTGGCCACGGCCTTATCCTCGATACTGGCGAGCTGAAGGCAGAGGACGAGACAGAGTTGCAACGTGTTCTCCGGCTGCACACCGCAACACACCTCTTGCAGGCTGCGCTCCGTGCGGTCCTGGGTTCGCATGTCCAGCAGAAGGGCTCAGATATTAACGCCGAGCGGCTTCGCTTCGACTTCACGCATGGCGAGAAGCTCACCGACGATGAACGCTCCCGGGTTGAAGACTGGGTGAACGACGCGATCGCCCGTGACCTGCCCATGCAGCACGTGGAGCTCTCGCTTGACGAGGCAAAGGCATCGGGCGCCCTGCACTTCTTCAGCCATAAGTACCCTGAGCAGGTAAAAGTCTACTTCGCCGGCCACTCGCTTAATGAAGCAATCTCCAAGGAGTTTTGTGGGGGGCCGCACATCGATCGCACGGGCGCCATCGGCCAGTTCCGGATCCTTAAAGAGCAGTCTGCGGCAGCAGGTGTGCGACGAATCAAGGCAACCGTCGCCTAGGCTCCCGTCGTTTCGCTCTGCCTGGTATACTAAACGGTAAGCAGCCGTTATGGTGCGGTGCGTGGAGGGCTATGGGTCTCTTCAACTGGGCGCGCGCCGGTGCAAACGACTACCGGGCAATCTCTCTCGACATTGGGACTGAGTTCGTCAAGGCACTTATCTTTGAAGTTCGGCAAGGCATTGCCGAAGTCGTTGGCGTTGGCAAGCAGCGGCAGCGACTCGCCGATATGCAGGGCGGAACGGTAACCGATATCCATGGTGTGATCGGAAACTGTGAGACCGCGCTTGAGCAAGCCGCTGAGCAAGCAGGCTTTCTCCCCGACCAGGTCGTCATGGGAATTGTGGGTGAGCTCGTAAAGGGGACGACGACCACCATCAAGTACGTCCGCCCCGAACCGCTCAATAAGATCAGTGCAGATGAGCTTCGGCAGATCATTGAGAACGTCCAGCGTCGTGCGCACGACCGGGCGCGTTCCCTCTTGGCGTGGGAGACCGGCCAAGCTGAAATCGATGTCCGCCTCGTGAATGCGGCGATCGTCGATGTCCGCATCGACGGGTACAAAGTTACGAATCCGCTCGGGTTCCAGGGAAGAGAAGTGCAAGTGGGTGTGTACTCGGCATTCGCCCCGATCGTCCACCTCGGTGCCCTGCAGACGATCGCCGAGGAGCTCGATCTCGACCTACTCTCCGTCGCCGCTGAGCCGTACGCCGTCGCCCGGATTAACGGCCCGCAAGAGTCGACAGAGTTCTCGGCGATTTTCATCGATATCGGTGGCGGAACGTCAGATGTGGCGGTCGTGAATAACGGCGGGCTCGTCGGGACGAAGATGTTCGCGCTTGGCGGTCGGGCGTTCACAAAGCGCATTATGGGGAGTTTCGACCTCTCGTTTGCCGAGGCAGAGGAGCGAAAGTTCGCGTACGCTGCCGGCACGTTGCCGAAGAGTGAGTCGGCCGAGGTGAAGAAGACGCTCGAGACTGATATTGACGTTTGGTTGTCAGGCATCGAGTTGACACTCTCTGAGTTTACGAACGCCGAGCTCCTCCCGTCGCGCGTGCTTCTCTGTGGTGGTGGCAGTAACTTACCGGACATCGCAGAGGCTTTGAACGGATCGACTTGGTACAAGGGGTTGCCCTTTGCCCGAAAGCCGAGCGTACACTTCTTGAAGCCCGAGGAGGTGGTGACGGTTCGGGACACGACGAATCAGCTCCACACCGTGCAAGACATTACGCCAATGGCACTGGCCAACCTCGCGATCGACCTTGTTGGGCCATCGGCGGTGTCTGACGGGTTGATGGGTCGCATTCTGGGCTCACTCAGGGCATAGTGGAGGTATATGGACGACGTACTCTACTTAGAGCCAGACGAGGAAATCACCTCAGTTGTCGATAAGCTGAAGCGTGCTGACGCGCGGGCGGTGTCGCTCGTGCTACCGAAGAACGCACAGCTCGTCCAGAGCGCGGTGAACGTGAAGCTGCTGAAGCGAGAGGCGGAGCGACTAAAGAAGCGCATCGCGTTTGTCACGCAAGACGCGACGGGAATCCACCTGGCGACACAGGCTGGTATCCCGGTGTATTCCTCGGTCACTGATTCGAAGCCCATTACACCGTCGACCTCACCAAAGCCCGATATCGACGATGTCATCGAGGTTGATAGTCGACCAGAAGAAGGTGTCTCGGATTCGGAGAGTCCTGTGCCGGTCCGTCGGTACGACGCCAGTGAAGGCGCAGTGTCGTCCACACCCGTAGTGCCACAGCCACTAGGTACTTCTCAGTCAACTACGCCGCCGCCAGCGGCAAAGCCACCGCGCCGGTCGCGTCGGCTCCTGGCAGGGGCGCTAATGGCTGCGCTGGTGGGTGGGGGCGCTTGGTTTTTCTTCGTGTACCCGCGCGCAACGATCGTCCTCGGCGTCGCCACAGATCCAGTACGAGAAACCGTCGAGGTGATTGCCGACAATAACATTGAGCAGCCGAATACCGAGACAGGTCACGTACCTGGCCAGAAGCTTCAGGCGGAGCGGGCAGTGAAGGAGCAGTTCCCAGCGACTGGCTCGAAAGACGTCGGAACGAAAGCGTCGGGCACAGTTGGGATTACGAACCGGCTCGGTGAAACGCTTAGCCTCCCGGCCGGAACGGAACTGACCCGAGGCGGATTGCGCTTCCGCTCGATGGCTCCGGTCACGGTCCCCGCCGCGACAGCGACGATTGACAGTAAGGGGAACGTCGCTGTGACGCCGGGAACAGCAGAGGTCAAGGTGGAAGCTGCGGAACCGGGCGACGCTGCGAATGTGGGTCCGGGGCAGTTTGTCGTCGCAAGTCTCACCACGGCGAAGCAGGAAAAAGTGACAGGCGCAAACACGGCAGCGTTCTCTGGCGGCGAGAGCCGCACGGTCAAGGTAGTTACCGAAGAGGACGTCGCCAAAGCGAAGCAGGCGCTCGCCGATCGGCCAAAAGCAGAACTCATTGCCGAGCTCAAGGGGGCTGCGAAGGACGCGCTCTTCGTTGAGGGGGCGGTAGAGGTTGAAGCGATTGACCCGGCGGTATCTCGTGCACCGGGTGATGAGGCAGAGGTGTTCGAGGTGTCTGCGACTGTTCGCGCTCGGACAATCGCGGCAGAGCCAGATGCGTACCGTGCTATGGTTACCTCGCTCGTCGAACATCGGCTCGGCGAGGGTCGGCAGCTGTTGCTCCGTGGCAATGATGCTCTAAAGACAACGGTCCGTCGCGCCAACTACGCCGAGGGAACGCTGACGCTTGAAGCGAACGTTGAGGCGGAGTCAGTCCAGCGAGTTGACGAAGGAGCACTCAAGGCGCTCGTCGCGGGCAAGGGGCAGCTTGAGGCGGAGGCGATACTCAAGACGCAACCTGGTATTCGATCCGCTGGCGTTTCACTTCGGCCGAGTTTCCGACGGAGCGTTCCTCGTCAGTACTCCCAGATCGACCTCGTGCTCGAACGGAAGTAGGTAGGTGCAGCCATGGTTATGCTCGCGCTCGATCTTGGTGTCAGGCGAATCGGGGCCGCCGTCAATCCGACTGGTGGCGCGCTTGTTCTTGAGCTCCCGACGATTCGTGCGGATGGCATTGCGCAGGTGCTCGATAGAGTGCGTGAGCTCGTCGGGCGGTACCAAGCTGAGCGCATTCTCGTAGGCACGACGTACGCACAAGAGACCGCGTCGCTCCTTAGTGCGCTCACGGCATCGGCAGGCGTGCCTGTCCTTGCCGTTGATGAGGCACTAACGACAAAGGAGGCCGAGCGACAGTTTGCGCAGGAGGGTCAAGGCGGCGATACCGATGCGCGGGCGGCGCGCCTGATCCTTGAGCAGTACATTCGGGAGGTTCGATGAGACGAATGCTGACCGTACTCGCGCTCCTCGGCACCCTCGCGCTCCTCGTCGCAGCGATGCTCGTCTGGGCATGGTGGGGGACGGCGCGTCCAGTAAGTGCCGAAGAGACGGCGCCTGTGCTTGTGCGAGTTGAGCAAGGTGCTGCCCTGCAGACGATCGCGACCGACTTACGCGCACAGTCACTCATCCCGTCGGTGTTCTGGTTCACTGTGCTCGGACGGGTGCAAGGAGTGGTCGCGAAACCAGGAACCTACTCGCTCCGAGCGTCACAAGCGCCTAGTGAGCTCCTCTCGATGCTCGCTGACGGCGAAGTGGCGGAGAACAGCGTCACGATCCCCGAGGGGTGGCGGGCTGAAGAAATCGCTGACCGCCTCGTGCAGGAAGAGGTTGTTACTGATCGCGCCACATTCGGCGCCGCTGTCTCGAGTGTTGCCGCCTACCCGGCACTGGTCGCTCGACTCCAGCTTGCGGGCACTGAGTACGTGGACGGATTCCTCTTCCCAGACACGTACCGCTTCGCCCTGGATTCCTCGGCCACAGAGGTAGTCGGGAGATTTGTCGCCAACTTCCTGCGTCGTACGGATGGACTCACGCTGACGTATGATACCGTCATCCTCGCTTCGATCGTTGAGCGGGAGGCGAGGTTCGATGAGGACCGGCCGCTCATCGCGGGGGTGTACCAGAACCGGATTGATGCAGGTATGTCGCTCGATGCTGATCCCACGGTGCAGTACGCGAAGGCGAACCAGGCAAATGCCGCGTGCCTCCTTGTTGCTACAGGTACTCGCTCCAGCTGTGGGGCGGTGCAGTGGTGGCCGACGATCACGGTTGCAGACTACCAGGGTGTCGATTCGCCATTCAGTACGTACCGCAACACTGGGCTTCCGCCCCGCCCGATCGCGAACCCCGGGTTGGCGTCGCTCCAGGCCGCCGCTGCTCCGGCCGAGCACGAGTACCTCTACTTCCTGAGCGATAGTAGTGGTCGCACGCACTTCGCGCGGACGCTTGCTGAGCACGCGGCAAATAAACGACAGTACCTCCGCTAACCCTTGAGGTGCGCCTGAGATCTGGTACGCTCCCCAGTGCGACAGAGAAGTGGAGGCGGCGTGCTCAACAAGCTATTTTCCTGGGGGACGCACGATATCGGTATTGACCTCGGGACGGCGAATACCTTGGTGTACATCCGTGGCAAAGGGATTCTCATCAATGAGCCCTCTGTTGTTGCGGTGAACCAGCGGACGAAGCAAATCCTTGCGATCGGCGACGATGCAAGAAAGATGGTTGGTCGTACGCCAGCCCATATCGTGGCTGTGCGTCCGCTTGTCGACGGTGTCGTGTCGGACTACGAAGTCACGGAGCAGATGCTCAAGTACTTCATTGCGAAGGTGCACGCCGATCACGGCTTCCGCTTTCTCTCTCGGACGCGCATTGTCGTTGGAATCCCGTACGGCGTGACTGAGGTAGAGCGACGTGCGGTGGAGGAAGCTGCGCTCAACGCTGGCGCACGTGAGGTGTACCTCATCGAGGAGCCCGTAGCGGCGGCTATCGGCGCCCGCCTACCGATTCAGGAGCCGAGCGGCAGCTTTATCGTCGATATTGGCGGCGGCACGACAGAGGTCGCGGTGATCTCGCTCGGCGGTATTGTCGCGAGTCGA
Organism: Patescibacteria group bacterium; assembly: GCA_050944875.1. GTDB lineage: Bacteria > Patescibacteriota > UBA1384 > JACPKC01 > JACPKC01 > JBMNRW01. Next base: position 60,734 of record JBMNRW010000004.1, on the reverse strand, counting down.
TCACTCCGCATCGCTGGCGATGAGCTCAATGAAGACATTAAGTCATTCGCCCGCGACGAGCTCAAGCTCCTTATCGGGGACCGCATGGCCGAAGACATCAAGCTCCAGATCGGCTCTGCGCTCCAGTACAGCTCAAAGCCCGAGGTCGTACCGATCCGCGGTCGAGATCTGGTATCCGGTCTACCGCGGGAGCTTATGGTGAATGACGAGCAGATCCGCCGGGCGCTGAGTAAGTCAGTGCTGCAGATCGTCTCTGCGATCAAGGATACGATCGAGGAGACACCGCCTGAGCTCGTCGCCGATATTATGGTGCGTGGTATTGCGCTGGCTGGCGGTGGCGCACTCTTGCGGGGATTGGACCGATTAATCCAACAGCATACGGGGACGGCGATCCACATTACCGAGGACCCGCTCACTGCGGTGGTGCGTGGTACCGGAGTTGTCCTTGAGGATCTCGACGCGCTCCGTCCTGTGCTCGTTCAGTCGGTTCAGGAGGTGTAGTCCATGTGGCGTGCCTACGCGCTCGGCGTCCTCGTCGTTATCCTCTTCCTGATCGGGTCAGACGGGCTGCTCTGGCTGAAGGATGGGTTACGGGCGACAGAGTCTACGGCTGCGGGCGTTGGGACGGCGACAGTTCGGACGAAGGGGTTCTTTGGGTCGCTGAGGGATATTCAGGATCTCCGCCGTTCAGTTATTTCGCTCGAGACCAGGAATCGCGAGCTTGAGAGCGAGGTACTTCGTCTCCGAGAGGAAGCGCGACAGCAGGAGGTGGCTAAGCAGCAGTTCGACGCTGCCCGGCCATATGGCGGTACGCTCCTGGTAGGACGCGTGGTGTTGAGGACGCCAACGAAGCTCCATGATGAGCTAACGCTCGACATTGGCGCGGAGGATGGGGTGCGGCCCGGATTGGCGGTCCTCGTCGATGGATTCCTAGCTGGAACGACAAACGAGGTCGGTGAACGAACGACGACAGTGACGCTGCTCTCCAACGCGTCTTCCGCTATACCGGTCGTACTCGCGGACTCCCGGGCGCAGGGTATTCTGCGAGGCGGCCTCGCGGGCATCGTCGCCGGAGACCTGCCGGCAGATGTGAAGGTGCTCCACGGTGAGGCGGTGCTCACGAGCGCGCTCGGGGGAATCGTGCCAGCAGATATCCCAGTGGGCACTGTGAGCGAGATCGCGTCCGATGATTCTGACATTTTGCAGCGGGCGGTCGTCCAGAGTCCGATTCGATTCGGGATGCTTGAACGCATGGTCATATTGGTCGAGGAGACGCCGTAATGGTGCGCTTCGCCGTCGCACTCCTAGCGATTGCCACAGTTACCATTCAGGTCCAGGTACTCGGAGCGTGGCCGTTTTTTGGCAGCACACCCCACCTCATCGCCGCGGGGCTCATCGTCTTTGCAATGCTCGAGAAGTACGAACTCGGGCTTGTCTGGCTCATAACCGGTGGCTTGGTTCTGGACGGCCTCCTCTCGGTCCGTTTCGGCATGACGACGCTACCACTGCTCTTCGGGTACGGCGGACTCATCCTCGCGTTACGGCGGGTCATCCATGATGTCCCAGTCTGGGGCTACGCGTTGCTCGCGGCTGGACTCGTGGCGTGTGCGGAGTCCGTGATCGCTCTTCGTGTGAGTGCGTGGGGGCAGTGGGTTCGAGACGCAGTGGCTGCAGGAGTTCTGGTATTTCCCGCCGTGCTAGCGGTGTCGCACGCGACGAGTACGAAGCGCGCCGGGTTGCGCTTGTAGGAGGGAGATGTCGCTGTTCGGACCAGATGGGGCACTGGGGAGGGTCGAGCACGTGGACCGAACGTTTACGTGGACTGAGGGTGACGATGCACCCGTACTTGAAGAATCGGTGCCCCGTGTTTCACTCTTTCCCTTTGTTGCGCTCGTCCTCGTCCTGGTTGGGGTACTTGGGTACCGACTCATCTCCCTCCAGGTAACGCACGGCGCGAGCAATCAGCTGCTCGCCGAGGGGAATCGCATCCGTAACCGAGAGCTGTTGCCGCCGCGAGGTGTGATCGTTGATCGGTACGGTGAAGAGCTGGCGACGAACACGCCCGAGTTCGTCCTTGAGCTTACGCCTGCCGACCTGCCGCGAGCGAAGGCGGACCGGGAAGCTGCCTACGCGCGGATTGCTGAGCTCGTCAACCTCTCGTCGGCCGATATCGTCGCTCGCGTCGAGACAAACGGACTCCTCTCGCTCGAACCCATCGCTCTCAAGGCGGGCCTCTCGCACGAGGAGTCGCTCTTGTACAAGGTGCAGGTGCGCGACTTACCGAGTGTCCGCGTTGTCGATCGCGCCCGCCGTCGCTACCCAGAGGGTGCAGGGTTCTCGCATGTTCTCGGGTATACCGGCAAAGTGAACGAAGCAGAGCTTCGGGAAAACGATACGTACGCTCCATCGAGCATGGTAGGACGCACCGGCATCGAGCAGCAGTATGAAGCGGTACTGTACGGTACGCCCGGGGTGGAGCAGTTCGAAGTGGATTCGCGCGGCTACCTCCAGCGGGTCATTGGCGTCCAGCCGCCTATGCCAGGTGAAACCCTCAAGCTCACGATCGACGCAGCGCTCCAGCGTAAACTTGCCGAAGTGCTTGCGGCGAAGCTTACTGAGCTCGGGTCAACTGCCGGTGCCGCAGTCATCGAGCGACCGAGTACTGGCGAGGTCTTGGCGCTCGTCAGTCTGCCTGATTTCCCCGCGAATGAGTTTACGGCACCGATGAGCCGCGAGCGGTACGAGGAGCTCCTCCGTGACGAACGATCGCTGTTCACGAACCGCGTTATTGGCGGCACGTATCCGTCTGGCTCAGTGGTGAAGCCAATTGTTGCTGCAGGGGCGCTAAACGACGACGTCATTACTCGGAGTACGACGATCCAGGCACCGGGTGAGATCCGAATTGGCGACTTCGTTTTCCCAGACTGGAAGGTACATGGTCTCACGGACGTGAAGAAGGCGATCGCGGTATCGTCCAACGTGTTCTTTTACGCGATTGGCGGCGGCTGGGAGCACATCCGTGGGCTCGGAGCCGAGCGCCTCATTCACTACCTCCAGCTCTTCGGATTCGGGGAGCGGACGGGGATTGACCTTCCCGGAGAGGTACGGGGACTCGTTCCCACGCCGAAGTGGAAGCAGGAGGTGAAGAAAGAACCTTGGTATCTCGGCGACACGTACCACCTCTCGATTGGCCAAGGCGACTTCCTCGTTACGCCGCTCCAGATCGCCCAGTCTATCGTAACCGTGGCGAACCGCGGACGAGCAGTTACACCGACGCTCGTGGCAGGTAGGGCGACTGCTGAGCTTCCACCGGTCGACGTAAAGAGCGAAGCGCTCGACCTGGTGCGGGAAGGAATGCGCGAAGGGGTGCTGACCGGATCGTCCCGTCGTTTGCAGTCGCTCCCGGTGACGAGCGCCGGCAAGACTGGGACAGCGCAGTTCGGTGCTGAGGGGAAAACGCACGCCTGGTGGACGGGCTTTGCGCCGTATGAGTCGCCCGAGGTGGTAATGACCGTCTTGCTCGAAGGGAGTGGAGCAGGGAATGAGATCGCTGTCCCAGTCGCTGAGGAGGTGCTGCAGTGGTACTTCTCTCGTCCTGCTGAGCTGCGCCAGTAGTTTCTCCGTCTTGACCCCGAAGATAGGCGTCCGTATACTCACCTCTTAATCGAGGGGTGAATCGCGAAAGGATCTTATGGCGCAGAAGCACCAAGTGACTGAAGAGGGCTTGAAGAAGATCGAAGCGGAGCTCGAGAAGCTCAGGGCTGCAGACCGTCCAGAGACCGTGAAGCGGATGGCGGCAGCTCGTGAGCTCGGGGATCTCTCGGAGAACGCAGACTACCAAGACGCCCGCGAGCAGTTCGCGTTCATCGAAGGTCGAATTGGGGAGCTCGAGGCGATGCTCCGGCACGCGGAAGTTGTGGCGCCGAAAGCAGGGTCAGCCGTAGTGCAAATCGGTTCGACCGTCACCGTTGAGTCGAAGGGCAAAACGACGGTGTACGAGCTTGTTGGGGCGAATGAGGGCGATCCGCTCCAGGGGAAGCTCTCGGCCGAGTCACCTGTTGGGAAGGCGCTCCTCAATCACGCGTCTGGTGATACCGTCGAGGTGCGAACGCCGACTGGTACGACGAGTTACACAATTACCAAGGTTGCGTAAGTAGTACTCACAGACACGGAGGCGAGCGTACTGCTCGCCTCCGTTGTTGTCTCTCCCGGTGTTGTGGTACGATTACTCCTGTAATGAGCGAAGGTACCCGACTCGACCACATGTTGAACGACCGGCGCGAGAAGCTCGCAGCGTTGCGCGCGCTTGGTTCGACACCTTTTCCTGCCACCACGGGTCGGTCGGCGACAATCGCTGCTGCGCGAGTGGAACGGGAGCGTGAGGTCACGGTTGCCGGCCGCTTAACATCTCTGCGGGAACACGGGAAGTCTGTGTTTGGCGACCTCGCCGACGAGAGCGGCACGATGCAGGTCTACTGGAAGGCTGACGTACTCGGCGAGACGTCGTTCGCGACACTTAAACTGCTTGATCCCGGCGACTTCGTCGTTGCAACCGGGACAGTCAGCGAGACAAAGTCTGGCGAGCCGACGGTCTTTGTGCGCGACTATCGCGTGTTAGCCAAGGCGATCCGACCACTTCCTCGATCCTGGCAAGAGCTGGAGAACGTCGAAGAGCGGTTCCGTCGTCGCTACCTGGACCTACTGAGTAACCATGAGGTAGCTGAACGGTTCCGTCAGCGCAGCGCGATTATCCAAGCGATCCGGGCCTACTACGTCGAGCACGGCTTCCTCGAGGTTGATACGCCGATCCTCCAGCCGATTCCAGGTGGGGCGTCTGCTCGGCCATTCACGACGCACTACCACGCGTACGACGCGGATGTGTATCTCCGGATCGCGCCCGAACTCTACCTGAAGCGACTGCTCGTCGGTGGGTTTGAGCGGGTCTTCGAGTTTGCTCGGTGTTTCCGCAACGAGGGGGCTGATCAGACACACAACCCAGAGTTCACCCAGATTGAGGTCTATGCGGCGTACTGGGATTACGAGGATATGATGCAGTCCCTCGAGGTGCTTATCCGACGCGTCGTGAATGAGGCGTTTGGCACAGAGACGCTCACCATTGCTGGCCACACCATCGACTTTGCGCAGCCCTTCGCACGTCGGACGTTCCTCGAGGTGAGTGGCGGGGGCCGCGACGACGCAGCGTTCAAGTCGGGGGTTAAGCAGATTATTCAGCCAACGTTCGTGACAAATCACCCAGCAGAACTCATTCCGCTCGCGAAGCGCAGTGCCACGGATCCTACTGTCGTCGAGTCGTTCCAGCTCGTCATTACGGGTGTTGAGCTCGCAAAGGGCTACTCTGAGCTCAATGATCACGAAGAGCAGCGCGAACGGTTCCTCGAGCAAGAGCGTGAACGAGCAACGGGTAATGACGAGGCGCAGCGCATCGATACCGATTTCATCGAGGCATTGGAGTACGGTATGCCGCCAGCCGCTGGGCTCGGCGTGGGGATCGACCGCCTCGTGACCGTACTGACTGGCGCTGAGTCGCTCCGTGAGGCGATGCTATTCCCGTACATGAAGCCTCGCCAGGATAATGGTAGTGAGGTTACCTATGCTTGACATCCAGTTTATTCGCGAGCACCGCGAACGTGTCGCTGATGCAGTTGTAAAGAAACGGATCGATCTCGATGTCCAGCACCTCCTGGAGCTTGATGATCTGCGGCGATCACTCGTGACGCAGCGCGACAATCTCCTTGCCGAGCGCAATCGGCTCGCCATTGACGAAGCGAGAACGCGAGGTCCGGTACTGAAGGCTGAGCTTGCGGACCTTGAGCCGAAGCTTGCAGTGGCTCAAGCAGAGTTCGATGAGCTCATGCTCAAGGTGCCGCAACTCCCCTCGCCCGATGCTCCGGTTGGCGGCGAAGAGTTGAATCGAGAAATCAAGCGAGTAGGTGAGCCCACACGGTTTGACTTCCCACACAAGGACCACATTGCGCTCGGCACAGCGCTTGACCTCCTTGATTTGGAGCAGGGGGCGAAGGTGTCGGGATTCCGGGGGTATTACCTGAAGAACGAGGCGGTCCTCCTGCATTATGGACTTATGCAGCTGGCGCTCGAGGGCATGCGTGACCGCGGATTCACGCTCATGGTTCCGCCGACTAAGGTCAAAGAGGCAGCGCTCATCGGCTCGGGGCAGTTCCCCGCTGCTCGCGCCGAGACGTACCAAGTGGGAAACGCCGCCAGGTTGAGCGGTGAGAGTGAGAAGGAGGCGGAGTACCTCGTCGGCACGGCTGAGCCGTCCTTACTGGCGTACCACGCCGACCAGACACTTCGAGCTGTACAGCTCCCGGTGAAGCTTTGTGGAATCTCACCGTGCTACCGCAGTGAGATCGGGAGCTACGGCAAGGACAGCCGGGGGCTCTACCGAATCCACGAATTCCTGAAAGTCGAGCAGGTCGTCCTGTGCGCCGCGGATGACGCCGAGCAGCAGCGCTGCTTCGACGAGCTCCTCGGCGTCGCTGAGCAGCTACTCTCCGATCTTGAGTTGCCGTACCGGGTACTTGATTTGGCTACCGGCGACATGGGACCGGGCAAAGTCCGCCAGTACGATATTGAGACGTGGATGCCGAGCAGAAATGGGTACGGCGAGACGCATTCGTGTTCCATGCTCGGTGACTGGCAGGCGCGTCGCCTCGGCATAAGGTATGTCGACGGTGCCGGTGAGAAGCAGTACGTGTACACGCTCAACAATACGGTGGTGGCGTCTCCGCGGATCCTCATTGCGCTCCTCGAGAATTACCAGCAGGCTGATGGCTCAGTGCGGGTACCTGCGCTACTCCAGCGTTTCGTTGGCCGCGACGTGCTCATACCTCGAATATCAACCCACTAATTGCACCACGAGGAGGTGGTCATGAAACTTGAGCTCCGCATCCTCGATAAGCAGCACAGGGTAAACCGGTCAGTCCAAGAGGCTGCGCTCCGACAGTTCCAGAAGTTGGAGCGGTACCTACCGGCCGCGTCGCACGTCGACCTCCGGCTTGACCATGTGCACCGCGCCCGTAAGGGGAGGACACACTACGCGCACGTTGCCGTTGCTATCCCATACGAAGCGACGACCTTCCATGTTGAGGTCGCCGCAGAAGATTTTCGAACGGCGCTCGACCGCCTCTACGATAAGGCGGAGCGATACTTGCGCAAACGTCACGACCGACTGATTGAGCGGTCACGAAGTGCTGAGCGGAAGGAGCGTATTGCGGCCAGGATTTCTGCCTTGCTGTCCGCCCCGAAGCGCCTCCTTCGCTTCCCCCGTCGTCGGCCATCGCAGTAAGGTATGGAACACCTCCGTCCCTACGGGCGGAAACGGGGGGGAGTGGTCGCCTGTCCAGCGAGAGCGCGTGCGAGCATTCCTCACGCAATGCGATGGCTTCCTCGACGCGCTCTTTGAGCTCGGTGCGGTGAACAGTGAAGTGTCGTACAACCATAGTCAGTTAGCTCGTCGGCCGAGTTGGGCGACCGATTGGCGTGACGGTACGCTGACGTACATCCATTTGCCAGACCCATCGTTCGAGAGCGACTGTAAGTCGGAGGCAGACTGGACGGAGCAGGGATGTGGACTCGGCCGGAGCCGGGCGCATACGGGACTGTGCATCTCCCACGGACACAATGCCTCTGGCCAGCTCTCTTGGCTGCGTATCACGGTGAGTACGTCAATTCGCTACGGGATCCGTAACCCGAACTGGATGCAGTCGAACTACGTCGTCACGGTTGATCGGGGGACAGTGAGTAACGGGGTGCGCGTCGAGCGCACGCAGCAGCTCCGAGTAGGCGATGTATCTGCGACTGATGTGCTCAATGGGCGCCAGCAGTACGTTCTTGACCGACTCTCAGAGAACGCCATGATCATGGATCAGCTCATTGACGCTCCTTCTCAGATTGATGATGGGAGTTGCGAACACGTCGAAGCTGTCCACGAATGCGGCAGCGCTGAGTGGCAGTTGGGCAAAGTACACCTGGACAGGACTGATGGCGCTGCGTAGTATACGTCTCTACTAGCGAAAGGTGCGCATGAGCTTTCTCACTCGGTTGTTCGGCGACCCGAATGCTCGGGAAATCCAAAAGTTTTCCACGACGATCGCCCAAATTGGAACCATCGGTCAGGAGTTAGAAGCGCTTGATGACGCCGCGCTTCGTAGTCGCTTCGGTACGCTCAAGGCGCGCGTGCAGTCGACGGACGAACCGAGGCGAGCACAGCTTCTCGACGAGCTGCTGCCTGAAGTATTTGCGATCGTGAGAGAAGTATCCCAACGCCAGCTCGGCATGCGTCACTTCGATGAGCAGCTCATCGGTGGTATCGTCTTGCACCGTGGCATGATCGCGGAGATGCGTACGGGCGAGGGGAAGACGCTCGTCGCCACGCTCCCGCTCGTCTTGAACGCGCTCGCTGGTTGCGGCGCGCATCTCGTCACGCCGAACGAGTACCTGGCAAAGGTCGGACTCACTTGGATGGGCCCGATCTACTCGGCGCTCGGCCTTACGGCGGCAGCGATGGGCCAGCAAGGACAGAGCTGGCAGTACGTCCCGATCGCTGAGCAGTCGGACGAACTCCGCGCTACGCTCCACGAAGACTGGCCTACCTTAGTGCCGATTTCGCGTCGGGCAGCGTACGCCGCCGACATTACCTATGGCACGAACAATGAAATCGGCTTCGATTACCTTCGGGACAACATGGCGCTCACACCAGAGCAGCTGGTGCAGCGCCCACTCCACTATGCGATCGTCGACGAGGTCGATTCGATTCTCATTGACGAAGCCCGGACGCCACTCATCATCTCTGGCGCCGCAGAGGAGTCGGGTGAGCTCTACGCGAAGTTCTCAGCGTTCGTGAGTAAACTCCGTGAAGACGAAGACTACACGGTAAACGAGAAGGAGCGCCACGTTGGCTTGACCGACGAGGGAGTGGCAAAGATGGAGCGTGCGCTCGGCGTCGAGAACATCTACGACCCGAACACGGTCCAGTACGTCCACCACCTGGAGGAAGCGCTGAAGGCAAAAGCGCTGTTCAAGCGTGACCGCGACTACGTGGTCCGCGACGACGAAGTCGTCATCGTCGACGAGTTCACCGGCAGGCTCATGGTTGGCCGACGGTACTCCGAGGGACTCCACCAGGCAATTGAGGCGAAAGAGGGAGTTCCCGTTAAGCAGGAGTCAAAGACACTGGCCACGATCACCTTCCAGAACCTCTTCCGGATGTATAGCAAGCTCGCCGGCATGACCGGGACAGCAGAGACCGAAGCGGAGGAGTTCGCGAAGATCTACAACCTCGAGGTACTCGCCATTCCGACGCACCGCCCAGTTGTTCGCGTCGATCACGCTGATGTTATCTACAAAACTGAGGCCGCGAAGTTCCGGGCGATTGCTGCGGAGGTTCGCCGACTCCGTGACGCCGGCCGACCGGTGCTCGTCGGCACGGCATCGATTGCGAAGTCCGAACAACTCTCGAAGCTCCTTAAGGCAGAGGGGATTGCGCACGACGTACTGAATGCCAAGCAGCACGAGCGCGAGGCGAAGATTATCGAGGCTGCTGGTGAGCCGGGTCGTGTCACCGTTGCAACGAATATGGCTGGTCGCGGCGTCGACATCCTCCTCGGTGGACGAAAACCCGGAGCGGACGCGACGAAGGCCGATGTCACAGCTTGGGAGGAGCGGCACCGGATGGTAATTGAAGCGGGTGGGCTGGCTGTTATCGGCTCGGAGCGCCACGAGTCACGACGCATTGATAACCAGCTCCGAGGTCGCGCTGGCCGCCAAGGTGACCCGGGGAGCTCCCAGTTCTACATCTCAATGGAAGACGACCTCATGCGGATCTTCGGCGGCGCTCGACTAAAAGCGGTCATGGATCGCCTTGGCTTGCCTGACGACGAGCCGATCCAGCACAAGATCGTCTCGAACTCCATTGAACAGGCGCAGCGCCGCGTCGAAGGCCACAACTTCGACATTCGCAAGCACCTCGTCGAGTACGACGACGTGATGAACGCGCAGCGCGAAGTTGTCTACCGGAAGCGGCACCGTATCCTCGAGCTCGATGCGGAACAGGATACGTGGCTCCACGAAGAAATCCGCGACCTGCTCCATGAGGACGAGCACGGGGCGTTCGACGCGAAAGTTCGCGAGGTCGGTGAGGTGAACTTCCGCAAGCTCGAACGTCTCATCTACCTCCGTACGATTGACACGCTCTGGGTTGAGCACCTCTCAACAATGCAGCACCTCCGTGACGGGATTGGACTACGCGGGTACGCGCAAAAGGACCCGCTCGTCGAGTACAAAGATACGGCGTACGGGTTGTTCCAGGCGCTCAAAGATGAGATCGAGAACCAAGTTGTCGAGATGCTCCTCAGGCTCGAGGTGAAACAGGCTGTGCCTGAGGTAGCAGTCCAGTCACCTCAGGTAGTCTTGCAGGGGCCGAGCGAAGCGAACCCGGGCGGTTTCGACCAAGTGCGCGATACACTGCCACAGCCTCAACGCGAGCCAGGAAGTGGTGTGACGTTGACAGTCCGATCGGGTGGGAAGACGACGACGGAAACCATGCAGAGCGTTGTCGCACCGAGTGGCTACGGTCATGTCGGCCGAAACGATCTCTGTCCATGTGGATCGGGCAAGAAGTTCAAGAAGTGCCACGGGAAGTAGAAGGGGTATCTCGCTCGGATGCGCGCTACTGCGACCGACGCCATTGATTAGGATGAGGAAATGCGGTATACTTCCCTGTCATATCGCTAAGGTATGTTCTGCTGCCTGGCGGAAGAGCGTAAGATAGACTCATGCACACTCAGGGTAAACACACCCATCTCTACATCGATGGCCAGAACTTTGTGCGCCGGATTCGCGAAGTGCTTCGCCGGCGCGGCGTCCAGGAGATCGATCTCACGAAGTACGATCTCTGGGGACTCTTGAACCATGTCTTTCAAAAGGTTGACGTCAGTCTCGCGAGCATTTACCTCGCCCGTGTTATTCCGCACAAGGAAACCGTGGAGAAATCCGAAGAGCTCGTCGCCCGTGAAGCGACGCTCAAGGCGCAGCTTGAGGTGCAAGGGTTCCGGTACGTCATCGCTGGCGCCGTCAGGGCGCGGGGTCGTGGCGAAGACGTACAGTTTGAGGAGAAGGGCGTTGACGTTTCGATCGCCGTCGAAATTCTGCGAGATATCTACGAAGGTAAGGTGTCGACCGTCATTCTCGCCAGCTCGGACTCGGACTTCCAGCCGGTCATTCACCTCGCCAAAGAGAAAGGCGTCAGGGTCGTGTACCTTGGCTTCGCAGCCCGATACAATCGCGGCATCAAGGCAGCCGCCGACGAAACCGTACTCATCGAGAACGAAGTCGCGGCGAAGTTCTACGGCCCGTACCGCGAGCTCGTGAGCGAACGGAAGGGGCGGCGGGGACGCAGGCGGCGGCGTGGTTGAGTACGACAGTGCTGCGGCAGCAGTGAGGCAGCAGGCGCTTGTCGGACGGCGCTCCTCGGGCGTGCTCCTGCTGGCAGATATTTCCGGGTACACCGATCTCCTGACCTCTGCGCAGGCGGAGTTTAGCGCCAAGATCGTCCACCACATTACCGATCGGGTATTCAGGGGGACGACGCCTGCGTTCATCGTCAATGAAATCGAAGGAGACGCCCTCTTCGTGTACGCGCCGGGCGAGGAGGGGGCGGCGCTGTACCGAGCCACACTTCAACAGCTTGAGGCGTACGCCGACGCGTTTTACCACGCCATGGAGGAGCTCAAGGCGGCAGAGACAAGCGAAAGCCAGGTGCTCGAATGTATCTCAATGAAGTTCATCGTTCACTTTGGTGAGTTTGTCGTGAATGAGATCGGCCCCTTTGTTAAGCTCGTTGGGTCGGACGTCATCCTCGCCCATCGCCTCCTCAAGAACAGTGTGTCGAGTGATTCATACTTCCTCTTCACCCGGTCGTTCCTTGCACTGAATCCTGAACCTGAGCAGGCGAAGACGAAGCCGCTGTTCGAGCAGGTGAAGTACTTCGGCAACGTCGAAGTAGGTGTTCGTACCTTTGACTATCAAGCTGAGCACGAGCAGCGCCATGGCTCGTCGCATGACCACCTCACGCGTCGTGGTGGTAGTATTACGTAGAAGAAAGGACTGTATGGCAACAAACCTTCAAACCCGACTCCAGGTCGCGAAGCAGGCAGCCTTCATTGCTGGAGATGAGCTCGCTCGTCGCTTTGCGCTCTGGGAGAGCGGTGGTCCAGCAATCGATGCGGCTGCAGCCGAAGTGGCTGCTCGCGAGACGATCTTAATCTTCCTAAAGCAGATTTACCCGAACGAGGTGATCTGGGGAAGGAACTGTGGTGAACTCGGGAGCGCGACGTCGTTCTGGCTCATTGACGGCTTGAACGGCGAGGGGAATTTCTCTACCCGCAACGATAAGTACGGCACGAGTGTCACTTGGGTAGAGAATGGTGAGCCGACGGTGGCCGCGGTTTCTATGCCTGAGCGGCGACACCTGTTCTGGGCAACGAAGGGCGCCGGGGCGTTCTACCAGGACCGGAAGATGCACGCGCGCACTGAGGCGAACCTTACTGAGGCATTCGTGTACGGCGGCTTCGGGCCGATCGAAGCGAGGGAGCAGGCAATTAGCGCGGCGGTGAAGCTAGCTAAGGTCGTTCGACAGCTGAGCTATCGAGACGTCCCGGCGCTCAACTTTATGGCGGTCGCCCACGGCATCCACGATGTCTTCGTTGGTCACCATTTGAAGCCGTGGGACTGGGTTGGGCCGAAGCTTATTGTCGAAGAGGCAGGCGGTACAGTCACCGATTGGCAGGGGCAGCCGATGAAGCTCGCGACGTCAACAGCCGTCGCGTCGAATGGCAGGCTCCACAATGACATCCTGAAGCTCTTGGGAGCGTAGCGTGATTATCGGCGCGCACGTGTCAGCTGCGGGGGGCATTCAAAACGCCGCGACGAACATTGAGGCAATCGGCGGAACAGCGATCCAGCTCTTCATCGCGCCACCGCAAAGCTGGCGCAAGACGACAATCACCGATGAGTCGGTCGCTGCGTTTCGGGCAGCGGTCAGTGGGCGTGGCCTCGGACCGGTCTTCATCCATGCCCTCTACCTCGTGAATCTCGCAACGGACAATGCCGAGCTCCGCGAGAAGTCGATCGACGCGCTGAGCTACGCCCTTCAGGTGGCCGATCGAATCGGCGCGCAGGGTGTGATCTACCACACGGGTTCACGAAAGGCGCGCGACCAGGCAGAGGCGCTCCGTGACGTTGCGGGTGTAATGGGGGAGATCCTTCGCCGCGCACCTGGCGAGAGTCAGCTCATCATTGAGAATGCGGCTGGGTACGGTGGCACGCTCGGTGATGCATTTAGTGAGCTCGGGGAGATGCTCCGCGCTGTTAAATCGCCTCGCGTGAAGGTGTGCTTTGACACCTGCCATGCGTTTGCGGCCGGGTATGATATCCGGTCGTCAGCTGGGGTTGTGCAGACGCTTGAGGAGTTCGATCGTGAGGTTGGTGTGAGTAACCTCGTCGTCATTCACGCGAACGACTCGAAGTTCGCGCTTGGTGAGGGGAGAGACCGGCACGAGAATCTTGGAGAAGGGTACATTGGTCTCGACGGCTTCCGCGCCCTCGCTGCACACCCACTCCTCGCCCAACTCCCCTGGATTCTCGAGGTGCCGGGTAAAGACGGGAACGGGCCGGACTCCCCGAACATAGAGATCCTCCGATCGCTCACGGCTTGACGCCGTTCTCCGGCTGTGGTTCACTCTGAGGTCGCCTTGGCGGCCTCAGTTCGTACATTTCCAGCACTGGAGGGTATCACGTATGCGGTCCATGTTCTTCGCTTATGCAGTTCTCACCATGCTCTGCTATTCCATCGTAACTCCTGTTTCCGCAGCGTTTGTTCCAACTGTCGAAGAGGTGTTTGGTGTAGCTGGCGTTCGTCCGCTCTGGGGCGACCCACATGCCCACTCCGACTTCTCTGATGCGAAGGGGATCCAAGCGTCACCCGAGGAGGTTGCACGGGCAGCGCTCCGGACGCAGGACTTCTTCATCCTCACAGACCACGGCGAACAAGTAGCCCTTGAAGAGGCGCAGTCGCTTCAACGACTGACGACCAAGCTTCAGGCTGAGGGGCTGCTCTTTGACACCGGTACTGAGTGGACCGGCATTCCGGACGAAGGGGATCCGGGTATCTTCGCCAACCCGGCGTACATCCAGGGCGGCGGTCATATCCTGATCTACCGGTCGAGCGAGCTCATTGGGCATCACCTGCAGGGTGGGGAACCCGAGGTTATTGCTTCGGAGTTCTTTGAGCTCCTCGGCGTTGTTGCTCAGCGACCGTGGATCATTGGCGGGTTCGCGCACCCCGAACGGTACGCGGTGGAGAGTACGTTTGGCGGTTTTGCTCGTCCGCCACTCGAAGTACTCGTCCGCCAGATGGCGCTCTGCGAGCTGTCGAGCCACGGCGCGCGTGGGTACTACGGTCCCGGTGACCCGGCGGCGGGGATACGGGCTTCAAACGAGGCCGGATTCCGCCAGCTCATCCGAGTAGGTTGGCGGCCGGGGGCCTGCGGGTCGAGTGATCGGCATCTTATGCCCTACAAGGCGGGACCGTACACAGTTGCGTTCGTCCGACACCGTTCCATGGACGGGGTGTACGAAGCTTTTGCCGCCCGGCGAACCTGCTTCTCAGAGGATCGCGATATGGCGATTCGCCTGATCGGCTGGCTTGACCAGGATACCGATGCCGTCGCTTTGATGGGCGACACAATCTCGCTCTCTGGCCACTCGCTGTTACTCCATGCCGACGTGACCGGGCCCGTGGCGGTCCGTCAGATGGTGTTGGTTTCGGTGGGGCAGTCACCAGAGCAGGACCGTGTGATTCGTTCGCACAGCTTCGGTGCTACCGAGCGGAACTTCGGTCACGACTTTACCGTTCATACGCTCCGTGCTCAGGGCGTCAAGGCAATCTATGCGCAAGCTGAGCTTGCGAACGGCAAACAACTTCGCTCTTCTTCGATCTTCATTGATCAGTAAGGAGATATAACGAACGCCTCCCTTCGGGGAGGCGTTTTCCGTTATCGCTGGCAGTCCGCGCAGGTGCCAAAGAACTCGAGGGCGTGTGAGTCGACGCGAAAGCTATACCTGGCCATAAGAAATGCCTCTTCGGTGGCGAGGTGGCTGGGGAGCTCGATATGCGCGATTCGGTTGCACTCCGTGCAGACGGCGTGGTGATGTGGCGTCGTCGTTTGTTCGTACCGTTTTTGTCCCTCGCCGAAGTCGAGCTCGTCGACGAGCTCCTCCTCGACGAAGCGGTCGAGGTCGCGGTACACCGTGGACTTGTTCGCCGAGACGCCATGCAAGATCAGTGCTGCGTGGAGTGACGGTGCGGTCATTGGCTCAGGAGACGCGGCGAGGATTTCCAGTAAGGCAACGCGGGCATCGGTTACGCGGAGGCCGCGCTCGCTCAGGTGTTTTGCTGCGTACTGCATGAAAGTACTATATGCAACAGAGTTGCATTTGTCAACTTGTCTATGGTACTGTGGGTACAATACAGAAAGGAGTGCCCGCATGCATCGTTGGATCGGATTCGTTGTTGGACTGCTTGTTGTGCTAGGAATTGCGGCTGTCGTACTCAACTTGCGCACGCGGCCTGTGGCTGATGATCGACCACTGGTCGTGACAACCTTCTACCCGATTACTGCCCTCGCCGCGCCGATCGCGGGTACGGTGGCGCGAGTAGAACAGCTTGTGCCGGCCGGTCAGGAAGTACATGACTACCAGGCGGCACCAGCAAACCTAGCTGCACTTCGAAGCGCGACACTCGTCATCTCGAACGGAGCCGAGCTCGAGCATGAGTGGCTGGATTCGCTTTTTACGGCATCGGATTCACTTGCCACGCGCTTGGAGCTCGCAGCTATGCTCGAGGCGGATGTGAAGCTACTCTCGGCCGACGATGAGGAGGCTGGTGAAGCTGGCACCGACCCGCACATCTGGCTCTCACCGAAGAACGCCATTCTGCTTGCCGGGTACATCCGTGACGCGCTCGTGCGGGTAGATGAGATGAATCGCGAAACGTATGAGTCGAACGCAGCAGCACTGATTGCCGAGCTCTCGTCGCTCGACCAGGAGTTCCGGGCGAGCATCGCGACGTTTCGGGATCGCGAGTTCATTGCCTTCCACAGTGCGTTTTCGTACCTCGCACGTGATTACGGCCTGGAGCAAGTTGCGACCATTGAGGCGACGCCCGGCGAGGCGCCCCGGCCGGCCGAGCTCGCCCGCATCCGCTCCCTCGTGCAAGAGAAGCGGTTGCGCGGGCTCTTCACTGAGCCGCAGTACTCGCCGGCGACCGTGGATCAGCTCGCCCGCGATCTCGGCATTGCCGTTCGTGAGCTCGACCCTCTCGAGACGAACGAGCTCGACGAGTCGTACGTAGACGGCATGCGGCGCAACCTCGAGGCGTTGCGGGCGGTGCTCGGCTAACGGTGTTCACGAAGTGATCCGCTATACTGTTCAGGAATGATTGCGCTCAGCAACTACCACGTGCTTGTTGGCGGTCGGACGCTCGTCGGTCCGCTCGCCGTCACGCTCCGCGCCGGAGAATTGCTTGCCGTCACGGGGCCGAACGGTGCTGGTAAAACCCAGTTCATCCGCGGTCTTCTTGGTTTAAACGCGACGGAAGGCGAGTTCCTGTACGAGGGGAAGGCGGTTGATCGCGTCCCGGCAGCTGATGTGGGGTACGTGCCGCAGCGGTTCCACTTTCCCGGAACGCTTCCGCTCACGGTGCGAGAGTTCTTCGGACTCTCGAGCGTCCGGCGACCGACGCGGGCGCTCTGCAGTGAGCTCAAGATCCAAGAGCTCTTTGACGCGAGTCTTGCAACGCTGTCCGGCGGGGAGCTGCAGCGGGTTGTGCTCGCCCGTGCGCTCGCCCGCTCACCGAAGCTCCTCGTGCTCGACGAGGCGTCCGCGGGAATCGACGCGCTCGGTCGGACTGAGATCGCTTCGCTGCTCGTCCACCTCCTCAAGGAGCACGACACAACAATTATCACCGTGACTCATGACCACGCTGAGCTTACGACGTACGAGAAGCGGCTTGGCAAGAAGTTCCACGAACTTCGCCTCGGAGACCCTCATGGACATACTCACTGAACCCTTCATGCTTCGTGCGCTCATCGCGGCGCTTATCCTCTCGGTCGCCGGTGGCGTCATTGGGAGCTTCATCCAGATGCGCGGGATGAGCTTCTACACGGACACGATCGCACACTCTGCGTTCACTGGCGTCGCGCTCGGCGTCCTTTTCGGGATTAACGTGAGCTGGTCGTCGGTCGCCTTCGCGATCATCGTCGGGATGCTCGTGCTCGCGATCCGGCGTCAAACCCGTCTCTCCTTTGATACCGTGCTCGGCGTGCTCTTTGCCGCAGTTGCGGCGTTCGGGATCTTCCTCCTGACGTTCTTGCGAGATGTTCGCGTAGACCTCATGGGATTACTGTTCGGCGATGTGCTTGCGCTCTCAAACGGTGACGTAGCGCTCATTACTGCCGCTGCCACACTCTCGCTTGCTGTACTCTGGGCAATTCACCAGCAGATTGTCCTCGAGATTGTCCACCCGGATCTCGCCGAGGTAGAAGGAGTGCCAACCCGTCGCAACGACATCATCTTCGGGGTCGTCGTCGCGACCATGATTGCGCTCGGCATCAAGCTCATCGGCATCATTCTCCTGTCTGGCCTCTTCCTCATTCCGTCTGCAACGAGCTACCTCATCGCCCGATCGATGCGCGAGCTCGTCCTCGGCAGTGCGCTCGTTGGCGTCGTGGCTGCAGTCGGCGGTGTCGCGCTGTCGGTCGCACTCGATACGGCGACAGGGCCGACGATCGCCCTGCTCGCTGCAGTCTGCTTTGGAATCGCGCTCCTTCTTCGACCGTCAAGTCGTTGACAAAACCGGTCGTTTCGCGTACTCTATGAGCCGTCGACGCGAACTCGCACGACGTTTTTCTTTTTCAGGAAAGCGTGAGGGTTCCATCGTGATACTTTACGTCGGAGGAATGAAAATTGGTCGTACAGGTACAGAGCCTGCGGGAGCAGGAAGTCACTCGTCTCAAGCGCGAGTGGCTAAAGCACGAACCCCGATTGGCTGCGGTGGATCTTGATCTGGCCGCCCATCGGGCGGTCGCACTCTGTCGGGGTCGAGTCCCCGATGAGGCGCACCCGCTGCACTTCATCGATCACGGAGCAGCTTCGCCGGCTCGCAAGTTGCTTGAAATCTACCGCCGAGGCGGGTGTGTGGCGGAGTGCATCCGCCAGAACGCGAGCCACTGACTCGCTCGTGCGTCCTCGTGACGCTATAGCCGGAACGCAGTGTGGGTAATACGAACACCACCCTGCGTCCCGGCTTTTGTTTTTCGCCTGTTCATTGTTCATCTCCCGTGCCCCTGGTACCATGTAGACAAGCAGGCCGTGCGGGGGCCCGAGGAGGGATATGATCGAACTCGAACAGGTTACGAAGTCGTATGCGCGCGTCTCGAACCCGCGCCAGCGCTCACTTGCACTCGACAATATCTCGCTCACCATTCAGGCGGGCGAGCTCGTCAGTTTGGTTGGGCCGTCGGGCGCGGGGAAGAGCACGCTCATCCGCCTCCTCATCGCCGAGGAAAAGCTAGACGCTGGCCGCATTCTTATCGCGAACCGAGACATCACCAAGCTCCAAGACCGCGAGCTGCCCTACTACCGGCGGAAAGTGGGTGTCGTGTTCCAGGATTTTAAGCTCCTGCCACGGAAGACCGTCGCTGAGAACATCGCCTTCGCACTCGAGGTTTCTGACGTCTCGAACGCGGAGATCGCGGAGCGCGTTCCGAAGATCCTCACCCTCGTCGGCCTCGCTGACAAAGGTGACAACTACCCGCACGAGCTCTCGGGTGGTGAGAAGCAGCGCGTTGCCATCGCTCGCGCCATGATCCACAACCCGAAGATTCTTCTCGCCGACGAGCCGACCGGCAACCTCGATCCCTCAACGACAATGGAGATCGTGGAACTCCTCGAGCGGATCAACCGGAGCGGGACGACCGTTATCCTCGCAACGCACAACAAGGAAGTCGTCGACTACCTGAAG
This sequence comes from Patescibacteria group bacterium, assembly GCA_050944875.1. Taxonomy (GTDB): domain Bacteria; phylum Patescibacteriota; class UBA1384; order JACPKC01; family JACPKC01; genus JBMNRW01. Next base: position 41,614 of record JBMNRW010000004.1, on the reverse strand, counting down.
CGGCGCGTCGTTGTCGTCGAGCACGGCCACATTGTTTCGGATAAGGCAGTTGGGACATACGAGCTACCAACGCATCCGAAGAAGCACGTGGGGACCAAATGAGCACGCTCTCAATGGTTCGCGCACTCAAGTTCGGGATCGCGAATTTCTTCCGGAGCGGCTGGCTATCGTTCGCCTCATCGCTCGTCATCGCGATTACGCTCTTCATTATCGGCGTCTTCGCTATTCAGGGCATCGTTATCGTGAATACGACCGAGGGTATTCAGGACAAGCTCGACCTCTCCGTGTACTTCAATGACGACGCAACAGAAGAGGAGATCCTCGATATTCAGCGCACCTTTGCGAATCGGCCAGACGTGAAGAGCGTGAACTATGTCTCCAAGGAGCAGGCATTCCAAGTGTGGCAGGAGCGGCGCACGAGTGAGCGGGTGAAAAGCCTAATCACCCCCGAAGACAACCCACTACCCCGGAGTCTTGTTATTCAGGCGCACGATCCGGCGAACCTCGGTCTTCTCGCGAAGGTATTCGAGTCGTCGCAGTACGAAGGAAAAGTCCGGCGGGTGAGCTACAAGGATAACCAGACGGTCGTCGAGAGCTTAGTGGCGACAGCGCGCAGTGTTCGCCAGAACGGGTGGATCCTCGCAGGAATCTTCTTCCTGCTCTCGTTCATCCTCATCTACAACACGACTCGCATCGTCATCCTCTCCCGGTCCAGCGAGATCGAGATTATGCGGCTCGTCGGATCAACGACGGCGTTCGTCCGCTCGCCATTCCTCGTTGAGGCGGCAATCGTTGGGTTCTTTGGCTCGGCCGCAGCGCTCGTTGCGACGTACTTCTTCCTCAAGTACGATCTGGCGAGCTCATCGCCACTTCTGTCGATCGCGAAATTCCTCGCGCCCGACATGCTCCAGTTTTTCTGGCAGCACATCGTGTGGATTGTTGTGACGGTTGTCGGCGTGGGGATTGGAAGCGCAGTCCTTATGAGCTACGTGGCGGTCCGTCGCTTCGTTCGGCTGTAGACGCTTGCATTGGTGGTGGAAGTCGTGTAGTGAGGAAGGGTATCGCAGGAGGGTAAATGGAAAATCGAAGCGCACAATTCGTTACTACACGTGTTCGTCGGGCGCTCCTCGTGGGCGCCATTACTGCGCTTGCCGTAGCGCCGTTCGCGTTTTGGACCGGCACTGGTACTGGCCACGCGGCCACGCTCCAGGACTTGCAGAAGCAGTCCGCTGAGCTCAATAAGAAGATTCAGGATTCACGGGCGGCAGCGGAGCAAAAGAAGAAAGAGGCGCAGGCGCTCACTGGCCAGATCGACCGCATCGAAGGGGACATTGAGTACACGGAGCAGAAGATCAACGACGTTGCTGGACAGATCGCAGCAGCGGAGGCGGAGATTACCCGTGTCGAAGCGGATATCGTCGTAAAGCAGCGCGAGCTCGACGAGCAGCGAGGCAACCAGGACGAGACGCTCCGCGTGCTGTACGAGACCGGCGGCGAAGATGCGCTCTTCCTCGTTGCTGGCGCGACGTCAATCTCCGAGTTCGTTGAGCACACCCAGTACCTCGAGGCGCTCGAGGATCAGATCGACGCGATGATCGCGGAAGTCGAAGGCTTGAGGCGCGATCTCGAAGCGAAGCGAACGGAGCTGAAGACTCGGCGGGATGAGCTCACTGGGATGAAGGCGCAGCAGGAGGCGTACCGCGTCGGTCTTGCGGACCAGAAGGCGCGGAAGGATGCGCTCTTGGTTCGAACAAAAGAAGAGCAGCGCTCGTACGAGGCACAGGTAGAAGAGGCGAAAAAGCTCAATAGCCAAGTTGAGTCGCAGATGGCTGCGCTTCGCTCCCGCCTAAACTCGAAGGGTCCCGGCGTTATCCAGGCACGTGATCGTGGTACGTCGGCGGTCGGCTTCCAGTGGCCGACGGACTACCGAGCAATCACGACCTACTTCGGCGGTTCGACGCCATTCCAGCCAGGTGGGAACCACGGCGGTCTCGACCTGGCAAATGTATCGGGGACTCCGATTTACGCCGCGTCAAGTGGAACAGTCACTACGGCGACGTCGATGTACTACAACGGACGATTGTACGCGTACGGGAACTACATTGTGATCGGGCACAACGCTCGGTATAGCTCGCTCTACGCCCACCTCCAGAGCTTCACTGTCTCTGCTGGGCAGGAAGTCCGTCGTGGGCAGGTGATCGGGTACATGGGTTCGACTGGCTGGTCGACAGGGCCGCACTTGCACTTCGAGATCTGGGACTACTCGACACGGGTAAATCCACTGAGTTACCTCCCGTAAGCAGTGCTCGCACTAGCGCCACGGCCGCCGCGAAACCGGCGGCCGTGGTATACTCGAGGCACTATGCCGAACGAACAGGTTGGGACCACCGTCCTTACGGAAGCAGTAGCGCAGCCGGAGGAGGTGCGTGAAGATGCGGCGCTCCGGCCGAAGCAGCTCGGTGAGTTTATCGGCCAGGAGTCAACGAAGCGTAACCTCGCGATCCTCATTCAAGCGACGAAGGAGCGTGGGCAGGCGCTCGAGCACCTGCTGCTCTACGGCCCTCCTGGCCTAGGGAAGACGAGTCTTGCGCACGTCGTTGCGAAAGAGCTTGGTACCTCGCTCAGGGTAACCTCTGGCCCCGCACTCGAACGGCCAGGTGACGTTGCGTCTATTCTCTCGGGACTCCAGAGCGGCGACATCCTCTTCATCGATGAGATCCATCAGCTCAAGCGCACGGTAGAAGAGATTCTCTACCCCGCAATGGAAGATTTCGCACTTGACCTCGTACTCGGCAAGGGGCCATCAGCCAAGACGCTTCGCCTCGAACTGCCCCGATTCACACTCATTGGTGCGACGACCAAGGTTGGGCGACTCTCTTCGCCACTCCGTGACCGATTCGGCGGCCACTTCCACCTCGATTTCTATGAGCCCGAGGAGGTAGAAGAGATCGTGCTGCGGTCGGCCGCGCTCATTGACGCGCCACTTGATCGCTCGGGTGCTCGTGAGATTGCGGGACGAGCTCGTCGGACGCCGCGTATCGCAAACCGCCTACTGCGACGCGTGCGAGATTACGCGCAGGTCCATCGGGCTGAGCTCATTACCGCTTCTGTTGCCGACGAGGCGTTGAAGCTGCTCCGTATTGACCCATTCGGACTCGACAAGATCGATCGCGCTATCCTCACGATGATTGGTGAGCAGTTCAGTGGTGGGCCGGTTGGCCTTGGTACGCTCGCGGCGGCGCTCGGCGAGGATGCTGACACGCTCGAGGATGTTTATGAGCCATTCCTCATCCGTGAAGGGTTGCTCGAGCGAACGCCGCGCGGTCGCCAGATTACCGTGCGCGGTCTCGAACTCCTCAGGGGAGCTGACGGAGGCTGGTGATGCTGCTCGCCGTCACCCTCGTCTACCTCCTTTTTCTCCTGGGTTACGGCTTATACTCGACATATGTCATTCATCATTTGAATGAGTATGGATACTCCGGCGATGCCTCGCAGCAGGTATTGCGTCTTTACGTTGGCTGTGCTGGCACAGTGCTATTTTTAACGGCTGTGTTGATTCTTTACGCAATTATAGGGTGAAGGTATGAATACGTTTCGTCGCAACATTGTTACTGGCCGACCGAGCGAATTGTTTCCGGGGCAACTCCAGGATGAAGAGGTACTTATATTTATTCGCCGTCATTGGATGGCATTTGCGCCTTGGATGCTCATCCTTGGCTTTATGGTGCTCATTCCACTGGTTGTTGGCTACCTAATCTTTCGTTTTCAGATATTAGACCTTTCAAATAGCACTGTATTCATTGTATTGCTACTAATTGGCAGCATGCATTTACTTATTACAAACGCAGTGTTTATTACCGCCTGGATCGAGCATTATTTGGACGTCGGTGTATTAACCTCGGAGAGGTTAATTATTATTGAGCAGGTAGGACTATTTAGTCGCAAGGTAGTGGAACTACCGCTTGCTCGTGTCCAGGATGTTACGGCACACATGCGGGGGTATGTGCAGACACTATTGCGGTACGGCACTGTAGTTGTGGAATCGGCAAGTGATGCTCCGAGCTTTACGTTAAAGAACGTACCCCGGCCGTACGTCGTCGCAAATACTATTCTCCTTTTGCACGATAAGCTTGCAGCGCGACCGAATGGAACTCAAGCTATGGCGCAGCACGCAGCGCAACGTATTGACGAACAGGGGATGCGCAGTATGGCCCAGCCGACTGGGTACCGCCACGAACACCTCCGTGAGCACTTGCTCGTGTCGCCACCGCCGCCAACAGCGGCACCATCCTCGGTGCAGCCGAAGCCATCGCCGAATCGCTTACCCCAGACTAGTCGGATCGTGGCAAACACCGGAGAGCTTGAAGAGGGGCAAATCATTGAACTCTAGAAGGAGGTTGTATGTGGCAAAGGGGGGGCTGATTGGGGTGTTGCTCTGCGCCTGGGCGATAGGCGGGGTGGCTAGCGTGGCGGAGGCTGTCGAGATACCTGTGGTCGTGAGTGAACTCGCCTGGGCGGGCTCAAGTATTTCGGCGGCTGATGAGTGGGTGGAGCTCCGAAATCTCTCGGCCGACATCGTGTCGCTTGAGGGTTGGGAGCTCTGGAACGTCGCTGCTGAGCCGATCCTCCTTGTGCGTATTGAGGAGGGTAGTATTGCGCCGGGCGGATACTTCTTGATTGCAAATAACGGCCCGGAACATATGTTTACGACCGGTCCGTCAGCCCTCGCTGTGCAGCCCGACGTCATTAGCTCAGCGCTCGGGCTCAGTAATACGGCGTTCGCACTCGAGCTTCGTCGTCCAGACGGTAGCATTGCAGATCGAGTAGGGAGTGGCGGATTGCCCCCATACAGTAACTCGCTGCCGCCCGCGGCGCTCGTTCGTACCTTCGATCCGCTGCTGCCTGGGAGCGATCCGCGCGCCTGGGTCGAAGCATGAGAGCAGCAGGGCTTTGATCCTGGTCGTCCAGATCTGGGAACGCCGACGAATTCCGGTGCGCCTCATTTCTCGCTCCCAGCGTGCGCGATTTCCTGGCAACCGGGAGAGATGCAGCGTGAGTTCACCCTTGCCGTAACCTGGGCGCCTGGCGCCGTGGACGCATCGCTGGAGCATGAAGACGCTACCCCGCTTGAACGGCAGGAGGACGGCGCGTACCGCCTGAACGTTCTGCGGCCAGCGCAGATGAGTGATGTACTATTGCCTGTGGTTGCCCGGGCAGGGAACGGGCTTTCAGCTGTAACTATCTCACCTGTCACATGACGCAAGCTGCACGCGAGGTACGTGTTTCAGAGGTACTGACGGCACCAGCTGAAGGGGGCAGAGAGTTTGTCGAATTCACGAACGACAGCAACGAGCCGGTTGACCTCTTTGGCTGGGAGCTCGTCGAAGTAGGAGGTACTCAACCCCAGCGGCACAGCTTTGCGAGTACAATTGTTCCCCCAGCCGGTTACAGGCAGATTGCCTTGCCGAGTTCGTTTGTGCTGCGCAATGACGGCGTGGTTCTTGAGCTGCGTGACGGTAGTGGCGAGATCCTCGACACGGTACAAGTCCCAGCAGCCCGCCGGGGCGAGAGTTGGTCGCGCTTGCCGGGAGGAGAGTGGGCATAGACGGAGCCGACGCCTGGTGTGGTCAATGAAAGAGCCATCGCGCGACCAGTGCCAGGAGGAATGAACGGTGTAGACCCAGTGCCGAGCGTCCCGTTGAGCGATGTAGCGGGGAAGCGACTGGCGGCAAACACGAAGGTTCGGACGAGTGGCACCGTTACGCAGGCAGTTGGAGTGTACGCAGAGCGAACCGCCTTGCTGAGTGATGGCGATGCGACGATTGAGGTCGTGCTCCCAGCTGGTGCGACTGACGTCCTGCAGGTTGTCGGTCAGCGAGTCACTGTGCTGGGTGCAGTGTCCTCGGCTGACGTGCCTCGGATCCGAGTTGCTGCAGCGGGCGACGTGCAGGAGGACGGTCAGGAAGCGGTTCACGTGCAACGCATCGATGCAGAGACAACGTTTTCGCTCCTCAAGACCGTGACGTTTAGCGGCACTATAGAATTCGTCGATCGGCAGCGATTTCTCCGTGTCGCTGGTCAGTTGATCCGTTTATCTATTCCGCAGGAGTTACGTCTGCCACTGAGCGCAGGTACGGTACTCCACGGCGTCGGGGTGGTTACCGAGGTCGATTCTCCGGTGGTACGCCTGCTGTCTGGCAGTGTGGAGGAAGTCGAGGAGGCGGCAGTAGGTGAAGCTACGCAGGAGGCGGGGCGAATGGAGCAGGGCGCTCTCTCCGTAGTCGATGACATGGGTCCTGAGCGCAGCGTAGAGGCGGGTAAATCCGGCATTGATTCCCAGGTAGGAGCGGCAGCAAGCTCACTCCTTTCGCTCGCAGGCCTCGTGGAGGAACAGCGGGAGCAGCTGAACGCTGTTGAGTTTCATGCCGCGACCGAGTCGCGACAGGGTTCGGCAGTTACCTTTAGCCTCCTCTTTGCTATGCTCTCGACAGCACTGATCGCCTTGATGGGAGCTGAATGGATATGGGCAGCACTCGTTACGACATCACTGACCGAGCAAGACTCCGCCAGGTAGCGGTCGAGTTTATCGAGCAGGTGAAGTCGGGAGACCTCATTGGCTTGGAGGGAGAGCTCGGTGCTGGTAAGACAACGTTCGTAAAAGATGTAGCTAATTATTTGGGCGTGGTGGCGGATGTCATTTCGCCAACCTTCGTCTACGAGCAGGTGTACGAGCTACCAGCGCCAGTGCGGGGCATTCGCCGACTGTGTCACAGTGATCTGTATCGCCTCGAGAGCGACGATGACGTTACTGCCCTAGGCCTCACATTCGACGATCCTGAGGCGGTCTACTTCGTCGAATGGATGGAACACGCTCCTGTACTTCGTCGCCGCGCCACATACCTTCTCCGTTTTGCGTTAAATCACGGTAAGGAGCGGATGATGGAGGTGATTCGTGTATGAGCTCATTGCTGGCGGTGATCGGTCGATGCTTCGCCTTATCTTGGTAAAGCCGGAAGGGGTGGTTGATGAGTGCATTGCTGCACACGCCAAGGAGCGTCCCGAAGCCGAACTCATCGATGCTTGGCTTCGGCGCCAGGGCGTGCAATGGTCTTCGATCACACGGGTTGGTGGACTGACCGTGTCGCACAGTCACACGTCGGTACGCGTCATGACGACGCTCCTGCGGACTGCGGCCTGGTATTCCGGCGTTCCGTTCACCGAGCTGCCACAGGATAGGTCTCTCACTGAACGCCCGCCCGCTGACCTGCTCGCCGAGCTCAACTCCGCGAAGTGACGGGCTGGTGTGGTATACTTCCTTCAGCTTTTCCCGTTCTCGGCGGGGGAGTTCGTAGCAGGAGTGGGAGACGGACACTATGAGACAGCCTCAAGCTGCTAAGGACGGTGGGCGACAGCACGGGAAGCAGCTCGATCGGTTCCGGATAGCGCCGAGCCGCATGCGTTTGGTGTTTCTGGCGTTTGGCGTCCTTGTTCTCGTAGGAGTTGTTTGGTTTGGCTACTCGGCCGCCCGTGCATTCAACAAAATTAGTGAAGGGTCTGATCGAAGCTCGCCAATTCTTCAGTTCTTTGGGCGAGATGTTGACCCGAATGCGCTTGCAGGCGAAGGTGATGGGCGTATCAATGTCCTGCTCATTGGTATTGGCGGTGCGAGCCATAAGGGTGGTGCCCTTGCAGATACAGTAATGGTGGCGAGCATCGACCCACAGAATAAACAGGTTGCCCTCTTATCGCTGCCTCGTGACCTCAGGGTGCCAATTGCGGGGAACGGGTACGGCAAGCTCAATAGCGCGCACTCGTACGGTGAGGCCAAGGAGAAGGGAACGGGGCCGAAGGTACTCAAGGAGACGGTTGCCGATATCCTCGATCTCCCAATCCACTACTACGTGCGCATCGATTTCGATGGGTTCGAGAAGTTCATCGACGCGCTGGGCGGCATCACGGTTGACGTGAAGAAAGCGCTCAATGACCCGTACTACCCAGATGATCGTCTCGAGGGCTACCAGCCATTCACGGTGCGGGCGGGTGTCCAGGAAATGGATGGTGACACGGCGCTCCGTTACGCGCGTTCGCGGCAGACGACATCGGATTTCGACCGAGCCGCACGTCAGCAGGATATCCTCTTGGCGATTCAGCAGAAGGCACTCTCGGTCAACGTGCTCGCGAATCCGCAGAAGCTCACGAGTATTATGAACGTCGTCGGCGACCATATTCGGATGGATCTCTCGGCGCAGGATCTCCAGCGGCTCTTCTCGCTCGTCAAGGATCTTGGGCGAGACGATGTCACGACGACCGTCATCGACAATAGCGCAGATGGTCCGCTGAAGACAGTAAATGATGGTGGGTACTACCTGGTGCCGAAGTCTGGTGATTTCAAAGAAGTGCAGCGGATTGCACACAGTGTGTTCACTGACCCGTACATTCGGAAGGAGGCAGCAGGCATCGAGGTGCTCAATGGCACGGGTATGGTTGGCGTCGCTCGCGAGCTCGAGCTCGACTTGAAGAGCCGCGGGTACAATGTTGTGAATATCGACAACACGCCAACTGTGACGACCACGACGATCTACGACTACTCGGCCGGAGCGGCGCCGTTCACTGCCCGACTACTGAGCGAGCGACTGAGCACCCAGTTGACACCGGCAACCAGACCAGTTGATGCTGAGCCTACCGTGCAATTCCGCGTTGTTCTCGGAAGCTCGTACAAGGGGACGGAGTAGATGTTCGCCTCGCTCTGGCAGCACCGCGCAGGAGGCGCGCTCCTTACGCTACTTGGCGCAGTACTTCTCCCGTTTTCGGCTCCCAGCTCGGAGCTCATGTGGGGGTTTGCTGCGCTCGCCGCACTCGTCGCGGTCCTGGCATTTCGGACGGAAGAACGCTGGCACGGATCAATTCCGGCGCTCTTCGTCTGGGCGCTGGTCGCGTTCTCGTTCCGGTTCTCGGGTGCGCTGCCGGTTGCTGCAGTCTTTCTCGCCTTCGCGTGCGCAGCATTTGCGGTCAGCCGATGGCAAATTGAGCCGTATCTCGGTGGGGATCCGCTGCGAGCGACGGTGTACGCACTGGCGCTCACTATTCTCCTGCTCGAGGGCTTCGCCGCGCTCTTCTTTTGGCCGATCAACTACCCCTCGCGAGCGCTCCTCGTGACTATTCTCGGGTTGCTCGGCTACGAGCTGATTGCATTCCATGCGGCGGGTAAGCTGTCTTGGGCGGCCCTGCTACCATCTGTCGGCCTTGCGGCGTTGGTTATGGGGGCAATTGTTCGAACGGCCGATTGGTTTAGCCTGTAGGAGGCGTATGAAGGATGCACCAGGCGTACCGAAGAATAAGATCCCTAAGTGGGTTCCGTGGTCTATTGCTGGCGTGGCGCTTGCCTACTTTCTGGCTGCAGCGGTTGTGAGCGCCCTCTTGTTGCGCGGTAATGACTCTATCCAGGTCCGCGCACTTGCGAGGTGGCTCCCGGTGCCAGTGGCGCGCGTGGGCGGGCAACTTGTCTGGGCGCGCGAGTACCTCGACTACCGGGCGTTCATTGAGACGTTTATGGCGCGAACGAACCAGTCGACCGACGTCATTACCACTGAGTCCCCGCTTGGCCGACAAGTGATCACGCTTCTCGTGTCGAATAAGGTGCTCGAGCGCGCGGCGAAGGAAGAAGGCGTGAGCGTCACCGAGGCCGAGGTCAACGATGCGTACGACGATATCTTGGTCGCACAGGGAGGTAATGCTCCGCGCGAGGTAACGCAGGAGGAGTTGCGGACCATCCTGAATGAGCTCTACGGCTCGACGCAGGCGCAGCTGCACGGCTTGATCCGTATCCAGCTCCTCGAAGATAAGGTGCGAAGCTCGGTGATTGAGCAGGTGCGCTTCCGGCATATTCTTGTGCGGGATGAAGCGCGAGCACGAGAGGTACTTGAGCAGCTGAAGGGCGGTGGCGATTTCACTGCGCTCGCCCATGAGTTTTCCGAGCATCTTGAGAGCCGAGACAACGGTGGCGATATGGGCTTCGTGAGTCGGGGGCAGCAATCCGAGGCGATGGAGCGTGCGCTCTTCACGAATTCGCTTGGTCTCATCGGTGAGTCGGTCCAGTCGGAGTTCGGTTTTCACTTAGTGGAGCTCTTAGAGAGGAAGGGAACCGCCCAGCAAACATTCGACGCTTGGCTCGCTGACGCAAAGGCCAAGTACCACGCGAGCGTTTATCTCAGGGTGTGAGCTTCGTCAAGGGGATCTCGGGTGAATGACTGAGATCTTTCCTTGTTCAAACATAGTTGCTTTGACGTGGAGTTGATCGAGGCGACCTTAACGAGCTTGTCTGTGGCGACCAAGCCTATGCCTTCGAGAATCTTTCCGGCACAATCCGGGCAATTGTACCATCCAGCACGATGCAAAAGGACCTGCGCAGCTGGGCGTAGGTCCTTTAAGGGTTATCCGGTCGGGGCATCGAGCTCGAGCTCGATTGCCTGAGGGAAGATGAGGTAGTGCAATCCGCGCAAGATCTGCACTCGACGTGTGCTGCTGGAATAGGCGTTGGGGTGCGGAATACTATGCACACGGGTGCGGTATCCGCTACAGATGTTGCGCGTTAGTACCCAACCCGGGAACCATCGCACGTTGTCGACGAAGACGTGTATTTCTCTTCGCCACGGCTCGTACATCTGTACCCACCGCAGGCCGTGTGCGATGCTCTGCGGCATATTGACACTCGACTCATCGAACTCAATGCGGTAGGTGTCGAGCGATGTCTTCGCTGCACGGGTGAGGTGCTGACAGAGCGCCGGGCATACCGAGCGCGTATCCGAGCACGCTGAATGAATTTGTTTTCCGCCACAGAGGACAACTGTGCGAATGCCCTCACGGATGATCTGCTCTGCGCAGCCTTGAAGGTACTCGTCGTATCCCGTACTTTCGATCGTCGTTCGCAGGGACGATTCGCCGTATAGGCATATAATTCCCACGGGTGAGCATTGGATCGGTCGCACCGTTTTCATTTGGTAAAGAACGCTCCCTTTCTTAGTTTCCGGCAGACCAGAACCGGAAAGGATATCGCACCATTTATTGTATGTCAATCGAGAGCAAGAAGAACGCGTCGATCTTCTGCTCTACATTCCGGACGCGCTCCGGGTTGTTCGCGACATTGTCAGAGCTCGTATTTGTAGTGCGTCAATGCTTACTTATGCCATCCGAGTGCCATGTGTATCATCTTTCTTTTTCGTGCACGTTAATCGGTAGGATCGAGATAGAGAAAATGAGCAGTATACAAAACATTTGATCTGCTCATCTGCTTATGGGCGCCGAAACGTGAGATTTTCCTGCGTATGTCTACGCTCGCAATGGATCGTTTGGGGCGTTCAGTGGCAGCTCACATCTGGTTGTCTCGGGGAAGGCGTTATAGTCGTGCGGCGGTAATGATGAAGAAAATTCCGACGGCATTGAGGACAAATGCCACGAGGAGGAACTGCCAACGCGACAGATAGGTAAGACCCAGGACGCCAACGCCGAGTTCGTCCGGTAGTGGCGAGGCGATAATGAATGCGCCGATGAATGGCATGAGCCAGGCAAAGTAGGGTGTGCGAAAGAATGCGCCGAAGCGCGAGGTATGGAGTACCTTGAAGATCGGTGCGATCTCACGGAAGACCGTGTCGGTGAATAGCCTGAGGACAACGTAGTCGCCGAGGACGGCGCCGAGTCCTGCTGCAAGTGCGACGTGGAAGTGGTTGTGTGTCTCGGCAATTTGAAAAAGGATGAGGCTGGCAGGGGCGATGGTAAAGACAGAGACGAAGAATGCGCCAGCGATGAACGCGCCCAGGTAGCCGAATGAGCTGGTGAGCTCGAGCGCCGTGCGTGCCGCTGGCGTGCCGGCAAGGAGTGCAAATACGGCAATGCTGCCGACGAGGAGTGCGGTATTGCGATACTGCCAGCGCCGGTAGTACTCAAGCGGCTTACTGAGCGTCGCAAGAATTTGGTTAGGCATACTAGTATTGCACACGCTGAGTGCCTCGTAGCGTTGAAAATTCATCAATTTAGATGTGTTAAGTCAATTTTCTGATTTTTTTTGGGATAAAAAGAACGGCGGGGTATTAGCCCGCCGCTTACTTAGTGCCAGCCGTGGCCGAAGCTGCCGTCCAGGCGCTTCAGGGCCTTGGCCAGCTTCTCCGGATCGGCGTTGGGGGTGACCAGGACCTGGCCGACCTCCCAGCGCCAACCTCGGGGATAACAAACGTCGACCAGCTGCACCATATAGGTGCCGCCGGCGACGACCACCTCGGCCGGTCCAGTCTCGGGGTGATATTCCCCGAACTGGTGGCTCGCGGTCGGAGCCTCCTTGACAGTCCGAGTCTCCCCGTCCGTCAGGAGCTCGTAGAAGCGGGTACCATTGCTGGCAGTCCGCTCTGCTCCGCCGACCCAGGCGGGCTCCTCTTCGATCCGCTCGCAGAGCGCGAGACGGGTCGGATCGAGGAGCTCCCTGTCGAACCCGGCAACCGCGCCGAGGAGCGGGGCGAACTTGGCCTCGGTTTCGGCGTGGAATGCCGTCACCGCCGCCACATATTCGTTCCAGCCGGGTCGGAAGAATTCTGGACCGATGGCCTCGACGGCCGGCCCAGCTTCTGCCCGGATCGCCTCGGCCAACTGCCAGCAGAGGTCAGGCGCGAGCGCGATGCCCGTCGTCCTGTCTTCCTGCTGGCAACGGCCCCGCTCGTCGACCCATGACCACTTACCCCGGAGGGTGGTGGCCAGGATCGCCGCCGCCCGATTGAGGCGGCCGAAGGCCTCGCCGGCCTGCCCGCCGTAGTGGTAGGCGATGTCGAGGAGGTGTTCCACTCTCGGGTGGTAGCAGCTCCCCAGCGGTCGGCTGAAGCCCGGCAGCATGCAGGTGCGCTCCACCTGCTGCCACAGCCGCCAGATCGCGTCCGCGACCCGGCTGGGCTTTCGCTCTTGGGCGATCTTACCCACGAGCCACTCGCTCGGGGCGCAGTCCTGGGGGTGGTTAACCCCACGGGAGATTGCGCACCAGATGCGGCGCGCGGCTTGTTTGGCTACTTGGGTCATCGTCGTCATAGAACGATGCCCCCCTTCCTAAGCTCCATAACACTGAGTGTCATGGGCGATTGGAGGAACTGAGGGGTGGAGCACAAGCTCCAAAGAGCATTTGCCTTGACGTCAGTTCCACCACAAAATATCGCTGAACGATGCTCAAGGTGGAACTGACTCTGTTTTGTAAAGGGTTTCGAAATGGGTAAAAACTACCTCAATTTCGAAACGCCAAATAGTATCATAGAATGGGGTATTTGTCAGGGTCATACCCATCAAATTAACAGGCTCTAAGCCTGTTAATTACGTGGCTGGCCCGACCAGACATCTTACTGCTCGGCTTCGTCTGTGCTCAATAGGGCCGTCGGCCCTCTTGTCCTCGCTTCGCTTCGGTCACCTAGAAGCAGGGAAACTCCCCGTCGTTTCACCGGCCCCCTTTCCGTTCGAGTCCGCTTAGTGCTCACACAGATATAAAACACTCACCAATGGTGAGTGTTTTATATCTGGCGGGCCCGACCGGACTCGAACCGGCGATCTCCTCCGTGACAGGGAGGCGTGATAACCACTACACTACGGGCCCATAATTTGTACGGAGTGACGATAGCAATTTCTCCGAGGATCTGCAAGCACTGACCAGCTTCTAATTTCAGTATCCCGGCGTACAATGCCTTGGTGTTTCCAGGAAGTACATTTTGAGATTCTTCTGAGCGATTTTGCGCGAGTGCCTCGTGCTGCGTCGTTTACAGCTTGACATCTTTCTCGCGCAGTACGAGAGGGATGCAGCGCAATGATGGGCAGCGGCATTCGGGTATGTCGGGCGCGTTTTGTCTCCTTGTGGTCAATACATCCTCCCTTGACCGAACAGGAGAAGTACCTATAGTGTTACCGCGAAAGGACGGAATGCGCGGGGTCCTTTTCCTTTTGTCACTGGCGAGTCAAATTGGGTTCATAATTGCGGTCCCGGCCGCAGTCTTCGGATTCGGCGGCGCGTACCTCGACCGCGCGTGGGGGACAAGCCCGCTCTTCATCCTCTTAGGGCTCGCGATCGCCATCGCGTCGTCGGCCCGGATGGTCTGGCGGCTCCAGAGGCAACTCATCGCACTGCAGGACAGCGAATCAAGGAAGTAGGATATGCCTGAAATTCACCTAGCGAGCTCTGTGCTCTTCAACCTGGGACCGATCCCGGTGACGAACACCATCTTGACGACGTGGATTGTGATGGCGCTCATTGGTAGCTTTGCGTTTCTGGCGACGCGCCAGATGGCGCTCATTCCGCAGGGGCTTCAGAACGTGTTCGAGGGAATCCTCGAAGCACTTCTCGGGCTCATCGAACAGGTGACGCAGAGTCGGAAGAAAGCCGAGCAGTTCCTCCCGTTCCTCGCGACGTTCTTTCTCTTTATCCTTATTGCGAACTGGCTCGAGCTTATTCCTGGTGTTCTCGGCGGATTGACGATCGAGACGAGCCACGGACCCTCCCCGCTTTTCCGGAGCGCGAACACCGACCTCAATACGCCACTCGCCCTTGCGCTCATTTCTGTACTGGGCACGCAGATCATGGGCATTATGACGCTCGGCTTTGTCCGGCATTTTGGCCACTATCTCTCATTTCGACCTTCGTTCGACGGGCTTATCGACTGCTTTGTCGGCCTTCTCCACGTTCTTGGCGAGTTCTCGCGCGTCATCTCGTTTACGTTTCGACTCTTTGGCAACATCTTTGCGGGCGAAGTGCTCCTCATCGTTATTAGCTATCTCGTGCCCTACGTCGCGCCTGTACCGTTCTATGCGCTCGAGCTTTTTGTTGGCTTTGTGCAGGCACTTGTCTTTATGATGCTCACACTTTCGTTTATGGCAGCCGCGACGACCGACTTACACGCCGAGGAGGCGCATCGCTAGCGTATGCGTTTCTGCCTGGTGCGGGGCGGCCGAGTTGCCGCTCGACACGAGTCAGCAACCAATAGAAAGGAGTCCTATATGGACGCAGAGTCAGTAAAGCTTCTCGCGCCGGCGATCGCCATCGCCCTCGGCACTATTACCCCGGCAATCTCGATCGGCTGGATCGGCTCGAAGAGCATGGAGGCGATCGGTCGCAACCCGGAAGCAGCTGGCAAGGTGCAGGGTGCAATGGTACTCCCGCTCGCGTTCGCGGAAGCGATCGCCATTTACGCGCTCGTCGTCGCGCTCATCCTGAAGTTCGTCTAAGTACTAGCCGACTGTAGGTCGGAGGAGTTCCAGTGCAACTCGCTCGAATCGAAGTACTGGCGGCAACACCGGCGCGCACAAGTGAGCCGGCAGTCCGCCAAGGGCTAACCGAGGAAACTGTCGTCCAGGAAGAAACGGCCCAGCCGTCCGGCTTGGCGGTGCTCGGCGTCGACCCGGCCTTCCTCCTCGTACAGGCGGTAAACTTCCTCATTCTCTTCGCGCTCCTCAGGTGGGCGCTCTACCGCCCGATGCTCGCGATGCTCAACGGCAGGCGCGAGAAGATTGAGCGAGGCGTCGCCGCTGCAGAGGCGAGCGAGCGGGCGGCGAAAGACGCCGAGGCGAAGACTACCGAACTCCTTCGTAGCGCTCGCGCAGAGGCGCAGGAGATCGTTACTCAGGCGCGACAGTCTGCGGATAAGCTCGCCGCCGAGGTAAAGGCGACGACGAGCGCTGAAGCGGCAGCACTCCTTGAGCGGACGCGCGCGCAGCTCGACGCGGAGCGGACCGCGCTGTTGACGGACGTTGAGACACGCGTCGGCGAGCTCGTCGCTGTTGCAGCGGAGAAGCTCGCGGGCGAATCAGCACGCTACGATGCAGCCTCGGTTCGCAGTGCGGTCGAGCGCGCGAAGGAGACGCTCGTATGAACCTTTCGGCGTACGCGAAGGCGTACCTCGCCACGACCGCTGAAATGCTGGTGACGGAACAGCTCGGCTGGCTCATGGCCTTCGAGGACAAGCGCGCTGCCCGGACGCTGCGTCGAGTTGCCGCATCTGGCGGGGCAGACACCCTCGTCAGTGCGTTCGCGCTGCCGGTGTCCATTGCTCGCTTCCTTGGCGTTCTTGCGGAAGATCGCGTCCTCGCGAAGCTCCCTGAGATCGCGTCGCTCGCACTCACGGCAGCTGCGCACGACGGAGTAGGGACGGCGGTCCGCGTCGTTACTGCGCTGCCGCTCAGCGTTGCTGAGCGGCAGGCTGTCTTCGCCCCGTTCGGCGAGCGTGCGGTCGCCGAGTTCCGTGAGGATGCGCGGATCGGCGGAGGGATGAGAATCACTATTGGCGGCGTAACCGTCGACCACTCGCTCGCGGCGCGCGCCCAAGCGCTCCGCCAAGCGCTCACGACAGCGTAGGGAGAAGGAGACACATGGCCACAGAGAAAGACGCGACGACGATTGTCGAGACGCTCCGACGTCGCATCGAGGGGTACGCCCCCGCGAGTGCGAGCGCTCGGACCGGGACAGTCCTCGAAGTCGGTGACGGCATTGCCCGGGTCGCCGGCCTCGACGACGTCCAGTCGATGGAGAAGCTCGAAATCCAGACCCAGGGCGGCGACACGGTTGCTGCGCTTGCCCTGAACCTCGAGGAGACGACGATCGGCGCCGTTATCCTCGGCGACTATACCGAGGTTGCCGAAGGCGACACGGTCAAGGGAACTGGCGCTGTCCTTGAAGTGCCGGTTGGCGAGGAGCTCGTTGGCCGCGTCGTGAACCCACTCGGTCTCCCGATCGACGACAAGGGGCCGCTCGGTACCTCGAAGACTGGCCTCGTCGAGAAGATCGCCCCGGGTGTCATTACCCGGCAGTCTGTCGACACGCCGCTCCAGACTGGCTTGAAGGCAATCGACGGCCTCATCCCGGTCGGCCGCGGCCAGCGCGAGCTCATCATCGGTGACCGTGGTACCGGGAAGACGGCGGTCGCGATTGACACCATCCTGAATCAGAAGGGGACCGGCGTCATCTGTATCTACGTCGCGATCGGCCAGAAAGAGTCGAAGATCGCGCGCCTTAAGCAGGTCCTCGAGGACAACGGCGCGATGGAGCACACAATCATCGTCGCCGCTGGCGCCTCTGACCCGGCGCCGATGCAGTACCTCGCGCCGTACGCCGGCGCTGCGATGGGTGAGTTCTTCCGCGACAACGGGCGCGACGCGCTCATCGTGTACGACGATCTCTCTAAGCACGCATGGGCGTACCGCGAGATGTCGCTTCTCCTGCGACGCCCGCCGGGACGCGAGGCGTACCCGGGTGACGTCTTCTACCTCCACTCGCGCCTACTCGAACGGGCAGCGCGCCTGAACGCCGACCATGGCGGCGGCTCATTGACCGCACTCCCGATCATCGAGACGCAAGCTGGCGACGTGTCAGCCTACATTCCGACGAACGTCATCTCAATCACGGACGGACAGATCTTCCTTGAGTCCGACCTGTTCTACCGCGGCATCCGCCCGGCGCTGAACGTCGGTCTTTCGGTCTCGCGCGTCGGCGGCTCGGCACAGACGAAGGCGATGAAGAAGGTGGCCGGCCAGGTGCGCCTCGACCTCGCGCAGTACCGCGAGCTCGAGAGCTTCGCGCAGTTCGGGAGCGACCTCGACGAGGCGACCCGCAAGCAGCTCGAGCGCGGCAAGCGTGTCACCGAGCTCCTGAAGCAGGCGCAGTTCTCCCCGATGGCGGTTGCCGACCAGGTGCTCTCGTTCTACGCGGTGAACAACGGTTACCTCGATGATATCGCGGTCGAGCGGGTGACGGAGTTTTCTGACCGGCTACTCGAGCACTTCCGGTTGAAGTTCGACGCAGTCCGCGAGCAGTTCGCAGGGAACCCGAAGCTCGACGCGATCGAGGACGACCTGAAGCGCGTCATCGACGACTTCAAGGCGACGGCCTGGATTGACGAGCAGGCGAAGTAGCTAGCGATGCCGAGCACACAGGATCTCCGCCGCAAGATCACGTCGGTCAAAGCGACCGCGAAGTTGACGCGCGCCATGCAGATGGTCGCGGCGTCGAAAATGAGCCGCGCCGTCCAGGCGGCGACGGCGTCGCGGGCGTACGCGGATACGGCGTGGACAGTGCTCGGCGACTTGGCAGCGCGAACCGGCGGTGCGCATCCGCTTTTTGTGGTACGCGAGGCCGGCAAGATTGCGCTCGTCATCGTGGCGAGTAACCGCGGACTCGCGGGGAGCTTCAATAGCCAGGTCTTCCGGGCGGCGCTCAGCGCGATCACGCCCGATACCGAGCTTATTACCGTTGGTCGGAAGGCACTCGGGTACCTGCGGCGCTTCCGGGGCGACCAGCTTGTCGCCGACTTCCCGGCGTCTGACGCGACGCCCCGGACTACGGACGCATCGTCCATCACGCAGTTTCTCACCGAGCGGTTTTTGCGGGGCGAGTACCGCGCGGTCTTCGTGGCGTACAACAAGTTCGAGTCGACGCTCGCGTCTCGGCCGGTCGTCGAGCAGCTCCTGCCGGTCGTCCCGACTGCGCCAGACGAGGCGACGAGCGCGGCGCTCGCGGAGTTCGCCGTCGAGCCGAGTCCGGTAGCGGTCCTCGACGCGCTCGTCCGCCGGGTGGTGCCGCTCCGCTTCTACCAGATGCTCTTGGACTCGAGCGCGTCGGAGCACTCGGCGCGAATGGTCGCGATGAAGAGTGCAACGGATAACGCTGGTGAGATCGTCGACGATCTGACGCTCACGTACCAAGGCGTCCGACAGGCGAACATCACGCGGGAAATCATTGAAGTCTCATCGGGCGCAGCGGCGCTCGCCGGCTAGCGAAGGAGTCATGATGGCAACGAACACGAACGCAACAGGGCGCGTCACGCAGGTTATCGGCCCGGTCATCACGGCCGAGTTCGACGGCGCGCTGCCCGAAATCTACGACGCGCTCTACGTCGAGCGCGACGGCGAACGGCTCGTCTTCGAGGTGCAGCAGCACCTTGGCGGCAACGAGGTGAAAGCGGTCTCAATGGGCTCGACCGACGGTCTGGCCCGCGGCACGGCGGTCGTGGCGACCGGCGCACCGATCTCGGTACCGGTCGGCGAGGCGACGCTCGGCCGCATGTTTAACGTCACCGGCGACCCGATCGACGGCAAGGACGCGCCTGAGGGCGTCGAGCGCTCACCGATCCACCGCCAGGCGCCGGACTTCGCTGAGCTCGCAACCACGTCAGAAGTCTTCGAGACCGGCATTAAGGTCATCGACCTCATCGCACCGTTTGTGAAGGGTGGGAAGGTCGGGCTCTTCGGCGGCGCCGGCGTCGGGAAGACCGTCGTCATCCAGGAGCTTATCCGCAACATCGCGGCGGAGCACGGCGGCTACTCGGTGTTCGCCGGCGTCGGCGAGCGCACCCGCGAGGGGAACGACCTCTACCACGAGATGAAGGACTCGGGCGTGCTCGATAAGACCGCGCTCGTCTTCGGGCAGATGAACGAGCCGCCTGGGGCGCGTCTCCGCGTCGCGCTGACTGGCCTCACGCAGGCCGAGTACTTCCGGGACAAGGAGGGCAAGGACGTCCTCCTCTTCGTCGACAACATCTTCCGCTTCACGCAGGCGGGGAGCGAGGTGTCGGCGCTCCTTGGTCGCATGCCGAGCGCAGTCGGCTACCAACCGAACCTCGCGACCGAGATGGGTGGCCTCCAGGAGCGGATTACCTCCACGAAGCAGGGGTCGATTACCTCGGTGCAGGCGGTGTACGTCCCGGCCGACGACCTCACTGACCCGGCGCCGGCGACGACATTCGCCCACCTCGACTCGACCGTCGTGCTCTCCCGCGCGCTCTCCGAGCTCGGGATCTACCCGGCCGTCGACCCGCTCGACTCGACGAGCACGATTCTCGACCCGAACATCGTCGGCGAGGAGCACTACCAGGTCGCCCGCGGCGTGCAGAAGGTGCTCCAGCGGTACAAAGACCTCCAGGACATCATCGCGATTCTCGGCATCGACGAGCTCTCGGAAGACGACAAGCTCCTCGTCGCCCGGGCCCGCAAGATCCAGCGCTTCCTGTCGCAGCCGTTCTTCGTCGCCGAGCAGTTCACTGGCAAGTCAGGCGTCTACGTCACGCGCGAGGAGACGGTCCGTGGCTTCAAAGAGATTCTCGACGGCAAGCACGACGACAAACCAGAGCAGGCGTTCTACATGAAGGGCTCGATCGACGACGTGACGGCGGCAGCGAGCGAGGCGTAAATGCCACTCCTCGTGCGGATCATTACGCCGGAGCGGATCGTGTTTGAAGGCGAGGCAGATGGCCTCACCTTGCCGAGCGTGACCGGCGAGCTCACGGTGCTCCCGAACCATCTGCCACTCATGACGCTCCTGCAGTCCGGTGAAGTCGCACTCCATCATGGAGCAGAGCGGCGCCACATGGCGGTCCACGGCGGGTTCGTTGAGGTCGCGAATAACGAGGTCAAGCTCCTGACGGACGCAGCTGAGCTCGAGGAGGAAGTTGATGAGCGCAGGGCACAGGAAGCGCTCGACCGTGCCACTCGGGCGCGCGAGGCGGCGGCGACCGAGCACGACACGGCAGAAGCGCTCGCCGCGGTTGAACGCGCGATTGCCCGCCTCCGCCTGGCGGAGCGGCGGAAGATGCGCCACCGCGCGTAGTCCGTATGGAGTTCGAGCCGGCGCCGCGGGGGTTCGAGGCGCAACGCACACCAGAACGGCGGGAGGGGGAGCGAGCACCGCTCCCCCGTATCGTTGCGCTCATGATCGAGAACGAGCGCGGTGAACTGCTCTGCCAGCGGCGCGCTGGCGAGCGGCACAACGGCTCGTGGACGGTGAGTGCTGGCGGCCACCAGTACGAGGGTGAGAGCGACCAAACGACGCTCGTTCGCGAGACAGAGGAGGAAATCGGCGTCCGTCCGCCGGGCGATGTGCAGCGCGGCCTTGAGCTCCACTACCCGGGTGCGCCGGACGCGCGGGCCAGCTGGATCCAGTGCTATACGGCGACGGTTCGCAACCCCGTTTTCGACTTCGAACTCAACCCGCGCGAGGTATCGGAGATCGCCTGGAAACACCCCGAAGAGCTCCTTGATCCGGCGACGCACCTCCAGCCGGAGTTCCGCCACATCCTCGAGCGACGCGAAGCGCTCAAGCACGCGCCGTTTGCTGTGATCTGGAATATGGACGATACGCTCTTCCCATCGAAGCTCCACCTGCTGCCAGTGTTTGAAGAGGCGACGTACCGCCTCAGTGGCATTCGGCCGCCGGAGGCGTTGCTCTCCGCCTACGTCGGTCGCTCGTTACGCGGGTTTTGTGAACTAGTCTCTCAGGGTATCGGGATAAGTATTGACCACGACCGTTTTGCTGAGCTAGTGAACGAAATTGAATCAGAGGTACATGATCGCGTTGGTGTTCTGCCGTACCAAGCGATTCCAGCATTCCTCGCGTCACTCGAAGGACAAGGTGTGGGCAATGCGGTTGGTACGAACTCACCCGTTCTTCGGGCGCGTCAGGTGCTCGACCGGCTGCGAATCCGTGAGCGAATGTCGGCACTCGTCGGTATTGAGGACGTTCAGCTTCCAAAGCCGGCACCAGATATGTTCTTAGAGGCAGCGCGTCGGCTCGGCGTGCCGCCAGAGCGGTGCATTGTGTTCGAAGACTCACCCGGTGGGCTCCTGGCGGCGAAGGAAGCGGGGATGGTGCCGGTCGCATTGGACGTTGGGGTTCATACGACAGACGAACTCGCGCTCGCGAGCCTGGTTACCCCGCACTACGAAGACCTCTCGTTCGCGCACCTCGCCGAATTGATCACCGACCATCAACAGAAGCGTTGATTTCTCCCTGAGCTCGTGCGAGAATATGCCCGTTGCGGGTATAGTTTAGTGGTAGAACGCGACCTTCCCAGTAATGAATAATGCGGAGCTGGGAGCGGGATTAGTACAATGGCAGTACGCTTGCTTCCCAAGCAAGAGACGCGAGTTCGATTCTCGTATCCCGCTCCAAGATCCGCACGAGTTCGATCACGCGCCGAAGGCGTGGGACACGAAGTATTCTCGCTACCCGCTCCAATTGAAAACTGCTCCAACCGCCGCTCAGCCTTTCGAGGTTGGGCGGCGGTTGTTTGTGGTAGGATGCAGGTATGAACGATGGCTTCACGACCACGCAACTTCATCAACTGAAAGAGTTGTTCCTAGAGGAACGGTCGTATACCTCGGCAATGGTGAGGGATAGGTTGCAGCCACTCGAAGCGAAGATCGACCGTCTCATTGAAATGGAGACCGAAGACGTCCACGCGATCGCCAAGGACGTTATGCGCCTCGATGAGCGGGTGACGCGGATCGAAGAGCATCTCGCGACGCGTGCATAGGAACATTGGCAATACAAAAAGAGCCCTGCCGAATTGGCAGGGCTCTTTGGTTGTACGCACTGGTCCGCTCCGGGTCCAGAAGGGGATCTACGGCAGATAAGCGGATTGCTCGAATCGGCTGATGCGATCAATCTACTAGCCGTCACATCCCAACCCGAAGCGGGCCAGTGTGTACGTTGCGTTCTTCATCTAACACTCAGCTTCAGCACTGATATGTATCAGTGCCAGAGAGAGTGCCCCGGCGCGAACCGGGGCGGTTGGTGTTGATCGAGCGGATACCGGACTACGGCGTCCGCATCCGCTCGACGTGGTGGCGGTGGAACCGCTGGAACTGCTCGTCCTGCATGAGGACGAGTGCCAGATGCTCCAGTCCCTGTTGGGCCGCCTCGGATAAGGCTCCACGGTCCAACTCGGACGCGAGGGCCAACAGGCCCACGATCTCGCGGGGGGGGGCGACGTTGCCGGGATGCGCGTATTCCAGCGCGATCCCCAGCGTTTGACGGAACAGCTTCATACTGCCTCCATCGCCGGGTTAGATTTTGATCGATATGATCAAACCCAGCGAGGAAGCCCCGAACAGCAGTGCTGCTCGGGGTGATGGGAAGTTAAGCCTGTTCCTAGCGGACCACGCTGAACTCCGAGAAACGAAGGGCGAGTTTCTCGCCATCCACCTTTACGTAGGCGAACGGCGCGTACTCCTCGCCCTTCAGGGCCTTGGCGAGCGCAATGGTAGCGCTCGCCGAGTTGAGGCCGACGACCTTGCCCATCTTGCCGACCAGGTCGGCGCCGGACAGGTCGCGGCCTTTCTCACGGCCGAAGTCATCTTTCTCCTTGCGAACTAGGAACCGGTTCGCAAAGGGGCCGGTGATAAGGACCTCACGGTCGACTTCCACCTTCATTTTGATTCACCTCCTCTTCTCCGCTTGATTTGGGAAATCCCAGCGGAGAAGAGAGGCCCGGATCTGTTTAGGATCCGGGTGGCCTGGGCGGCTCAACCGTGATGGGAGCCGTGCGACCAGGCGGAATCGACCTCTACTTCAAGAGGTCGTCGAGGTGCTCGAGCACCTCGCAGTCGCGAGCGATCTGCTTCGCCCGCTTGAGGACGGCGACGAGCGTGTCGTCGTCGTTCGCATCGACCCAGCGGTCGATGCTCTCGCACGCGGGCGAAATGCACTCGAACGAGTACTCCGAGTCCAGGAGCTCGTTGAGCGCCTCGGCCATGGCGTCGTGGTCGAGGTAGCGGACCACCTCGACCGGTAAGGGCAAGAACTGTACCCACTCTGGCGCCTCTAAGGTGAAGCGCAGGTGGGGGCACAGCTCCAGGCCGAGCGTGACCACGGCCTCGTAGACCGCGAGCCTTCCTTGTCCGCCTGGAGCGGGTGCAGGATGACCATCCAGTTGTGCAGCTCCATCTGCACGCTGGAGTCGGCGCTCCACCGTGCGGTCGAGATGGTGATCTCGGCCCGCCGGTAGCTCTCCATCACCAACACACCCGCAGGGGTCGTGAAGGTGGTGTTGGGATCGCCACACCCAGCCGCCACGAGGACGACCAGAGTGAGGAGCACCGCTCCGAGCAGCTTCAGGCTGCTGATGATTATCACCTCCCTTCCTCCCATGTAGGGCCTGAGGCGCTGATCACTCAACGACTCAGGTCCTACCGGGAAGATGAAGGTGTCGCTCTCCATTTCGTCTTTCGACTCGTCGAAAAGCGAAGGGAGTGCCCGACGTGCGCTTGTGGCGCAGAGGTCGGGCGAGGACGGTTAGCCCAGCAGGCGGACCTGTAGGCTGCCGTTTTTGGTAATCCTGGTCTGAAGCTCCCGAAGGAGCTTTTCTTCTTTACTCATTTTTTCACCTCCTTGTTACTAAATTACCGGCAAAACTCGAGTCAACGAGTGCTGCGCGGTAATTCATAAGAAGGTTCGCTCTCCTCCTCAACCTTTGAGGTTAACTCAAAGAGCAAGGGGAGATCCCGAAGCGGAAGCCTGTATTTGATGCTGCGTGATGCTCACGGTCAGCGACAGGAATTCCACTTCGGGATCGATTTTTAGGCCGGGTGTGACGCGGCGTCGACGGATTGACAGGTCGGCGGGCAGTCTAAGTACTTGTGCACTTGACTACCGGCGGACCCTCCGTTGCTCCGTCGATCTTCTTGCGGCCGTTTGGCCACCGCGCCGACAACCCCGGCGGTCGATGCCCATTTTATAGCGCCCCGGGTCCAGGGCTATTTTGTATTCGGCATTTTTACCTCCATGCCGTAGGATCGAAGCTTTTACGGAGAGCTTCAACCGGCAGCGTTTTTTACGGAGTATCTGCAACTCCTAGGGGTTTCACTCCCAGTATCGTTGGGAGTGAAACCCCCCCTGCGCTTCGATATTCTGCTGCCGGACTGCCGGGTCCGGCGCAACGTAGACGTGCTCATCACGGTCGAGCCCATCTACGTAACCCCAACAAAAGAGGCCGATCGCGCCCACGGCCAATATCCATTTCAGGAGGTCGCTCATGGTAGACGCCTCCCTTCTTCGTCAGCTTCTTTCCACGAGAAGCCAACTGATTTGTGTGCGTCTGTTGCGGGCGTGGACCCGGCGCTGCCACTACAGGCAAGCTTCCCCGACGCTACAGAGGGGGATGACGGCTCTATCCGAGCGGAGACGGCGTTGCCACCGGCGTCATCGTGATGTGCTGCATTGGCAGCGGCGTGGCCTACGCTCGGGAAAGGAACGTAGGCTGACGCATGTTGTAAGCGTCGCGCTACCCCTCCGGAGTAGACCACACCGCTGGAATTCAGCGGGTTTCCGCGTGGAGCGGATCGCAGACGGTGTCGTGGCGCTGGAACCCTTCTCGAAATGTTTGGGGATCTCGACACCGCATGCGACCCGCCGCCGAGTAAGGCACAAGGCCCCGGCTCGGCAACGGACTGTGCAGCGTGAATGGACATGAGCTCGAACGCCGTAGCACCGGCTTGCTCATGTCAGTTCAGCTATACCCGACGGTTCATGGTATCGCGCCCCGGATGGGACCCAGGGTCGGCCTTCAAGCCACCGTCAGTTGCCACACTCTGGTACGTCTTCGCCCCGTGCTCGGGGTTTGGACGGGCAGGGGAATTCCTGCTGCCGTGGCCACATCGCGTTTGAAACGTTCGCTGGGTGCGCTTCTTGTCGTATACAAAAGGCCTGTAGAAGCGCTGTGGACCCAGTTCTCCCCGCGTCGCACCTACATACATAGGTATGGCGCAGGAGGCTGTTTCCGCAGTTCGGAGCGCTTCTGGACACTCTACTCTACAGGCCGTCGTGATGTTTCGGTTGGTACTTCCCACCCGTTCAGGTGAGACTTGTGGCGAACGGTGAGGAGGGGAACACCGATCGCCGCAGCTCGCACCTGGCATCATTTCTTGTTGTCAACGCGATACTCTACCAGATACTTTCGCATTTGTCAAGTGTTTAATACCATAAATAGACGATTTGAACCTGTTGCGCGATATTCCGGAAATGCGGAGAATAGCGGGGATATCGGTAAGAAGAGGAGCGTCCAATGGTGCGGTTCGAGAGCCAGATGGGTCGAGTGGCAGCTGACGTACTATCGGAGATTTCAGGGCAGCTAGCGCCCGAGATTACTCGAATGCGGGAGCTCGTGCAGGCTGGCGGCTACGCGGACGATCGGGCGAGCGTGAACCTCGTCGACGATTCGGCACTCCTCGATGAGGTGTTATCACTTGCCGAACGGTACCAGGACGTCGATGCGCTCGTCGTTATTGGTATTGGGGGATCCAACCTTGGGACGATGGCAGTGCAGGAGGCGATCCAGGGGCGACTGGGGGGTAAAGCCGCGGGCACGCAGGTGTTCTACGCTGACACGGTAGACGCGCTGTCAATGGGGCGACTTATTGAGCAGGTGCAGACGTTCGCTAAGGACGGGAAGCGCGTGCTCTTGAACGGAATCTCGAAGTCGGGTGGGACGATCGAGACGACCGCGAACTTCTTCGCGCTCCTCGACGCCGTGGAGCAGGCAGGCGGAAGCGCCAAGGATTCGGTCGTCTTAACGACGGTCGAGGGTTCGAAGCTCTGGCAGTACGGGCAGGAGCAGGGAATCCCGTGTCTTCGGATGCCCGAAACGGTCGGCGGGCGGTACTCCGTGTTCTCGGCGGTTGGCCTCTTCCCCCTTGCCGTCGCGGGTATTGACGTCCGCGCACTCGTGAAGGGTGCCAAGGCGATGCGCGACGCGTGCCTTGCAACCTCGCTCGATGAGAACCCGGCGGCGATGAGCGCGGTAGTGCTCTACGCGCATAATCAGGCGGGCATACCGATCCACGATACATTCCTCTTCGCGTCGGACCTTGAGAGTGTCGGGAAGTGGTATCGTCAGCTCATGGGTGAGTCGATTGGGAAGGAGCACAACCGAGCGGGCGAGGTGGTCCACGCCGGTATGACGCCGACCGTCTCGATGGGGTCGACCGACCTCCACTCGGTCGTGCAGCTCTACCTCGATGGGCCGAACGACCGGGTGACGACGTTTGTTCGGGTCCGGGCGCTGCCGGCGCTCACGGTCCCGAATCGGCCGGAGGTTGGGGCGCTTGTCGGTGATATCGCCGGGAAGCCAATGGCAACCATTATGGACGCTATTCTTGATGGGACGATGATCGCGTACGAGAAGGCAGAGCGACCGTTCATGGTGCTGGAGCTCGATGCTATGAATGAGGAGAGCATTGGCGCATTCTTGCAGCTCAAGATGCTCGAGATGATGTACCTCGGCCATCTCTTGGGCGTGAACCCATTCGACCAGCCTGCAGTCGAGAAGTACAAGGTAGAGACGAAGCGCCTGCTTCAGGTAGCGTAGTGCGCTGGCTGGGCGGCGTTCTCCTGATTGGAATCATCAGTATGGTGCTCTGGCAGATCGGTGCGTCGAAGCGTACGGTTTCTGTTCGGTTCGAGCGCGTCACGGTGCAGGCGGAGGTCGCGCGCTCCGAGGAGGAGCAAGTTCGTGGCCTTGCGGGACACTCGCCGCTCGGGCCTTCAGACGGGATGCTCTTCCCATACGATTCGCCCACCAGGCCGACGTTCTGGATGAAAGGTGTGACCTTCCCGATCGATCTTATTTGGATTCAGGGTGGCACCGTGGTCGGGTATGAAGGGGAAATGCCGACTGATGATGGCGCGCAGCAGTACCCTGCTCCGTCGGCTGTCGACGCCGTACTCGAAGTCCGGTCAGGCTTCGTCCGCGAGCACGGTATTGCCGTAGGTGATCCGGTGGATCTCGGCTTGCAGTGAAAGGCTGGAAATCTGTGTGTCGCCGTGCTACACTGCCCACCGAGGTAACAGGGAAAAGTGCCGGTGTAGCTACGTTCGTAGCTACGAGGCTCGTTCACATTCTCGCGAATTCCAGTAGTATTCGCTCGTTGGTTCACTCGCCGGTGTAGCTCAGTGGTAGAGCAGTGCTTTCGTAAAGCAAAGGTCGGCGGTTCAAATCCGCCCACCGGCTCCAGCTCAACAACTACCGTATGACCACGACCCCACCCACCCCGCCAGCCGGGGTCGACCGGAGCACTACCTTCCTCTTCGCAGTTGCCGTTCTCGGTAACCTCCTCGTCTGGTGGCTACGGTCGCTTGTCACGTACGATCTAGTGGCGCCGCTTGCCGCGAGCGTCTTTTTGGTTTCGAACGCGTTCATCACCTGGACGTATGCTCGCCGAGAGCCTATCGTAGGATACGTGTTAGGAGGGGCAGCCGTGATCGTGCAAGTTGGGTTTCTCATCCTGTTCGCGATGGTGTATGGGAGCATGTCCTAATGCGGGGCGGGCTCCACGACACGCCGTACCCGGTTTGGCTTGAGCTTGTGCCTGGCTTGTTGACCTGGGGAACGTTCATTGGACTCCTGGTACTGACGATTTTCGCGCCAACGGTCGCGGCGAACCTGCTCATCGTCTACGCCGTCCTCTGGCTCTCCCGCGCGCTCATGATGAGTGCGCGCTTGGTTGTTGGGTTCCTGCGCTACCGCCGCGACGTCAGACGGGACTGGCTCAAGGAGCTCGACACCCGGTTCCCGGCTGACGCAGTCGACGCGCTCTACCACATGGTCGTCGTGGCGGTCTCGAAAGAGGATCCGCTCATCGTCGCGTCGACGCTCGAGTCGATCGCGAGCGCGGGGTACCGGAAGGACCGGATCATCGTCGTCTTAGCCACTGAGGGTCGCTTTGCCGAGAACGGGGCAGCGGTCGCAAAGGCGGCGAAGGCGTCCTATGGCAAGACTTTTGCGGCGCTCCTTACGACTGTGCACCCGGCTGATATTCCGGGTGAGGTGATCGGGAAGGGCGCGAACATTAGCTGGGCGGCGAAGCACGCGCGGCGCCTTTTGGACCGGCGGAATATCCCGTACGACCGAGTGGTAACGACGACGCTCGACGCTGACAACCGCGTCCACGCGAAGTACTTCGCGGCGCTCGCGTACGCGTACCTCAAGCACCCGGACCCGGTGCACGCCTCGTTCCAGCCGATCCCGATGTTCTTTAATAATATCTGGGAGGTTCCGATGCCGATCCGGTCGATCGCGCTTGGGAGCTCGTTCTGGCAGATGATCGAGTCGACCCGGCCGTACCGACTGCGGAACTTCTCTGCCCACGCCCAGAGCTTCGAGGCAGTCGTCGCAACGAAGTACTGGTCGACGAAGACGATCGTCGAGGACGGCCACCAGTACTGGCGCAGCTACTTCAAGTTCAACGGCCGCCACGACGTTATCCCCTTGAACGTACCCGTCTACCAGGACGCCGTGCTTTCGCCGAAGGGGTACGTGGCGACGTTCCGCGAGCAGTACCTGCAGAAGCGCCGGTGGGCGTGGGGCTGCTCGGACATCCCGTACGTGCTCTACCACACGTGGAAGAACCCACACCTCCCGATGCTCGATAAGTGGTACCAGGCCTGGCGGCTCGTCGAAGGGCACTTCTCGTGGGGGACGACCTCGATCATTCTCGCGGTGTACAGCTGGCTTCCGACCTTGCTGGCGCGTGGGCAGTACAGTAACGCCGTCATTGCGTACACCTTCCCGCCGCTCTACGGGAATATCCTCACCACCGCACTCGTCGGTATGGCGGTAACACAGATGATCTCGATGCTCCTCCTGCCGCCGCGACCGAAGAATCGCCAGGTCGCCTCGGCGTCGAGCGTCGCGCTCGAGTGGATTACCGCCCCGATCCTCTTACCGATCTCATGCCTGCTCTTCTCGTCCTTGCCGGCGGTCGACGCCCAGACCCGACTCCTCTTTGGGAAGTACCTCGGGTTTCGCGTGACGGAGAAGCACGTCGCCCGGCAGGATCTTAAGTACCACCCGGCCGCGATGTAGGTGTAGTTTAGTATAGTCGTTTGTTTCGCACCTTTCGGTGGTACTTAATGGCGAAGCGGTGGGCTTCGTCGCGGGCGAGGCGGGCGACCGGCTCAAAGAGCTGTGTTGTGAGTCGGTGGTTATTCAGCCAGTCACGTGCCGCGTCCGTTAAGACTAGGCGGGCGAGCTTGCGCTGGGGGCCTTTGACGACGCCAGCGATCGGCAGGTTAGGTTGGCCGGCGCGTTTGGCGGCGACCCGCGCGGCATTTACCTGCGCCAAGCCGCCGTCGATGAGGATGAGGTCGGGCGTGCCCCACTCGGGGTGGTTGAGGCGACGCGTCACGACCTCACGGATCATTGCGACGTCGTTCTGGCCGGGCGTTGAACGGATGCGAAACTGCTTGTACTCGTTGGGGTTGGGCCGGCCGTACTCGAGGACGACCATACTCGCCACTGCGGCGGTCGCGCCAATATTTGAGATGTCGTAGGCCTCGAGCCTTGGCGGGAAGGCCTGCGAGAGAAACTCGGTCGAGTCGTCGGTCATGAAGGCGGTGTCGCGAATGTGGGTGAGTGCGAAGAGCTCGTTGCGCAGTCGCGCGGCCTGCTCGAACCGCTCGGCGCGCGCCGCCTCCTCCATCTGCCGACGAGTCGTCGCGATGACGCGCGCTTTCTTCCCTTCGAGGAACTGGACGACTTTCCGGATCTGCTTGCGGTACTCCTCGGGCGTGATCTTCCCGACACAGACGCCGGGGCAAGAGCCCAAGTGGTAGTAGAAGCACGGCCGACCAGAGAGTGGCTTGCCCTTGCAGTTGAACTTGAAGATCGAGCCCAGCGTCTTCAGCGCCTGGCGGGCAGCGATTGCGGAGACGTACGGGCCAAACGTCCGGTCGATGGGCACGTCGAGCTTCTGCGTCGGCCGGGCGATGAGGAGTCGTGGGAAGTCCTCTCTCGTGAGCGCGATCTGCGCGAACGTTTTGTTGTCCTTGCCGCGGATATTGACCGGCGGGTTCAGGCGCTGGATCTCGTTTGCCTCGAGGATGAGGGCCTCGAGCGCGGTGTCGGTCGTCTGGTAGCGGATGCGCGCGATCTTCGGGAGCATCTCCGTGAGGCGCGCGTCTAAGGGGCGCGACCAGTATGAGCCGACGCGGTCACGGAGACTGGTCGCCTTGCCGACGTAGAGCGTCGTCCCGGTGCTGTCCTGGTAGTAGTAGACGCCGGGCTCGCGCGGAAGACGGTTGCGGGTTTGGGGCGTGACGGCGCCGCGTGCCATTACGCCGCCTTCGGGGTGGCCTTGAGGAGTGGGCGCAAGAACCGGCCGGTGTGGCTGGTCGGGTGGTCGGCGATTTCCTCGGGCGTGCCGGTCGCGATGATGCGGCCGCCGCCGTTCCCGCCTTCGGGGCCGAGGTCGATGAGCCAGTCGGCCGACTTAATGACGTCGAGGTTGTGCTCGATGACGACGACGGTATTGCCTTGGCTGACGAGCCGGTCGAGCACTTCGAGTAGGCGGGCAATGTCCGCCTGGTGGAGACCGGTCGTCGGCTCGTCGAGGACGTAGAGCGTGTCCCCTTTGCCGCGCCGGGCGAGTTCGCTCGCGAGCTTGATGCGCTGTGCCTCGCCGCCGGAGAGTGTTGTTGCAGATTGGCCGAGCTGGATGTAGCCCAGGCCGACGTCAGCAAGGAGCCGGAGCTTGTCACTGATGAGGTGGAAATCCTTGAAGAACTCGACCGCATCCTCGACGGTCATCTGGAGGACGTCGGCGATCGAGCGGCCCGCAAAAGTGACGGAGAGCGTCTCGCGGTTGTACCGTTTGCCCTCGCAGACGTCGCAGGGGATGTAGACGTCGGGCAGGAACTGCATCTCGATCTTCAAGACACCGTCGCCCTCGCAGTTTTCGCAACGGCCGCCAGGCACGTTGAACGAGAACCGGCCTGGTTCGTAGCCGCGGACGCGGGCATCCTTTGTCGCCGCGAAGAGCTGGCGGATCGGGGTGAAGACGCCGGTGTACGTCGCCGGGTTCGAGCGCGGCGTCCGGCCAATCGGAGCCTGACTGATGAGGATGGTCCGCTTGAGTTTCTCGAGGCCGTCGATGCGTTCGTGGACGCCTGGTTTCATGAGTGCTCGGTTGAGCTTGCGCGCAGCCGCCTGGTAGAGCACGTCAGTGATGAGCGTGGATTTCCCCGAGCCAGAGACGCCGGTGACGCAGGTGAAGACGCCGAGTGGGACGTGGGCGGTGACGCGCTGGAGGTTGTTCTCCGTCGCCCCGATGACAGAGATGAACGTGTCCGCCTTTCGTCGCTTCTCGGGGAGCGGGATTGATCGGCTCCCACGGAGGAATTGTCCAGTGATCGAGTTCGGGTTGTTCGCCACTTCGTCGGGCGTACCGGCGGCCATGATTTCGCCGCCATGGCGCCCGGCGCCTGGACCGATGTCGACGAGGTAATCGGCGGCGCGGATCGTCTCCTCGTCGTGCTCGACGACGAGGACGGAGTTGCCGAGGTCGCGGAGTTCTTTCAAAACGTGGATGAGCTTCTCGTTGTCGCGGGCGTGCAGCCCGATCGACGGTTCGTCGAGCACGTAGAGTACGCCAGTCAGGCGACTCCCAACCTGGCTCGCTAGTCGGATACGCTGCGCTTCGCCGCCGGCGAGCGTCGTTGCGGACCGACTGAGCGTTAAGTAGCCCAAGCCTACTTCGTCGAGGAAGGTGAGCCGGCTCACAATTTCGCGGAGTACTCGACGAGCGATGAGCGCCTCGCGCTCGCCGAGTTCGAGGTCTTCGAAGAACCGAATGGACTCGTGGATCGGGAGGCTGGTGAGCTCGCTGACATTCTTCTCGCCAATAGTAACGAGGAGGCTCGTCCGCTTGAGGCGCGCTCCTTTGCAGACGTGGCAGGCGGTTGTCGCCATATACTTTCCGAGCTCCTCGCGCATCGCGTCGGATTCCGTCTCGCGCCAGCGGCGTTCGAGGAGCGGCAGGATTCCGCGGAAGTTGAGCATGTAGACGTGTCGCTGGTTCTTTGAGTAGTACGTCGCGGGGATGCGGACCGTTGTCCCAGTGCCGTGGAGGATGAGTTCGCGCTCGTCCGCGGTAAGGTTGCGCCACGGGACGTTCATGTCGATGCGGAAGTACTCCGAGACGGCGCGGAGCATGAACCCGTACCAGTTCTTCGGCGAGTAGCTCCACGGCAAGACGGCGCCTTGTGCGATCGTGATCGTCTCGTCGGGCACGACGAGCGCCGCGTCGAACTCTTGCTCGACGCCAAGGCCGTCACACGCTTCGCAGGCGCCGAACGGGCTGTTGAACGAGAACGAGCGCGGCTCGAGCTCTTCGATCGACGTGCCGTCGCGCGGGCAGGTGTACGTGAGGTTAAGCTGCTCCTGCCGGCCGGCGTCGTCGATGAGAATGGCGCCATTGGCGCGCTTTGTCGCCTCTTCGATTGCTTCGGTGAGGCGCGGAATTTCGTCGTGAGTGAGTGAGATCGTGTCGACGAGGAGGTCGATCGAGTGTTTCTTCTGCTTAGTGAGTGGAGCGAGTTCGCCGTCAAGCGAGATAATCTCGCCGTCAACCATGGCTTGCTGGAAGCCATCGGCCCGGAAGCTCTCGAGGAGGGTGTCGTACTCACCTTTTCGACCGCGGACAACGGGAGCCCAGACGATAATTGTCCGCTCTTCCGTGCCGCGAGCGAGGATGCGGTCGACAATTTCGTCGATCGTCACGCGTTTTACCGGATCGCCGCACTCAGGACAGTGGGGAAGGCCGATGCGCGCGTAGAGGAGGCGAAGGTAGTCGTAGATCTCGGTCACTGTTCCGACGGTTGAGCGAGGGTTGTGTGACGTGGATTTTTGGTCGATCGAGATAGCTGGTGAGAGCCCTTCGATCGCGTCGACGTCCGGCTTACTGCCAGACCCCAAGAACTGCCGTGCGTACGCGGAGAGTGACTCAATGTATCGGCGTTGCCCTTCGGCGTAGATTGTGTCAAACGCCAACGACGACTTCCCCGAGCCGGAGATGCCAGTGATGACGACGAGTTTATGTTTCGGGATGTCGAGCGAAACGTTTTTGAGGTTGTGTTCGCGCGCACCCCGGACGGAGATTGTGTCCAGCATGACTTGAGTCCAAGTGCCCTGGTGCAGACGGGGCGAGTAAGTACTTACGCTATATCATTGCACTGTAGTGGCGATACCTGTTCAGCAGTTGTCGCCAGACTAGTATACGGCAGAACCGAACAGAACCCAAACACGAAAGCCTACTAGTTGGCTGTTAGCGCCCGGACAGCGTGCGGTGCATCTTCCGGAGCTGGATGAGCTCGTCGCGGACGACGGCAGCTTCTTCGAACCGGAGCCCGTGCGAGAGCTCTTTCATCTGCCGCTCCTTTTCGCGGATCATCTTCGGCAGGTCGTCGAGGTTGATCGGCTTCACGAGGTCTTCGCTCGGCAGGATGTCTTCCTCGGGGATAATGCTCTGGATGTTCTTCTTC
Source organism: Patescibacteria group bacterium (assembly GCA_050944875.1). Lineage (GTDB taxonomy): Bacteria > Patescibacteriota > UBA1384 > JACPKC01 > JACPKC01 > JBMNRW01. The sequence continues at coordinate 7,527 of JBMNRW010000004.1, read as the reverse complement.
ACCGTCTCCGGCGTGATACCGTGCTCTTCGTTGTACTTGAGCTGCTTTGTTCGCCGGCGTTCGGTTTCCTTGAGCGCCCGCTCCATGGAGCCAGTTACGGCGTCGGCGTAGAGCACGACGCGTCCCCGGACGTTACGCGCCGCACGGCCGATCGTCTGGACGAGCGAGGTTTCGGAACGGAGGAAGCCTTCTTTATCTGCGTCGAGGATGAGGACGAGCGAGACCTCGGGCAGGTCGAGACCCTCGCGCAAGAGGTTGACGCCGACGAGCACGTCGACCGTGCCGCGGCGGAGCTTCTCGAGGATGCGGATCCGGTCGATCGTGTCCACGTCGGAGTGGAGGTACGTCGACTTCACGCCAGCCTTTTCGAGGTGCTCGGAGAGGTCTTCGGCCATTTTCTTCGTGAGCGTCGTGACGAGGACGCGGTTACCACCGTCCACTTCAGCGGCAATCTCCCGGATCGCGTCGTCGACCTGGTTCTCGATCGGGCGAATATCAGCCTCAGGATCGATGAGGCCGGTCGGCCGGATGATCTGCTCGACGAGCTGCGTACTCACCTTGCGCTCGTACGGACCGGGCGTCGCCGAGAGGTAGAGTTTCTGGCCAGTTTTCTGGAGGAACTCCGTGAAGTTGAGCGGCCGGTTGTCGAGCGCGGACGGGAGGCGGAACCCGTACTCGATGAGCGTTTCCTTGCGTGCCCGGTCACCGGCGTACATACCGCCAATCTGTGGGACGGTGACGTGCGACTCGTCAATGACAGTGACGAAGTCGTCGGGGAAGTAGTCGAGGAGTGTGTACGGCGCCTCGCCTGGTTTGCGGTCGGAGAGGTGGCGCGAGTAGTTCTCAATGCCATTGCAGTAGCCGACTTCCCGAATGAGCGCGAGGTCGTGGTTCGTTCGGCGCCAAAGCCGTTCCGCTTCGAGCATCTTCCCCCGCTTGCGTAGGTGCTCGACCTGAGTCACGAGTTCAGCGTGGATGTTCTTGAGGGCGCCGTCCATGAGCTCGGGGGCGACGACGAAGTGCTTCGCGGGGAAGATATAGAGCGTATCGACTTCTTCAAGGACGCGGCGCGAGACGCGGTCGAGTACGGCGAGGCGGGCGGTGGTTTTCCCTTCAAGCATGATGCGGTAGATCCGCTCTTCACCCGCCAGGACGACGTCGATGACTGGGCCGCGTGCGTGGAAGGTGCCGCGTTCGTACGAGGTGCTCCGGAGGTACTGCATGTCGATGAGCCGGGCGAGGAGCTCGGAGCGGTCGATCTCGGTACCTACCTGAAGGCCGAGCATCGTCCGCTTGTACTCGGCTGGCGAACCAAGGCCGTAGATTGCCGACACCGAGGCGACGACGATGACGTCACGGCGCGTCAGGAGAGCGGCCGTCGCTGCGTGGCGTAAGCGGTCGATCTCATCGTTGATCTGCGCTTCTTTCTCGATGTACGTGTCCGAACCTGGAAGGTACGCCTCTGGCTGGTAGTAGTCGTAGTAGCTGACGAAGTACTCGACGGCGCTATTGGGGAAGAACGTCCGGAACTCTTGCGTCAGCTGGGCAGCCAACGTTTTATTGTGCGCGATGACGAGCGCTGGACGGTTGCACGCCGCAAGGACGTTCGCGATCGTGAACGTCTTTCCTGAGCCTGTGACACCAAGTAGCGTCTGGTGCTCGTCCCCGCGCCTGAGGCCTTCGGTGAGCGCTGCAATTGCTTGCGGCTGGTCGCCGGCCGGTGCGTAGGGCGCGTCGAGCGTAAGCGTTGCGACCCTGTTCATTAGGAGTGTACTATACCGAATGACCATGCAAGTCGGAAGTACGCCGCTACTGGGGGCTGGAGGGATGTCACGCGTCTTCGCCGTGCTCGCGCAGCCGCATGCGCCCGAGTCGAGCGGTGGTGTCTTCGGCTCGTACACGACGTATTTGAGGGATTTAGTCGAGCGCGCGCAGGCAGATGGCTGGACGGCGTACGCGTTCTCGTACCGGGATCTCTTGAAGCAGCGGCGCCTCATCTGGGGCTGGACTCGGTCAAATGGGAGCTGGGAGCGGGCGTTCTGCGTGCTTCCGCACGTGGCGGTAGTGCGTCGGCCGACTCTTTCAGAGGCGGAGCTCGACGCATTGACCTGGCTTCGAGACGAGGGTGGCGTACAGTTCTTCAATCACCCGGAGATCGAGGCAATGACGAACGACCGGTGGCGAAGCTTCCATGTACTCGGGAGCTCCCCAACCCTTACCCGGGTTATTTCGGAGGCGACGCTCCTCCGTGATAGTGCGACGATCGCCTCACTCTCAGCGGCAGCGCCACAGCTTCTGGCGTTCAGTCGGTACCGCGGCCAGGCGAACGAGCTCGTGCTGCTGAACCGACAGACTGATGCAATGGTCTGTCGGCGTGAGTACGGAGAGCATGCGGAGGAGCAGACGTTTCGCTCGTTGCTGCGCGTCCGGAGCTACCTCGAGAGTACGTGCGGCGAGACCATGCTCGTGCCGTACCGACAGCCGTTGCTTATCGAGGGACATCCGCTCATGGTTCGTGTGTTCATGCAACGCGGCGAGCGAGCAACCTGGCAGTCGCCCACGATGCTCCTCCGCTTTGGTCAGCAGGGGATGGTAGGCGGGAGGTATGCAACGGCGGGGCTCGCCCACGAACTCGAGGGAGTGCTCGAGGAGCAACTACAGAGCAGGACGAAGTCGTTTCTCTACCACATCCATACGACCGTCGAAGCGATCGTCCGCCTGCTCGACGTGCGGGTGCATGGTCTCGGTGAGTTGACGATCGATTTTCGGCCGACTACCGACGGTGAGCTCTTCGTCCACGATCTTGCGGTTTCGCCGGGCGTACTGTCGCTGCAGCGGCTCCGCGTGCCCACTGCTCGAATCGCCGCACTACAGGCAACGCTCGCGTACGCGTTGCATTTGCACGCTGAGTTCGTAACGCCTACTCGATTGAGCGCAGCGTCTGCACGAAACCGGTGAACGTCGCCTGTTGTTCGCCACCGGCGCCTTGGATTAGGTCATCAGCAAACGCGTTGAGTATACTGCTCGATGGTTCGGAGGTATTCTCGGCGGTCGTTGGTGGAGTCAGTGTTACTTCGAATCGGACCTCCGTATTGTTCCGATAGGTTTGTCCTCGTAGCGTGAGGGTTTTGCGTGTCAGTGATGTATTGCACGTGTCGACACCCAGGAGTGCGACACCGGATTTTGTCTGCACGGTTTCTGCGTGACGCAGGCCCGGGAACTCTTTCCGCCACGTCTCCGATGCAGAGCTCAGGTTATCCTTGAGGGCGAGCTGAATCGATTTTGATGTCGTTGTGCTGTAGTTTGCACAGGTGCTTCGCTGCGTTTGAATCGAGTCAAGTTTCACGGAACGGATTTTAAGAAACGCGCCGCTATCTGCTCCAACTGACCATGTTGCGGGCGCAGTGAACACGATGCCTGATTCCGGATCACTGTACGGAAGCGCAGTAATAACTGCCGCTTTTTGGGGGCGATTCGAAAGGAGTGCGATCGCGATGATAAATACAGCGCCGACTGCGACGACGCCAACGAGAAGTAGGATAGATTTACTGTCAGGGGTGCCGAGTGAGGACATGAGTGCAGTATAGCATGGACGCGCCGATAGTGAGTTCGAGGCAAAAATAAACCTACCGTCAACGGGTAGGTACTTACTCTGGTGACCCCACGGGGATTCGAACCCCGATTCCCACCGTGAAAGGGTGGTGTCCTAACCATTAGACGATGGGGCCCTGGTGGACCGCCTGGGACTCGAACCCAGAACCAACTGCTTAAGAGGCAGCTGCTCTACCATTGAGCTAGCGATCCGTAAGGCACACGCACGTGCAGCGCGACGCCGAGATGGTAACAGAAGTGCGCGATGAGTTCAAGGAATCCTGGTATAGTGAGCACATGGCAAAACGCCTGATCTATATCTCTTTGATCGCACTTACACTGAGTGGGTGCTATGGCGGCGCCGTACGCTTGCCGTTCGCATTTGGGCCACAGGTACAGCGAAGTGCTATGACGAGCGAGGAGCGCGCAGCTGCCACGGACGAAGTGTATGACGTTATGCCGATGGAGCTTCGGATCGATGTCTTGACGATTGAAGATGCTGTTGTTGCGGCTGAGGGTTTTCAGTTGCGGTATGTCTCCGGCAGGAGTCGTGTCGCTGTCGCCGAAACGCTGCACGGACTGCCTGGCTGGAGCGTGGAAGAGATTGTGCAGCAAGACCATACGACGCTCCTTCTTCGTAGCAGCTCATGGGATGTGGTTGTGACGCTCGTTGACCCGGCGCAGCGACCGATTGTCCTAGTAACTGGCACGCGGGTTAGCCCGCTCTAGGAAACAAAAACGCACGCGCCACGGTGATGGTGCGTGCGTTTGCTGTGTGCCTAAGTATGGCGCCCCCGGGAGGACTCGAACCTCCAACCTGCGGGGTAGAAACCCGCTGCTCTATCCAGTTAAGCTACAGGGGCAAGTGCGACGAACAGCGCCGTCGCTATTGCTTTTGTTATGCCGTTTTCGTATTTGTCGTTTTCGAGAAAAGGAACAGGTAAAGTATTTCAAGAATACCAGCAGTATTCATTACAAAAAGAGCGATAAACCATACTCTACTATCGGCCTTTGCTGCGCGCCAAAGGGCAAATCCTTTCCATGAAGCACTCCAGACCAGAAAGAGTAGCAGTGCTAACGGGTGCTCCGTAAGGTATTCGTACATAATTTGTCCTTTTCCGCTAAGTAGGTGGTGGTGCAGTGCCCTGTTTTAGTGGGGTCCTTGATGCACTTTTATTCGAACCGCTTCTAGGCTGGCTCGACCAATTACGTCGCGCGTACACCGATACCGATGGAGAAACTACTCACGATCTTCGGGAGCAGTAAGATTCAGCGTCTTGATTTTGAGTACCTTCATAATCTTTTGAAGATTCTCAATCGACGGTGTTTCTTCATTTCGCTCGATGCGGGCATAAAAATTTACATGAATGCCTGCAGCAGAGGCCACCTCTGCTTGGGTGAGTTTAACCGTTTCTCGAGCACTCTTCAATTGACTGCCCAAGTCATTGGTCTCTAATTTATTTTCTGTACTAGCCATGCAGTGGATAGTATAGCAGGTTATCCCCAGGGTGGCTACGGGTAGTACCATGGTCATAGGAGGCATGATGACAAGGAAGCGAAAACTCAAAATCGTCTATCGACAGGTTGACGAAACACCGGAGGCGCAGTCTCGCATCGAGCGATTCTACAACTTTATTTTCGATCGAGCATACCAGCGATGGAGAGACGCTAGGGATTCGAAAACGGCCGACTCATCCGGAATACAAAAAGACCGCCTTTCATAGGCGGTCTTTTATGCTGGCGAGCTCTAAGAACTTACCTCTATCCTCAATTGGTGGATTGAAATCAGAGGTAAGTCCCCGAGCCAAGCTGGCTCGGGGTGCCTGGGGCGGGAGCATACTGCTCAACCGCGCGGCCAGGCGCTCCGCTGTAGAGCAGAGCGAAGTTGGGCCCGGTGCAGCGCTCACGCGGTGAGCACTACTCCTTGGGCCAAGGCCAGTCCCTCGAAGACCGCGATAAGTACGGTCTCGACGAGCTCCTTCTGGTGCTCACCGAGGTCCCGGTCCGTCGGCGGCCGAGCGTCAAACCACAGCATGTGGTAACCCTCCCAGAAGGTCAGGCTCACCGGCCAGTCCTCGAGCCGGAACTGCCTCAGTGAGGTGTCCCACTCGAAGCTGTCGACGACGCACGCCCGCTGAAACGAGCTGAGCGCCCGATTGACGAGCCGGATCCAGCCACGGCCACGCCGGGGTTCTAGGTGCGCTGCATGGCAGGCACCTCCCTTCCAAAGCTCCCGCTTGCGCGGGGCAGAACGTGCTGAAGTTCAGCAAGCTACTGCCCAGCAAAAGAGGGTACCGACCCCGTCGTTAGCCGAAGCAAACGCGGGGCCACGTGGCTGCTCGCTGCTAGTTCATTCCTCATTTGAAAACGCAACACTCTAGCACAGAATGCGGCGTTTGTCAATTATATAATGTACGTCCGTAAATTATGTAGATAAATCCGCGTAAGGTGTGTCGTATACTGCCATGCAGTACGAACTTGACAGCTCTTTGGACTACTCCGACTGCCTGACCCGACCAATCATGAACTGGACCGGCTCGTTGGCGTTCTCCGGGATGAGCTCAATTTCTGGGTGCTGATTGGCGAAGACACGGAAGATCTCATCGGCAAAGGCTTGGCCAATGGTTGGAACCTGGTCAAAGTCGAGGATCACTCGCCTGAACTTCTCAAGGCCCGCGGTAACGCGACGGGCTTGTGAACGGGAAATGTGAATCGTGCCCAGTGTGTAGAGCTTAATCCGTACCTCGGTCGTGTCGAACGCGTACTCTGACGGGTCAGTTTGGTACTTACGGAAGATGTCGTTGAGATGTTTATCCGTGGCCGCGCTGATACTGAATCGTACTCGCGTGCCTTTCTTTCGCGCCGGGACTTCCTCTACGAAGACATCTGGCAACCTGTTGTCGACGCGCAAGCGGTACCCAAAACTCTCAAGGAGAAAGAGATCGGCCACACGAGAGGTGAAAAAGATCCCCTCCCCCGAGTGTGCCTTGGGTTGCGTCGTGAGTTTACCCTTAAGGAGATCCTGAATTGCGTCGAGTTCGGACTTGAGGCCGCGCTGCCGCATTACATTGCGAAACACGCCAACCCCGAAGTCATTCACGGTGAATAGAAGAGTTCCATCCGCTTCTTCGACGCTCACCTCCACCTGCTTCGATTGGGAGTGATCGATCGCATTGTTAAGCATTTCCGAGAAGGCGTAGTAGAAGATACTCCGCACGTTTTCAGGAAGTTCGCGAAGGAACGGTGCTTGCTGCTGGATCTCGTCGAAGACCTCGTGCTCTTTGAGCCCTTCACGCATGAGTCGCTTCTGTATCCGATCCGTCAGTTCATGGGCGTGCTCAGGCAGGGCGTACGTCGCGCCACGCGTTGACCCCTGCTTAACGAGTTTCCCCTCGCCGACAAGCTGGGCGATGTGTCGGGCAACGTACTGGCGGGAAAACTCGCCCTTGAGGGCATGTACAATTTGGGCCGTCCGGAAGACGCCGAGATAGCGGGAAAGTTCAAGGATGCGTTCATTGATGTTCATAGTTGTAAACAGATTGTAAACAGGTAATTGTCAATTGTCAACTAATTGTAAACTACCCTCTGTTTAGTCTCTCCCGCCCAGTCCTCTCATCGTACGGCCAGGTCTGATCGCCTCTCCCAACCCGTTCTGACCTTGACTTTTCTCCCATAAAATGGTATAAACGTTGGTTACTTAGCAAGATTCCCAGGGTGCACTTCGGCAGTATTCATAGTGCCGAGCTGTGCTCTGGGAAACCAGGGACACGCCCGCACGAGCAGATCGTGCACAGGAGGAACAGCCATGACGTCGACAACGCATGGTACCGCCTTCAGCCTCGGGCAGTTTGCCGAGCTGAACGCGGGGATCACGCGGGCGCTTCCCAAGGCGCTCGCGGGTCTGGATCCCAAGTCGCTGTTGCCTGCCGTGCAGCA
>JBMNRW010000003.1:0-99055 GCA_050944875.1 Patescibacteria group bacterium | reverse complement strand
GAGAAACAGGAGCGTCCCGACTCGCGCCGGGACTCTGGAGTGACTAGGAACTGAGGTTAGATCTTCAGCTCTTCCGCGTACTTCCCAATAACCGGGAGCGGTACCATCTTCCCCTGCACCGAGTTCATAATACCTATAATGAAGAGCACGAGCATCGCGCTCGAGAAGAGCGACGCGATAATAAGCCAACCGAGGATCGGAATCATGTCGGCGATAAACCCGCCGACTGTGCTCACTATGAAGAGGACGAGCCCCTGCTTCGCGTGGTAGAGGGCGAACGGCGAGTCTTTCTTAAGGAGTAGGACGAGGACGGAAACGATCCAGAAGTACGACAGCACCGCCCAGAGCTTATCGTCGCTATTGTCAGTCATTGGCTTCTCGTTCGGCATAGTTGCTTCCCTTACTGCTACTTCTCTTCACTAAACGCAACTTTGACGTTCTCACGCTCAGCCGCGGCAGCCTCGAAGAACTCACGTGCCTTGAACCCGAGCTGTGCACCGATGAGATTGGTTGGGAACACCTGGAGCTTCGTGTTGAAGTCGCGGACGTTCGCGTTGTAGAACCGGCGTGCCGCCTGAATCTTGTCCTCGGTGTCAGAGAGCTCTTCCTGGAGTTGGAGGAAATTCGCGCTCGACTTGAGGTCAGGGTAGTTCTCGGCGACTGCGAAGACGCTCTTCAGTGCGTTCGTGAGCATGTCCTCCTTCGCCGCCTTGTCCTCGAGCGTGCCAGCGCCCATTGCGACCGTGCGAGCCTTCGTCACCTCAGTGAAGACCTGCTTCTCCTGCTTCGCGTAGCCCTTCACCGTCTCGACGAGGTTCGGGATGAGGTCGTAGCGACGCTTCAATTGGACGTCGATATCGCTCCACGCCTCTTCGACGCGATTCCGGAGCGCGACAAGGCTGTTAAACGCCCCGATCACCCAAAAACCGACAAGGACAACGATACCTACAATAACCCATAGCACTGTCATAGTGTCACCACCCTTTCTTGATTAGAGCAAGTATACGGGAATGGCGGAGTGGCACAAGGTCACGGAGTACGAACCAAGAGCGTGAGCTCACCCTCTTTCGTGCCGGCCGGGTGGTCAGCATCCTCAAGGACTGCTGTCACGCGGTAGGTCGTACCGTCCGAGGCGTAGCCGTAGTAGCGAGTCGGCGCGAGCGGGTCAGTCGGCAGATCACCGAGCACCCGGACGAGCGCCTGACCAACTTCACTCGACTCCTCGAGCTTCACAACGCCCTCCACCTTTGGGTAGCGGTAGGGATGGGACTCAGTGGCGACGTGGGCGAGCGCGTCAGCAATCCGGCCCAAGTCCGCGACTCGTTCGGCGTCCCGGGCGGCAGCCGGCGTCCGGGCGATGAGCCCACGGGCCACGAGCCAGTCGCCGAGCTTCGTCTGCGCGGCGTCCGTGGGCGGCGCAACGACAATTGCGCCGTCGAACTGTCGGAACGCCACGGTGCCAGCAACAGTGACTGCACCGAACTGGCCATTCGCGATGAGACCGTACGGTCGTCGGTCCGAACGGCCGACGTAGAACGGCTTGAGCGTGAGCGCATTCGATGACCCGGCTGAGCTCTTCGGGGAGAGGAGTGCCTGGATGCCCGCTGCCCGCGTCGTCGCCTCGTACCCCTTTGCTCGCACCCCGTCAATCGTCCGACCGAGCACGCGACGGCCATCGGTCAACTCCTTTCCGAGCGCCGAGAGAATCGCCTCCCAGGTCGGTGCTCCAGCGTCGAGTGCCGCAAGTTCGGCGAGCTGCATGCGCACCCAGCCGCCATCTTTGTCCTCTGGCAAGCGAAGGAAGAGTGACTCACCAGCAATGAAGAGATCGAGACGGACCCGGTCACGGGTAAAGAACGGCGCAAGTTGCGCGGCGACTGCAGGTGAGACGTCGGGTAGCCACTCAGTCTCGATAAGTGTCCCCTCGGACGCTGTCTGTTGTGTGAACCGGATGGTCAGTTGAACGGGCGCTTCCTCCGTCGCACCTGCTGCAGGATCGGCATTCGTCACAGGTTCGAGTAGCGGAAGCGTGGGCACCGTTGCCCAGGTTAGCACGAGCTCACCGTGCGCGGCGTAGCGCCCCGCTGCGGCGATCTCTTGAGCGGCGTCGGCGAGCGCCTCGGCCGGGCGGTTGCTCGCCCCCCACCAGCGCTCGATACCGAGCGTTATGAGTCCAGCCTCGCTCGCGAGGAAGAGCCCACCGAGCGCTAGGAGAAGGACAGTCGCGGCAGCGCCGATGAGCCAGCCGCGGGACCGAGGGGGCGGCGACAGTGCGACACCTGCCTCGTCTGCAGGAATACGCGTCGCGACCGGGGCCGGCTCAGTAGCTCCAGTCCATGTTGGATCGATCTCCCCTCCTGCGGCCATACCCCTCCTTCCCAGCCTACTCGCCAGCCGACTCGACGATCACCGTAACCGGCGCGTCGATACCACCACCGAGGTCAACCCGTGCTTCGTACGTTCCCGTGTGCTTCGTTGGCACAAACGTCACCTGCTTTGGCTTCAAGCCCAGCTCTCTCGCTACGTCACGGCCGGCGACAGCCGCGTAGAGCGTGCCGTCCGGTGACGCCTTGGCGACAACCGTCACGGTCTTCTCTTTCCACGTCTGTACGACCGCCCGAGCACTCGCGCGCTCTGCCTCGGCTGCCGCCCGCTTCGTGTCGAGCTCCTCGCGCACCTCATGGGCGCGCGGGTCGTTCGGCAGCATGGCAAGACCAGCCGGGATGAGGTAGTTCCGGGCGTACCCGTCTTTGACCTCCTTGATGTCACCCGGCAGTCCGAGCTTCGGCACCGTTTTCGTGAGGAGAACCCGCATACCGACTCCTTTCCGTAGTATCGTAGCGGAGCGATCAGGTTCGAACAACGGCTACTTGAGGAGTTCGACCGCTCGGTCGAGCTGTTCGTCCGCTTCTGTTGCCTCATCGTTCACCACCTCGACGTCAGGCGTAATCCCCTGTTGGTCGATCGCCCGCCCCTTCGGCGTCAGCCATGCTGCAACCGTCAAGCGAAGTGCTGATCCGTCCTCGAGGTCCTCGACTTCCTGCACCGACCCCTTGCCGTACGTCTTCACGCCGACCAGTGTGCCGCGGCTGTGGTCTTGGATTGCACCGGCGACGATCTCGGAGGCCGACGCCGACCCCTCGTTAACGAGGACGACGAGGGGGAGGTCGACGAGCAGCGACTCGAGCGTCGGCTCGAACGCCTTCTCCTCACCTGTTTTATCTTTCTCGCGGACAATCGTCCCGTCCTTCACGAACAGGCTCGCAACGTCGATCGAGCTATCGAGGTAGCCGCCCGGGTTATTCCGGAGGTCGAGGAGGACGGCGCGCGCGCCCTTCTCCTTAAGCTCGCGGGCGATCTCGGTCATCCGCTTCGTTGTATCGTCACCGAACTGGGTCAGGCGAACGTAGGCGATCCCATCCTCGCGCTGCTCGTACGTGACCGAACTCACCATGATCGTATCGCGGCGGACGGTGACCGACTTCTCCTCTTCGCCCCGGCGGATTTTGAGCGCAACCGACGTCCCCTTCGGGCCACGAATCGCGTTGATGAGTTCGTTGAACGCGAACTCACCCGCCGGCTTGTCGCCGACTGCCAGGATGACGTCCTGTGCCTTCAGTCCGGCCGCCTCCGCAGGCGAACCCGGAAGCGGGGTGACGATCACGAAGGTGTTCTCTTCCTGACTAATCTCCGCGCCAATCCCGGTGAACTCGCCACGGATCTCCTCGAAGAAGCGGTTCCGCTCGTCAGGCGTCAAGAACAAGCTGTACGGGTCGTCGAGTGCCTCGACTGAGCCGCGGATCGCCCCGTAGAGGAGCGCCTCTTGGTCGACCGCGCCCGGGTACTTCGCGAGAATCTTGTTGTAGACGTCCCAGTAGAGCTGGTAGTCGGCGTCTGCCGGCTGGCCGAGCGCCGTGTTGATCGCGCGACCGAGGCCGTACTCCGGCGTCTCGAGTACAACCTTCCCGCCGACGAGCCCGCCGAGCGCGAACGCGGCAACAAGTGCCAGCAGCTGGCGAATTCCTGAGGCACTACGCAATAAGACCTCCTCCGAGCACATGTGTACCGAGCGAGCATACCACGGACTGACCAGGTGCGACAGCGAGCTGCGGCTCGTCGAACCGGAGCTCGAGCTCCTCGCTGTTACACGCCTCAACGGTGCACGGCTGCGGCACTTGGCCGTGGCGGATGCGCGCCTCAATGCGGTCGCCAACGCTGGGCGACGCGCCGATCCAGTTGAGCGCTCGCGCGGTGAGCGTCGTCGTCGTAGGCGGCGCTGTGTCGACGACAAGCCGATTGCGCCGGAGGTCGCGCTCGACGACGTAGTACGTCTCACCGGCGCCGCCCCACACGCCTAAGCCGTGGCGCTGGCCAACCGTATACGCCGCCGCGCCCTGGTGCCGACCAACGGTCTTGCCGTCTGTCGTCACGACGTCACCGGGTGCGAGGTGGAGCGCGTCAACCAAGAACGAGCGGAGGTCGACAGGTCCCAGGAAACAGATCCCCTGACTGTCGCGCTTCGCCGCCGTTGCCAGGCCGCGCTCCTGCGCTTCTGCACGGATTACAGCCTTCGTCTCAGCGCCGAGCGGAAAGCGGATCATCGGCAAGTCGGCAGAACGGAGCTGCCAGAGGAAGTACGTCTGGTCTTTCTTCGGGTCCGCGCCGCGGTGGAGCTCGCCATCGACAATCCGGGCGTAGTGCCCGGTCGCGACCGCGTCGTAGCCGAGCTCACGGGCGAGGTCAAGGAGGAAGCCGAACTTCATCTCCCGGTTGCAGAGAATGTCCGGGTTCGGCGTCCGGCCGGCCGCGTACTCACTGATGAGGGCGTCGACGACCCGCGTGCGGTACGCGTCCCGCACGTCGACCACTTCGAACGGAATCCCGAGGTGAGCAGCGATACGGCGACAGTCGGCGATGTCGTCACGCCACGGGCAAGCGCCCCTCAGCGCTATCGCAGCGTCGTCGTCCCAAGCTTTAAGGTAGACGCCGACGACCTCGTGGCCAGCGTCAACAAGCCGGGCGGCGACAACGGATGAGTCGACGCCGCCAGAGAGTCCGACGAGGATGCGTTCGTGTGCCATAACGGAAGAGTGTACTCGCTTTCCGGGCAAAGCAAAAGGGTCCCGAAGGACCCTTGGAGCGAGTGTAAGGCTCGCATTAACGCGTCGACTGGAAGTACGACGCACGCATAGGTGGTCGCCACGAGCAAATGTAAAGACATCCGACCGTGACTACAGAGACGAGGAAGACGACAGTCGCCTTCATGGCAGCTGCTCGTCAGCAACGCTACGGGCGATGTGGAGGATCGCGGCGGAGATCGACCACGTCACCAACAGTGAGGCTAGGGCGAGCGGCGGAGTCAGTCGATCGACGTCGTTCGTCGCCGCGATCGCCATGAAGCAAACGGCAACGCTCAGTAGGCCGAGTCCAGCTGAGACGACGAAGGACCAGACCCCGAGGATGAACTGGGCAAAGAACCGCACCCGAGACCAGAATTGGCACCATGGCGAAACTGTGAGCGCCATGTTGTTACCGCTTCCTTCCGGTCAGTTGGACAACATTGTCCGGCAGGAGATCGGCCTTGCGACCGAAGTAGTCCGCCTCGTAGCACCAACACCGCTTCCGAGCCGACAACCATCGGCAGAAGCCAACGAACAGGAGTGCGAGGAGTGCAAATTCGCCGAACGAAAGCACTGAATCAGTCCTCCAGTCCGTCGAATACACGAGAGACCGTGCCTCGCTGACGCCGCTCCTGCCGAGAGAACACGCCCGCAATCGAAGCAGCGCAGAGGGCCAGAACACCGAGGAGCATTCCAACTCTCATCACCTGGACCACCTCCCACCAGATGTTTTCCGAAACGTTCGGAATAGACCCGAACACACGGAGCGAACTCGGCGCTAGGCAGCCGGCAAGCACGGCCAGCACCCCGCAGAGGAACTCATATATACCGGAGCAGGAGTCGGGCTCGCCAGTTCGCAGCTTCCAGAATCCCCGGAGCATGCAACCGAAACCGAGTAGAATCGCCGCCACCACCATGGAACCACTTCCCTTCATGCGGAATAGTACTTCCGGACGAACAGACCTCCATTCTTAAGGTTCGAGAGCACGTGGACGATAGCAGGAAACAAGCCGATTATCCATGGCAAGCGGCTCGACAACGAAGAAGAACCTGCTCAGTTCCGGAACAGCTGCGTGTACATGACGCCGTAGAGCCCGTTGCGGACGGCGCCGATCCCGAGCCGGCCGTACTCAGACCGCAGGATATTCTCGCGGTGCCCTGGCGAATCCATGAGTCCCTTGTGCGCGACCGGCGTCGTCGGCGCCAGCGCGAGGTTCTCCCCGGCGACGAGGTAGCTGGCCTTCGCGGCGTCCATCCGGTCGAACGGGTCGAGCCCGTCGGGGTTCACGTGGGCGAAGAACTGTCGTCGCCACATATCCTTCGAGTGGAGCCGGCCGACGTCGGCGAGCTCCTCGTCCCATGCGAGCGCATTGAGCCCTCGCTTCACCCGCTCCTCGTTCGCTAGACGGAAGAGCTCCCGCTCCGCGCTCTCGTCGATCGAGAGCGTGCCGACCGGGATTGTGAGGTCGATCGGCTTATCGGCGATCGAGGTGACGGTCGTGAATGCCTGGAGCTCTTTGACCGCCGGCTCAATGACTTGTGCGAGTGCGCGCTCGAACGCTGGAGCCGTGCTCACGAACCGGTCGGCGAGCGACGACGCCTTGATGCTGTCGCGGACGACCGGTAGCACCGGGAGGTATAGAAGAAGGCCCAAGAGGATGGAGACGGTAACAGCCGCCTTGAGGCCGCCGACTGCAGCGCCGGCCGACCGGCTGACGACGCTTCTCGTCAGGAAGTTCGGGATGAGCTTCGAGAGGAGCGCGAACGTCGCCCAGATCACCCGCTCGACGACGAAGAGGATGAGGATGAAGCCGAGGATCCGCTGAAACCCAGCCGAGAGCCCGAAACGCGCGAACCACGCCCCGACCGACTCGAAAAACGCAAATGCGGCGACGATGCCGAGGCCGAGCGCAGCAAGGTCGATGAGCATCGCGACGAGCCCTCGCCGCCAGCCGTCGAGGATTGCGAGGACGAACAGTGCCACAATGATGACGTCAACGACGTTCACGCTGCCTCCGTTCCACTGCCCAGGCTACACCAAGCAAGCTGAGCGAGCTAGCGACGACGGCCGCCCAGGCCAGCGCGAAGAACAGCGCGGGGTACGCCTGGGTCAGTACGTGCGTCTCGGCCGGCAGGTACCAGTTGCCCGATGGGAAAGCGACCTCGTGGAACGCCAGGAAGAAGGGCTCGAACCAGATGAGCGACGCGATCGAGCTCACGAATAGCAGACCGACTGCCCAAGCGGCTTCGCCCGGTTGCCGACGCGTCAACGCGAGCACCCCGGCCGCCACAGCGAGGACAAGAAGGCCGAACTGCCAGAGGCGCCGGACGTCAGCCATGTGTACCTGTTCCTCGTCAGTGAGTACGGCGACGTACGCCTGGTCGCCTGTCGTGAGGTACCGCACGAGCGAGCGGTCAACGCCGCGCCGCGCTTCCTCGGTGATCGGGCCATCCGGCGGCACGACAGCGAAGAGCGACCGGTGGACCGGCGCGGCCACCATGGCGAGCGACAGCGATAAGAAGAGTACAGCGAGCGCGAGCAACGGGGCGCGCAGAAGCACTCGCCAGTTCATGCCGGGAGGCGGAAGAAGTTCCGCGCCGTCTCCGTCGTCGTCGCCGCAACGAGCTCGAGCTCGACGCCCTTGAGCTCGGCGAGCACCTTCGCGACCTCAACTACGTGCGCCGGCGTATTCGTCCGGCCGCGCGTGCCGTGCGTTCCCGGCTTTGCGACTGGCGGCGTCACATCACGGAGCGACTGCGGCGGTAGGTACGGCGCGTCGGTCTCGATCATGAGGAGCTCGAGCGGGAGCTTCCGGACGACGTCGCGGAGCCAGTCGTACTGCGGGTACGTGATGAGGGCGGTCAGGGAGATGAACCAGCCCGCGTCGAGTACGCGTTTCGCGGTCTCGTAGTCCGCTTCGAAGCTATGGAGCACGCCAAGGCTCTCCGGGTAGGCCCGGATAACGTCGAGGATGTCGGCGTACGCTCTGCGCCCGTGGACGATCGCCGGCAGGCCGGCTTCGATCGAGAACTCTAACTGCGCGGCGAACGCCGCTTGCTGTTTCTCGATTGTCTCGTCGCGGTCGTAGTGATGGAAGTCCATTCCGATCTCCCCGACGGCGACGACGCGTGACTCGTCGATGAGCGGCCGGACTGCGGCTGCGTCAAATTTCCCTTCGAGGACGTCGTGCGGGTGAATGCCGACCGCGGCGAATACCGCGTCGTGCGTGTTGGCGAGAAGCACTGCCTGCTTCGAGTTCTCGAGATCGGTTCCTGGCACGACGACCTGGACGACACCCGCCGCCTTGGCATCCGCGACCGCCGTAGCAACCGGAACCGGCAGGTGCTCGTCGTTCAAATGGGCGTGCGTATCGATGAATTCCATTACACGTCCTTCCTCAGGAAGAGCGGGACGAGGTCGCCGCCTTGGAGCTGCGCGAGGATCTTCGCTGAGGTCTCGGGGAGGTACGGCGCGAGCCCGGCAGCGATTGCCTCGAGCGCGCGATACGCTCCGACGAGCGCCGCTTCGAGCTCCGTCCGGCGAGCCGGATCTTTCATGAGGAGCCACGGCCTCGCGTCCTCAATCGCCTTGTTCGCCTCGCGAACGACGGCCCAGATTTCCTTGAGTCCCTCGTCAAGCCGCATCGCCTCGATCGCTTCGTCCGCACGGCCGAGCCGGACGTCGAGTTCCGGCTCGACAACGAGTTCGGCCCGGCGAATAAGGGTCACGGTGCGGTGCAGGAGGTTACCCAGGCTGTTCGCCAGGTCGGCCACGTAGATTTCTGCGAAGCGCGCTTTTTGGATGTCACCGTCGGCGCCGAACGGCACAGCTGACAGGAGGAAGTAGCGGGCCGCATCCGTCCCCCACTCCTCTGCGAGCTCGATAGGATCGACGACGTTCCCGACGGTCTTACTCATCTTCTGCCCGTCCACCGTGAACCAGCCGTGCGCGAACACCTGCTCAGGTAAGGCGTACCCGCCAGCCAGGAGGAGCGCCGGCCAGATACCGGCGTGGAACCAGAGAATCTCCTTCCCCATGAGCTGGACGTTGGCCGGCCAGAGCTCGGTCCGCCCAACCTTCTCGAGCGCGCTCAGGTAGTTGAGGAGTGCCTCGACCCAGACGTAGGCGGTGTGCGAATTGTCCCACGGGAGGGGAACGCCCCAGCTCAACCCCGGCCGGGAGATCGAGATGTCGCGCACCTCGCCCTTCAGGCGAGCGAGCACCTCGTTCCGGCGCATCGTCGGCTCCACTTTCATGGCACCCGACTCGATCGCCTCGATGACGCGCGGGACGTAGGCAGTGAGCTTGAAGAAGTAGTTCTCCTCTGTCCGCCGCTCCGGCGTGAGGTTCGGGTGGTCCGGGCACCTCCCGTCCTGGAGCTCGGTCTCCGTCTTGTACGCCTCGCACCCAACGCAGTAGACGCCGTCGTACGCACCCTTGTAGACGTCGCCCCGGTCAAAAAGCCGCTGGAGGAACGACGCGGCAAACGCCTCGTGCTCGGGATCAGTGGTCCGCATGAAGATGCTCGGCTGTACCCCGAGTGCTTGCCAGGCCCGTTCGAACTTCGGCACCTGCGTGTCGACGTACGCCTTCGGCTCCAGACCGGCGCGGGCAGCGGCCTCGGCGATCTTCTGGCCGTGCTCATCCGTGCCCGTCAGGAAGAAGACCTGTTCGGCGCCCAGCCGACCCGCCCAGTACCGGGCGAGAACGTCCGCCGCAACGGTCGTGTACGCGTGGCCGACGTGCGGCTTGTCGTTCGCGTAGTAGATGGGAGTAGCAACGTAGAACGAACGCATTAGTACTCGACGCTGAACCCTGAGTAGCCGTGCGCTTCGGTGTCGGACTCGCGCACGTCCTCGACCTGCCCGTACTCCGGGCCACGCCGGACGATGTCGAGAAACGAGTCAACTGCTTCGCGCGGCCCCTCAGCAATTGCTGAGACGGTCCCGTCGGTGTTGTTACGCACCCAGCCGACGACGCCGAGCCGGTTCGCTTCGCGGCTCAACCAGTTTCGAAATCCGACGTCCTGCACCTTCCCCGTAATCGTGAGTTCAACTGCTCGCTGGTCCATGCTGCACTCCTATTGACGTATCGTACACTCCTCTAACAGGAGGGACAAGCTAGTCCGCGAGCGCAACGAGGAGGACGAACTCACCCTTCGGGGTAGTGAAGTGCTCCCGAGCTTCGGCGAGCGTGCCGTACCACACCTCTTCGAACTGCTTCGTGAGCTCCCGGCCAACCACGACGTGCGTCTTGTCACCTAGGGCGCTCGCGAGGTCAGAGAAGGTCCGCCCCACCCGCTCGGGTGATTCGTAGAGAATCGCGGCAGCGAGCCCGTATTTCCCGCCCATCTCCTTTAGCCGTCGAAGCGTTGTCTCGCGTCCCTTCTTCTTCGGGAGGAAACCGTAGAACGCGACAGGCTGCGCGGCGAAGTCGGCGACGGAGAGAATTGCGGTCAGCGCTGACGCGCCAGGGATCGGAACGACGCGAATACCGCGCCGACGGCACGCCTCGACGAGCCGGCCGCCCGGGTCAGACACCTGTGGCGTCCCAGCGTCTGACAGAAGTGCAGCGTTCATCCCCTGACTCAACTGGTCGGTAAGGTTCTCCACCTTGGCGTGGTCAGCGTGCTCGTCGAACCGGAGGAGCTGGACGTCAAACCGGTGGTCCGGGTAGAGGCTGAAGAGTTTCCGCGTCTGGCGGGTGTCCTCGGCGAGTACGAGCTCGACGTGCTCAAGTGTTGCGAGGGCACGGAGCGTGATGTCGCCACGGTTCCCGATCGGGGTCGCGACGACGTAGAGTGTCCCCGGCTCACGCACGGCGGACCGCCTCGGTGACCACTGCGAAGAGGCGGAGCCACGCAGCGAGGTCGAGCTGCTCAGCTCTAAGGAGCGGGTTCACCTCGGCGCGGTCGAGGAGCGCTTTCGCGTCGTCGGCGCTAAGGTGGAGCGAACCGGCCAGCGAGTTGTGGAGCTGCCGGCGCTTGTTCGCGAACCCAGCCTTGAGGAGTTGGAGGAACGCGCCAGGCTCCGCGCCAGGCTCCCCGACTTCAATCCGGACGACAGCGCTCTCTACCTTCGGCCGGGGATCGAACGCCTCGGGTGACACGAGTCGGATGAGCTCAGCTTGTCCGAAAAGCTCGACGAGTACGGTGAGGACGCCGCGGTTCCGGTCACCCGCATCCGCGGTCAGTCGTTCGGCAACCTCCTTCTGGATGAGGAGCGTCATCGAGGTCGGCCGGGGCGAGTCTTCGCCCGCCCGTCCTTTGTAGTCACCAAGGAGGAACTTCGTGATGACTGGTGAGGTGATCGAGTACGGCAGGTTCGAAACGATCTGGTACGGCGGCTCAAGGAGGCTTGCGAGCGGCAGGCCGAGGATGTCGCCCGAGACGACCTTCACCCGCTTCACGCTGTTGAACCGCGCGCGCAAGAGGGGTACGAGGTCGCGGTCCGCCTCGACCGCCAGGATGAGGCCGTCGTCTTTCACCACCTCGGCGAGCGCACTTGTGAGCACGCCATGCCCTGGCCCGATCTCGAGCACTCGGGCGTCCGGTTGAAGATCCGCCGCCGTGATGATGTCGGCGAGCACCGCCTCGTCAATTAAAAAATGCTGCCCGAACCGCTTCTTGGCAGCCACTCCCTCTTTCCATTCGGTACGCCGGTCACCCCGGCCAGGCGAAAATTGCATTCTTCAGTATACCAGTAGAACAGGTTGACGCGCTAGTAGTATTGTAGTGTACTCACTCCGCCCTTCCCTGGGAGGAGCTTTCCAATTGAGGTGCAAAAACGGTGCTTATACCTCATCCGCTAAATACCCCCAACGTCATGCCTGCTCTCGCTCAAATCCTAGAGGATCACCTCCAGCACAGATCAACGGTGCCACATCGAGGCTCCGCTTACTACGTACTCACCAAGTGCGCAGACAGCCTGGATGACTATTTCAACTCCCTAAGAGTCACGACACCATTCCTCTATGCGCTAATCCTTCGCCTCGAGAAACCCGAGGGATGCGAAGAGGATCTCTGGGCAGATGACCCGCGCGATGACCTCTCACGGCTCGCCAATCTCTGCGCGCCGTTCCTGAGAACGGTACAAGCACCGGCTTCGCCCGCCCTACTCCTTGGTGCCTGGCTCGCCGACCAACTACCCCACCCAGTGCCAGGGCTGAGCTACGATCAGCTGTTGGAGTGCTACGCTGCCCTCTGGGTGCTCGATCAACGCCTACCCAGAAACGTCGACGCGAACGCCAAGCTCCGCGAGCACATCACGAGAGAGCAGGAAGATGTCGAGCGAAGGCAGGCATAACTGCTCAAACTCCAACAGAACTACCGGAAAACGTTTGAACAGCTCGTCTAGGACGAGTCCACGCAACCTAAGGAGCCTCCGGGCTCCTTTCCCTTTTCTAGTCCCAGTCCTTCTCGAGCTTCACCTGGATCCGACCAGCGCCCAACGGAGCGATGAGCTTGAACGCGTCGGCGGTGAGGTCAATGATCGCGCTCCCCTGGATGCCGCGGTCAGTGATCTGGACGTCCACGGACTTGCCCGAGGCAAGGCTCGTCACCTTGACCCACGTCCCGAACGGCAACGTGTTATGCGCCGCCTGCATGCCGGTCCGGAGCGCGTACCAAGTCGCCTCACCGCTCCCGTAACTTAGGACCTTCGTCCCCTCGTAGACCACTTCATCCACTGGCTCACGCTCAACCTCAGTTGCGACAAGCGACCGCTTGACCACCTGGCCGTTCTCCCGGACCACTTCATAGGTTTTCTTCTTCGTGCCAACCTTGCCGACTTGCCCGACCCGGGTCTTCCCCTTCTCGAGCTCCGGGTCCTGCTTGCGGACGGTCTTGTAGTCGATGCTCTCACGCTCCGTCTCGTCGCTCACCCCGACCCGCGTCACCGTAATGACGAGGCCGTGCGCAAGCGGCGTCTCCGGCGCAGGTGTCAGCCGGTCATCGGCGTCGATAAGGACGCCCAGCTCATCGAGGAGCGCGCCGACGGTCGGCGCCCACGTCCGGTGCGTACGCGAGATCTCCGCGTCTCGGAGCGTAACGGGAATGGCCCGGGTAATCTCGACCCAGCTCCCGACACCGAGCACAGGATCCGGCACAGCCACGTAGCGATCTTCCGGTTCGAGTACCACACCGGCTGCAGCGAGCGCCTCGGTAAGGTTCGTCATCCCTGGTGGCGTGACGACGCGCTCCACCGGGTGGGTAACGCCGCCAAGCTCGACGCTCCCGAGTCCTTGCTCGAGCTCGCTTGCCTCTACAACGGTCGGCGCAAGCCGAACACTATGGAGCCACCAGAGGACAGCAGAAAGCCCCGTCGCGAAGACGAGGCCAAGGAAGGCGTGGAGACGAGCATTCATGCGACGACTATCGTAGCACAGCTAGTATCCACAGCGACGACAGAGCGACCGGTACGTGGTCGCCAGCACTGATGACAAACCGAATGGATCGAGGAGTGCGATAAGGTACTTGCACTGCTCCGCGTAGAACGCGGGCACACTGCCCCACCGACGCACCTCGAGCTGCTCGACCTCATGGCCGAACTGCCGGAAGTACTGCGCGAGCCGACGACAGTGCAGTGGGTCGGAGACAAGGGTGAACCGGACCGCGCTGTACACCTTGCGACGCTCTAGGCACAAGCGAGACAGCGGCTCGAACGAATCTCGGACCGCGCCATACGAATCGAGCGCCAACGCCCCGAGCACGATCTGTTGCACTGGCACACCTTCTGCCATCAACCATCGCCGCATCAGGCTCCGCGTCGAGATCGTCTGGCGAGACGGCGAACGTCGTCCGCCAGTAACGAGGATGTACTGCGCTTCGTCAGCCTGCCACTGGCGAAGCGCGGCCTTGAGCCGATGGAGCGTCACTGTTCCCTCGAGCGAATTCCCAAGTCGAATGTCAGCTCCCGGCACAAAGAGCACCTGCATCGACCTGCACCTCCTTGGAAAGGTAACCCTGAATTGCGTCAGTGTACTCGAGAACTTACGCAACAAAAAGAGGGCTTGCGCCGACGGGAATATGTGTTGCAACTATTGCCCGTACTGCGTGACAAGCCCTCTGTCGCCGGCAGCTGGCGGGCCGAGATCCCATCCCAGGGTATCCCCTGCGATAAGACGGTGGCTGCCGTCCGCTTGGTCCGCCCGGAGGCGGTGGCGAAGTGTGCTGCGACGCCGGTTGCCCGGCGCTGCGGTACACTGCTGGCTCGCGACGAGGTCGCGGTCCAGGTGGTGCACCGGATCGTGCTGCAGGTCATTTTGTTTTTAAGGATTATAATAGTATCTGACGTCTGACTGATGCTGTCAACGTATTTCTGTGGATATCTCCAAAATAACGAGGAGAGCTCAACGATTAACATCGTAGCTCGACCGCCTTCAGCGCACCGAGGAATTGACGTCAACACCGAGCAGACGTACGCTTCGAAGAGGTGGGTACGATGAAGTGGGGGCACCTTCGACGTACCGACGCCCCTTTCCAAGTTGCCGTGGCTGGACGGTTACTTGGGGAGGTCCTGGAAAGGGGCACGACAATGCAGATCCTCATTTGGAGGGACAACCGCTGGGAGCCCTTCCCCGAGGAAGAGCTCTGCCGACTGCGCGAGAACGCGAAGAAGCAGGCACAAGAACAGCCTGAGCATACGCGGAATCGCCGACTGCCCCAGAGAACGCGGAGCGCGATCGCGCCCGACACCTACGCCGAAGCGTAACTGGAGAAAGGAGCGCCATGATCAGACTCAAGCCAAACAGCAGTGGCCAGACGCTCGCCGACAAACTTCTCAGTGTTCACCGATACACAGCCCAGTACTTCCAATAATCACCGGCGCTCGCCGGCCAGCACCCCACCCGGGGTGCTTTTCCTTTATCACCGAAGCTGCACTGGTAAAAATAAAAAACAGGCCCCGTAACTCACGCATGAGTCCGAGGCCAGCGGGCGCTTGATTACTACCCGTTCATCAGCGCCTGGATGATCCAGGGGTGGGCGCTGATATCCGCGACGACATGGCTGTGTCGACGACAAAGGACGCGCCCCTTCTCGTTCAGCAGTCCCGTCGTGCAACCACAGACGCCACCGTTGCGCCCGGCGTGCCGGAGCTGACGAACAGGCATGCCGTTCGCCAACGTACGCACTCGGGGCGCGAAGTACACCTGCGGCGCTCCCTCCTCCTGGAGCGCCAGCGCCAGACTCGAAGTTGTCGGCTCGAACTCGGGCGGCGCCGCCAAGAGGTGATCGAACAGAGTGAACATCGTACGCACCTTCCCTGTTGTGAACTCCTGACAGAAAAACCACCGGCCCGAGGGCCAGTAGTTCAAGCGTCAGGGATCTTGCGAACTACGCCGAAACACTGGCCACGGGCCAGAACGCAATGAAACCAAATCGGCAGTTCAGCTGGTAGTCCACTACTAGATCATTCCCCAAAGGAGACCGCCCGTCAACAGCTAGAGCCGTTCCTTGAGGTGGTCGGGAATCTCCGAGAGGAATCGTGAGCTCGGGTTTGCCTGGAACCCGCCGTAGATGAGGCGCGAGTTTGCAGAGAGCATGTAGAGCCGCTCCTTCGCCCGGGTCATCCCGACGTAGCAGAGCCGGCGCTCCTCTTCCATCTGCGCCGGGTCGGCGAGCGCGCGTGAGTGCGGAAAGATCCCCTCTTCACAGCCGACGATAAAGACGACCGGGAACTCGAGCCCCTTGGCGTTGTGCATCGTCATCAAGGTGACGGCCTCGTGCTTCGGGTCGTAGTTGTCGACGTCGGAGATGAGGCTGGTCGCCTCGAGGAATTCCTGCAGGCTCGGGTAGCCCTCGGCGACCGACTTCAACTCTTGGATGTTCTCCCACCGCCCCTCGCCCTCGTCCGTGCCGTCGAGGAGGTACTCGCGGTACCCTGCGTGCTCCGCGACGTAATCGATGAGGGCGGCAACGTCGTGGTCGGTCGCGTACGTACGGAAGCTCTCGAGGAGGGTCGCGAAGTTTTTGAGTTTCACGTGCTCCTCGCACGCTGCCACGACCCCCTTCGTCCGGACGAGTTCCATGGTCTTCTTCCCGATCCCGCGCGCCGGTGCGCCGCTCGCGCGCTCGAACGCGATGACGTCGGCCGGGTTCGCGATGACCCGCAGGTACGCCATCATGTCCTTCACTTCCTTGCGCTCGTAGAAGCGAACGGCGCCGACCAAGCGGTACGGGAGCTCGCGCTTCATGAAGCACTCTTCCAAGGCGCGCGACTGCGCGTTCGTCCGGTAGAGGACGGTGAACGAGTTCAGGCTCGGGTAGTGGCGTCTGAGGCTCGCGATCTCGGTGGCGACGAAGTCGACCTCGTCGAGCCCGTCGACCGCTTCGTACACCGTGACTGGTGCGCCTTCCTTCTTCTCGCTCCAGAGCTTCTTGTCGGTCCGCTGGTAGTTGTTCTTAATGACCGCGTCGGCCGCATCCAAAATGACCTGGGTCGACCGGTAGTTCTGCTCCAGCTTCACGACGCACGCGTTCGGCCAGTCCTTCTCGAAGTTCAGGATGTTCCGGAAGTTCGCGCCGCGCCAACCGTAGATCGCCTGGTAGTCGTCACCGACGACACAGATGTTGCCGTGGCTCGCGAGCGCCTTCACGAGCCGGTACTGGACGAGGTTCGTGTCCTGGTACTCGTCGACCAGGACGTACTTGAACTGCGCCTGGTAGTCCTGGAGGACCTCCGGGTACTCGGCGAAGAGCCGCGCCGTCAGGATGAGCAGGTCGTCGAAGTCGAGGGCGTTCGCCTCTTTGAGGGCCGCCTGGTACCGGTGGTACACCTTCGCGACCGTCTCCATGAAGTACCCGTCCGCAACCGCCTCGTACTCACTCGGGCCCATGAGCTCGTTCTTCGCGCCCGAGATGAAGCTCTGGACGGTGCGCGGGTTGTTCGTCTTCGGGTCGATCCCCAGGTCCCCCATCACCGACTTAATGAGGCTCTGGGAGTCGCTCGCGTCGTAAATTGTGAAGCTCGCCTTGTACCCCAGGTGACCGATCGAGCGCCGAAGGATTCGGACGCAGACCGAGTGGAATGTCCCGAGCCATGGGAAGCCGACCGAGCGGCCAGGCAGGTACTCGGCGCACAAGCTGGACAGTCGCTCGCGCATCTCGCCAGCCGCCTTGTTCGTGAACGTGACGGCGAGGATGTTCGCCGGGCTCACCCCGCGCTCAACCAAGTGGGCGACGCGGTGGGTCAGCGTCTTCGTCTTGCCGGAGCCAGCCCCCGCCAGGATGAGGACCGGGCCGTCGAGCGTCTCCGCGGCCAGCCGCTGCTCGGGGTTCAAGGCGTCGAGGAGCCGACTCGTCACGGTCGCCTGGGTGGCGACCACGCCCTCCATCGCCGACTGCATCAGTCCTCTCCCTTCGGCGCGTGCTTGCGGTCGAGGGTGCGGAACTTCGTCTGCTCGGGGATGAAGAACAGGTCGACTTCGCCGATCGGGCCGTTCCGGTGCTTGCGGACGAGGATCTTCGCGATGTTCTTGTTCTCAGTCTCCGGGTTGTAGTAGTCCTCGCGGTAGATGAACATCACGACGTCCGCATCCTGCTCGATCGAGCCAGATTCACGGAGGTCGGAGAGGACAGGCCGCTTGTCCGGCCGCTGCTCGACGCTTCGGGAGAGCTGCGAGAGCGCGACAACCGGCACGTTGAGCTCGCGGGCGATCCCCTTCAAGCCGCGCGAGATGTCCGAGATTTCCTGGACGCGGTTCGCGTCCTTCGTCTGCCGCCCCTGCATGAGCTGGAGGTAGTCAACGATGATGAGCCCGAGCCCGTGCTCCGCTTGCAAGCGCCGCGCCTTCGTCCGCATCTCCATGACGGTCATGTTCGGGCTGTCGTCGAGGTAGATCGGCGCGTCGTTCAAAACCCCCATCGAGTAGTTCAGCCGCTCGAAGTCCTCGCTCGCGAGGTTGCCGGTCCGGAGCTTCCACGAATCGACGCCCGCCTCACCCGAGACCAAACGATCAATAAGCTGGTCCTTCGACTGCTCGAGCGAGAAGAAGCCGACCGGCACGTTATTGTGGATCGCCGCGTACTGCGCAATGTTGAGGATAAAGCTCGTCTTACCCATCGACGGGCGGGCGGCGATGATGACGAGGTCAGACGCCTGGAGGCCGGACAGGAGGTTGTCGAGATCGCGGAACCCGGTGGCGACGCCGCGCGTCTTCCCCTTGTTCTCGTGGAGCTCCTCGATGCGCTCAAATGACCGGGTGAGGACGTCCTTGATTGGCTCGAACTTCTGCTTCACCGACGTCTCGGAGACGGCGAACATGAGGCGCTCCGCCTCGTCGACGAGCTCGTCGACCGCCCGGTCTTCCTGGTAGCCGAGCTCCTGGACCGCAGCTGCGGTCCAGATGAGCCGCCTTAAGAGCCCCTTCTCGTGGACGATCTGGGCGTAGTGGAAGACATTCGCCGCCGTTGGGACTGCCGCCGTCAGGCTCGCGATCGCGCCCGCCCCACCGGCCGCCTTGAGCTGCTTCCGGCTCTCGAGCTCTTCGGTGAGCGTCAGGACGTCGCACGGGCGGCGCTTCTCGAACAGAGCGAGGATCGCCTCGTAGATGATCTTGTGGTCCTCGCGGTAGAAGTCCTCAGGGTCGAGGAGGTCGGCGATCTTGATGACCGCGTTCTCGTCGAGGAGGAGCGCGCCGAGGACCGACTGCTCCGCCTCAATGGACTGCGGCGGCAACCGAAGCCCGGTCAAGACGAGGCCGTCGGCCTTCGCCGGCATGGTGCGCGCCATCGTCGCGCCGCCGTCTCTAGCCATGGACCGGCTCCGCCTCGAGCGCCGCGCCGAACACCTCGGTCGCGTCCTTTAGGACGTCGTCGCTCGTCCGGCTCACCTCGCCCTGCGCTGCGCCTGACGCTTGGAGCGCGGCCGGCGGCGTCGCGCCCGCGACCTCGCAGCGAATAGCGACCGAGAGCCCGGTCACTTCGGCGATCATCGCCGCGATGAGCTCACGGTTCTTCAAATCCTTCACGCGGTCGGCGTAGAAGCTGAACGGCACCTCGATCGCGCACTCACCGTCCTCGATCCCTTTGAGTTTCGCCGATTTGAGGAGCGCGGCCAACGCGGCGTTCTTCCGGCGGACTTTGTCGACGACCGCCTGCCACGCGGCAGTCGGGTGCTCGAGCGGTGCGTCAGACGATGGCGACGGCGGGGCGCCCTGTGGCGCAGACGGTACGACCACTGGTGCCGAAGCCGGTTCCGGTACTGGTGCTGGCGGCGCAACCTCAGGCGCGGGTACGGGAACAGCCGGCTCGGGTGGCGCAACGGCGGGAACTGCCGGCGCAGGTGGCGGCGTCGCGGGGAGTGGTGTCGGTGCGGCCGGGATCACCGCTGGCGTTGGCGCCGGCGTCGCCCGGACCGGTACCTGCACTGGTGGTACGACCGCCGGGACCTGCGTTGCCTCGAGCAGCGCGAGCTCGATCGGGAGCATAGGGATCGGGCTCCAGCGGAGCGACTGCTTCGCGTCAACGAGCGACCGGATGAGCTGGCCGGCTGCTGCCGTGCCGTGCGCAGCCGCGAGCGTAGCTACTACCGCCCGCTTCACCTCGGCACCGCGCTCATCGGTAATGCCGTGCGCCTGCCAGAGGACCCGCCGGGCGAGGCCGACGAGCGCGTCGATGAGTGCAGCTGGGTCGTAGCCGTGCTCGTTGAACCGGGCGAGCGTCGCGTGGATCGCTATCGCGTCACCTTTGAGCGCAGCAGTCACGAGCTCGAGGAGCTCGGCCTCGGGCGCAATCCCAAGAATGAGGCGGACCGTGTCGCCCGTAATCTCTGGGTCGCCCAGGGCGGCGAGCTGGTCAAGGAGGGAGAGCGCATCCCGGTAGCCGCCGTCCGCGTGGGTTGCCAGGAGCGCAAGCGCCTCGTCCGAGACATTGAGCGACTCTGCGGCTGCGACCCGACGGAGGTGCTCGATCGCCTCAGGGATAGTCGCCCGTTTAAACTCGAAGTGCTGCGTCCGCGAGATAATCGTCTCGGGCACCTTATGGAGCTCAGTGGTTGCAAGTACGAAGTGGGCGTGCTTCGGCGGCTCCTCTAACGTCTTCAGGAGCGCGTTGAACGCCTCCTTCGTGAGCATGTGGACCTCGTCGATGATGTAGAGCTTCCGGCCGCCCCCGCTCGGCGCAAACCCGATCGATTCGCGGAGCGCCCGGATCTCGTCGATCCCGCGGTTACTCGCGGCGTCGATCTCAACGACGTTCAGGTTGTGCCCGGCCCGCGTTGCCTGGCAAGCATCGCACGTCCCGCACGGCTCCGCACCCTTCGTGGGGCCGCAAGCCGCGCAGTTGAGGCTCATCGCAAGGATACGGGCGATCGAGGTCTTCCCGACGCCCCGGGGGCCCGAGAAGAGGTAGGCGTGGCTCACCGTCCCCGCAGCGACCGCGTTCCCGAGCGTCCGCTTCACGTGATCTTGGCCAACGATCTCGGCGAACGTCTGGGGCCGGTACGCTCGGTATAAGCTCATGGGTTCCGCTCCTTTTCGCGACAACGAAGAGAGGGTGTCTCCCCCTCCCTCGTTACCTCCATCAATGCCTTACTCAGCGCTCTGGCGCAAGTCGTCGGCGAGCCGCCCCAGGTCAGCGTCGTTGGGGATAGCTTTCTCAGCCGCTGCGACGACAAGCTGGGCGTCCGCGATGCGGCCCTGGTCGATGAGCAGGTTGGCGAGGAGGACGTACGCATCCTTCTCCTCGCTGTCGCGCGTGATCGCCTTCCTAAGCGTCGCCTCGGCCTCGGCGAGCTGCTCGTTGCGCTCGTACGCGATCGCGAGCCCGAGGAGCGTGTTCACCGTCTGGGCATCCAGCTGCTGGAGCTCGGCGCGGTAGGTGCGGATCGCCCGGTCGTAGCTCCCGCGTTTCACGAGCTCTTCCGCTGTCGTCGCGATCGTCGGTGCGTTCGCGATGAAGTCCAGGTAGCCAAGCGCACCGAAGTACACGAAGACGACCGCCGTCGTAACGATGACGACGATCTTCAAGAGCATATCGCGGTCTATGTGGTGCATCTCCCCTCCTGCTTAACATCGATAAGTTTACCACGTTCTTGCGAACTGTCGTACTTTTGAATTGTATAAGAAAGAGTATATGATCTTCCAACTATTACTCGCTGTAATAGTATTAACAAACGCGTTTGGAGGTGGCGTTCGTGGCAAAGCAGGCACGTAAACCAAAAAACGAAGTTAAGCCTGGTCGATTTCGGGTTCAATTCGACTTTTCTGCGACCCGAATTGAGCAGCTCGACAAGATCACTACCGAAGCGAAGAGCAGCAGTCGCGCCCATACCGTGAAACGAGCACTGGATACGTACGACTACCTCTTAAAGCAGGTAACGCACGGCCACGACCTCACGATCGACAACAGTACGCTCCGAATGATCCTCGGCCTCCCTCAAGGCCGGGAAGCTTCCTAGCGCAGTCCGAAAAGCCTAGCTCAGCCGTCAGTAGCACTGATGGCTATTTCTTTTCTCCAAGCACGCTTTGGTAGACCGCGTACGTCTCCTTCGCCATCTTCGCCCAGGAAAACCGC
Organism: Patescibacteria group bacterium; assembly: GCA_050944875.1. Taxonomy (GTDB): domain Bacteria; phylum Patescibacteriota; class UBA1384; order JACPKC01; family JACPKC01; genus JBMNRW01. Next base: position 77,421 of record JBMNRW010000003.1, on the reverse strand, counting down.
TTCGCCTGCTCGAGACTCTCCTTCGAGAGTCGGGCGGCGAGCTCCGGATCGGTGAGTACCTCGTTCAAGCCGCGGGCCAAGTCGGTAACGTCACCAGCCTTCACGTAGTGGCCGGCGCGGCCCGCCACCTCTGGGAGCGACGACGTGTCCGTGCAGACGACCGGCAGCCCGGCGCTCATCGCTTCAAGGAGACCGAGGCCGAAGCCCTCGTAGTAGCTCGGGAACGCGAGCGTCTCCGCCGCGGCGTAGTAGAGCGGCAGGTCGTCGTCAGTGATAAAGCCCGGGAGCACGATCTCGCTCCTATGCGCGCTCGCCTCGATCGCAGCGGGAATGTCTGGGAAGTCCGGGTTCGGCTTCCCGGCAATGACGAGCTCGTGCGGGAGCTGGTACTTCGTTTTCAGGAGGTCAAACGCCGCGACGAGCTCCGGCAGCCCCTTGTGCGGCCGCCACTGGTTCACGAACAGGATGTACGGCTTCGCGCGGCCCACGCGTTTCCGGAACGCATCGAGCTCGAGCTTCGGGCGCGGCGTGAACCGGTCGTCGGCGCCCTCGTAGATGACGTGTACCTTGGCCGGGTCGGGCTTGAGCTCTTTGATGACGTCGATCTTCGTGGCGCGCGAGATCGCAACGACAGCGTCGGAGCTCGCCGCCCGCTGCATGGCGAGGCGGAAACCGAGCCGGCGAATGAGGCTCCGCTGCTGGGCGCCGGTCGGGAAGTACCGGATCGTGAGGTCGTGGATGGTTGTCACCCGCTTCCCACCGCCCCAGAGCGGCTGGTTGAAGTTGAGGTAGTGCGTGAGGTCGGGCGCGATGGTACGGATAAGGCCAGGGAGCTTCCGCTGCTCGGCGAGCGAGTAGTGCGCAATCGGGACAATGTGCGCCGTCACTCGTTTGTCTCGAACGTCAAATTCCGCCTCATCAGCAGGGGTCAAGAGTACGTGGAATGTGTCGTCCGTCCCGAGCTTCAGGAGCTCGTGCAGGAGCTCGCGGGTGTACCGGCCAATCCCACCGGTCGACTTGCGCCAGAACCGGGCGTCGAAGAGAAGCTTCATGGCGTCATTCTACGGGAGCAACCAGGACGGGACAATGTCAGGCTTCCCGGAAGGTCCAGAACTTGTGCGCGAGGAAGTTCCAGCTCCCCGACGCGCTCGTCGCGACGACGAGCGAGAAGAGAAGTGGGAGAGCGAGGGTCGTCGGGGCGCTCGCCAGGTAGAAGGCAGCGTTGTTGAGCGCGAGCCCGACGCAGCTCACCACGAGGAAGCGCACGCCCTCTGCGGCGACCCCAGGATGCGACGACCGGAACGTCCAGACTCGGTTCACCCAGTACGTCCCCGCGCTCGCGACGAGGAACGCCACGGCTTTCCCGAGCTGGAGGCCGAGCTGTCCGAGCGGGTCGACGAGCGAGTGGAGGGCGTAGAACGCGCCCCAGTCGAACCCAAGACCAAGAACGCCGACGAGCGCGTACTTCACGAGCTGGCGGGCACCGACGTGCGGGAGCACGCGGTGAGCCACAGCGGAAGAACGCCGGTAGAGCGCCAGGAGACCCATCCGCTACTTCGCAGGTCGCTTGAGTCCGCCGCGCGCCGTCTGCTCGATGACCGACTGGTACGCCCGGCCTGCTGGCTTCAGCTCCCCGAAGCCAACCGTCCGCCCGTCAGCGGTCTGCGTGGCGCCGTCAGGCACTGATTTCGTGTCTACGATTCCCCACGCCATCTCCCGACTGCCCGCATCCTGCCCGTTCGTCAGCTTGAAGACGAAGAACCCGGAAATGTTCGGGTTGGCGTACGCCCGCCGCGCGAAGCCCTCGAGGTACGTCGCCTGCTCTGCCACGCCAGCAGGAGCGCCGACGCTCCCGCCGTGCCGGTTCGCTTCGACGACCCAGAACCGCTTCCCCTGTGCAACGAAGTGGGCAGGAATGTCGATCGCCGCGCCGCCTTCGGTCCGCGGGTGCGCTGGGTCAGCCCCCATGTCGGAGAACCAGTTCCACCCGACAATTTCGAACGCCACACCGTCACGGATGAGCCGGTCGATAATCCCGACGCCGAGCCAGTTCGCGCTGACGACGCGCTGCGCATTCGGGTTGGCGGCGTGGATCCCTTCGCTCAAGCCTCGAACCACCGCGAGGAGCTGCGGGTACTCCGCTTCGCGGTAGTCATCCTCAGCGAGCCCAGAGCGACCAGGCTTCACAATACCGCTCAGTTCGTTGAGGAGCTGGAAGTGCGTAATCGCCGGGTACCGCTTCGCGATGGCGTACCCACGGTTGTAGGCGTTCTCGTACGTCTTCAGTGGGATGTCGAGGACGAGCAGCGGCCTAAACCCGGCTTCGGTGAGGCCATTGAGCCAGGCGTCATTCACCGCATCGAGCTCGCCTTCCGGCAGCGTCCACTCGTAGCTCGTCCGCACGTACCGGACGCCAAGCTGCTTCAAGACAGCGACCTGCTCAGCAACACCCTCCGGGCGGAAGGGGTCGTCGTAGTGGTCGCTCAGCGCGTAGGCGTTCGTGTACACCCCCCAGGCGAACGCGTCGTCAGCCGAATCTCGGCCAGCGACCGACGACGAGGACGGCGTATCCGACCGACAAACGGACCAGGCGTACGCGCCACCCGACGCGACGAGAAGAATGAGGAATCCGAGAAGGAGCCGTTGCATGAACCGCAGTATACCACGCTCAGCGTGCGACGCGCCGGAGCACGGCGAGCGTCACCTCAGCGGTCTGCTGCCACGAGAAGGTCTCGGCCTGGCGCTTGCCCGCTGCTGCGAGTTGCGTGCGGAGTGCGGGACGCTCGAGGAGCGTCTGCAGTGCGGCCGTCAGTGCGGTCGTATCCCCCGGATCCACGGTTAGCGCGGCATCGCCGACGACTTCTGGGAGTGATGACGTGGCCGACGTGACAACCGGTACGCCAGCGCGCATCGCCTCGATTGCCGGCAAGCCGAAGCCCTCGTACCAACTCGGGTATGCGAACACTGTTGCGCCGCCGAAGAGTCCTGGCAAGTCGGCCCCGTCGATCGGGCCGAGCTCGCGAACCGTCTCGTCGGCGCGGTCGAGTGCAGCAACAATCCCCTCGGTGTTCCAGCCGCGTCGGCCGCCCAGGACGAGCGGGTACTTTGCCCGGAGCTCTGCCGGGAGCTCGAGGTATGCGACGATGAGGCCGTCGACGTTCTTCCGCGGTTCAAGCGTGCCGACGAAGAGGACGTACGACGCTGGGAGCTTGTGGCGTGCACGCACCGCTTCAATGCTCCGCGCGTGCTCCGGGAGCGGGAACGGCGCGAGCGGGATCGCAGTAACGCGGCCTCGGGTAAACGGGAAGAGTCGGAGGACATCACGCTTCGTCGACTCGCTCACCGTAATAATGTGATGGGCGCGGCGCAGACCGACCGGGAGACCGAGCTGCTCCATGAGGCGGGTCTTCCACGCCGGTCGGGCGCGCGGCTCGACGAGGACGGCGAGGTCGTGGACGACGAGGACGCTCGGCACCGGCGAGAAGATGACCGGGTGGTAGCCGGTCGGCGAGACGAATACGTCAGCTCGGCGGCGCCAGAGATCCCACGCCACCCAGAGGAACCGGAGTCCCGGTAGCTTCGGCAGCTCGACGAACGTCACCGTCTCCGGGTACGTCCCCTTCGGCTTCGCCCAGACGTAGAGCACGTACTCGTTCTCCTGGTCGATACCTAAGAGCGCGTGGACGAGCTCGTACACGTACCGACTCTTCCCGTCATGCGGGTTCGCGAGCTCCCGGGCGTCAATCGCGATGCGCATACTACAACTCCTTCCGTCGGACGAGCGCCTGGAGCACGTCCGGATCCAGTACGCCAATGAGCCATCCGCCCACGCCGTACGTCAGCACGCCGAGCGGGAGCTCAAGCCAGAGCGAAGCCCCGGGCACGGCGAGGAGGACACTCCCCATGACAAGACTTACGGCGAACGCCTTGCCGGCACTCGCGAGGCGGAGCGGGAACGTGAGGAGCCGCCGCGCGAGCAGCACCGAGACCAGGAGGATGAGGAACTCGGTCGCAACGGTCACCCCGGCAGCCGCCGCGTAGCTCCACCGTGGGATGAGGAGGAGGTTTAAACCGATATTGAAGGCCGCGTAGCCGATGTTCGGCACGACGAGCCAACGCTGCTTGCCCGCTGCGAGGATGAGTGCGCTGAACGCGAACGAGAGGTACGAGAAGCCGACGCCTACAATGAGCACCTGGAGAATGCGGACCGGCGTCACTGGCACCCCGGCGACCGTCACCGTGTATGCGTCGAGGAACTCCGGGCCGGCGATCCCGACGAGCGGCTCGGCGAGCACGAGCCCGCCGACAACCACGGGGAACGCGAGCAGCGCCAAGAAGTCGAAACTCTGCTGGAACGCGACCTTCCACTTCTCATCTCCACGCTCGTAGAGGTTCGTGAGCACAGGGAACACGGAGTTCACGAAGAACCCAGGCAGGGCAATTAAGACCTCGAGGATGCGGAACGGCACGCCGTAGATCCCCACTTCGACGACGCCCTTCAAGACCGAGAGCATGAGCGTGTCGATCTTGAAGTAGAGGTACGAGAGGATCGCGCTCACGCCGAGCGGAAGCGTCTCGACGACGAGATACCGCCAGTACGCGAGGTCGACCCGGAGCCGGACCGGGATGAGCCGGTTCGTCAGGACGAACGTGATGAGCAACCCGACGACGTAGGCGACCGTCGTTATCCAGAAGACCTCGACGAGTCCTCCGCCCCGAGCCGCGATCCAGGCGACAAGAGCCACGAGGAGTCCTCGGCTCACCACGTCCGCGATAACAGCGAGCCGCATCTGGAGGCGCGCCTGTAGGACGGCGATGAGCGTGTTCTGCATTGTCTGCGCGAACTGCCCCAAGAGGAGGATTGCGATGCCGAGCAGGACGAGCGGCGGGTAGTTGAACGCGAAGCTCGCGCCGTAGCCGGCCGCGTACACCCCGAGCGCAAGGAGGAAGCGAAGGGTGAGCACGTTCCCGAGCGCATGCGCCTGGTCTCGGCTCGGGAGCGAGAGCTCGCGCACGAGGATGGTGAAGAACCCGAAGTCCGCGAAGATGGCAACGAGCGACAGGAACGCGAGCGCCGTCGTGTACGCGCCTAAGCCCTCGATGCCGAGGAGACGCCCGAGGATAGCGATAAGCGCGAGCGAGAGGCCGACGGTCAGCGCTTTGCCGACCGCCTGGACGATAGTGTTCGAGGCGATCGCGCGCGTCGTCGTCACCGTACCACCTGCGTCTTCGCGCCACCCGCCAGGAGTGCCGACGCAGCAACGAGGAGCCAGAAGAGCGCCATCGTATCGTTCTTCCAGATCGGCGCGTCCAGGAGCCCCTGGACGAGGAGCGTCGTCCACGCTGCCAAGAACGCGGTCTCGGCAACGGGTGCGGCGCGACCCCGAAGTGCGACAAAGAGCGGTCGGAGCGCGATGACGAGTGCGGCAAAGCCAGCGAGGAGGCCGAGCACCGTCGTCTCGAGCCAGAGCGTCACGAAGAGGTTGTGTGGCGTGCGCGCGAGCGGTGCGATGTACTCGGGGAAGTTCACGCGGTCGGCAGTCCGGGTAGTGAACGCCGCCTGGAACTGTCCGAGGCCGGTGCCGCGGAGCGGGTGCGCCGCGACGAGCTCGCTGGTTGCGCCCCAGAGCTGCCAGCGGACGTTGTTGCTCGTCACCGTCCGCCCGCCCTCAGCAGCTGAGCGCGTGAAGTCGGGCCGAACGACAAACCAACTCACGCTAAGGGCGAGGAGGAGTCCGAGGACTGTGGCGCGCCGGACCACCGTACGCCGCCAGAGCCCAGGGGTTGCGATGACAAGGCCGACGACGACGCCAAGGGCCATTCCAGCGATACCAGCCCGCGACGCCGAGAGGACGACAGCAAGACCGAGGAGGGCGGCGAGGAGCGCGAGCCACCACGAGCGCTGCGCACGGGCGAGCCACAGCGCGAGCGGCACAGCCGGGGCCAGCGCGAACGCGAGGTAGTTCGGCGACGCGTCGCCGTCAACGGCGTACGGACCGATCGCCCGCGCCCCTGGACCAACAATAGCCTCGGCAATGCCCCAGAGCGCCACACCGAGTGCGCCCAGGAGGTACCCGCCGACGATCTGTCGGAGAGACCGCTCATCGACGGCGAAGGCCAGGGTGAGCGCGTAGAGGAGGATCGGGTCGACGATAAACCCCTTCCAGACGCCGAGCGCCGTCCGAAGGTCGACGACAAAGCCCAAGCTCACCGTTGCGCCGAGGACGAGGAGCGCAGCCGGCACGAACCACGCACGACGCGCGGCGAGACGCGCACGCACGGCTTCACTCCGAACAGCCACCCAGAGCCCGGCAATACTCGCTCCGTAGAGCGCAAGCTCGAAGATCGTTGTCGGAATGCCAGCGATATCGAAGCGAACAAGGTAGAGCGGCAGCGTTGCGAAGAGCAGTGCGAGCACCGTCGTCATCGCTCCTCCGCACTGCCGAGGCCGAATGCAACGTTCTGCGCCGCGACGAGAAACCCGATGAGCACCCAGATGTGGATGATGTAGAGCGAGGAGAAGAAGTTGTACTGCACGAGCGTCCCGAGGAACGCCGCGACGCCACCGAGGAGCGCAGCGCGGACGAGCTCATCCTCTGTCGCCTGGTACGCCTTGAGTGAACGCAGGAGGACGACTGCGTACAAGACGAGAATCGCGCCGAGGCCGAGCGCGCCGGTCTCAGCGAGAAGCTCGAGGTACTCGTTGTTCACGATCGGCCAGTCAGCAACCGTCGCCGGGTCGGGGTAGCCCTTCGCGAAGGGGCCGAAGTTCCCTGGCCCAATACCGAAGAACCGCGCACCGTCCCAGGCGTCGAGGGCAAGCCGGTAGGTGCCAATTCGCCCTTGCGTCGAGTCGCCTGCGTTCAGGTCGCCGAGACTGGCGTGCTCGACGAACTCACCGATCGGGTCACCCTCTCCCTGACTCACGAACGCCGCCGCACCCGCGAGCGCAATGCACCCGATGAGGAGCGCCGCGAGGAGGTTTCTCGGCGCAGCCGCCGCCTTCGGCTTCGTCGTGACGAGGACGAGGACCGCGACTGCGGCCGCGAGGTACGCTCCACGGGAGAGCGTAAGGATGAAGATCGTGCCCAACAGTCCGAACAAGAACCAGAGCGCTGGCCGCGAGAAATCGCGCACCCGGCCGAGGAGCGACGCCCCGAGGAGCGAGAGCGGCAAGAGGAGGTAGTTCCCAAGGTACAGCGGCTCAATCGAGAACGCCTGGACTCGCGGGAAGCCGAACACCTCCTTCGTGTAGAGGTCGCGGAGGCCAGTCAGCGCCGGCGGCAGACCGACGATATCGCCGAGGAATTGGTAGATACCGAAGATGCCGACGATGAACGCCGACCACCAGAGGACGACGATCGCCCGCCGGAGCGCTGACGCCGTCTGAATTGCGTTCACGACGAGAAACTCGAAGCTCGCGGTGAAGAGGATGAACGCCAACGTGAGGATGGCTCGCCGCTCCTCGACCGCCTGCGTCGCCGAGAGGAACGCAATGGCCAGGAAGCTGTAGAACGGCAAACGGATCGGATTCGGGGCAAGCGGGCGCCGGGATCGTACCCAGGCAATCGCGAACGCGAGCAGCGTCACCGCGCCAAAGAAGAAGTTCGGCCGGACAGTGATACCGGCGATGTCGATGCTCGGGAGACGCTCGAAGGGCAGGAAGAAGAGGATAAACGTCACGCCGAGCGCCGGCGTTCGGAGAATCTGCGCACCCAGGAGTACCGCGACGAAGGCACCGATGAAGACGAGGGTGCCCTCGAGCCCGGCGACCGCGACGAGCGCGACCGCAGCCACGCCAGCGACGAACGCCAGGACAATGCGGCTGATCGGGTACGAGAGGAGCTGACGCATCGCCCTACCGCCGCTTGAGCGCCGACTGCACGACGGCGCGGTCCGAGTGCGGGACGTGGCGACCACCAGCGACAACCATTACCCCCTCGTCTCCCTTCCCGGTAATAAGGACGAGGTCGTTCGGCTTCGCGAGCCGGATCGCCGCCTCAATCGCCTCAGCCCGGTCGAGAACCGTGAAGAAGTTCTCGCCGTGCTCGAACTGCTTCTTTCGCCCCCCGCCCCTCTTCACCCCACGGACCACCTCGGCCATGATCGCGGCCGGATCTTCGTCGTACGGATCCTCGTCCGTGACGATGACGACGTCCGCGTACTGCCCCATGAGCGCGCCCATAATCGGACGCTTTTCCGGGTACCGGTTCCCCGTCGCGCCGCCGACCGCGATCAAGCGGCCTTTGACGAGCGGCCGGACCGCGTCAAACACCTTCTTCAGACCGTCGGGCGTGTGCGCGTAGTCGATCATGACCCCGAACGGCTGGCCGCAGTCGACGAGCTCCATCCGACCGGGCGATACCTCGAGCGACTCGAGCCCCTCTTTGATGGCGTCGAGCGAGATGTTCGCCCCGACCGCAGCTGCAGCAGCGGCGAGCGCGTTCTCGACGTTGAACCGGCCGATGAGCCGGAGGTGGATCTCGACGCTCTCCTGCCCGACTTCAAGTCGGAACTGCGTCCCGTCCATCCGCTCGCGGATACCACGAGCGACGACGTCTGCCTCCTTGTCGATCGCGAACTTGAGCTTACGGACCGCTGGGTACTTCAGGAAGTGGTGCTGCGATGGATCCTCGCCGTTCACGACCGAGACACGGTGCGGGAGTGCGAATAGGCGTTCTTTCGCGAGGCGGTACGCCTCCTTGGTCCCGTGGTACTCGAGGTGGTCAAGCGTGAAGTTCGTCAGGACGGCGGTGTCGACCGGCACGCCCCAGGCACGCTGCTGGTCGAGGCCAATGCTCGTCGTCTCGAGGACAGCGTCAGTCGCCCGGTTCCGCACCATTCGTCGGAGCAGCGACTGGAGCCGGAGTGGGCTCTGCGTCCCCATCTTCGTGTCGTTACGCCAGAACCGCTTCCCGTCGGAGAACCGGACGGTAGTCATGAGTCCGGTCCGACGACGCGCAGCGGTCAAGATGCGGTACAGGAGGAGGCTCGTCGTCGTCTTCCCGTTCGTCCCGGTGACCGCGAACACCCGGAGCTGACGACCAGGGAACCAGAAGAAGACGTTTACGAGCACCGCGATGCACCAGTAGTACGCGCGCATCAGCGGCTGCGGCGCGAGCGCGCGGAGGAAGGACTTCAATCCCATGTGGGCAGTATACCAGGAGTCGCTTACCTGGGAGAAGTCGCGCTGCCGTGACGAGCGAGCACGCGCTCGTACACGGCGATCGTCTCACGCGCCGTCCGATCCCAGCTGAACCGCTTCGCCTGCTTCTGGCCCTTCGCGGCATACTCACGGCGCAGTGATGCGTCCGTCATCAGGCTCGTCAGTGCCCTGACCCAACCTTTCATATCGGTTGGCGACAGGAGGATGCCGCCTGCGCCGACCATCTCGGGGAGCGAGGAGGTGTTCGAGCTCACAACCGGCACGCCGCAGCGCATCGCTTCGACTGGCGGGAGACCCGCTCCCTCGAAGAGTGAGGGGAAGGCGAAGATTGATGCCGCGTTGTAGAGCGCTGGCTTATCGGCCTCGTCGACGTACCCCGTGAACACCACCGAATCCTGAAGACCGAGCTCAGCGACCGCCCGGAAGAGACCTTCGTAGTACCACCCCTTCTTCCCCGTAATGACGAGCTTCCAGCTCGGGCCAACCTTCTTCCGCGCAACGGCGAATACCCGAACGAGAAACTCGAGGTTTTTCCGCGGGTTGAGTGTCCCGACGTGGAGGATGTAGCGGCTCCCGGTCTTGTACTTCGCCCGGACCCGCTCGAGCTCGTCGCGCTCCCGGATCGGCCGGAACACCTCGTCTGCTGCTTCGTGGATGACGGTAATCTTCTCGTCTGGCAAGCCGAGGAGCGCCATAACGTCGCGCTTCGTGTACGCAGAGATCGCGATGATGTGGTCGGCGAACCGGTACGAGAACGGCATCCACTTCCCGAAGTAGAGCCGGCTCCCGAGTGGAATATCCTCGGCGAAGTGGATCGCGATGAGGTCGTGGATCGTCACAACGAGGGGCTTCCCGTGTCTGATCGGCGCTGAGAACGCTGGCTGATGCCAAAGGTCGGCGCCGCTCGCCGCTGCGGCCCGCGGGAACCCGACCTGGTCCCACCACCAGCGCCGAGCAGAGTTAAAGTCTTGCTCCGTACTCGGCAGGATCTTCGCGTACTCGTGCGTCCGGTCGAGCCGCTCGAGCGTGTCAACGAGGTTCTGGACGTAGAAGCCCATCCCCGTCTTCTGGGCGAGCGTCGTCTGCATGTCGATTGCGATGCGCATCACGGGAAGCGTAGCGAGTTTTTCCAGCCGTGACTAGCGTCGGCCACGGCTGAGCTGCACGAGCACCGGCGGGAGCGCGCCAAGCCACCAGACGAGCGCGCCGTACGTCGTAGCGCTCGCAAGCACAGCAACGGAGAACGAATTTGAGAGCAGGATACTGCCGAGCAGTGCCGCGGCGCCCGCACTTAAGAGCGGAGTCGCCACCGCCCCAAGAGGGACACTGAGTCCGATCCAACGCCGGACGAGACTAAGCAACGTCGCTGCCGCGACGAGCTCGGTGAGAATCGTCGCGAGCGCCGCGCCGACGTACGAGAGCGATGGGATAAGGAGTAGGTTCGCGCCGACGTTCACCACAACAAAGGCCAGGTTCGGCAGCACGAGCGCCCGCTGGCGGCCGGCGGCGACGAGCACGTAGTTCGCGAGCGCCGAGAAGAACGCTATCCCGACAGCGACGAAGAGGAGTTGCAGGGTTGTTGCCCCGGTCGCCGGCGCCCCGAGCCACTCGACTGTCGACGTCGTTACGTACGCCTCACCAGCGACGAGCTCAAGTGCCGGCGACGCGAACACCGCGCCAAGAATAGCGATCGGCGCCGCCACGAGCGCGAGAACACGGAACGCCTGCTGGTAGAGCGCCTCAGCGCCCGCATCCTGCCGAGAGAGGAGTGCGGTGAACGACGGGAAGAGATTCCCGAGGAACATCGTCGGGATCGTGAGGAGTACTTCAACTACCTTGTACGGCGCACCGTAGATCCCAACGTCGACGCTGCCTTTCATGAGCGAGATGAGCAGCGCGTCGACCTTGAAGTAGATGACGTGGAGCACGAGCACAATGCCGACTGGTAGCGCCTCGCGCGCGACCTGCTGCCAGAGATCGAAGTCGAACGCGGGGCGAAGCGACACGAACCGTCGAGCAAACGCGGCTGTCAGGAGGAAGTTCACGACGTTCGCCACGACGTAGGCCCACATCACCGCAGCGAACGAGCCCCCTTGCACCACGATGAGCCAGAGTAACCCGAACAGCAGCGCCCGGCCGGCAAGCTCCGCCAGGACGGCGTAGCCCATCTTCAGGTGTCGCTGGAACACGGCGACAACCGTCTGGTTCATGACAAGCCAGAGTGAGGCGAATGAGAGCACGGCGATCCCGAGCCGAACTGACGATGTGTACTGCGGGATGAGCGTCCCGGCGAGCGCGGCGAGGCCAAATACAAAGATCCCTAATACCGTCCGCGCAGTTAAAACGTTCCGGACCAATCGCGACTGGTCCGACCCTTCCTTCGAGAGTTCTCGGAGAAGGATAACGAAAAACCCAGCGTCGGCGACGACCGCGAAGAACGAGACGAAAGCGAACGCCGTCGTGTACTCGCCGTACCCGGCGACGCCGAGCGCGCGGGTGAGAAGTGCAACCGAGGCAATCCCGAGCAGCGTCGTCCCTACCCGCCCAGCGAACTGGACGAGCGTGTTCGAGAAGACCTGGCGCGCGAAGTTCGATGATGCAGTCATGGGGGTAGTATACGGCAACGCACCGCCGAAGAGCGGTGCGATCTTAATCGTGGAGTGGCGCGCCCGGAGGGACTTGAACCCCCGACCTTCAGGTCCGGAACCTGACGCTCTATCCGCTGAGCTACGGGCGCAAGTGAGCGAAATACACCGAGCAAGCGCAGGAGCTACGAAGTAGCTACGGGCGCATAGCCACCTGACGCAAAAATTCTGGCGTCCCCGACAGGATTCGAACCTGTGGCCTTCAGCTCCGCAAGCTGACGCTCTATCCAGCTGAGCTACGGGGACAAGCGAGTCAATGCTACGACGCTCGCGTGCGGAGGAGTGCGAGCGCGTCCAGGAGCTACGAAGTAGCTACGGGATGTATGAACGGCGTGGCGGTGAGGGTGGGATTCGAACCCACGGGCCCCTTACGAGGCCAACGCATTAGCAGTGCGTTGCATTCGGCCACTCTGCCACCTCACCGAACGGGGAAAGTATAGAGGATCGAGACCCCAAGAACAAGGCGGGTCAGGCTGTCCGCACGGCCGAACGGAGCGGCGCGCCAGTGAGCGTACGCGCTCCTGGTCGCGAGGTCGTCCGATGGAGCTGGTGCTCGATCGAGGCGACGAGCTCGCGGACCACGACCGCGGTATCAGGTCGGACCGAGACGCTCGTCACTCCCTCCTCGACGAGGAACTCCGCGAACGCTGGTGAGCGACTAACCGCGTCCCCGCACGCCGACACCGAGATGTGGCGTGCCCGGCAGGCCGCGACGACGTGGCGGATCGCCGCCTTGACGGCCGGGTCGTTCTCGTCGAAGTGGTCCGCCAGGTGCGCGTTGTCGCGATCGACGCCGAGGATGAGCTGCGTCAGATCGTTCGTCCCGATCGAGATCCCCTGGACGCCGGCGTCGAGGAACGACTCGATGAGGAACACGTTGCTCGGCACCTCGCACATCATGAGGAGCTTGAACCGTCGGTCAGCGGTGAGCCCACTCGCGTCGACGAGCGCCTTGGCGCGCTGAAACTCCTCAACCGTCCGGACGAACGGGAGCATGAGCGAGACGTTGTCGAAGCCGCGCCGCCCCCGCACTTCCATGAGCGCCTCGAGCTCGGCGCGGAAGAGGTCGGGTTCCTGGAGGTAGCGGAGCGTGCCACGGTACCCGAGCATCGGGTTCTCCTCCGCCGGCTCGTACTGGGCGCCACCTGGGAGTCCCCGGTACTCGTTCGTCTTGAAGTCACTCGCTCGGTACACGACCGGGTGCGGGTGGAACGCGCTCGCAAACGCCTCGATGCCCTGGGCGAGTGCGCGGACGTACTCGGCGCGCTTCCCCTCGGCGACGAACGCCTTCGGGTGCTTGTGCAGGCGGGCGACCATGAACTCTGCCCGGAGGAGGCCGACGCCGTCCACCGGGAGTTGGGCCGCTTCCTTCGCGTGTGCCGGGTTCGCGAGGTTCACGAGTACCTTCGTCGCTGTCCGGGGCGCCTCACGACGGTGCCGTGGCGTCGGACGGAGCGCCGCCGCGTCCGCGTGCGGAAGTACGAGCTTGCCGCGGAACACCTGGCCGCTCCCGCCGTCGACCGTCACGACCTGCCCCTCGTGGAGGAGGTGCGTGGCGGTCCCTGTCCCGACAACCGCCGGGATGCCGAACTCCTGCGCGACGAGTGCCGCGTGGCTCGTCCGCCCACCCTCGTTCGTCACGAGCGCAGCCGCCCGCTCGAGCGCGGGGAGGAAGTCTGGGCTCGTCGTCTCGGCGACCAGAACGTCGCCGGCGCGCACGCGGTCGAGCTCATCCGTCGAGTGGATAATCCGGACGGAACCAGTCGCGACGCCCAGGCTCGCCGACCGGCCGGTGAGGAGCGGGATACGCGGGGTTCGTGCCTGGCGATCATGCTCGCCGCGAACGCGTACGGCACGGACAACCGACTGAATCGGTCGGGCTTCGAGAATAAGAAGCCGGTCGTCAGCAAATGCCCACTCGATCTCGCGGTCGCCACCCTGGTGCTTGAGGATAGCGGTCGCCGCCTCCCAGAGCGAGTGGAGCTCCTCAGGATTGAGCTTGGCGACGTCTTGCCGAGAAGCCGGAACCGGGACGTGGCGGAGCTGGTGCTCGCCCGACGGCTTCTCGAGCTGCCACGGCTGACGAACAACGGTCTGCTCGAGCACCCTGCCGGTTTCCCGGTCGAGGAGGTACTGGTCAGGTGTCAACAGCCCTTCCGTCACCGCCTCCCCGAGCCCCCAGGCTGCCTCGACACGGAACTGCTGCCGGTCCCCGCCCGTCAGGTCGGTCGTCGAGAGGACGCCGGCAACCCGGGCCGGCACCATCGCCTGCACGAGCACCGCCAGGTGGACGACCGGCGACTCCTTCGAGTGATGGAGCCGGTAGTACAGCGATCGGGCGGTGTACAGGCTCGCCCAGACGTGCTTCACGGCGTCGAGAATTCGTGTCGCGCCTGCCACGCCGAGGAATGACTTCTGCTGCCCGGCGAGCGCAGGGCTCGGCAGGTCATGAGTAACGACTGATGGCCGGACCGCAACCTGCAGCCCGCCAGACGCCCGTAATCGGTCGTAGGCTCCGAGAATCGCTGCCTCGAGGCCTGGATCAGTCGGCGCACTAAGAATCGCGTCCTGGATCGTCCTAGCGGCCTGGTGGAGCCGACGCGCATCCGACGCATCGAGGCCGTCGAGCGTCTCCGCGATCTGCGCCTCAATGCAGGCCTGATGGAGGAACGCTGCGAACGCGGTCGTCGGCACCACGAAGCCGGGCGGCACGTCAACGTCGCTCGCCGCCAACGCGCCCAAGGTCGCCGCTTTCACGCCGACGCGGTCGACGTCAGCGTTCCCGATCTCCGAGAGCCACGCGAGCTCTCCGCCCTCTCTCCCCATCGCCCTCCTGTCGATCTTCTCCGGTAAGTATAGCAGAGGAATCTGCGGAGCACTGCGCAGCGTGGCCAACCGAATCGCGCGACGCAGCACCTACTGAGCAGACGCCGACCGCGCGAGCATGGCGCGAAACAAGATGCTCAGCGGGCGATCTCCCCCTCGAGCGAGCAGCGCATCGTTCACCTCGAGCACCGGATCAATCAACGTCTGACCCACGTACTCATGGTTAAGGGCGATGGCGTTCTCGAGCACCGTACAGAGGCTCATGAAGCTGGTCTCGTCTGTGTATCCCTGGTTCGTACTCGCATTCTCCTCGAAGTACCGTCGGAAGAACGTCTGGAGGATCTCGGGATCGTCTGATTTCGGCAAAGTACGTGGTGCGAGGTGGTGGGCCCAGATCACCACCTGTGGGCTCAGTAGTCGGATATTCTCTCGCACCGCCTCCTTCGCTGCCTCACCCTGTACCTTTGGTGGCGCCAGAAAAATAATATCTGGCGTACCGAGCTCGCTGAGCTGCTCAGCGGTTAGGACGTGGCAGTGGTCAGCGAAGTGCGCCAGCCTCAGTCCGTCAACCGTATAGTGCCAGGCAATGTTGACGTCTCCCTGGTGCTCGTACACGACTGTTCCCCGAAGATCGAGGCCAGGGAAGGGGTTACTATTCACTGCCGTTGCTGGAGCATGCTGGAGCCACCCTCCCGGTGCGTACGCGTGGTCGGCGTCTGGCTCCGACATAAGGACAATGTTGGCACCGAACGGCCTCCCCTTAAACTCCGTCGGGAAGATGGGGCCCAGACGCCACTCCGGCGCATCGTTGAACGGGTCAACCAGGATGCGAAACCCCTGCTCGTTCTCAATGAGGAACGACGAGAGGCCGATGTAGTGAATGGTCACAGCGCAGCTACGCTCGTCAACTACTTCGCTGCATCCGACGCCTCAGGTGCCGGGGCGTCTTGTTCCTTCCCCTTCGGCGCGTCTACGGGTTCGTTCGCGAGGCGGAGGATTTCGGTCCGCAGACTCGCCATGGTCTCCGGCCGATTCTCGAGGAAGCTCCGGGCGGCGTCCCGGCCTTGACCCAACCGCTCCTCGCCCATTTGAAACCACGATCCGCTCTTCTCGATGAAACCGTACTTCACGCCCAGATCCAAGATGTCGCCGGCCACCGAGATGCCGCGCGGGTAGATAATCTCGAACTCCGCGACGGTGAACGGCGGCGCAACCTTGTTCTTCACGATCTTCACCTTGACACGGTTCCCGATCACGCGGTCACCGGCCTTCAGCTGCTCTGTCCGCCGAATCTCCATTCGGACCGACGAGTAGAACTTCAACGCCATACCGCCGGTCGTCGTCTCCGGGTTCCCGAACATGACGCCGATCTTCATCCGGAGCTGGTTGATGAAGATGAGGCAGGTCTTCGACTTCGCGACCGCGGCGGTGAGCTTCCGGAGCGCCTGACTCATGAGTCGGGCCTGAACACCAACCGACGCTTCGCCCATCTCGCCCTCGATCTCGCTCCGTGGCACGAGCGCCGCCACCGAGTCGACGACGATGGCGTCGACCGCGTTCGAGCGGACGAGCGTCTCCGCGATCTCTAAGGCCTGCTCACCAGAGTCCGGCTGCGATACCAGGAGGTCCTCAAGGTTCAAGCCGATGTTCCGGGCGTACTCCGGGTTGAACGCGTGCTCGGCGTCGATGAACGCGGCGAGCCCGCCCGCCTTCTGCGCCTCCGCGGCGATGTGCATCGACAAAGTCGTCTTCCCGCTCGACTCCGGCCCATAGATTTCAATAATCCGGCCGCGCGGCACGCCGCCAACGCCGAGCGCGAGGTCGAGCGAGAGCGCGCCGGTCGGGATTACCTGGACATCGAGCGCCCGGCTCTCCCCTAGGGTCGTGATCGACCCCTTCCCAAACTGCTTCTCAATCGTCGAGAGCGCGACTTCGAGCGCCTGCCGTCGGGCTTTGGACTCAGCTGCGGACATATCCCCAGCTGCTGCACCTTTGGCCATTCGTCCTCCTTCTGCCCCTCAGTACTGGTAGTTCGTGGCCGGAGACAAACCGTGCTCGCCACTGGCGAGCACATCGCGAGTTCCCTCCGTCCACGAGCAACCGGCTAGAAAGCTGCGTCGACCGCCTGTCCGATGTTCCCCGCTCCATCATCCACGGGAGCGGCCTCGAGCGCAACTGGGGCGGCTTCGGGGATATCTGCCAAGAGCTGGAGCGTCTTCGTCGTCTCCTTCTCGGCTTTGTTCGTCGCCGAGATCTCGATCGTGTTCACGCCGTCTAGGAGACGGATCTCCTGGCGGAAGTGCCCGTCCGTGCTCACAGCGACCGGCTGGTCGTTGATCCTGAGCTTGGCCGCCGGGTCGGTCACCCCCGCGACCTCTACCAGGTCGACTGCCACCCGAAGCTCACTCCCCGGTGTCACAACGTCGAGCGAGGGCGCGGCCGCGAAGCTCGTCACCTGGAACCAGATGTACCCCAAGACGATGAGCGCGAAGCTCGAGAGCGCGCTCCCCCAGAGAATCTCCGGCGTGATGTACCACTGCTTCCGCTGTTTCAACCAGTCGTCCGACACGTGCGGTCGAAGCAACCCCTCCTCGGTCGCCCCAAGCTTCGACGAGCGCACGTGTCGAACCTGCTGGTAGCACGCGTACTCCTGGTCGTAATCCGCGAGCACACTCTCTGGCTTCAGCCCCAAGAACGCGGCGTACCGCGTCAAGAACCCACGAACGTACACCGCTTCAGGTAAGCGGTGGTACTCGCCGCGCTCGAGCGCCTGGAGGTGCTTCATCGCGACCTTTGTCTCAAGCTCAGCAGCGCGAAGATCCACGCCCTTGCGCTTCCGCGCTTTAGCGAGCTTTGCGGCCAACGGCTGCGCACATGCAATACGCTTCTTGGTGAACCCTGCTAGGGCGTTTGGCACAAGAAAACCCTCTCCTGCTTTGGCCTCGCCAGCAATAACAACACTAGAAGAATGGTACCACACCCACCCACCAAAGGGGATGTTGACAAGTGTTCCGACAGGATTGCCTGGCACGCGAACTGCCACTTAACACCTTCCCCCAGGTGGCCGCGAGCGCTGGCGCACCCACTTCTCGCTCGACGCCATGGCAAACCGGACGCTCGAGCTCCTCGGCGCCTAATCGAAAGCTCCTGGCGGCAACCGCCAGGAGCCAAACGTATTGCTAGAACTGCCCGCGTTGGTTCTGGTCGTAGCCGCCTTGGCCGCCTGGCGGCATGGCCGGGTAATCGTGGCCCTGGGGCATGCTCATGCCGGCGCCAGCGAGCACGTCGCGCGGCCGGGCGCCGTCTGCCGGCCCAATGACACCCTGCTCTTCCAAGATGTCGAGGAGGCGCGCGGCACGGGCGTACCCGACGCGAAGCCGGCGCTGGAGGAGTGACGCTGACGCCTTGCCGGCGTCGACTACCACCTGCTTCGCCTCAGCGAAGAGGTCGTCGTCCACCTCGCCGTTCCCACCGGCGCCGCCACCACCGCCCGCCGACCGGGCCGAGAAGTTCGCTACCTCTTCGTCGTACTGCGCCGGCGCCTGCGCCTTCAGGAACGCCGTCACCTCGTCGATCTCCTTCTCGGTGATGAGGCAGCCCTGGATGCGCTTCGGCTTACCCGCGAACTCCGCCGAGAGGAAGAGCATGTCACCGCGGCCGAGGAGCTTGTCCGCGCCCGAGACGTCGATGATTGTCCGGGAGTCCACCTGGCTCGCCACCGCGAACGCCATACGCGTCGTGATGTTCGCTTTGATGAGGCCGGTAATGACGTCCACCGAAGGCCGCTGAGTGGCGACAATGAGATGCATGCCGACCGCGCGCGCCATCTGCGCCAAGCGGACGATCGCGCCCTCCACCTCTTTCGCGCTCGTCTGCATGAGGTCGGCGAGCTCGTCGATGACGATGACGATGTACGGCAGTGGCGCGTCCTTGTGCTTCTGGTTGTAGCTCACGATGTCGCGGCTCCCGACTTCCTGGAGCTGCTTGTACCGCCGCTCCATCTCGACGATCGCCCACTTGAGCGTATTCACCGTCTTGTCCGGCTCGGTAATGACCGGCGCCAGGAGGTGCGGGATGTCGTTGTACGGCGTGAACTCGACGCGCTTCGGGTCGACGAGGATGAGCTTCAGCGACTGCGGCGCGTTCTGGCAGAGGAGACCGGTCAAGAGCGTATTGATCGCGATCGACTTCCCGGAGCCGGTCGACCCGGCAATGAGGAGGTGCGGCATCTTCTTTAAGTCGACGGAGATCGGCGCGCCGGCGGCGTCGCGCCCCAGCGGGATCGTGAGCCCGCTCTTCACCTCCTTGAACTCCGGCGTCTCCAGGACTTCGCGCAAGGTCACGACGGCAGCGACTGCGTTCGGCACCTCAATGCCGACGAGCGCCTTGCCCGGGATCGGTGCCTCAATGCGGATCGCTGGCGCCGCGAGCGCGAGCGCGAGGTCGTTCGCCCGCGCCGTGATCGTCGTCAGCTTCACGCCCTCGGTCGGCTTCAGCGTGTACTGCGTGACCGTCGGGCCAATGTTCACGTCGCCCATCGTCACCGTGACGCCGAAGTCTTTGAGCGTCTTCTCGATCGTTTCGACGTTCTTCACGACGTTCCCGGCCTTTGCCTTCCCGGTCGGGAGGTTTAAGAGATCAAGAGGTGGGAACTGCCAGTCCCCGATCGGGCCGCCCGTCACCGGCTTCCCGCTCATGACCGGCACCGGCTCGAGCGTCCCCGCTACTGGCACTGCTGCGCGTGAACCAGCCAGCTTGTCACGGACTGCCTGGAAGACCGAGACGCGCGCGTCGCCCGCGCCAGCTGTCGCGTCGTTGATCTGCGGCTCGTCCGCCGTGTGGCCACTTGCGAGGAGCTCCAAGAGGCTCGCGAGCGACGTGTTAAAGATGAGGAGGAGCGCCATAAGGACGAGGGCAAAGAGGACCAGAAGCCCGCCGATCTCACCCAAGAGCTGCGTAAAGAGGTTGCTGAACGCCTCACCCACCCGCCCGCCGAACGGCGAGAGGAGCGCCGGCAGGAAGATGAAGAGCATACCGAAGCCCATAACCATCGTCCAGCGGACCGTGAACCGGGCCGGGTTCCAGAGGACGAGCCCCACCGAGAGAATGGCGAACGGTACGAGGTAGTGGACGACGCCGAAGACGCGGGAGACGTACCCGTCGAGCCCGGCGCCGATCGTCCCCGCTTTCCCGAAGAGGGCCAGCAAGGCGATCAAGCCGGCAACGACGAACCCGGCCGCCATCACCTCGCGCAAGGTGTCGGGGTGGATCGACCAGTCGAAGTACTCGAGTGGTGACTTACTGGATGTCCGGCGTTTCCTGCGGGCCATTCCCCTCCATAGACGAACGTAGGCGTAGCTGCACGCACTGGCATTGTACCAGACCGAACGGAAGCGCAACCTCAAGACAAAAAGTGGAGCGCCGGCGGGGTGCCGACGCTCCGTGCAGGAGGGTCAAAAGAGGTTACTCATACTTTCCTCCAGCCGGTAATCCGTGTCAAGCGGATCACTGCGGACAAGTCCCTACACCTCGATGACGACCGGGATCACCATCGGCTGGCGCTGGGTGTACTCGTAGAGGAACTTCACGAGGTCGTCGCGGAGCTCACGCTTGACGTACTCCCAGTCCAAGGGCTGCGCTGTGCTGTGGCGCTCGAAAAGACGCTTCACCTCGTGGCGAGCCTTCCCGATGAGCTCCTTGGCGTCACGCATGTACACGAAGCCGCGCGAGATGATGTCCGGGCTCGAGATGAGGTTCCCCTGCTTCTTGTCGACCGTCATGATGACCATGAAGATCCCTTCCTCGGCCATCGCGACGCGGTCTCGAAGCACGATCTGCCCGACGTCGCCAATGCCCAAGCCGTCGATCATGACGTAGTCGGCCTGGACCTTCGTCCCCCAGCTCGCCCGGCCGTTCTCGAACTCGAGGACGGCGCCGTTCTCGCCGACGTAGACGTTCTTCGGGTCGACACCCATCTTGATCGCAAGCTTCGCGTGCTCTTTAAGCATGCGGTACTCACCGTGGAGCGGCATGAAGAAGCGGGGCTTGAGCATCGCGATCATCATCTTCAGCTCTTCCTGCTTCGCGTGCCCCGAGGTGTGGATGTCGAGCTCACCACCGTGGACGACGTCAGCGCCAGCACGGAACAGGTTGTCGATCGTCTCGAAGATCGCGTGCTCGTTGCCCGGAATACGCGACGCCGAGATGACGACCGTGTCGCCCTTCGTGAGCTTCACCTGCCGGTGCTCACCGGAGGCCATCCGGACGAGCGCCGAGTACTCTTCGCCCTGCGAGCCAGTACAGAGGATCGTGAGCTTGTGGTTCGGGATGTTCCCGATGTTCTTAATGTCGACGAAGATATCCTTCGGCGCCTTCACGTAGCCGAGCTGGAGACACACGTTGACGTTCCGGTCCATCGAGCGGCCCGAGACCGCGAGCTTGCGCCCGTACTTGGCGCTCAGGTTGATCGCGATCTGGATGCGGTTGATGTTCGAGGCGAACGAGCTCATGATGATGCGCCCGTCCGTCTTCTCCTTGAAAATCTTCTCAATGTCCTGCGCGACGACGCGCTCCGAGATGGTGTAGCCTGGGATATCGGCGTTCGTCGAGTCGGACATGTGCAGGAGGACGCCCTCATTACTCATCGAGACGAGCTTCGCGTAGTCCGAGGGCTCGCCCCAGATCGGGGTGTGGTCGAACTTCCAGTCGGTCGTGTAGGCGATCAGGCCTTCCGGCGTGTGGATGCCAAAGCCGACGTTGTCAGGAATGGTGTGCGTCAGGGTGAAGATATCCACCTTGAACACGCCATGCGTGATCGTGTCACGAGCGTGGACGACCGTCACCTTCTTCGAGATGTTGTGCTCTTTGAACTTCGCCTCGATGAGTGCGGCCGTCAGTGGCAGCGCGTAGATCGGCACGTTCGCCGGGAGGCGCGGCACAATGTACGGGAGGCCGGAGATGTGGTCCTCGTGGCCGTGCGTGATGAAGAGCGCCCGAAGCTTGTGCGCGTTCTCGAGGACGTACGTGATGTCCGGGATGACGAGGTCGATGCCCGGCATGCGATCAGACGGGAAGAGCCCGCCGCCGTCAACGACGATCATATCCGAGGCGTACTCGAAGGCGGTCATGTTCATACCGACTTCACCCATACCACCCAGGGGAATGACGCGGAGCTTCTTCTGCGGCGCCTTGTACGAACGGGCGGCCGGCGCGTCAGCGGCAGAGGTCAGGCGAATCCCCGGCGTCTCGGGCTTCTGCTCGAGCCGCTTTTTCGGTGGGCGGATACGGTTCATGCCGCCGGACTTCCGTCGGCCGTTCCCGTTACCATTGTTATTACTCTGAGCATGGCCGTTCGCCTGGTCGCGGCGGCCGTGGCCCCCATTCGCTCCTGGTTTCTGCTGCGTCGGTTGGCCGGAGGCGGCGCCGAAGGTGCGCGGCTTCCCGTTGCGATGCTGAAAATCGCGACGCGGACGACGTGGTTGGTCGCTCTTTGGTTTTTCTGAGCCGTCGCCGCCCTTCTCAGGCTGGAGCGAGGCGTGGTAGGCAGTCAATGCCATAAGTGTAGAGTTCCTTTATCTCGGTTTTGTGCGCGGTAACACGCGCGAACACTGCGTTATTAGTTGAGAGAGCAGTGCGTAGCGCGGTCATCGTACCTCTAAGGCACAATACCCATGCTAAACGCTTCTCCCCCATCTGGTGTCAAACCTACTTCACCCAAGAAAAACTGACGTCCGTGCATCGAACGTAGGAATCGCCGAGCGCGATTACCCTCCAAACCTACCCCCGAGAGACCCTCAAAACGGATGTATCTTACTTGAAAACAGCCCGAATGTCAATGTGGAGAAACGATCTCCCCGTTCGAAACCAGTTGAGACACCTTGGCGGCGAGGATGAAGTCATTCTCCGAGAGCCCCTTCACTGCGTGCGTCGTAAGTGTGAGTCGAACCTGCCGGCAATGGACAGCGATATCCGGGTGGTGCCCCTCTGCTTCCGCAAGCTCGGCGACCCGGTTCACGAACGCGATCCCGTCCAGGTAAGTACGGAACAGGAACGACGCGTCAAGCGACGCCTCTCCGAGTACCCAGCCGTCCGGGAGCTCCGAGAAGAGCGCCCCGGCCTGTTCTCGTGGGAGCGGTGACATTCCCCCTTCGCACGGCACGCACCACCGACGAGTGAGCGCGTCTGCCATAATAATTAATTATACCACGATTGAGCGGCAATTACACAAAGAGAAGAGGCCCGGACGAATCCGGACCCCAAAACAACTTCCTCATATACTATGATATATTGGCCAACTCCCGCCGCCGCCTCAGCAAGGCGAACGACACGATACGCAGACCATCGAGCGCAACAGCACATCGACTACTGTTGAGCTGGGCCATTCGCATGCTCCACACGTCTAGTTCGACTTGATTCTGCGCGTGCGAAATGCCGAGTAGCATGTACGGAACAGTGTTTAGCAGAAAGCAGTGCTCCTGCGTCACATGCTCGGGCAGCTCGATAAAACCCGGTGGCAAATCCACTCCAATCACCTCCTCATGGAGGCACCTTGCGTTTCCATTTGTGAAGGTGCCGAAATCATCTTCGGGCTCCGAAAACAGTAGGAGCATATCTTCCATCAGGAAAAACACAAGAGCGACCGACTGGTCGCTCTTGTGTTGAGGTATTCAAAGTTACTGCTGCGGAGCCTGCTTCGCTGCCTTGATCGAGAGCGAGACGCGTCCGCGTTCTCGGTCGACTTCTTTGACCTTCACCTTCACCTTATCGCCGACCTTGAGTACCGAGGAAACCGTCGGAATACGCTGGTCCGAAACCTCTGAAATATGGACCATGCCGTCCTTGCCCGGGAGGAACTCGACGATCGCGCCGATCTCTTGCCCGCTCATGCGATTCTTCTGGATGCCGGTCACGACGCCGTCGTAGACCTCGCCGACAACCGCTTCCTTCATCTGCCCCTCGACCATTGCACGCGCCTTCTCACCAGCTTCAGCGTCGATCGCGATGATCGAGACCGTGCCGTCCTCGGCGATGTTGATCTCGACGAGCGTCTTACCGCCCGCGCGCTCGATGATACCGTTGATGTTCTTGCCGCCCGGCCCAATGAGCTCGCCGATCTTCTCGACCGGGATCTTCACCGTGAGGATCCGTGGCGCGTACTTGCTGAGCTCTGGCCGCGCCTCAGGGAGGACGCCAACCATAAAGTCGATCGCCTTTGCGCGGGCGTCACGGGCGCGGTCGAGCGTCTCGCGGACGATCGACATCGGCAACCCCTTCACCTTCATGTCGAGCTGGATGGCGGTAATGCCGTCCTTCGTGCCGGTTACCTTGAAGTCCATGTCGCCGCCGAAGTCCTCGATCCCCTGGATGTCAGTCAGGAGCTGGTACGGCTTCGTCGGGTCCTCGTCGAAGCCCTCGTCGGTCATGAGGCCGATCGCCATGCCGCCAACAACAGCCTTCACCGGCACGCCAGCGTCCATGAGCGCGAGCATCGCCGCGCAGGTACTCGCCATTGAAGACGAGCCGTTTGAGCTCAGGGTCTCGGAGACAACACGGATCGTGTACGGGAACACCTCTTTGTCCGGGATGATCGCCGCGACTGCCCGCTCCGCGAGCGCGCCGTGGCCGATCTCGCGTCGGCCGACAGAGCGGAGCGGCTTCACCTCGCCAACCGAGAACGGCGGGAAGTTGTAGTGGTGCATGAACCGCTTCTCACCCTCTTCCTCCATCGTGTCGATCATCTGCTCTTCGCCGGGGCCACCGAGGGTGACGATCGAGAGAACCTGCGTCTGACCGCGCGAGAAGAGTGCCGAGCCGTGGGTGCGTGGGAGGAGGCCGACCTCGGCCTTAAGCTCGCGAATCTGGTCGAAGCTCCGGCCGTCCGGTCGGACGCCGTCACGGAGAATTGACTGCCGGACCGCCTTCTCGACGAGCGCGCCGAAGGTGCTCTTGAGGTCAACCTGCTTGTAGTTGCCCTCGAACGCTGACAGCACCTCGGCTTCGTACTCGGCGATGAGCGCCGTGCGCTTCACCTTGTCCTGCTCACGGACCGCGGCGGCGATCTTCTCGCCGATCCGTTCCTTCACGTCCGCGACGATTTCGGAGATGACCGGGACGACGGTCGGCTTCTCAGCGCCGAGCTCCTTAGCGATCTGCTCCTGCAGGTCGAAAAGCGGCTGCATGGCAGCGTGCGCGGCCTCGATCGCCTCGGCGACCTTCGCCTCTGGCACCTGGTTCGCGCCCGCCTCGAGCATCATGATCCGGTCGCGCTTGGCGGCGACGACGATGTCGAGGTCAGAGACGTCCTGCTCCTTCAGGGTCGGGTTCATGATGAACTGCCCGTCCTGCGTCAAACCGACGCGCATCCCGACGATCGGGCCTTCGAACGGCGCCGGGCTCACCATGAGGGCCACCGAGGCGCCGAGCATCGCCGGCATGTCTGGGTCGTTCTCGCCGTCCATCGAGAGGACGGTCGCGATCACCTGGACGTCGTTCCGGTACCCCTTCGGGAAGAGCGGGCGGATCGGCCGGTCGATGAGCCGGGCGTTCAAGATCGCGGTCTCGGAGGGTCGCCCTTCACGCTTAATGAACCGTGAACCCGAGATCTTCCCGGCCGCGTAAAGCCGTTCCTCGTAGTCGACCATGAGCGGGAAGAAGTCGATCCCGTCACGGACTGAATCCGACACGACTGCCGTGACGAGCACGACGGTCTCGCCGTACTGGACGAGGACTGCCCCGTCCGCCTGCTCAGCGACCGTGCCGAGCGTCAACGTCACCGGTTTCCCACCGAACTCAGCGGTGTACACCGTCTTTTCCATGTGCCTCTTTCTCGAGGCGATCTGTACAGGCGGCCACGCTCCGCTCGGAGCGTCGTTCGCGTGCACAGATGACCTCGCTACGTACTAGTGGCTCCATCGTACACGAACAGGAGTGCGCTGCATAGCAGAAGCGCCTGGGATTCCAGGCGCTTCGTTCGGTGCACTGGCTTACTTTCGGAGCTTCAGGTCGGCGATGAGCTTCTGGTAGCCGGCCTCGTCGCTCCGCTTCAGGTAGTTCAGGAGGCGGCGACGCTTCCCGACCATGATGAGGAGCCCGCGGCGGGAGTCGTGGTCCTTCGCGTGCTGCTTCAAGTGGACGCCGAGCTCGTCAATCTGCTCGGACAGCCGCGCGATCTGCACTTCCGTCGAGCCAGTGTCCGTCTTGTGCGACTGGTACTTCGACACGAGCGAGGTCGCCGGCGCGCTCTTCGCGGTCGTCTTCTTCGCTGCCGGCTTCACCGTCTTCTCGGTATCCTTCTTCGTGGCCATGGGAGCGTTCTCCTGTTTCAGACTACTCAATATGTGCTCCGTACCTGGAGCGCGTCACGGCGCAGTGTAGCACGCCGTGGCGAATGGTGCAAGCTAGAACGTGAGCCCTTGCTGCGCGTCCTTCAAGCTCTTCGGCTTCGCGGGCACTGGATCAGCCGGGGCGCTCCCGATCCCCAGGGAACGGGCCGAGGGAATTGACGGGCGCGGCTCAGGCCGCTTTGCCTGAATTGGGGTGTCGGGCGCGTAGACGCCCTGGTCCGCTGGAACGTCGAACCGGCCGCGGGCCGGCTGGGCCGGCGCTGGCTCCGGTGTGGGCTGCGCCGTAACTGGCTGACCGAGCCGCTTCGCCTGAAACGTGCGGATCTTCTCGATAATCTCGTGCTCGTTGTCGGCGAGCGAGCCGCCCGGCAAGCGGAAGGCCGCTGCCATCTCGTGGCCGCCGCCGCCCATGAGGCCGGCGACGTCCGCCACCGACACCTCGCGCGAGACGCCACGGAGGCTCCCATACAGGTTCCCCTCTTTCTCCGAGAGCAAGAGGGCGAAGTCGATGTCCGGGACGGTTTTCAGGAGCTCGTCGACGACCCCGCTCGTCTCGGTCTCCGCCGCGCCGAAGTGCTTGAAGTCGCTCGCGCTCGCGGTCGAGTAGATGAACCGGTGCGGGGTCTCCTCGTGGATGTGCGAGAGGATCTTCCCCCAGAGCTTCAGGGTTGAGAGCGGCTTCGTCTTGTAGATGTGCTGGACGATCTCCTGCTGGCGCGCGCCGGCCGCGACGAGCTGCGCCGCCACCGTGAACGACTTCGGCGTCGTGTTCGTGTTCTGGAAGGAGCCAGTGTCGGTCGTGATGCCGGTCAGGAGGAGCGTCGCGATCTCCGGGTCGAAGAGCGTGTTCGTCTTTCCGCCACCCCCGCCCAAAGACTCCAGGAGCGAGACGAGGATCTCGGCCGTGCTCGTCGCGGTGAGGTCGACCCAGTTCACCTTCCCGAAGTAGTCGTTGCCTGGGTGGTGGTCGATGTTGACGATCGGCGTCTTGTAGAAGAGCTCGGCGTACTTCTCGTACACGCTCCCCAGGCGCTCGACGTCGTTCGTGTCGAGGACGACGATCAGGTCCGCGCTCGCGCTCCCCGAGGAGAACGTGAACATCTCAGGACTGATCTCGCCGGCGCTCGTCTTGATCACGATGTTGAGCTTCTTCTCGTCCGGCAGGTTCTTGTACCCGAGCTTGTCGACGGTGACCTGCTCCGTGTTCAAGGTGACGACGAACTCGCCGCTCCCGCCCTGGATCTCGCTCGTGAGCTCGTTGATTGACGAGAGGAACGAGAACACGCCCGGCACCGGGTCGGAGCAGACCGGCGTCACCTCTTTGCCGAGCTTCCGGAGCGCAAGTGTGAGAGCGAGCGTCGACCCGATCGAGTCGCCGTCTGGGTGGGCGTGCGCCATGACGAGGACGCGCTTGGCGCGCTTCAAGAGGTCGACGGCTTGCTGCTTCGGGGTTGGTTCCATTGGTTCTCCAGAACGACGAATACGAGGGATGCATCCCCTCCTTCTCGTGACAGCGCATCGTACCGAACGAGGTACACCAAGTCAACACAGATGAGTTCGGCCATAAAAAAAGACCTGGGCAATATGCCCGGGCCACTCACTTCCGGTTGGCAGCGACCTTCCGGACGACCCGCCAGTGCGCGTCATCCATGACGTCCCACACCCACCAGGAGACGCCGCCGTACCCCTCGGCTGCGGCCGCGAACGTCACCATCTCCTCCGGCGACGTCTCAGCGACAGCTTCGTGCTGGCGGATCCGCCCGCCATGCGCGCTCCCGACGGAAATGATCGGCTTGACGCAGCCGGACTTGCCGCCACTCCGCCAGTCCGCCTCGAGCGCGCACCAGTTCGCGTACGCGGTGCTGAGCGCCGTCCGCGGCGCCACACCGGCGATACTCCAGTACACCTGGGGCATTGCGGCGTCGCAGTACGCCCCGAAGACCTCGAACAGGAACTCCCGGTGGTAGCCCACCCAACCGAAGCTCGAGAAGGCGAAGAGCTTTCTCGGTGGAGGCTGGGCGTCGAGGTACGATCGGATCGCCGCGCAGAGCGTCGTAGCGACGCGGTCCATTCCCGGCGCCTTGAACTGTGTCTCGGCATTCAGTACGTACCCGTCGGCACCCTGCTTGAGCGCCTCGATCGCACGCGAGGCTTCCAGCTCCGGCTTGAACCCGTAGCAGTAGCCCCAGGCGTACACCTGAATACCCTCGGCGTGAAACGCGGCGGCGATGTCTCCGAATTGGTTCGGGGTCATCGGCCACCAGTCCGAGCCGTCGTGGCGTCGAGCGCAGTCGTCGTCGGCACCTGCTCCTTGGTCACAGCGTCGGACCGCGGGGTGTCGCCACCCCAGAGGCCGTAGCCGAGCCAAGTGGCAAGCGCGAGGAAGAGCAGTGTCAGGAATGCGTTCAGACGGAAGTGCATCCGTTCCCGCAACGTCCAAAGCCCGAAGTCCACGCTGCGCCGAGCGCTGCAGTAGTACGACCACGCCCCCGTGAGGCACGCAATCATGCCGAGAAGTGTGGCCGTCGTCGGCACCCAGTAGTGCCAGACGGAGTAGGCGAGGCACGGGATCATGACCCCGTGCCAGAAGAAACGGCGCTCGTACGGCCGCGCCTGCCAGACGGCAGCAACGCAGGAGACGAGCAAGGCAATGCCGAGAAGAACGATCAGTGCCTGGATCATTGTTCGATCCGGTTCCCCTTCCACGTATTGTTCTAGGACAAGAGCAGCGCACCTTAGTGAAACTGTATTCAGTTGTCAATCAGTATGGACGCCATTCAGGTAAAGCGGTGCATTCAACCGGCTACATACGTACAGCACACGCTAACCCAAAGAGTAGGTATTTACAGGTGCCCGACTGCCTGCTATAGTTCCCGCGTTATGGCAAACACCTCATCCGCAATTAAGGCTGCCCGCCAGGCTGTGAAGCGCACCATCCAGCGTGCGAAGATCAAGTCGAAGCTCAAGCAGTCACTCAAGACCGTCTCCCTGGAGACGCTCGCCGCAACCGTGTCGCTCGTCGACAAGGCTGCGAAGAAGCACATCATCCACGCGAACAAAGCGTCGCGCATGAAGGCGCAGCTCATGAAAACGCACGGCGTCCCAACGGCAAAGCGCACCGCTGCAGTCGCGCCAAAGGCTGAGAAGCCTGCCAAGGCCGAGAAGAAGGCCACGGCGAAGAAGCCAGCCGCCAAGAAGACCACGAAGAAGGCTGACAAGTAACGAAGTATTGTACCACATCGAGCGCTACCGCACCGGTAGCGCTCGTTTTGTGCGTTTACCTTCTACCCTATTCAAGCAGGTGTTGCGCAGCAGTCCGGATCCCCTCTGATTCGAATGGGAGCGTCGGCACCTCTTGAGGTGAAATCCACCGGTACGCGTTGTGCTCGTCGCTCAGCACAACGTCGGGTGACGAGGTAGGGTCGAGGGCGAAGTACACGCAGTACTTCGTCTGGTAGGGATCGGTTACCACTTCAACGTCAACTGGGCGAGGATTTGCGCACTCAAGACCCGTTTCCTCGGCAATCTCACGCAGGAGCGCCACGTCCCACGCTTCGCTCGCCTGCAGTCGACCGCCAGGCAAGCACCAGGTCTTCGACCGCGCCCGCTCGAGCACGAGGAGCTTCCCCTCCCCGTTCCGGATAAGCGCGTACTGCCCGATCGTGGCGAGGAGGTGCTGGGATTCCATGCAATCAGTATACGGAACAACAAGAGAAAAGCGCCACCTAACTCGGAGCGCTACTCAACGTATCGCGGACTTAGTGCTCGTGGTTCTCGAGACGGTCGAGTGCTAAGCGATTAATCTCGGCTAGATCCGTCACCTCACGGTTAATCCGAGCCACGATTCTGTCTTCCTGGCTCCGCAACTGCTCAGTGAGCTGCTGTGCAATCCACTGCTTGTCAGCATTGTCAAGCGCCATCGCACTCCTTTACAAGGATTCTAGCACAGCTTCAAGGGCAAAAAGAAAAGCGCCGCCCGGATGTACCAGATGGCGCGATAGCGTGGCCTAGGGCGGGAGCGAGGCTCAACCGCGCATCCAGGCAGGTGCTCTAGCTGACCGGTGGAGCGACGGATTGAAGCCTAACGGCCGAAGTGGGACTTCAGCGTGTCGAAACACGCCTTGTCCACCTTGTGGCCGGATATAAGGGACTCGCGCCCATATTCCAACCACTTCTCGAACCACGCCCATTCCTGGGCGTCGGGCGCTACGCCCGAGGGCAATGCCTCCAGGACAATGAACCCGGCAGCCGATGTGATGCGGAGGCGATCCAGCCTCCCCGCCACTGCTGCCACTCCCTCTCCTCCTTCGCGGAGAGAACCTCGTGGAGCTGCTCCAATTGTTCGGGAGCGATGCACTCCCGAGGGTCGGAGCCAAGTCTCGCGAGGCGCACCGCCTCGTGAATGGCCTGAGTCATGCGGCGCTGGTTCTGGGTCATGGCTTCCACCTCTTCGATGCACTGTGTGGGTTTGCGAGACCACGCTCGGTTAGTTTACGTTCCAACAGTCGGCGTCTGTTGCATCAGGCCCGATCAGGTGATCGGACGAGTTTACCCTTGCGGGAGGGCCCAGCTCTGGGGCGCAAGCGGCACGCAGTTCCGCTTCTATTTTTAAAGTTTCAGCACTTTTCGAACTCTACGAGCTCTTAGTGCAACGTGGCATCATACAACAAATCCTGCGTCCTGTCAATATCTATACGACACTCTGTGAGTTTTCCTCTTGCCTGTTACATCTTGACAGACCTGATTATCTGTCGTATTTTTACTGACAACTATGAAGCTCGAAGCCCTCTCCCTGCTTGGCTTTACCGCAAACGAGGCGACGCTTTACCGCACCCTCCTCACCCTTGGCGAAACGACGCCAGCCACACTGGCCAAACGCTCAAAACTCACGCGCACCTACACCTACGATCTCCTGAGAACACTTAAGGAGAAAGGGTTCGTCACGTCCGCACAGCGCAACGGCAAGCGACACGTCAGTGCGGTACGGCCGCAGCAGTTCAAGGCGGTCGCCGAACATAAGCTCGCCGCACTCGACGCGCTCATCCCCGAACTCGAAGGGCTCTACCGCGGTGCGGCGCACAAACCAACCGTCCGGTACTTCGAGGGTTACGCTGCGCTGGAAGCCGTGCGCGCAGAAATTATTACCGAGGCGAAGGAGCTCCGCTTTTTCGGTGCCACGACCGACTGGATCGCGCACGTTGACGACTGGCAGACGTTCGCCAAGCAGTTCGTTGAGAAGAACATTCGAGTATTTGACCTTGTACCTCGGTGTCCAGAAACGCTGGAGTACGGCCAGCTGTACGTCGGCACAACCAGCCGGATGCGGTTCGCTCCACCCGAGTGGCAGTTCCAGGCCAACGTTGCCATCTGGGGCAATAAAACCGCCTTCATCTCCTACGCAGACGAGATGCACGCCGTCATCATTGAGTCTGCAGCAATTACCGCGACGCTCACGACCACCTTCGAAATCCTCTGGAAGCTCGGGAAGCGCTATGGGTAGCGCGATACCCGTCGCTACTGTTCCCGTTTCTACTCGCTGGCAGTAGGATGGACGTATGCAGCAGATCGATCCCACCTGGCAGGCAACACAGGCGGCGCCGGCGCCTATTGGCCGGCAGCTCGTCGGGAGCGAACGTCTCTACCGCGCGCTCTCGTACGGCTTCGAGCTCTTGAAGGGGCTCGTCGTCCTCGTCGTCCTCGCCCTCCTGGTCCACCTCTTCGTGGCGACCGTGTTCCGAATTAGCGGCGAGAGCATGGTGCCGAACTTCGAGGACGGGCAGTTCGTCCTCGTCGACCGCCTCTCGTACCTGATTGGCCCGTACCAGCGCGGCGACGTCGTCGTGATCGAGTTCCCCGGCGACCCCGAGAAGCGGAAGTTCATCAAGCGGATCATCGGCCTGCCGGGCGACACGGTGAAGATCAGCCAAGGGAAGGTGTACGTGAACGGCGCGCTCCTGCCGGAGCCGTACCTGCCCGACTACCTGTACACCGAGCCGGAGCTCGAGAAGGTCGTCCGCGCCGACGAGCTCTTCGTCGTCGGTGACAACCGGCCGAACTCGAACGACTCGCGGTTCTTCGGCCCAGTCCCCCACGACAACGTCATCGGGAAATCGCAGGCGCGACTGACCGGCGCCGCCTACGGCTGGATCGCCCAACCGGCGTACTAGGATCTGCTACACTCGCTCCGACAGCCCGTCGCACGAGACGGGTTGACCTTTTCCAGGGAGTAGAACAACCATGGATTACCTCGGGGGATTGGCGCTTCTTGGCGTCATCGGGTACGTCACGACCGACGTCATCGCCGCGCGAACGCAGAGCACCTGGACTGACAAGGTGGCGGCGCTGAGCGACTTCGGGCTGGCGATTACCCTCGGCCACTTCGGCAGCCAGGTCGCCAACCAACTTCCACTGGAGACCACGGCAGAGCGGGGCGTCCAGGTACTCGGACTCGCGTGCCTGGCGATCTTCCTCGCCTTCCTCGTGGTCCGAGGTATCGACCTCATCCGAAACCCGTCGCGTCGACTCGATTTCTCGAGTCCAACCGCCCGTGTCCACTACTAGCTCAGATGGCTGACGTACTGGTTTTCCTTGGGCGGGAGCATTCTCGCGGTGACGCTTTGGCCGACGAGCACGGTGGCCTGGCTCGCCTTCGCGGCGAGCTGCGCGCTACATGCATACGCCGTCGCTCAGACCATTGAGCTTGCCCCTACGCCGTAGGGCCACGGCAAGCCGTCACACGTACAAAGCGCACCGTTTCCTACCCACGGTGCGCTCTTTCTTTGTGCGCGTCTCTGGCGCGTTTAGACGGCGTACGGCTCGCGCGCCTTGGCGAGGTCCTGTGCGACCGACCCGACGATGGGGAAGAGGTTGTTCGCGAAGTCTTCGATGACGTGGATCTTGTCCGTCGAGGCGTACCACGCCGGCACGCGGAACGGGAGGTGGAGGAACCGCTCGGTCCACTCGACCTCGACGCCGAAGACGACGGCGTAGGGGAGGTAGCGCTCGTACAACTCCTGCGCGTTCGCCTTCGCATTCACCGGCACGTCGGCCGAGAGGTAGTTCTTGAACGCCGCCCACGCGCGGTACGCCTGATCACCCTGGCTCGTCCGGCGGGGGAGGAGTGGGGTCACCCGGTACATAACCGCGCCGACGAAGAAGAGCCCGGCGAAGCCGAGCGTGTAGTAGTACGGCTCCGGCCCGAAGAGGAGCGCCAGGAGAAAGAACGCGACCGCGGCCGCCATGACGACGAGCGCCGCGAAGCGCCAGCGCTTCTGGACGAGCTGCGGATTCTCGAGGAACCACCCCTGCTTGATCGCCGCCGCGTACATCTCGAGATAGCTCTCGGCCACCTTGCGCGAGAAGACGTGGGCGCCGATCCGGAGCTGGATGTCCTCGCCGGTCGAGCGGATCGCTTCACCGGTGAAGATCTTGTCGAGGAGTAGCCGCTCGAACTGAGTGAGGTTCGGGTCGGTGCCCAAGCTCACCGGATCAATCGCCTTGCGGCGGCCGAACGAGAAGCCGTCCGCCCGGTGGACGACCTGGATGTACCCGCGGCGGGCGAGGTCGAGCAGGGTCGCGGCGAGCGAGCGGGGCGACACCTTGCCGTTGATGAGGACGCCGGCAACTGCCGGCACGGCCTCCGTCGGTGGCGTCTCGGCGAGCGTGGTCACCGCAGCCCCGCGCCAGCCGCGCGCCGCCTGCCAAGACATGAGCGCAAGGAGGAGCGAGGCGAGGAGCGGCAGGCCAAGCGCCACCCCGAGCCATACGCCGGGGTGCAAGTAGCGAATCCCGTCGACGACCTGCCCGACGAGCGACGGCTTCACGACGCCCTTCGGCAGCACGAGCTCAAGGCGGTAGGCAGCCTGCGGCGTCAGGTTCTCGGCGACGTAGACGACCGTTGTCGGGGTGGCGAAGACCGGGTCAGGGTAGGTGACGCCGTAGCTCCCGAAGTGCCGGGCAATCGCCACCGACTGGTCAACCGGACGGGGGAGGATGACGGTCACGGTGAGCTGGTTCACGAAGCTCTGGTCGCCCGAGAACGCCTGGTACGAGAGGACGTCGCGGTCCGGCATGAAGTCGAGGAGGCCGTCGATCCGCTGCCCGTCGACAGTCACCTTCCCGCCGTCCATTACCTTGATCGTCAGGCTGGCGACCGACGTGTTCGGGAGCGCGACGTGCTTCGAGGTTGCCGCCTCGCTCGTCTGTGACGCGTTCACGTACCACAAGCCACCCCCGACGAACGCGGCGATGGCGAAGAAGAACGCGAACTGCTTGCTGTAGAAGCCGACGGAAACCACAACCCTCCCTGGGCGGCGCTCAGGCCTTCGCGACGAAGAGCTCGAGGCCGACCTCTGGATCGATTGTACCACGCTTCGTCGCGACATCGAGCTCGGCGAGCGCGCGCATGAGCCCGACGAGCTCGCCGAACGACTGGGCCCGGGCGGCGGCGAGGTTCTTCCGGATGACGAACGGCTTGAGGCCGGTGGCGTCCGCGATCGCGGGCTCGCGCGTAACACCCCGATCAAGCGCGTCGCGAATGAGGAGGAAAGTGCGGAGCGTCGAGGCGAGCAAGGCGACGAGCTGCTGCGCGTTCTCGCCCTGCTCGAGGAGGACGCGGAGGCGAGCGAGTGCTGCCTCGGTGTTCCCGCTCGCGAGCGCGTCGGTGAGCGCGAAGACCGACTCAGTCGGCACGCCCTGGACGAGATCGTGGACGAGCGCGTCGTCGATCACTCGCTCCCCGTCCGGCCGGTCAGCGACCGCGGCCGAAAGCTTCTGGAGCTCGGTCGCGAGCTTCCACGACGACTCGTCCGCACGACGGACGAGCTCGTCCCTGGCTGACCGCGTGATCGTCGCGCCGCGAGCTGCGAGCTCAGCGTCGATCCACGCCGCGAGCTGTGCCCCCTCAAGTACAGCGAACTCCTGCGCCTTCGTCTCCTTGAGGAGCCGCTTAAACCCGCTCGTGCGCTTGTCCGGCGTCCGGGCCTCGTACACGACGACGTTCGTCGACTCGGGGAGCTTCGGGAGGATGTCGAGGAACTTCTCTTGGAGCTCTTTGCTGCCACGCGAGAGGAGCCCGTCTAAGACGACGAGCCGGGTCTTCGCGAGGAACGGGAGCGCGAGGAGCGCCGCCGCGAGCGCGTTCGGCTCGAGCGACGCGCCGTCGAGGTGCGCGAGGTTCGTATCACCCAAGCTCGCGTCGACGTACTTCCGCTTCAGCTCCTGGAGCTTCTGAAAACTCCGGTACGCGTCGTCGCCGTAGAAGAAGAGCACCATAGCGAACGTACTCTAGCACAAGAAAAGCGCCCACCCCGACAAGGGGATGGGCGCGGGCGCTCAGTCCGGCCAGCGGCCGAGGCCGCGCTCGAGATCGAGGGCGAGCTTCGCCGCCTCGGCGTGGAGCACCGACTCGGTCGCGTGCCCCGCCGTCGCCCACGGCGCGAGGAGGAAGCGGGGCTGGATACCGTGCTCCCGGCACAGAGCGGCGAAGCAGCCGTGCATCAGGTTGGTGGCCCGGAAGTACTGCAGGTCCGAGACGACGATGACCGGACGCTGCACCTTGTCGCGGACGAACTGCCCCATCAGCCGGTCCAGGTGGCCACGAAGGTGCTCTTCGGCTCCCTTCTCGACCCGAAACAGGTTGTGGTGGTCAATGCCTTCGGCCGACAGCTCACGGAGTACCCACTCCCACTGGAACGGCCGCGCGAGGACGTACAGCGGCAACCCGCGCCTGAGCGGCTCATGGAGCCCGTACGCCCGGAGTCCGAACTCCAGACGGTTCACGCCCTCGGCACTCGCCCGTTCGACCCACTCTGCAGCGTCCGGACGCTCACCGTGCAGCACGATCGCGAGCGCGTCGAACGGGTACACAATCTCCCGCTCGTAGCTCTCCTGCGCTTCGAGCCCGGCGAGCTGCTCGAGGACGATGTCAGTCAGCCGTCCGAACTGGAGCACGGTCCGCTGGCTGTCCGCTACCGCCGCCCAAAATGATTCCGACTGGAGTGCCAGCTGGTAGTGCAGCATACATGTTCCCTCCTCCGCCTGCGTCACCTAAAGGTGCGGCGGCAGTGTAGCGGAAGGACCGACAGTTGGCAAGGAGTGAGGCCAGCTTGCTATGCTTCGGACATGACGATCCAAGAACATACCCCTCTCGCGAGCTACACGAACTACAAGATTGGCGGGCCAGCCCGCTACTTCGCCGAAGCGCAGTCCGTCGACGAGGTTCGCGACGGTATCCAGGCCGCCCGCGAGCGCAACGCCGAGCTCCTCGTCCTCGCCGGCGGGACGAACATGCTCGTCCCGGACGAGGGAATCGACAAATTCGTCCTCCGGATCGAAGTCGGAGGGATAACCATCCATAATGCCACAGCGACGGCCGGCGCCGGCGCAACGATGCACGAGCTCGTCGAGATGGCGATCGCGCACGACCTCCAAGGCCTCGAGTGGGCGGGCGGGTTGCCGGGGTCAGTCGGCGGCGCGGTCCGCGGGAACGCCGGCGCGTTCGGCGGGGAGATAAAGGATACGCTCACGCGCGCGCTCGCCGTAACGCCGGACGGCGAACTCAAAGAATACACCCGTGACGACTGCCGGTTCGGATACCGCGAGAGCGCGTTCAAGCACAACCGAGACGTCATCGTCGAGGCCTCGTTCGCACTCAAGCCCGGCGACCGGGCTGAGCTCATGGCGATCGCCGAGAGCCACCGGGCGTTTCGGCGCGAACGCCACCCCATGGAGTACGGGAACGCGGGCTCGACGTTCAAGAACGTTCCGGTCGAGCAGGTACCAGCCGAGTTCCTCAAGACCTGGGAGCACAAGGTGAAAAACGACCCGTTCCCCGTCCTCCCGGTCGCCGTCATCATCTGTGCGCTCGGCCTTAAAGGCTACCGTGTCGGTGATGCTCAGGTATCCGAGAAGCATGCGAACTACGTGGTGAACCTCGGCCACGCGACCGCGGCCGACGTTCGCGCCGTCATCGAGCACGTGAAGCACGAAGTGCAACGCCAAGCCGGCGTCGCGCTCGAGGAAGAGATCCTCGTCCTGTAACGAAAAACCCCGCCGGACGCTTGTGGCGCCGGCGGGGCAGGGGTTAGGCAGACTTCTGGCGGCTTGCGATGAGCTCCGCCAGGTTGGTGTTCGCGGCGACCAGCTGTGCTAGTTCGCCGTGAGCGCGACGCTGCTTGAGCCGCTCACTGAGCTCCCATCCCTCGAGCGAGAACTCCTGAATTGCGAGCGGCTTGAATCCACGTCGGGAATACACCTCTTCAAAGATTTCAAGGCTCTTGAGATGTCCATCGAGCTCCTCGACGATCGCTAGGGTCAAGTCTTCGCCACCGTTCAGTCGCCGGAGCAGTCGTTGACCAGCGCCGACATACCACTCAAGCAGCTTCTCGTCTGAGATTTGCTCGTAGACATCTCCAAATCGATGCCTCATCCTCCTCACCACCCTTCTGTAAAAGATCAACTCTGTGAGTTGTGCGCGCACAGTACCAGAAAGAACTGGAATATTCCAGTGACTAATCTTTGGTTACTTCCGGACTAGACGCTCAATGTTTGAGCTCCGCCCAGTTTGGGCCAAATTTCGCTTCCGTGACCACCGGCACATCGAGTGCGACGGCGTCGGTCATGATCTGCTGAATCTCCGGCGCGATTGCCGCCGCCGTGCCAGCCGGGACCTCGAAAATGAGCTCGTCGTGGACCTGGAGGAGCATCCGCGCCTCGTCATCAGAAAGCTTCTCATCTAATTCGAGCATGGCGAGCGAGATGATCTCGGCTTCGGTCCCCTGGATCGGGTGGTTGACGGCGACGCGCTCGGCGAACGCGCGCAAGGCCGCGTTTCGGCCCCTAAGCTCGCCTAAGAAGCGTTTGCGGCCGAGCATGGTCTCGGCATACCCGCGCTCGCGCGCGAGCCCCTGCGCCTCGCTAATCCACGCGTGGAGGCGGCTGTACGTTGCGAAGTACTGGTCGATGAACGCGCGCGCCTCTTCCTGTGTGACGTGGAGCGCCTCCGACAAGCCGAACGCGCCCTGACCGAAGAGCACGCCGAAGTTGATCGCCTTGGCGACCCGGCGGTCGACGCCCATCTGCTCGGCGGTCGCCGCGTGGATGTCGTCACCGTCCTGGAACGCAGCGATGAGGTTCGCATCACCAGAGAGGTGC
Organism: Patescibacteria group bacterium; assembly: GCA_050944875.1. Lineage (GTDB taxonomy): Bacteria > Patescibacteriota > UBA1384 > JACPKC01 > JACPKC01 > JBMNRW01. Next base: position 39,289 of record JBMNRW010000003.1, on the reverse strand, counting down.
GCCGCGATCCGAAGCTCGATCTGTGAGTAGTCGACGGCGAGGAGCTCCGTCCCGGGCGCGGCGACGAAGGCGCGGCGGATCTTCTTCCCCTCCTCCGTGCGGACCGGGATGTTCTGGAGATTGGGATCCTTGCTCGAGAGGCGGCCGGAGGCGGTGTCGGTGCGGTACGTCGTGTGGACGCGGCCGTCCTCGCCGACGAGCTTCGGGAGCGGCTCAACGTAGGTTCTGAGGAGCTTCGTCTTCTCACGGTAGTCGAGGACAAGCTGGATGATCGGGTGCGTGTCCACCAGTTTGGACAGCTCGCTCGCTGCTGTTGACTTGCCGGACTTGTTCTTCCGGATGAACATGACTTCGGGCGCGAGACCGAGCTCGTCGTAGATGACCGCAGCGAGCTGTCGGGGCGAATCAATCGTGAACTCGTGGCCGGCCTCCCGCCAGATCGACGCCTGGAGCGTGTCGATCTCCGCCTTGAGCTCACCGGCCAGTGTCTCGAGGTACGCGACGTCGAGGCAGATGCCGCGCGCCTCCATCCTCCGGAGAACCGGCGCGAGCTGGGTGTCAAGCTCTTCAATTGAGGGGAATGCCATGTTAACACCTAGCTTAGCGGCGAATTGTGTTCGCCGAATTGCTCGCGACGTGCTTCTCGTCCTTCTGGGAATTCTGATCGGGAAAGAATCTCAGCAACCACTTGCTCGAGTGGCTGATCAGTACAAACAACTTCTGCACCAGCCTGTTCCATCTCACGCTCCCACCACGCTTTCCAGCTCAGCACCCAGTCCTGGACTTCTGCTGTCCGCCCAAACTCACCCGTTGTCCTTGTTGTCAGGCGTTCACGTGTCACGTCTTCACTGACAACCAGTAGGATTGTTTTTGTGAAGAGCGGGAGGAGTTGCTGCCAGTTCGTCGCCGTCCCACAGTAGAATGAAATGTCATGCTCCTCTCGCGCCATGAGCTCCTGAAGCTTCTCAAGGTCACAATTCCACGACGCCTGCTGCACGCCTTCAATACTGTCGTTGTCGTGCGCGATAATGCGTTCGCCCGTCTGGGTGTTGTACATGGCGAACAGACCGTCAATCTGCTCAATATCGTACGCCGCGTACCCGCGGGCGCGCAGTACCTTGCTTACGGTTGACTTTCCAGATCCAGCGACACCAGTGATGAATACATATTGCTTCATGAGAACATCGCCTGCTGGCTGTCGTCGATAAGGGTGGGTTCGGCGGTTGGGAGCTTCACCGCGAGCGAGCGGAAGTTCCACTCCTTGAAGAGTGCGCGGGCGCCGTCCTCGTTGTACGCTTTGATGCGGCAGGCAGCGAGATCAAGGCTGATCGGCGCGTGGCGCTCGATCGTCGCGAGCTTCTTCGAGAGGAACGCTTTGTCCATATGTTCTAAGAGCTTTACCCGGAGCTTCTCCGGCACACCAGCAACTGGCGTCTCGAAGTCGATTTCCAGCGCCTCGTAGAGCGCCTCGACCGTACCAAATTGGGTGATCAACTTCTTCGCCGTCACCTCGCCAATCCCCGGCACGCCCGGGATATTATCGCTCGTATCGCCGCGGAGCGCCTTATAGTCGACGATGTGCTCGGGCCCGAACCCGTAGCGCGCCCGAACACTGTCCGCGTCGACGATCTCCGCCTTCTGGATGCCACGGCTCACGTTGTAGATCTTCACGTAGTCGTCAACGAGCTGGTACGAGTCGTGGTCGCCGGTCACGATAAGTGTCGGCGTCCCCAGCGTTTTCGCCTGCTCGGCAAGCGTGCCGATGAGGTCGTCCGCCTCGTAGCCGGCGAGCGCAAACAAGGGGATCCCGAACTCATCGACGAGCTGGCGACAAAGCGGGAACTGACTCTTGAGTTCATCGGGTGTCGGCGGCCGGTGCGCCTTGTACTCAGCGTAGTCGGCGTCGCGGAACGTCGGCCCCTTCTCGTCAAAGCAGACGGCGAGGTACTCGGGGTCGAGCGTGCGGACGATGTGGAGGAGTGTCGCCGCAAACCCGTACACGGCGTTCAATTGCATGCCACGGTGCGTCAGGCGCGGGATCGCGTGGTACGAGCGATGGATTAAGGCGTGCGCGTCCAGAAGAACGAGCGTCTTCTCGATCTCCTGGACTTCGCTCACTTCGCCTCCGCTTTCGGCCAGCTCGCGGTCGCAATAAACTGCGCATCTTTCACAGATTCGGGGAGCGACTGCCAGATCGCCTCGGTGACGAACGGCATGATCGGATGAAGGAGCTTCAATGACGTTGTGAGCGCGTGAAGGAGGATGGCGCGGGTCGTGGCAGCCGTCGCCTCGTCAGCGAGTTGTCCTTTGGCGGCTTCAACGTACACATCGGCGAGCTCACTCCAAACGAACTGGTACGCGGCCTGGGCAGCCTCGTGGAAGCGGTACGCGTCGATGTGGCGCGTTACGTCAGCCACCGCAGTGTCGAGCTTTGCGAGGATAGCGCGGTCAGCGTCGGTTGTCGGCGTCGGCTCCTCGATCACTCCATCTCCGAGCTGGAGCTGGACGAACCGGGCAATGTTCCAGAGCTTGTTCGCGAAGTTCCGCATGCCGCGAATCTTGTCGTCGCCCATCGGCATGTCGTTGCCAGCAGCCGTGCCGAAGACGAGCGCCATCCGCAACGCGTCCGTTCCGTACGCATCGATGACGGCAAGCGGGTCGATGACGTTCCCCTTTGACTTGCTCATCTTCTTCCGGTCGGCGTCGCGGACCATGCCGTGGAGGTAGACGTCGCGGAACGGCACCTCGTCAGTGAGGTAAAGCCCGAACATGAGCATCCGCGCCACCCAGAAGAAGATGATATCCCAGCCGGTCTCCATGACCGCAGTCGGGTAGAAGCGCTGAGCGTCGCCTGCGAAGCGTTCGCGCCGCGTGACAGCGACCGGCGTCTGCCCGGACGAGAACCAGGTGTCGAAGACGTCGGTGTCTCGTGTTACCTCGGCGTGACAGTGCGGGCAGTGAGTTGGCTCGCCGGCCGTGAGTGGGTTCTGGATGATCGGCGGGCAGCTGCTCCCCTCGGCCGCGCAGTACCAGACCGGGAGCTGGATTCCCCAGACGATCTGGCGCGAGACGTTCCAGTCGCGGATGTTGCCCATCCAGTGGTCGAAGGTCTTCCGGAAGCGCTCGGTGACGAACTTGGTCCGGCCGTCCTCGACCGCCTTGATAGCGTCTCCTGCGAGGTTCTTCCCGGTCTTCGCGCCGGTCTTCGTCATCGCGACGAACCACTGCGGTAAGACGCGCGGCTCGATTGTGCGCGCGCACTTGTAGCACACCTTGACCGCGTGCCGGTACCCCTCGTCAATTCGGTCGATAAGCCCCTTCTTCGCGAGCTTCTCGGCAACCGCTTTGCGACCCTCGTCAACCTTGAGCCCCTGGAACTCGCCGGCGAGCTCAGTGAGCTTCCCGAACGCATCGATTGCGAGCCGGTCCATCGGGAGGCCGTGGCGCTCGGCTACCGCGAAGTCGTTCGCGTCGTGTTGTGGCGTAATCTTCACCGCCCCCGTCCCGAAAGCTGGGTCGACCATCTCGTCAGCGACGACTTTGATTGCCCGGGTCTCAATACCGAAGTCTACTTCGATCTCCGTGCCGACGAGGTGCTGGTAGCGCTCGTCCTCGGGATGCACGGCGACCGCAACGTCAGCGAAGATGGTTTCCGGCCGGCCAGTCGCTACGACGAGCGGGCCGTACTTCAGGTAGTACAAGGGCTCGGTGCGCTCGTCGTCCTTCGTCTCGAGGTCCGAGAGCGTCGTCTGGTGCTTGACGCACCAGTGAACCGGACGCGAAGCGCGGTAGACGAGCCCGTCCTCGTGCAGCGCAACGAACGTGTCGTACACCTGGGTAACGATGTCGGAATCGAGCGTGTAGAACAGGCGGTCCCAGTCGGCCGACGCACCCAAGCGACGGAACCCCTGAAGGATATTCCCCTTGTGTTCCTCGACGAAGGCGTGGGTCGCGTCGTAGAACGCTTGCCGCTCCATCTGGAACCGGCTTGAGCCCTGCTTCTCGAGGTACTTCTCGAAGACCACCTGCGTCTCGAAGCCGGCATGGTCGAGCCCTGGGAACCAGACCGCCGCCTCGCCGCGCATGCGGTGGTAGCGGGTCATGAGATCCTGGAGCGTCGTCCCGACGGCGTGGCCGACGTGCAGCGAGCCGTTCGCGTTCGGGAGCGGCATCAATACCGAGAACGTCGTCTCGCCGTCCGCTGGCGTTTTGGGCTTAAAGACCCCGGCCGCCTCCCAGGCGTCGTAGAGCTTCGCCTCGTGGTCGCTAGGCGCGTACTGCTTCGGCAGCTCTCGGGTCGAGTCAGTCATAGCGCAAGCATACCGGAGGAGCCAACAGGAGTAAACAGGTTAGGATTCGCTCGCAACCTTGAACTTCTCGGCCTTCACGCGGGCGTCAGCCGCCAACGTCGCCTGGCCAAGGTTCTCGTACCCGACCGCGAGGAGTTCAAAGGTGTACGCGTGGATGGGATCGGCCTGGCGAGCGACCTCGAGGAACCGCACCGCGCGCTTCGTCCGGGCTTCGGCCGTTGTCGGGTCGACATCCCAGAGGGTGTCCGCGAGCGCGAGCTCCGCGTAGCCGGCGTAGACGTTCGCATCCCGGTACTTCGGGTCCTTCGTGCCAGCTGCTTCCAGGAAGATCGCCCCGAGCTCGGTCTGCTGTCCCTCAATCTGCTCGAGCCCCTTTGTTGCGAGGTCGCGGGCCGTCGTCTCAGCGCTGACTGCGTACGCAACGAGCCGTTCGTGCTGTGCGAGCGCGGCGCCATGGTCAATGCTGGCGACTGCAACCGACGACGCTTCGACACGCCCCCAAAAGAGAATACCGACCGACATAACTGCACCGACGCCGTAAAGCATGAGCCGCCGGAATACCGGCAGCGCGTGCCACTCTGCCTGCGCGGTGATTACTGAGGCCGTCATCGAATTCACCTACACTCCTGCATCTCACTCATCGTACACGCTGCCCGCGTACGCGAAAAGCGAGCCGGACTGTGGACGAAAACGCTCAGAACGGGAGGGCGCGACGGAGACGACGAGCGACGCCGTACGCGTGGTACTGAGCGGGTCGCACGAGGAGGTCGACGGCGTCCGGGTAGTGGACGACCTCGCCCCCGAAGCCAAGCTTAAACCGGGTAACGCCAGCCCAGGCGTGGTTGGGGTCTACGGGCGTTTGGTCGGGGTTCATCGGGGCGATCCCCCAAAAGTCGTAGGCCGAAGCGCCGCGCTCCTTCGCCCGCTGGATCGCCGTCCATTGAAGGAGGTGTGGCGCCATCCACTGGCGGCGCTCGTACCACGATGCGCCGTGGAGGTAGTAGACGATCTCCGGGGTCCAGACAACGATCATCGCGGCGGCCTGGTCGTTGTTTCGATGAGCGACGAGCGCCGAAGCGGTAATACCTTCGTCGTTCGGCTGCCCGAGCACCTCGAGCATCGTCCGGTAGTAGTGATCGGCGTGGTAGCGGAACCCCTGCCGGGCGCCGGTCTTCTGGGCAAACTGCAAGAACGCGGTCAAGGCGCGCGAGTCAGGATCACTCGACTCCTCGACTTCAAGTTCGTTGCGCAGCGCGACGCGGATGTTGTACCGCGTCTTCTCATGGAAGCTCGAGAGGAGCTCGTCAGTGGTGGGCGCGAGCGAGAGGACGAGTGAGTCGCCGGGTTCGGTGTGCGCCGTCGCTGCCGTCGGCAGGGTAGGGGCGGGGAGGGGAGTCTCTGGATCAAGGCGGACGAAGAGAACGCCAGCGTCCTTCGCCGCGGCCTCGATTGTGCGGAGTGCCGGTTCGTCGAGCGAAGGGCGCGGGCAGTACCAGTAGCGGCCGAGCGGGGTCGTGCGCTCGATGAGGAGCGCGCCAGCAACCCGATGGGTCGTCGCACCGGCAGCGCGCTGGAACCGTTCCCACGCGTTGGACTGGAGGAAACTCGCCATTGCCGCTCAGCGTACCACTGAACCGAGGAATGCGGTACACTCACCTCTAATGCCACGCGTACTTGCAATCGAGACCAGCTGCGACGAGACCGCTGCCGCGGTCATCGAGGGGGATGGCGCCGGTCTTGCGGCGGTGCGCTCGAACGTCGTCGCGAGCCAGGCGGCCATGCACGCCGAGTTCGGCGGCGTCTTCCCCGACCTTGCCGCCCGGGAGCACACGAAGCGGATCGTGCCGGTCATCGGCCTCGCCCTCCACGAAGCCGGCCTCCTGGACGACCCCGAAGCGAGCGGCGAACCGGTCCGCCAAGCGCTCGCCGAGATCGACGCCATCACCCCGACCGTCGGTCCCGGGCTCATCGGCCCGCTCCTCATCGGCGTCAACGCCGCCGCCCAGCTCGCCAACCTAGCCGACAAGCCCGTCGTCCCGGTGAACCACTGGGAGGGACACCTCTACTCCGTCTTCCTCGCTCCGCCCGAGGGCGACGCGACGCTCCCCGAGCTCCCGGTCCTCTTCCTCACCGTCTCGGGTGGACATACGAGCCTCATCCTCATGCGCGACCACTTCCGCTACGAGGTTTTGGGGTCGACGATCGACGACGCCGCCGGCGAGGCGTTCGACAAGTGCGCCCGCCTCCTAGGACTCGGCTACCCAGGCGGCCCAGTGCTCTCGAAGGCGGCCGCCCAGGCCCGCGCGGCCGGCGAGGCGCTCGGGATCACTTTCCCCCGCCCGATGCACGACTCCGGCGACCTCCGTTTCTCCTTCTCGGGCCTAAAGACCGCGGTCCGCTACGCGATCGACCGCGGCGATATCGCGCTCCCCGAGCAGATTAACGCCGCCGCCCGCGAGACCGAGGACGCGATCGTCGACGTCCTCCTCCAGAAGCTGGCTCGGGCGGTTGAGCAGTACAACCCTGCAACCGTCGCCATCGTCGGTGGCGTCTCCGCTAACCACGAGCTCCGGCGGCGGGCGACCGAGCAGTTCGGCGGAATACTCCGCATCCCTGCTTTCCCGTACTGCACCGACAACGCCGCGATGATCGGCTCGGCTGGCCTGATGCGTTTCCTCAAGAACGACGGCATCACCACCTGGCAGCACCTGACCGCCAACGCCGCGCTCCGCCTCTCATAACGCGCGCGCTCTGGTATACTCGGAGCAATCGCAGGAGGGCGGATGAGTCTGTGGAGGGCAAACCTGGGGCAGCGCGGGACGAGCTTCGCTGTGCTCGTCCTCTTTACAGCCACCCTCATTGCTCCAATTCTCACTGCACCATCAACAACCTCCGCCGCACCAACAGCAGCCCAATGCAAAACACTGCAGGATGAAGCTGTTGCCAGCGGTGGCGTCGCGAGCGCGGCCCTTAGGGCATTAGATTCGAAGTGGAAGGGACTCGACCGCGAAGCGATGGCTACGTTCTACCTCGCCGTTTTCAACCGTGACTTCAACCCCAGTAAGGATGGCTGGTTCACGACATTCTGGGGCACAGTAAGTGGTGCAGTATTCACTTCAGTCGATAATATGATTGCATGGTCAGAAACACCACTACGAACAGCGGCTTGGCTCGTCGGAATCGATATCGCACCGTTCGGCACAGAAGTGGGTTCCAAAATTAAAACAAATCTTGGAGGGGTGAAGGCGAATTTCGAGAACCAAGCCGGATTAACTCGAGCTAAACTCGCAACGCACCAACAGAAACTCATCGCGCTCGGGCAGAGCGGCTGCGGCGACGCAGGCAAGGCAACATTTGACCAGCAGTACCGCACACTGAAGGCACTGGCGGACGAATCACAGAGCCCACTCGCGTACAACACATACGTCGGCAAGAGCTGGTACGGGTTCTCGCTCAACGTCACGAAATTCGACCTCGTCCCCATGACGTACGAGAACCTCGCCTCGGGCAAGGCGGACTGCAGCGTCCTCAAGGCCACCTTCGCAGACCAGTTGAGCAACACAAAGAGCGCGGTCGCCAACACGAAGAGCACGTACTTCGAAGAAGAACGCGGGATCTTCCGCGCGAAGAACAACGATATCGATGCAGCAAAGACTGCAGTCACGACCGCGCAGGAGGGCTGGAAGAAGGCGAATGACACCCTCACCAAGTTAAAGGACAACAACCTGAAAGACGAAGCGGGTAAGCCGTGCCTCTCAGCAGAGGAGAAGACGCAGTACGACGAGGAGCTTAAGGCGCTCGGCGACGAGATCAATACGCTTGGTGACCGCGTCGATCTTAAGATGGATAGTATCCAATATAAGGCCGAAACAAAGATTGATGCCTACCTCAAAGAGTGTTCCGGAGGTTCAGGTGAGTGGTGGAATCTCGCCGGGAAGTTCGTCGAGGTTGCCTGCGCAATGGGGCTCGCTGTATTTGAAGGTGTCGGGAAGCTCCTCGGGCAGCTCGCGACGGAAGTCGAGAAGGCCTACCGTGAGTGGTAGCAGTCCTACCACCACACCTCGATTATTGCCCTGGGGCGCTGCCGCTTTTCTCGCAGCCCTCGCCCTGCCTACGCTCGCGCAGGCCGCACCAATCGAACAGGTGGTCGCCGGCACAGGCGGTGCGCAGAGCGCAAACTTGTACAACATGTGGGAGTTCTCCCGCTCGCTCGTAAACTGGGGACTCGTCGCCGTACTCGTCGCTACTGCGCTCGCGAACATCTTTCACTTCAACATCGACACGTACGGGGTGAAGAAGGTACTTCCCAACCTCCTCATCGCGTTCTTCCTCGCCAACTTCAGCCTATTCATCTGCCGAACCATTCTCGAGGTCGCCGAATCACTCCTGAACACGGCCGATACGATTAGCCAGCAGGCCACCGGCGAGCCCCTCCTGACTGCGATGTTTTCGAGCAACTGGGCGATGATTGGCGCCGTCCTCCTGTCCCTCATCCTCGGGTTCATCGTCTTCCCACCAATTAGCATCTTTATCGGGATCGCCATCGCCCTCATCATCCTCTTCTTCCCGATTATCGCGATGGCAATCCTGTGGTTCTTAGCGGTCATCCGGCACTACGTCCTGCTCTACCTCGTCGCGCTCTCGCCGCTCGCATTCCTCGCCATGGGCATACCGTTCACGCAGAAGTGGTTCCAGAAGTGGTGGAGCCTCTTCATGACCTGGGCATTCCTAAAAGCGGTCGGGTACTTCTTCCTACTCATCGGCGCCATTGCCCTCCATGCCAAGATCGGCAACGACTTCATTGCAATGATTGTCGCGACGGCTGCCATGTGGGGTGCGATCACCGTGCCATTCTCCATGGGCGGCGCACTCATGGCGAGCGTCAAAGGCGTTGCCGGCATGATTGGCGGCGGCGCGCTCATGGGCGCTGGCGCACTCCGCCACGCGAATCCGGAACGGTGGCGTCCACTCCAGAATCGAGCTGGCGCGAGCATAGGTGCCGGGTTGCGCAGTATCGGCAACGTCGCAAACGCCGCCCGCCAGGCGCCTACGGTTGTCCGAGGCATCCTCAACGAAGGACAGCAACGCGATGCTGTCGCTGGCCAAACACAAGTAAACCGATGGATGGGACGTGAGACGCAAGCTGCAACGCTCGAAAGCAAGACGATTCACGACGCCATGAAAGACTTCGAACACATGGAAGCGGATGAGCTTGCTGCGGCCCTAAACGAAACAACCGATCCGCTCCGCCGCGCGGCAATTATGCTCCAGGCATCAGCGAAGAACATGAAAGAGAAAATGTACAAAGCATACAATGCGATACAAACTGATCCGAACAGGCGATTCTCGCTCGATGATATGGCTGCCCTAAAACGACAAGAAGTTGCACTTCTCGGTGGAACACTAGCCGAAAACCAAACTCTAAAGGTTCGAGACGAGCACGGAAATGTGAGGGAACTGACTGATCAAACTGTCATCAGCGGGGCACTTGCTACGCGCATCGGAGGACAGCTCGATGCGCTAGAGCGCAAGAATGGTAACGCCCACTTCGGGTTTGGACAAACAACCGTTGTCGATACCGAGGGACGGGCACATCGTGTTGCCAATGACAATGCAGCGATCGCATCTGCGGGAGCGAATATGTACACGGGCGATCCGACCCAAGTTATCCGAAGTCTCACCGAAAAAAGTGCTATGGTCACCGAGTACATTGAAGAAGTAGACGATCAAGGCATTCAACGTCGACGAGCAGCTAAGCGGTCAAGCGATGCCCTCGAGACGGCTATTACCAATGGCCAACTTAATGAAGACAGCATTCGCGGCTCACAGCGTATCAATCAAGATTTCGCGCAGGCCTTTCGAAGTAACTTCGCCAGAAATAGCGAAAGACTACGCGAACTGACTAGGCGCGCGCAAGCGAGAATCAACGAGGCAGGAATCACAGATGAAGAACGCGCTCGAAGGCAACGAGACGCTGCCCGGATTGAGCGTACCGTGAATGGTTTTATCGCTCGACTAAATCCGGATAGCACGAACGGCTATCGCGACGCGCTCGCAGCAATTGGCGAGCCAGTCAATAATCAGCGACGCAGACGAGGTCAAGGTGGAAATCCACCTCCTCCAGTTAACAACCCCGAAGACTACATTACGTAGCTAAGCATTACATTGCGTAACCATGGCATCTATGCCCATCACGCTTCCCAATATTCAGTCCTGCAAGGACATACCTTCCCTAGAAGGGAGTCTTCGTGCTGCCATCGACCAGCTCCACGGCGTGCGAAAAGCGACGTTAGCCGGTCCGTCAGCGCTCACGGGCTTTCAACTGCGACAAGAGGTAGAGAGCCTCTTCCGTCTGCACTCGGTTATTCAGTCTCGGGTGCAAGCAAGTGGTGTATTGGGGAATGACGAGCTCGTTCGTGACCGATTCCTCGCTGACCTCGACGCAATGCTCGCGGGTGCGACAGCAGTGCTCGATGAGCTGCGGAGCACGAAACCGACAAACCCTGAGTCAGTTGACACCAACCGTGCTGCAGCGCAGTACGAGCAGCGCGCTCAGGTGTGGCAGCAGTTCGCAAGCGGCTACACGCTCCTCACTGGCGTCGATGTGCCACGCGACAACGAAGAGAACTCTTCCGCAACCACAGGCGAGAAACGCGATGACGAGCGTTGGGTGCCACTCCTCAACCTCTCGAAGAAGTCGGCGACCGAGCTCACGGCAATCATTACCCGCGCCATTCCCGTTGATCCGCAGCTCGATTACGACGTGTCTGCCCTCATCGCGCCACTACTCCTCGGAGCCGACAAGGAACCAGCCGTACTGGCGATCGCGCCAGCTGGCGCACAGCTCTCGCGGACCGTCCTCTCCTACAAACCAGTCCTCGACTCCCAAGAGTTCCGTGACTACATTGCCGCGACACTCGCTCCGCTCCTGCACGATCTACTCTCGAACGAAGAGCCGCAGGCGTACGACAAATCGTACCGCAACTGCTACTTCACTGTCGTCCAGTACCTCATGAAGTACTACCGCGAGCACGGTGAGGAGCTCAAGGCCGAGGCGGCGACGATGGCCGCGGCGCAGGCGCAACCAGCTGCCCAGCCTGTAACTCCAGCGCAGGACGCGCCAGATGCACCCAGGGACGTCTTAGCACCAGCTGAGGCCCCAGTTGCACAGCCAGGTGGCGAAACGCTCCTGGATCTCGCCCAGGGACCGCAGACGAACGGCGCGGTCGCGGTGAACGGCCAACCGCCGGCAGCGCAACCAGCCCCAACGCCAACCGAACCCACACCCGCAACTCCACCCACCAACCCAGAACAGCCAGGTCAGCCAATTCCCGTCCAAACCCAAACCCGCAAGGTGAAACCGATCGACGTGTCGTAGGACGAACCTGAGCGCGTCGCCTTTCCTGTTGACAAAACGGGAGTTTTCTTGTATGGTGCGCCGTTACAGAGACGCGGGACGACCTCGTCGCCGCGCGCACTTAAACAACCGAGAATCACTCGCGAGGCGATCGCGCACCACTCCGAGGGCAAGCCTATTGCCCGGGGCTGGTGCGTTGTCGCCGAACGAGTACTCGCTGCACCGTCGCCACTTCCCCCACATCGCGAATTTGGAGGAACGACGACGCAGCAGCAGGCTGGCCAGCCATCGGCCGGCGGCGCGCACCACACCTGATCCTGCTTCGCGGCGGGTAGGGTGAATAAAACGAGGGGAGGGATCTGCAATGACGCAGTTCTCCCGAATCCTGGCCGCCGCGATTCTGACGGCGGCGCTCCTGGGCGGCTCGGCCGCCCCGACCTTCGCCGCCCCGACCACCGATACGGGGACGGCCCCGCCGGTGGCGGCCAGCTCGAACCCCGAGACTGAGGCGCCCGGGCCTGACCCGGCGCCCACAACCAACCCGATCACTCAGCAGGAGCGAGCGCCCGCGCGCCAGCAGCCCGGCCAGCCGACCCATGCCGACCCGACCAATACCCCGAGTGTGGTCTACCGGACCACGTACATCGAGGTCGCTCTAGACGACGCGGCGCAGTTCCGTAAGCGCGTGAACGGCGCGAGCGTCCGACAGGACAAGGGCGGTAACTTCGCCCTGACCGGCCTCGACGGCGCCACGGCACTCGTCGCGCAGGCGCTTGTCGCGCAGAAGCAGGCGACGGTTCGAAACGGCCGCTTTTACCTAAGCGGCTCAGCGAACAACGAGAGCATCCGGCAGGCGATGCTCACCGTCATGGCCAAGCAGCGGGCTATTACCCGCAGCAACCGCCAGGCGGTCTCTGGCCTCAAGGACGAGGTGGCTGGCGTCAAGACCGACGTGAGCAACCTCGACGAGAAGGTCACCAACCAGGGCGGCCAGATCCAGGGATTGGTTCTGACCGACGAGGAGCTGTCCAGCCGTCTCGACCAGCACTTCTGGTCGATGCTCGGCCTCCTCGCCGGCCTGATACTGGTCTTGTGGCTGGGCGTCCGCGCCAACTGGCGCCTCAACACCCTCCGCGACCAGCTGACGGACGCCCTCCGCCGGCTTCTGGCCGTCGAGGACACCAACGTCGACCAGGAACGTCGGCTGGCCGGCACGCAGCGGCAGGTCACCGTGCTCCACGCGCGCCAGCGCGCTGCCGAGCAGCGAACCGACCTTCACCAGCGGGCGATCCTGCGCCAGCAGGACAGCATCGAGAACCTCGAGCTGGCTGTCACCGACGAACACGTCGCGGTCGACGCGAGACTGCGGCAGCTCGCTGGTCGCCTGGACGACCGGGTAACCGGCCTCACTGCCCTCGACCAGCGGAGCCAGATGCTCCGCAACGACCTCATGGGTACGAACGCCCGTGTGGACCAAGTCGAGGCCTCGGACGCGCAGGTCCGGGCGCTCCTGGGGCTCATCGCCGTGAACACGTCGACGCCCCTCCCGCAGGGCTGGAAACAGCCTACCACCACGCCGTAACCCTTCCTCGCTCCCGCCCATGACGGCGGCGAGCAAGGACTGGCTCCGGCCCTACCGAAGAACCCCGCTTCCGAGCGGGGTTCTTTCATATCCACAGGCTATGACGGCATTGGTCATTCCTCAGCCATACACTATACTAACGCTATCTCGCGCACGAGCGCGCCGCTAGCGTAAGCAAGGAGGGGCAATGGACGACCAGCAATCACCACAGGGGCCAGTACCCGTATCACCGTCTGCTCCGTCAGGCGACGCAACACCAGCCTCGCCAGCACCGGACCCTGCGCCGACGCCGAGCACGCCTAGTGCGCCAGCAATCCCCGCGGAGGTGAAGACGCTCGTCGAGACCAACCTCCTCGACGTCATCGGGCTCGGCACCCTACCCGAAGCAGAGCGGACAACCCTCCTTGCCGAGCTCAGCCAGACGGTACTCAACCGCGTCCTCATCCGCATCTCGGAACTCCTCCCCGCCGAGGCGCTCGAGGAGTTCAAGCAGAAAGCCGAAAGCGGCGATAGCGCCGGAGCAGACGCCGTGCTCGCTGCGCACAACGTGAACGTCGAGCTCCTCTCGGCCGAAGAAGCGCTCAAGCTCAAAGCCGAACTGGTCCAAAACCTGGACCAGGCGAAACCGACGGCGTAAGTCGCCAAGGAGGGATATGGACGCACTGACACCCCCGGGCGGACCTGGCACGCCGCCATCAGGCGAACCGACGCCGCGAGCTAACCAACCCGCAACACCGGACCAAGGAGCGAATCTTGGCCTTGATCGCATTGCCCAGGTAACGCAAAACCTTGATCCTCGAACACAGCAGCGCATCCAGCAAGAGCTCCAGGCGCAAGTGCCTCCCCGTGAAGCGACGCCGCCGACACGCGAGAGCGTAATGCAGCAGATGTATGCTGCAACCGACGCAATGCGCAGCCTGCCTCCGAACGAACAGCAGGACGTCCTCAGGTCGCTCCTCACCGCAGTGCAACAACCTGATGGCGCAGCTCCGGCTGTCGCCCCAACACCAGCTGCCGAAACAGCGCCTGTACCACCGGAACAAGCCCGGCAAAACCTCGAAGCGCTCCGTACCCGGAACGCCGAGTTCCAGGCAAGCGACCAGGCGACCATTGAAGCTCGGTTCGGCCGTGGCTGGCTCGGCCGGGCGCGCAACTACCTCGAAACCACCAGGGTTGGGAAGGCCCTGAAAATCGTCGGGAAGGTGGTCGGCGGCGTAACACTGGCAATGGGATCAGCGACGAGCTCGCTCTCCGTCGTCGGCGTGCCGCTAGCCGGTGTCGGCTTCACGATGGGCGTGAAGATCGCCTCGAGCGGCCTCATCGAGGCCGGACAGCACCTCGGTTTAGGCGGCATGGAACGGCAGCGTCAAGAGCGCGACGCCCAGGCGACCTACGAGACCGCGCGCGCGAACCTCAACCAGCTCCTCGACAGCGGCGAGTACACGCAAGCCCAGTACCAGGAGGGCCTACTCGCCATCACGCGCGCGCACAACGAGGTACTCCGCGTCCGGGGCGCCAACATGACCGCCGAGCAGCAGCAGCGGGCGCTGCGCGGCAGGTTAAGTACCGGCATTGCTTTGGCCGCTGGCCTCTTTGGCGGCATTCCACTTGGATCGATGGGCGCCGAGACTGCTGTCGATGCCCCGGGCGTAGAAGGTGCCCACAACGTCCTCCTCAAGCTCACCGGCGGGCAGTTCGTGTACAACGGGGGTGAGGTTGAAGCCGCACTCGAGGCAGTGAAGAACCCCGAGTGGCTCCAGGGCTTCGGCACAACCTGGACCGGCACCACGCACACGATGGAAGCCGGTGCCGGCGGCATCGTGCAGAACTGGTGGGGCTCGATGTTCGGGCCGAACGGCCTCGGTGCAGCCAAGATGCTCGGGGCAGCTGGGGCCATCGTCGCACCGCTCGCCTGGCAGCGCTTCGCAGAATCACCGCGCGGCACCGCAACCGCCGAGCCGCCATTCCAAGCCTGGGACTTACCTGGCGAGGGCGGGCGAGTAGTCGCCTCGCCACCAACCCCAGGTACCACGCCCCCTGCGCCTGGTTCCCGGCCGGTAGCGGAGCCGACGACCACCCCGACGCCAGAGGCTACTGCGCCAGCTACCCAACCAGCCCGGCCAGAGGCAGAACGTGCAGCAGAGAACACTGAGCTCCTACGGGCCATCCACGAGCTCCGCGAGGAACTCGCCGACCTACGCCGCGAGAACCAGGAGCTCCGAGACCGCCTCGCGCAGCTCGAACGCCCCGGAGCTACATCTGCCACCCGGCAGCCGGGGCAAGAGCCAGGACCAGCTGAGCAGCGCTCGACGCCCGAGAACACGGTCGAGGACGCCGAGCAGGAAACTGACGAGATGGGGCGGTACATCGCCGAGGCCGAACGGGCCGTCGCGAACATGCGCCGGGCGTACGACGCCCAGCGGGAGCGCCGAAGTGCTCCCCTGATTACAGACCGAGCCCGGGCTGCGATTCAGGCAGCGACTGGCGTCCGCGTCGGACAGAGCGGAACAGTGCTCAACCGACGTAGCAACGCGCCTGTGCAGAACCGAGATGAGCTCGAGCAGTCCGTGCGAGATACCGTACGAAGCCGGACAGAGCGACAACCCGACCGCCCAGCACAACAGAGAATTGGCCTCGATCCCCAGCGCGTCCGAGCTGCCGTAGCCGAGATCGCCCAAGCGCTCGAGCGCGACAGCCGCCGTGGCCTACGCGCACCACGTCGCCTCACGCCGGAACAACAGCAGCGCGCCGAGGAGCTTATGCGCAACCGTACTACCGAAGACCTCATTCTCATCCTGCAGGCGTCCGACGAACGGAGCGGCAATGACAATACGGCGGTTGCCCGCCAAGCAGCACGAGGGGAGCTGGAACGACGACGCGCCGGCCTGGCTGAGTGGCTCGAGAGTCAAGCTGAGGCAGAAGCGAACGAACTCGACGAACTACTCCGCAGTGACGACAACGCGTAGCGCGGCGCACACATGCACCCTGAGCGGGGCATACACCACCAGCAAGCAGCTCCTGAATCGGAGGCGAAGTCGCCGGCCGAAACGTGGGCGAGTAATTTAAGCAAGGACGAGCTCGTCCGTGCCTTTACGCTCTCACGCAGTACCCCTGAACGGTTCGGCACAATCCACGACGTCCTGCGCGCCGAGGTGATCCGCCGTCGCGACAGTGCCCGGGAAGCAGCTGCAGACGCTCGCCGCTAGTTGGGAGAGACGGAAACCATTCCGAATCCGACTTCCAAGCAGGAACTCGGGCGTGAGACAGAACGCCACGACCGCGACGCGCTCGACGTAGGGAGCGGCGAGAGCCTTCGGCGATTCGCCCAGAAAGCTGAACTCGAAACGAAGGCGTCGTACGAAGCCTCGCTCGAGAAGGCAATTGCCACTTTAGAGGGTACGCCTGGCATTGCTAAGCTCGAGGACCTGCCCACCCTCATCATCCCCGACCTCCACGGCCGCCGAGAGTTCCTGGCCGAAGCACTCACGCTCGGCAAGCAGAACGGTCGCAGCGTCCTCGAGCGGTTGCAGAGCGGCGAGCTGAACGTCGTCTGCCTTGGTGACGGCATGCACACGGAAGAAGCGCGAAACTGGTCGTTCCGCAGCCTCATGAACACGCCGGGGTACGAGGCGCTCACCCAGCACGTGCAGGCATACGACCGCTGCCTACACGAGGCGCGCAAGGAGCGACAGGCAACCGGCGACTACCAGCACAACGCTGAGGAGGACTACCTCCGCCCAGCCGTCCGGGCGGCGGAAGCTGTCGCCATGCCGTACGTCCGCGCTGCAACCGATAAGCTCATGGAGCAGGAGCTCATCCGCTCGCTCGGGCTCATGAAGATGGTCATGGAGCTTAAGGCGACGTACCCGGAGCGCTTCCACTTCATCCGGGGAAACCACGACTTCATCAACGGCGGGTTCACGAAGTACGCGAACGAGTCCGAGGACTTTCGCGCCGCAATCACCACGCACTTCGGCGCCGACTTCGTTGAACGGTTCGCGCACTTCGAAGAGCAGTTGCCGCTTATGGTCACGTCGCCGCGCTTCGTCGCCTCACATACCGCACCAGACGCCCCGCTGACCCGGCTAGAAATCACAACGAGGACAGCGAGCGCGTCAGGAGTTAATCCACAGGTCCGGAAGGGCCTAACCTGGACGGACAACACTAAAGGGGAGTCGTCAGAAGCTGCGGTCCGGCAGACGCTGCAGAACGTCGGCGCAAACCCACGAACGCCGTGGATCATTAGACACCGCCAGGTGAGTCAGAATGATGGTCGCTTCGGGACGCAGTTCGACGGCCAACTCGTGCAGATCAACAACCCCAAGCAGTGGGTAGTCGGCCTCGTGCCAACAGGCCGGGCATTCGAGCCAGACACAGACATCTCGGTCATTGGTCCGAAGACACCAAATTCCTAACGAGTCACTCCCGACGTTACTACAAGCGATTAGGTGCTTCATTGGGCGTTTAGAACCCAATGAAGCAGCAAAGCCTCCTTTGCCCGAAAATAGTGCTCTCAGGTGCATTACGCGTCCCATAGCCCCAAATAGAGCGCCAGTTTGGCGCTCTATTTGGGGCCTACGGACACCTAGTTCGAGCTCGGCGGGTCTGGAAAGGCGGACGGCGGCATCGCTGGCGGGCCGTCCGGCGCTACGGGCGGTGGGCTCGGCGCTGCGGTCGGCGCAGCTGGCGTCGTTTCGACTGTCGGTTGAGGCGCTGGCGTCTCAACTGGCGGCGTCGGAATTTCATGCGCAACAGGAGCGTTCGCCACTTCGTCGCCCTCGGTGCCATCAACGATAGCCGCTGCCTCTTCCTCTACCATATCCGTTACCGCGGTATGCACTGCTGCTACCTCAATAACCTGGTCGCGGACGCGCTCGAGCGTCGCTTTCTTCGCGACGAGGATGTCGCGCTCGAGTTCAAGCGCTGCGTACGCTTCAGCCACGAGCTCGTCGGTGGGATTCGGTTCCGCTTCGAGCCGGTCTGCGACGAGCGACGCCTGCGCGTTCCCACATTCCTGCAGGAGTGCGACGAGCTCCGTCCGCTCTTCCGTCGTAATCATTTTACGCCACCTTTCCATCGATCTCTGCACGCAGCCTGTTCATGGTGCTTTGCAGAAGCTTTTCTGCCTTCTTTCTCTCATTTCCGGGCAGACCCTTCATCTCAAGTCTTCGGTTCAGCCTATCCGCCTGCTCCTGAAGATCTCTTGACTTAGCAGTAAGTTCGCGCACCGCTTCGGTTGCCCGAGCAGGATTTTCGAGCACGGCTTCGAGCTGTAATTCCCCCTCGTCCAATACCTCTGCCGTAACAGCTACCACCTCTGGCGCGACCAGCGGTCGTTCCGAAACTCGGGGTTGGGGTGCGGTCTCGGGCGAGCGATCACCTTGTGGCAGCTCCTCGACAACCGAAGGTGTAGCTGGCACTGCCTCGCTCACTGTCACACTTGCGCGCTCGCGCGCAAACCACCCCTTGGCTCTCTCCCTCAGGCCGCCCAGGGCCGCCCGTCCGCGGGCGAAGAGCCCCTTGAGCTTACTCTCCTTCTGCTCGGTGACTGGTTTTTGCTCCTGCTTCTCCGCTGCCTTACTCCACAACCTATCGAGGAAGGACGTTTCTGCGGGGAGTTCGTCGCGCACGTACATCTCACTGTCAACTACTTCGACAGCGCGCCGAAACTCACCTGGCTTCAGCTGTTGTCGCTCCATAGCAGCGAATTCGAGCGCACCGAGGAGCTCTTTGTACGCTGCAGTAGCTGCTGGATCTTTGAGTAAGGCTGCAAGCTCGAGCACCTGATCAGTACCCGGCTCAGTGATTCGGATGCCGTAGCCGGTCGGAGTCGTCCCCGCCTCAACTTCCCACCGAATACCGCCGAGCCCCTGAAGCTCCGCTTCGAGCTTATCGGCGGCACGATCGATAGCATCGAGCTCACCCGCCTCGGCGTTCTCGACACGATCGGCCTGCGCAGGCCGCTGAGCCTCAGTCGGTTGCTCTCCATCAAACCACGGAGATCTCATCGTTTCGCGGATCGATGCGTCGCGGTCATTGTCCTGCGCTGGCTGCTCTCTGCTTTGAGGAAGCTCCGTAGATTGCATTCCCGAATCCTGCTCCTCTGCCGGAAACACAAACGGCTTCACGTCTGATGAGGGAACAGGTGATTCGTTCGCTGGCAGGTCTGCTGGCCGCTCGCTCTGCGCAGCACGCCGCGCCTGCTCTGCCTGATTGATTCGTCGGTAGAACGCAAGGGGATTTTCATCTGGCCGCATCCTGCTCTCGTCTGCGCTAGAGGCGGATACGGGCGCTTCCTGAGGGACATCACCCCGCTGCTCCCGCACCGTACGGTTTTCCCGTCGGTAGACGTCGAGCGGGGTTTCGTTCGCCTGCAGAGCGGTACGTTCAACTGGCGGCTGGCTCGGCGCCACAGGTGCACCCGAATCACCGCGCTCCAACGCTTTCATGCGTCGAATGTAATCCAACTGACTCTCACCCTGACGCATCGCCTTCGGATCAACTGGGGTGGTACTCACGTCCTCAGGCATAGCGGCTAGTTCTACTGCTGGCGTGCCATTTGCCCTGGTCGCTCGCTCCCGCTGAAGCGACGCCTCGAGCTCGGCGCTCAGTCGTTCGGCCGCGCTGGGCGACGGAGCGGCTGCTTTCTGCTCACCGTTAGCTGGGTCCGCGCCAGGTTCAGTTGGCCGCGGAAGCGTTTCCATGCTCATTACCCCTCCTTCACTGCTGCTGTGCAGTGTACCAGAGTGCCGCTCGAGCCAACAGGAACAGTTTCCCACCAGTACGCGCGAGCGTGTATACTAGGCCAAGATGCAGGAGGGAACGACGCAACCAGGGTCAGTCCAGACTGGACCGCCGATCCACGGGAGTCCTGTTTCGACGAACGCACCCGCAACACCAGATCGCCCCGCCACCGCTGACGACGCGGTCCGGATCGAGGTAGTCCGCGAGCTCGCCCGCGATGCCGGGAAGCTCATCGAGTTCGTCGACATCGGGCGGGAGCGACTCCAGACCTGCACCGCAGCGCTCCGCGACAGCGCGCACCACGCCGCCCAGGCGCCGTGGCAGCAGGCGCTCCGAGAGCTCAGGGCGCTCCTCAACCGGCCGATCCAGGTCCAGCCCGGGACGGCGCCGTTGCCGCTCGTCGACGCGGTCGACGAGCTCCGCCAGTGGGTCCACGCGTTCGAGGAGAACGCAGCCGGTCCAGGTGGTGACAGCCTCCACGACGACCCCGTCCGCCTCCAGAAGCTCGAGCAGCGCTTCGAGGCCGTTGACCCAGCGATCCCACTCCTCCTCAAGGAGACCCGCCAGCTCCTCGCGCGGCAGGACCTCGACCCCACCTACCTCGACCGACGCGCTGCCGCGGCAGTGAGCGCGAGCGAGCGGACCGACGCGCGCACCCAAGCCGTCGACGCGCTCCTCGCCGAGCTCACCGGGACGTGGCGCGAGCAGGTCGTGAGCCTCAGAACACGCTTGAACGCGCTCCGGAGTCGCTTGAGCCAGTACGCTGACGCGCGCACCGTCGACGCCGCTGAGATCCGTGAACGGGCGCAGCAGGGGCTCCGCCTCGTCGACCGGGTGCCGCTCGACGACTACGCCACCCAGCTCGACCGGATCATCGAATGGGCCGAGCACTGGCGTACCGACGAACGGTTCACCGCCCAGACGCTCAATGCCCGCATCCAGGATGAGCTCGCGAAGCCAATCCAGACGCTCCGGACGAGCGCCGACGAGCTCGAGACGCTCTACGGGGCAGCGCAGTTCGACGCGCTCCTCGCCGCAGCGACCGCCCAGCGTGAGCAGGTAGAGACCGCCGAGCGAACAAACCTCCTCGACGCGGTCCGTGACCGCTACCGTGCGCTCGTCGAGCTCCGACGGGAGAAGCTCGGCCGGAACCCAGACGAGCGCTACTTCGGCGCACCCGCGAAAGCGGTGAACGACGCGATTAGCGCCCTGGCCGAGACCGAGCTCGCACTCAGTGACGCCGGCGTCGGCGAGCAGGTAACCAAGCGCGCCACCGCACTCCTCTCGGAAACCGAAGAGTTCGTCGACCCCGCCCGCTTCGAGCACTACCTCGCCGAGCAGTGGCGCCGGCTCCTCACGCCGCTCGAACAGGCACTCGACGAGGCGAACACGCTCCGCCGCGAGCTCGACGACCGCCGCGCCGACCTCGCGACCGACCCGCGCGGCCGACCAAGCCTACTCGCCACCTTCGACCGGACCGTAGCGTCGTTCGACACCGCGCTCATGAGTGCCCGCGCACTCTTGGACAGCGCGTCTGCCGACCACGTTCCCAGCCAGCAAGCCGTGACCGACGAAGAGCGGAAGCTCCGCCGCGCCCTCCGGGCTGCGGCAGCGCTCCTCAACCCAGAACGAATGGAGACAGAGCTGGCTGCTGCCCAAGCGCGCGAGGCGCAGGCCTGGACAGGCGAGCGCGACCAGTATCTCGCCCAGCTCCACGACCTCGCCCGCCGAGCAGCGACGTACCGCCACGAGCTCGACGCCTTCCAGGCCTACGCAGCCGCCATTGAACCGTACGCGCCAGTCGTCGCCGGCACGGTGTACGACGCGCTCACCGACACGCTCAGCCGAACGCTCACGGCGACGCCGCCGCTCCGGCTCCGCGACGCACTGGCCCCGGCGACGTTCGCGAGCGTCGAGCGCGCGCTCGCGACGGTCGGCGGGGGGACAGCGCCTGTTGTCATCGGCCAGCTCGACGTCGCACTCGGCGACGCGGGCGCGCTGGCCGGGCTCATCCGCACCCTCGGCGAACTCCAAACCCGGCACCCGGCAACCTCGTACGTCGCACTCGAGGAAGAACGCGCAGCGCTCGAGACGCTCCACACGACGCTCACCGATCGCGCGGCGACGGCCGAACGCGCACTCACGGTCGCCGAAGCCGCTGATACGCCCGGCGAAGCCCTCGACGCGATCCGGCGGGCGTTCGACGTCGCGAGTCAGCCGCTCCCCGGGCGACCGAAGCCGAAAGCCCGGACCCTCCCAGCACTCACCGAGAGCCGACGGCGGGTCGCACAGGAACTCCTCTTCTGGGACGAACCAGCTGCACCAACGGCAGCCGCGCCCGAGGTTCCACTCCCGCCCGCCACGACCTCCGACACCGCATCGATCCCGGTCAAACGGGTGTAGCACCCGAGTTCTCCGGTCGGTCGTGAGCTGCTATACTCACGAGGAATCCGGCAGGAGGGGCAGTTGGCGAGCTATAAGGTTCCGCAGAACATCGACATGGAAGACCGCATCGTGGGTCCGCTCACGATGCTCCAGTTCGTGTACCTCTTGATCGGCGGGATGATCGTCTACGTCTCGTGGATGCTCTTCGACCTCGCGCTCTTCACGATCATCGCCGTCCCGGTCGGCTTCTTCACGCTCTGCATGGCGTTCCTCAAGGTACAGGACCAGCCGTTCCCGAAGTTCATCGCGGCAACACTCCTCTTCCTCACGAAGCCGAAAGCGCGCGTCTGGCAGAAGGAGCCGACGATGAGCCACCTGAACATCGTCGCGAAGTCGCTGAGCGCGCCACACGAGCAATCCGACGACCATACACCCCTCGACCGCTCCCAGCTCCAGAACCTCGCGAGCGTCCTCGACAGCGGGGGACAGGTTGCAGCAGAAGCGCCATCGAACGCCGCTGCCCCGAAGCCAGCTGCCGCGCCTACAGTACCATCCCAAGCGGAACCGACAGACGCCCAGCCAACGACCCCAGCCACCCCAACTGGGAGCGTCACCAACCTCGCAAGCGTCCTCGACGGCGACGCGGTCGTGCCGAGCAGCGCTACTGAGGCAGTAGCCAGCGAGCCAGCAGCGCCAGATCCGGCCACTGAGAGACTCCAAGCGATCGCCTCGATTGTCGGGAGGAGCTCAGGGTCGGCGACAGCGGCAGCCCCGCAGGCACCGACAGCAAACACCGTCGAGCCACCCACCCCACCAGCAACAGGGCAGGCGTGATGCTCGGACAGCAACCGAAAGCGCACCACGCGAGCACGCAGGCATACCTCGACATCGCCGCACTGAAGGACGGCGTCGTCATCTTGAAGAACGGCGGCATGCGCGCGGTCATCCAGGTGACGAGCTTCAACTTCGCCCTGAAGAGTCCACAGGAGCAGGAGGATACGGTCCTCCGCTACCAGGGTTTCCTGAACTCGCTCCACTTCCCGCTCCAGATCGTCATGCAGTCGCGCAAGCTCGACCTCACGACGTACCTCGCGAAGCTCCGGGAGCGCGGCCAGGGCGAAGCGAACGGGCAAATCCGCGGCCAGATCGACGCCTACGTCACGTTCATGGAACGCTTGATCGGCGTCGCGAACATCATGGACAAGCGGTTCTACGTCGTCGTGCCGTACGACCCGGACGGCCTGCGAGCCCGCGGCCTCCTCGACCGGCTCCTCCACCCAACAAAGCAAGTCACCGTGACAATGACTGAGCAGGAGTTCACCGACTACAAGACCCGGCTTAACGAGCGCGTGTCGCTCGTCGCCGGTGGCTTGGGCGCCCTGGGTCTCAAGTCCGGGCAGCTCACCACGCAACAGCTCATCGAGCTCTACTACGCGACGTACAACCCGGAAGACGCGGTCCGTGAACGACTAACCGACGCGAGCCGGCTCGGAATGAGCTACCTGACGCCGGACGACGCCGGTCTCCCGCTCCCCGAGGGGGTCGCCCCGACTGAACCACCAGCAGGAGGTGCCGCATGAAGCTCCCGTTCTTCGGCAAGCACGACGCGCCCGCAGCAAAGCCTGTAGCGAGCACGCAGCCCGACCAAGAGGCAGCAGGAGTACCGCAGCAAGCGCAGCAGGCACCAACACCGACACAGCCCACGCCCCCTACAGCAGCCCGCCAGAACCTCAAAGCCGAGCAGTCGGTCTTCCAGCGCGGCCTCGTGAGCGCGCTCGACTACATCGCGCCAGCGGCGTTCACGATCACCCCGCAGTACGTCCAGCTCGAGAACCTGTTCGCCCGGTCGCTCTTCGTCTTCTCGTACGCTCGGTTCCTCAATACGAACTGGCTCTCGCGGGTTGTTAACCTGGACGTCCAAATCGACATCTCGATGTTCGTCTACCCTCTGGAGTCGAACGAGGTGATGGCCGAACTTCGGCGCAAGGTGACGCAGCTCGGCGCAACGGAGTCGATCGACCGCGAGAAAGGCATGACTCGCGACCCGCAGCTCGAGACCGCGATCCGCGACATCGAAGAGCTCCGGGACGCGCTCGCCCAGGGGACCGACCGACTCTTCCAGTTCGGGCTCTACTTCACCGTGTACGCGAAGACGGTCGAGGAGCTCAATACATTAACGAAGCAGCTCGAGGCGCTCCTGGGTGGCCTCCTCATCTACACGAAGCAGTCAATCATGCAGCAGGAGCAGGGCTTCAACTCGTCGGTCCCGCTCGGCAACGATGAGCTCGTCGTGACGCGCAACCTCGACACCGCCGCCCTCTCGACGAGCTTCCCATTCGTCTCGAGCGACCTGTCGAACAACGACGGCATTCTCTACGGCGTCAACCTCCACAACTCGTCGCTCGTCCTCTTCGACCGGTTCACCCTCGAGAACGCGAACTCTGTGATCTTCGCGACCTCCGGCGCGGGCAAGTCGTTCGCCGTCAAGCTCGAGGCGCTGCGCTCGCTCATGTGGGGGACGGACATCATCGCGATCGACCCCGAGAACGAGTTCGAGCGACTCGCCGAGGCGGTTGGTGGCACATACCTGCGCCTCTCGCTCAACTCGCCGGAGCGGATCAACCCATTCGATCTCCCGCAGGTGGCGCCACAGCCGGGCGAAAGCCCGCAGCAGGTCGGCCAAGACGTCCTCCGGACCGCCGTCGTCTCGATCAAGAGCCTCGTCGGCATCATGGTCGGCGGCATGACGCCAGAGGAGGACGCAGTCCTCGACAAGGCAGTGTACGAGACGTACGCCCTGAAGGACATCACCGCCGACCCGGCGAGCCACTCGAACGAGCCGCCGCTCATGGGCGACCTCCAGAACGTCCTCGTCAACATGACCGGCGCCGAGAATCTCGTCCGCCGGCTCTCGAAGTACACCGAGGGAACGTTCGCCGGCCTCTTCAATCAGCCGACGAACATCGACCTCTCGACCGGTATGGTCGTCTTCTCGATCCGCGACCTCGAGGAACAGCTCCGCCCGATCGGGATGTTCCTCGTGCTCTCGTTCATCTGGAACAAGGCCCGGTACGCGATGAAGAAGCGTCTGGTTCTCGTCGACGAGGCCTGGATCCTCATGAAGTACAAGGATTCGTCGGACTTCCTGTTCTCGCTCGTCAAGCGCGCCCGGAAGTACTACATGGGCGTTACCCTGATTAGCCAAGACGTCGAGGACTTCATCACGAGCTCGCAGGGTCGGGCGATCGTGAACAACTCGGCGATGCGCCTCCTCCTGAAGCAGTCGCCGGCCGCTGTCGACAAGCTCGCCGAGGTATTCAAGCTCACCGAGAGTGAGAAGCTCATCCTGCGGGAAGCCAAGGTCGGGCAGGGGATCTTCTTCGCTGGCGAGAACCACGTCGCGATGGAGGTCATTGCGAGCTACGAGGAGGAGCAGCTCATCACGACCAACCCAGCTGAGCTCCTTGCCATGAAGCAGGCTGAAGCCGAGCGCGCAGCGAGCACACTCCCTGGACAGGGAACCGATGCGCCGCCCTCGGTGGCACCACCCAGCGCCGAAGACGCACAGCCACCAATCCCTGAGCTCCCCGCGGCGCCAGCCGCACCAACACCACCCCCTGTAGCACCGTCAACACCAGTCACTACGCCACCAGTGCCGACCTTTGGCGGTCCGACACCACCGATCGGCAGCGCCTCACCGTCCACACCGGCAGCGCCGGCACCACCAGCAAGCCCCCCGACGCCGGGTAGCTAGGATTCGACGACATGGCGGAGGGGATCGGCAGTGACCCGCGCAGGAACGGCGCACCTGGTGGCGGGAAAGGGATGGTTGGGGAGCTTGCCCTCCTCGGCTTCCTTGTTGCCCTCGTCCCATTCGTCGTTGCAGGGACGGTGTTCTGGGGTATCTACGCTGCCGCTTGTCTCACTGGCCTCGCTGGTAACTGTTTGAACGTGAGTCCAACTGGCTTCGACCCGAGCGGCGGTGGCACGCGCTTCAACGGCGACTGCAAACCAGCCGAGGAACTCATCGGCACAGCCGGCGAAGACGCCCTCAGGAACTTCCGCCAGTACCTCCCCGTAATCGAGAAGGAAGCAGCGCGACGCGGCCTTCCGGTCGGCCTCATTGCCATGCAAATCCTCCAAGAGAGCGGCTACAACCCCAACGTGACGAGTTCCGCTGGCGCTGGCGGCTTCATCCAGCTCATGCCCGACACATACGCCGAGCTCGATCGCGATAACCGGGCGCTCTTCTTGCAGGAGTACCCAGGAAAGCCGACAGGGCAGTACGACCCCGAGTACAACATCTTCCTTGGAGTCACCTATTTGAAGAAGCAGCACGATTTCACGAGGACGCACCAAAAACAGCCGTACGACCTGGCGCTGGCCGCGTACAACGCCGGGCCGGGCAATGTTGAGCGATTCGGCTTTGTCGTCCCCCCGTTCCAAGAAACCCAGGACTACGTCAAGGTTATCCTCGAAAACTGGACGAAGGTGCAGGCGTGCGAGGAGCAGCGATCCCAACCGGGCAGCACTGCAGCAAGCTCTGAGCGAGGTACGGCAATTGCAGAGGCAGCGCGTAAAGCAATCGGCACCCCGAGTAGTAAGTATTATGCAGCCGACATCAACAATGCTTGTGCAGCGTTCACGAGCTCGATGATTAACCCTGTAACCGACTTACGGCTGGACTACTTCGCACCAAACCACTGGAAAGGAAGCAGCGGCACGATTGTTACTAACATGGATCAGCTGCAACCTGGCGACGAAGTATTCTGGACAGACGATAGAATTGGCAAGGGCATTGCCGCATTCGATGGCAACCCAACTGCCGCGTACAAGAAAGGGGAACACGTACCAATGCACGTCGGTATCTACATTGGGAATTACGAAGGGCCAAACGGGAGAGGTCAGCAAGTCAAGCTTGTGAACGCCGTCGCAAACAACTCGGGCGAAAATGCACAGATTGTCGTTGATCCCGCCAATGCTCATCCATTATACGATTTTATGGGCGCTAAGCGGTATTAGTTGACCATGAATACTTCATCACTTTCCTGGAAACAGTGGCTAACCCTTGGTCTCCCGTTTGTAACGGGAGGATTACTACTTTTCTTCCTATTTCATCGAGCAGAGAATGTAGAAACAAAAAATCAAGCGCCGAGGCAGCAGGCAGCTGCAGTCAATAGCCAATCAGCCGAGCTGCCCACGAAACTCGCAGCGCATATCAAGAACGCTGCACTCACAAAACGAGGTGTCTGCGTATTCGACGATACGAGCACCATTCACTGCTTTTCTTCCGAAGGCGTACGACGACTTGAGCTGCCGCCTACACTTGGCAGTGCAACCTTTGCACCTGACGGAACGCATGTAGCAATACTTTACGATGAAGGCGTGCATGTCGCTTGGAGAATCTACAACCTGGATACTGGGCAGCAGTTAGGCACGCTCAATCCGCGAGCAAGAGAAGTATCTTTCTCTCCTGATAGCAGACGAATTATGTATCACTTTGAGAACGATGATGTGCGAAATCTGAGCAGTGCTGGTGTTGACGGGCAAGATTGGACTGCAATCATCAACCTTCCTCGGGGGAGTCAAGAGTTCTGGTGGTTATCAGAGCCTACGCTCGCACTCTATATCAACCTCACTGCTACCGAACCCGTGTATCACCTTGTTCGCCTGAGTAGCAAAACAGATGTTGCACTCCGTCGCGGCAACGGACTTGCAAAGCAATCGCTGCGCTCAAACCATGTGCTCATGAGTGACAGCTATGAATCAACGCAACCGCTTCTCATACTGGGCATGGGCACAGCAAATGACCTCGCGTTGGAATCTCTTTCAGTAGCTGGCACAACGGCATTCGTGGCGTGGGACAAAGATCATCCGATCTTCTACGGAATAACGCCTCCTCAGAATCCAACGAGACTCTACGCATACGACACTCAGACAAAGCAAGAGAAGACGCTCAGGGAGGGTGATCTCAGTGCTTGGCTATCAACGGGAATAGGTGCATCCGAAACAGATCCAAAAGTCATTACGGAGCTCATTGGCGTTATAGATAACGCACTGTACTACATAATCAACGGCGCCTTGTACCGCATCATATTGCCGCACTAATGCTGTCATAATAAGAAAAGCGGCGGGAGATTTCCCGCCGCCTATTGGCAATCAGTCAGTCGATCGCCGACTACCGAAACTCGATGATCACAATTCTCACTCCCTTCAACTCGTAGACGAAGCCACTCCAGTCCTTCCGACTTTTGGAGGGATGATCAACGACATACGTGTCACCGATCTTCTCGATTGTGACCCTATTCGGCGTCGACTCGCGCAGCCCATCCACAGCGCCCTGCCAGTAACCAACTGAATTCCTGGAGGGGAATGCCCGGAAGAAGGCCTCACGGTCACCGCGCCTCCCTGCGTCGAAGATCGCTGTGAGCTGCTGCTTCACAGGACCCTCTGGCAACTCGGCTAGCGTACAGGGATAGTGCTCCAGGGTAGCGACCTTACCAGGTGTTACCGGCCGGAGCGTGAGCTCGTTGCCCTTAAACGTGCCGGTTAGCCGGTACGCACCCGCCTCGACGGTGAGCGCCCCGTTCCCGGACAATTCCAGGGTAATATCGGCCGGATCAAGCTCAGCGAGCGGGCGAAGCTCCGTACTCCACCAGCTCGCGTCGTAGACCCGATTGACAATGTCGTCCGCGAGGTAGTTCGACACCTCGCGGCGGTTGTTGACCCCCAGCATCCGGAAGAACCGGATGAGGAGTTGGCCGAGCGGCGTTGCCGCGACCAAGGTGAGCTGCTGCCGCTTGGTGAGCGTCGCGATCGACCCGAGCGCTTCGACCGGCAGCGTCGCCATTCGACCAGCGTACCGCTGCGCGTACTGGTCGAGCGAAAACGTCGACCAGTCGCGAAGCACCCAGCCGGCCTTCGTGCGAACGAGGTCGCAGACGACGAGCTGCGCTCCGGTGTTCAGTGAGAGGACCGCGCGATCCGCCGAGATCGCTTGCGCGCCGACGGAGAGCTGACTCGCAGCGCGGCGAAGTGCCGCGGCCAGCGGGTAAAACTCCTTCGCGTCGACCGGACAGACGAGCGAACCGTTCGCCGCCTTCAGTCCACGAGGCTGCACGCGCGCGGCGTACGTCCCGTCAGCACCGAGGACCACCGTCAAGAGCTCCTTTACGAGCTTCGGATCCATCGGGCCGAGGTACGCCCCCTCCCGCATATGGAAACCGACGAAGTGGGCGATCGGACAGAGCATCGTGCCCTGCGAAACGAACGACTCCGCCTTCGTCCAGTGCCCGCTCGAGCGCTGGAAGTGCAGGTCAGTGACGAGGAGGTGCCCGTTGCCACTGTCAGTCAAGACCGACAGTAGGAACTGCTGCCGAGTGTCGTCGAGATAGTCACCCTGATGACCGAGGATCTTCCCCTGGATGCCGCGCACGACGCGCTGCACAGCGGGATCATCCCAGGCAATCTTTGTCATGACGCGTGGCGACGGCGTCAGGTTCTCCCCAAGCATCGCGCCGAGGAGCTCGGCGAAGTCGTCGAGCTCCTGCATGGGCGGAGCGAGTGAAGGCCGCGAAACCTGAGTACTCCTCACCACTGACGGCGGGGCCGACGAGACAACCTTCGACTTCCCTACGGAAGTCGGACGCCCACCGACTAACGCTGTCTGCCAGTTGAATACCCAGTTCCTCTCGTATGGCGCAAACTCAATATCCTCGCTGCTGGGGTACCATGGTCGGATATCGCAGACGCGGAGCCAGAGCCGACGCTCGGTTGACACCCAGACGAGTTGAAGACTCACAACGCGACGACGCGCTCCCTGCGTCTCGACGCACTGGACCGCCCAAAAGCCACCGGTGTGCTTCACGTACGCAACACCGACGTGGGAGAGCTGCGGCTGGGAAGCGACCCAGTCGGTGAACCTCGCCCTGAGGCGATCACTCGCCTCGTCAACCGACAGTCGCTCACTCTCGAATACTTTCGCGTACTGCCCAAGGGTTCCGTTCCTGGCTGCTGCCATCGCTTTCACGACGAACTGACGGACCTCCTGCTCCGATGGCGTCGGAGCTGCGCTCGCCGGCTGAGCGCCAGCGATAGACAGGAGAAAGAGCGCAATGACCAACCACTGGATGCACGAGCGCATGGGCGCTACCCCCTTTGCTGCGATTGAGACCGAAGATTGTATCTCCACGTACATTCGTACGGATTTTTAAAGAACCAAAACTTGTAAATATACTGTAGCACACCAAGAAAGTCAACGTGTTTCACGTGGTCTCGCTCCCGATAATGAGATATAATACGCACAATGGCGCGCAGGAGGGGCATGGCGAACGACGGCCGAGAATTTGACGAGGAGTACGCCGGAGACGATTCCGAAACGCTTAACGCTGCGCCCGAAGAACGTGATCCCCGCATTGGGGAGATGATTCGCGACGAAGTAACTGAACGGGGGAAGCGCTTCGCCGCCGACCAGCTCAAGAAGCGCGCCGCC
The DNA here is from genome assembly GCA_050944875.1 of Patescibacteria group bacterium. GTDB lineage: Bacteria > Patescibacteriota > UBA1384 > JACPKC01 > JACPKC01 > JBMNRW01. The sequence continues at coordinate 8,420 of JBMNRW010000003.1, read as the reverse complement.
CAGGAAACGGGCAAGCAGGTCGCCAAAGAAACGGGCAAGCAGGTCGCCAAAGAGGCGACGAAGCAAGTTGTAAAGCAAGGCGCTAAACTCGGCGCCGAAGCCGCGGTCCCGGGCGTCGGCTGGGTTGCGCTGGCGCTCGACATTGGCTGGATGATTCTTAGTAACCCGAAAGCGCGCCGCCTCCTCATCCTCTCAGTCCTCCTCTTCCTTGGTATTGTCGCCGGGCTCGGGTTTATCTTCTTCATCATGGCGACGCGTGACAGCACGCCGCCAGACGCAGTGAGTGCAACGAACGAGGCTGATATGGAGCTCCTTCGCTTAGCCGCGTGCCTCGACGAATTTAAACCTACCGATACCATCCTACCGCAGCCCTGCTTCGAGCAAATCGAGCGCGATATCCCGAAGACCCTCGAAAAGGTCGCTAAGCTCAAGCGCGTGTACGAACAGGACGAACAAGCAAAGAAGACGCTTGAAGCACTCGTCGGCATGGAGGCTGCGGTACAAGCGATGCAGGCAGCCGGCACGGATATCGCCGCCCTCAAGGAGCAACGCGCCACGTTCCTGAAATATGGCGCCGTCCTGCGCGAAGAAGCTGTGAAACTCGGCGTCCAGCTCGACGTCCCAGCAATGAGACAAACACCTGGAGCGTGCGGCAACTACTCAGCAACGATGATCGGCCAATACTTCTTGAATAAGTACGCAGCTGGTAAGCAGGCTGATCCGGGTATCTGTGCGTACAGACTCTACGCGAAACTCCAGTACCACCTGGACGAAGCGTTTCCCGATAAGTCGGTTCAGTACACCGACTACGCCGGCGCACCGGATGACACGTACTTCTCGCACCTCTTCAGCTCGCTCGCTAAAGGTGCGCCAGCACTGGTGAGCACAAAGCTCAGCAGCAGCGCTGGTGGACACTACATCGTCATCACCGGGTACAATCCTGCGACCGGACTCTTCTCTGCGAACGACCCAGCTGATGGCGCGAAGGGTGTAACCAAGCTCAATGGGGTCGATCTCACGCGCGAAAACCTGGCAACATACGCAGAACATGTGACTGATGGCTACGTCCTCATGTACTACGGCGGCGACCGGAGCTTCCGATGAACCTAGAGCACACAGTCCGCCAGATCACTCGGGCGACCGGCGCCCTCTTCCTCCTGGTCGTCGCGCTCTTCTGGACAACGTTCTCGGCTACTGAAGCGCGGCTCCTAGAGCTCGCCGTTGCCCAGGCGCAGGAGGTAGCCAAAGAAGCTGCGACTGTCTCACAACCTCGTCCCGTCGACCTGACACCGCCTGAGTACAAGGAACTCCTCGACCTCACGACCCGGCTCACGCTCATCGCCGAAGGGCAGCAGCGGATCCGCCTCAACGGTGTCGACCGGATACAGTTCGAGACCTACCTGACGATCCACCGGGCGCTCTCCCTGCTCCCGAAGGAAGCGGACGGGAGTTGGCCGACGGTCAACAAGCTCCCCGAGTCCATGCGGGAGGAGCTCGGCGTCGACCGGCTCTCGACGTACGACCGGCGGGCAATCCAGTCAATCCTCAACCTCGTGACCGGGCAAGAGCTCGGTGGCGCCGGCTACGAGGTGATTGTGGTCTCGAGCATTACAAAGGACCACCGCACCGAGGCGAACCGGCCGTCGCGAGAGGTTGTACCGCCCGAAGGCAAGCGTGAACCTGATAGCTTCCACTTCCGCGAAAACGGCCAGGCCGTCGACGTCTCGGCAGCGAACTACCTCCGCGGCACGAAGTTCACGATTGAGAGCGAGGTCGAGGAGAAGACCGGGAAGGTCGTCAAGGAGCGCGTCGAGTCGATCGAGCACCTGCCGGCCGAGGCGATCCAGTTCATCTGGCAGAGTGACGAGGCCGCAAACTATCCAGGCGCTGTACCTGAGATTCTCGGACTGAGCCCGCACGAGGCTGGGCAGCGAGCTACTGAGAACGCGACGCGCGGTATGCTCGTCAGCGAAGCAGACCGTCAAGGCAACGACGCCAATGCGATTACGGACGCGACGCTCAAGGGCGTACAGAACATCGCCGAGATTGCCCGAGCCATCGGGGAAGCCAAACGACGAACCACAGGCGAGCTCCCGCTCCGCCTTGGACCACACGCACTCCTCGAGAACGCCCAGGCCGCCCTCGCCGAAGCAACAAAGCTCCCTGCGCTCTCCTTCCGCGGCGAACGCATCGATGGGTACCGCGGACTCGCGTACAACACGGGTGCTGAGTGGATCGCCCAGCGCCTACACCTTGAAGGCGCCATTGTAGGAAAGACAAGTGAAGAGGTACTCGAGAACATAGGTGAGCGCGTGTTCGAAAAAGCCCTCGGCGACCTCCCATTGGGCACACTTGATGGCATCCAAACTGGTGACGAGCGCGCCCTTAAAATCGCAGTCGGTCGGGGCGTTGTTGCAAAGCACGCCAATCTCTGGGTTGCTGACCTCATTAACGTCCATTCCATCGACGACCTCAAATCCCGGCAACCAACCCTCGTCGGCTACATGGCATCGAGCGGCCGCGTCCTCGATAACCTCTTCCTCCTCGACTCCGATGCTACGCGCCACCTCGTCGAGGGCTCGATCTCCTGGAACGAATATCTTGAGTCCATCGGCGACGCACGGATCGACCTCCTCCGCCAGTACGCCAGACCCGATACTGCCCTCAACCTCCAGGCCATCGAACCGCTCATTGGAAAGGACGCCACAACCTTCGTCGAGAGTCTTCGCGCAGCAGAGCGCGGCTTCGTTGAGCGATTCATCCGAGCCGACACGAGCACCTTCATCGCTGTCGGCCGCGAGCACGTCGTCAAGGCCGGGACGAAAGACAACGAAGAGCGAACAGCGATCCGTACCTGGCTGGAAACTGGGACGATGCCGATGGTCGAAGGAACGACGATGCCGGTCGTCGATCTGAACGTCTTTGCTGAGCGACTTGGGATGCGGACTGCAGCCGATGCTATTTCGGTCTTTGTCGCGAGCGCACCGACACCGATTATCGAAGCAATCGGACGAATCACCCTTGTGCCCGCGCTCACGAAAGACATAACGAAATTTGCCGACCAGCTGCGCGCAGCTGGAGCAGCCGACGCGTCACTCGGCGAACGGCTCGAGGGAACGCGTGCCGCACTCGAGACGCTCCGCCGAAATGTGCCCGCCAATCTCCGCAGCGACATTGACCGAGCACTTACTGCAACCGATCAACTCCTCGCGCTATCTACCCAGGTAGCAGCACTCGGAAACACAACAACCGCGACCGAGTGGGTAACCGGAATTACGACACTCACCGGCGTTTTAAACACCGTTGCGAACAGCGATATTCGCCTTCCCAAGGAGTACCGACAAGCAACAATTGCCGTGGCGAAGGTGATTGACGGCGGTGACGCTGGCGAGCTCCTCTACACCCTCCCTACCATTAACCTGGGACCCATCTCGAGCCGGCAGGCAATCGCAACGGTTCGAGCGATTGTTGACGAGAAACAGACGCCGCTGGAAGGACTCCGCGATCTCGGCGGCATGGTCATCGACCAACAGCAGGATCTCCCGAGCGGCACCTCGCGGCTCTTCTACGACGTCATCGAGACTGCCATTGCCGGTACCCGGCAACCATCGGCGAACGAGGTACGAAGTGCAATTGAGCGGTTCGCGCGCGACCACCAAGACGAGCTGGTCGAACGCGCAAAAACACTGAGCCTCAACAAGTATGGATTCGACATTGGCGGCACCGCGCTTTCGCCTCATGCTGTGAAGCGCTCGCTCGCCGAAGCAATGGTGAGCTACCTCGTACAACCCACGCCGACTGACATAAAAGCTGGCGCGAGCGAAGTTGGCGGCGCACTTGGTATTGAAAGGTACGAGGTAGTCGACGGGAAGACAGGGCTCTACGCAGCACTTGAATCCCAAATTGGTGACACAGTGAACGAGGTTGTTAAACGGATAATGGCCGACCAGAAGATGTTCGAGCTTATCACCGGACGATTGAACGTCGGACTCTCAAATGAAGAACAGCAGAACAAATACCTCGCAGCGATGCTCCGTTTCGGCGCCGACCAGCTCGGACTACCGATTAATCCAGCGATGCTCCTCGACCCTGACTACAAGTTTACTGCCGACGAGGCGTTCTTCCTCTTCCAAGCTGCCTCCGGCAGGTCGATTGAGCAGCTCGCCCGCGAGACGGGTATTCCGTTCCTCGACATGCTCGCCAACTCGGACGTCATCCAGGCGGTGATGGATAAGGAATTCTTTGATCTCGACTCGAACTTCTGGAAGAACAGTCAGTTCCTCAGTCGGCTCGAGGCAGAGGCAACAAGCCGAGGGGTTCCTGCTGGCGTCGTCCGCGCCCTCCTTAGCAAGAACCTTTCTCCAGAAGAACAGAGTGCACTCCTCCGGGATAGCTTCAAGTCGTACGTTACTGTACGTCTCACGCCAGAGTTTATCAACGACGTCTTCGGTCTCGAAGGAAGTGATGCTGCACTCACTGCACAGGGAATCGCTGGTGCGGTGAACATCCTCCTCTCAGATGAGAAGAACCAGGACGGAACAGTAAAGGACAAAAGCGCAGCCTTCCAGGAACTCGGTCTACAGATCGCCGACTCCTATTTCGCCGAGCACTATGGTGTCACGCTTTCGTGGGCCTTTGACAATGAGAAGAGCGTCGAGGAGAAGGGTAGGACCGGGCTTCGAATGCTCTCAACTGCACTCGGGCTCGACCCAGCGATCACCGACCTCGCTGATACATTCTACGAGGTACTCCTTTTAGATGGCTCACTCGACCTTGAAACACCAGATGGAAAAGCGAACGTAGCGAAACTCGTGACGAGTTTCGGGAACGCTGCTGGCGTTGACGGCGAGTACACAGTACTTGCCGCTGCAGCACTCACGGGCGATCTCGAAACGACGCTCACGACGTACGCTGGTCAAGCGTTCGTCGACAATCAACTCCGGGAGTACGGAATCACTGACGTTAGCTTCCGTGACATCTACGAAGCAACCGTCGGCTTGCTACCAGGGACGAAAAAAGAAGTCGCAAATGCTGCCGAGGAGTACACAAAGACAATCTTAGGCTCAGGGAGTGGCGCTATCGGCATCATCGAAGGTTTTAGTACGTTCAACGAATTTCGCGACTCTGAGATCGCCGACCGAACGCGCGAGATGCAAGCTGAGAAACGCAAGATCGTCCAGTACGCGCTTTCGGATGCCCTTCTGAATAAAGCTCTCGATGACCAGGTTGAGGGAGTAAGCTTGCGCGGCTTCTCCAGGGCGATGTTCGAAGGCGACCCAAGTGAGAAACTCACTGCTTTTACCGGTCTTGCGGCCCAGATTTCGGGTAGTGAGAACGCCGGGCTCATCCTCGGTTCTATGAATGCCGCAACCGAACTCAAGAACTTCTTTAGCTCGAACGAGAAAGACCTCACCAAAGTTTCGCCAGAGAGCCTCGCCTCGATCGACGGTTGGATGCGTCAAGCAACCGGTTGGGACGTTCCAGTTGGCGCAACGGGCGCACTTCTCGCGTTCGCGAAGACCGGCAACATTAGCACCGATGTCGTTGGTCCAGACGGCAAGCTCATAGCGCAGTCATTCGACACACTCCTCAAGAGCGACTACACGCAGATGAAGATTGGTGGCTTTCTCGATAAAACCGTTGGTCTTCCTGAGGGCACGAGCTTTGCTGTCTGGAGGGGCTACGAGCAACTTGCCGCTGCGCAACAGGCGGTCGACGCTGCGCAAGCAGCCGCAGCGCAGGCTCAAGCGTCATACATGGGAATTCAAGATGCCGCAATGCAAAACCTTGACGTACCGGGCGTTAAAGAGCAACTCCAAGTTTCGGCAAAAGACATGGCAGACAAGACAAAGCTCGCCGAGCAAGCGATTAATGCCCAGGCGATCGGTCAGGCCCAACTCGTCATGATGGGTGTCAACCTCGTCTTCGGAAAGTCGATCTCGAAGTTTGAAGCTTCAATTGGCCTACCTCCGGGGACGATCTCCCTCATCGCAACTGCCGCGTTCTCACTCGTCTTCGGGGCGACATTGACCGCTGTCCTCTCAACTATTCTCCTACCTGGTATCGGGTTCATGCTCTTCGGACTCCTCGGTGGTGGCAATCTCTTAGGTGGCCTCACTGGTGGGCTCTTCGGTGGTAAAAAGAAGAAGACGAAGACGGTGAAGCGCGTCGAGATCATTTGGGCGTGGGGAAAATCAGATCCCGGAGCACTCATCACCCCCGTCGACCCCAAGACAAAGGCACCAGTGACGCTGAGTGCTAAGGAGACAGAGGAGCGGACGAACCCGCTTTATAAGAAGATGCTTGCTGTGTACAAAGAGAAGCCCGAAGAAGAGCAAAAGCTCTACCAGCCGAAACCTACCACCGAGCTCACGCGAGGCGACTGGCCAGAAGAGGCCTGGTACGTGGATCAGAAGAACCCGGGGTCGAACCCTGTGCAGGATCCGCTCAACACGAACATCAGCCACCCAGGCGTTGGGATTGCCTTCCTCAGGGATACTGAGCTCCCGACGAACGTCTTCCGCGGAAACACGAAAGAGCAGTTCCTCCAAGGTGCCCGACGCGCTGCAAATGAGACGATCGTCGGATTCCTCCGTAACGTGCTCACCTTCGACAGCCGGCTAGGTGATCCTGAGATGCTCCCGAGCCAGATCTACACGCACCAGCAAGAGCACGTCCTCCAGCTCGAGTCGCTCATCTACGACAAGTACGCGAGAGACCGAGGCGGTGTCGTGGGGACCTACCAAGAGAAGCTAAAGGCCGGTGAGCTGCGCGGCGTCCTCTTCGACACGGACACCCCGCTCCTTACGAGCCACGTCCACTGGCAGTACTAGCAGAGAGGCAGTAGAGTAGAACGCCATGGCAGATACCCCACCGAACCAGCAACCAGATATGACACCACTCCCAGAAGGAGTGCCGCAGCCGGTCGCAGCTGCGCCGCAAACACCCACGTCTGTTCCAGCCAACGAAGACTCAGCGCTCGCCGCAGCGCGGTCGAAGCTTGAAACGGTTACAGCAAACACACCCAACGCTTCGCCAGACGCGACAACGCAACCGAAGGCACCGGACTCACCGTCAACGCCACCGCCGAGCGCTGGACCAACGACTCAAGACGTCCCACAGCAGCTCACCCCACCAGCGCCCACGTCTGCGACAAAGCGATCGACGACAGCGAGTTCTTCGTGGCGCCTCTATGCCCTGGGCGCCGTCGGCGTCCTCGTCATCGGCGCCGCGCTTTTCTTCTTCCTTTACTGGCCAGCGACCCTAACCGTCCGGGCAACACCCGAGACCACTATGCTCAATCTAGGCTCGACAAGTGGAACTGGCGCACTCACGACGAAGCTCCGACCAGGCTCGTACACGGTGACCGGCACACTCCCGGGCTACCACCCGTTCACCACCACAGTAACACTTGGCATGCATGAGACCCGCGAGCTCGCAGTTGGGCTCCGCGAAATCCCGAATGCCGCCCGGCTCTCCGAGCAGCGCGTGCAGCACCTCGCGCTGAGCACAGAGGACGAAAACCCGACGCTCCTCTTCCTCGAGCCCCACACCGGCGTGGCGTACCGGCTCTTCACGAAGAACCCCGCCCAGCCGGTCTCGGAGCGAATTACACCGGACACACTCCGAAACGTCGAGGAACTCCGCTGGTCACCCAACCGGCAACTCGCGCTCATCCGCCAGGATGGTCGGATTAAGCTCTACGATTTCAAGCGGTACGACCTCGTAAACCAGACCGTCACCGAGTGGCCGGCTGAGCTCCGGGCGATCGCCTGGCGACCCGACGGCGAAAAGGTCGCGTATGTGTTCCATGGCGGCGACGGCGAGCGAACGATCATCCGAGCCGGCAAGGACAACAGCGAACCAGAGCGGATCTTCAACCTAAAGAACGCCGGCCTCGACAACCCGTCGATCGAGTGGTCACCGGATGGGAAACAGCTCTCCCTCCTTGAGAACGAGAAGCTCTACACCCTCGACGTACTGACCGCCACCCTGTCTGCTGTACGCCTCGAGGGCGTCCGTGGTGCGAGCTGGCTGCCGACGAGCGACCGCTTAATCGCGTCCACAGCACAGAGCGGGCAGTTCGTCATCGTCCCGCTCGACGGCGAGCCGACCGCGCTCAGCCAGACCGGCCAGATCGACGAGCTCGTCGCGACGAAGGACGGAAGTCGGATCATCCACGCCCGACTCAACCAAGGGAACGTCGCATTCGAAGCGATCGAGCTCGCGACGAACACCGTCACGCCGTACGTCCTCAGCGCCGGCCTCTCGATCCAGCCGAAGCACCTCATCCTCTCACCGGACGAGCAGACGCTCTACTTCACGAGCGCCGGCCAGCCGTACGCACTCACGCTCGACACAGGCATATACGACTCAAACGAGAACTAGCCCATGGGCGAAGGAGAGCGTGGTGGCGTACC
>JBMNRW010000002.1:0-107019 GCA_050944875.1 Patescibacteria group bacterium | reverse complement strand
AGTGTCTTTGCACCGATTGCCACTCAGGCGATTAAGCCGCTACCAGCCGGGCAATCGACATCATGGACCTGGAACCAGCGCGACGATGCCGACAAGCAGGTTGCCGATGGCTCGTACGTCGCCACCGTACGCTACGCGACAAACGACGCGCAAAAGACGAAGCAAGCAACATTCACAATTAATAAAGGCGTCGTCGTGCCTCCATTCGACGGGAGCTTCTCTATCACGCCAACCTCGGGAACACTTCCACTCGCAGTGACCTTTACCTGTGAGTCGAAGAACTCGACAGCGCTGACCGGGCTGACGCTCGACTGGGGTGACGGTACAGTAATCAGCGATGCGACCTGCCCATCGACGCTCACACACTCGTACACGAACCAGGGTGAGTACACCGTCAAAATTCTGCAGGGTGGTCAGCTCATTGGCGCGCAGAAGGTGCTAGCGAATGCAGCTGTCTCGAATGACGGGAAAGGCGCACCTCGGGTACTCGCCTCAACCGGTGCCAACCTCCTCATTGTTCTCATTATCGCTGCGGTACTCTCTGGCCTCGTCTCGTACTTTATTCTCCGCCGACCATTCCACGGCAACCAGGTACAGTAAGGAGTACACAAAGGAAGACCAGAGCCAACCGGCTCCGGTCTTCCCTATTCTACAACCCGATATGCAGAAGGGAGTGAAAGAGGTAGATCGGCACCATCTTCTCGAGCCAAAGTGCCGCGTCGTGGATGTCTTCCTCGATGTGCTTCAGTTGCTTCGGCCGGAAAATCCGCATACACCCTCCTCTTACCTACGCTACTGTACCGATTCCGAGGCTGAACGCAATCGCCTCGTCAGCCTGGTCGGTGAGAAGGGCATGAAGTTCAAGGAGATTCGTCATTCCCGAGGACGACCCTAAGTCCGAATGCGTAGCGTGTAACCATGCATCGAGATCGTGCTCAACTTGATCCAGAAGGAACGCGCGCTGTCCCGCGAGAATTATCCAGAACTGTACGGCAACACCTTCGTGCACCTGGAGATCATCGAATAAACGTACGAGCTGCGTGAGCGCACGATTCGAGGCAAAGCGCTGGCTAGCGTCTGAGCGCTCGTAGCCCATGAGCACAAGTCGGGCGAGACGAGCCGCACCAGCCAGCTCAAGTACCCGTCGGTGATTTCGTACACCGAGGCGGTCTGGAATCACGAGTGCTGCGTATGCTGCTTCGAGTTCCTGCCCGCTAGAAGCACGGTGAACATCGATGTCGATCACATCAAGAACGTCCTGAAGTTCTCGATCGCTCATGGGGATGGTGTTCAACATCTGCCCTCCGTTATCGTTCATGAAATTAAACAATCATACCGGATTCAGTGCAAATAGTCAAGTACGTACACTTCGAACGTGAAATGTATCCTGTCTGCCGCACCGGTTTCATTGCGTGTCCCCTTCTGCTACAGTGTCAGCCGAGTGATCGGAACTAACCTGAATAACTCCTCGATTCGTCTGCCAGCGTAGCTCAGTGGTAGAGCACCGGTTTTGTAAACCGTAGGTCGTGGGTTCGAATCCCACCGCTGGCTCCAAGAATTGGAAAACTCCCGCAAAGGGTGTACAATTCGCGATGTTCAGCTGGGGTGGCGGAGCGGTCAATCGCACCAGACTGTAAATCTGGCGCCCATGTGGCTACGTAGGTTCGAATCCTACCCCCAGCACCACCGTATCCAACTCGCCCACGTAGCTCAGAGGTAGAGCAACTCCATGGTAAGGAGTAGGTCGGCGGTTCAATTCCGCCCGTGGGCTCCAGCGAACTAAGAAAGGACACGCAATGGCGAAAAAAGGGAAACGGCAGAAGTTTCACCTCACGTGCTCGGAGTGCAAAGAGCGCAACTACGTCGTACACAAGAACGTGATCAATACCACGGATAAGCTCGCGCTCGAGAAGTACTGCGCTCGTTGCCGGAAGCACACCACGCACAACGAAACGAAGCTTCCAAACCCCAAACCACGCAACTAGCCCGTTCACTCAACCGCAGCGTCCTACCTGGACGCTGCGTCGTATTTCCGGTAGCCTAGCCGGTGATACGGGAGCTTAGTTAAGTGGTATAACGACGGTCTCCAAAACCGTAGTCGGGGGTTCGATTCCCTCAGCTCCTGCCACGAAGAACGCGCACCGACCGGTGGGCGTTTTTCGTGGCGTACAGGCAGGCTGCGCAAGTGCCCCTAGGCACTACTTCGATTGCCGGAGCGACGCCAGCGCCTGTTGGACGAGGTAGAGCAGAGCAACCAGATCATCTGCCCACCCGATGGGCGGCGCAAGATCAGGCAACACATCGAGCGGCGAGATGAGCGTCAGGAGCGCGAGAGCCACGAATACCCAGCGAAGCGCCGGGTACCGCCCTACAAGTGACCACAATTGGTCGCGCCGACTACTTCCCGTCGTCGATCTGGCGCTTGAGGTCTCGGTACTTAATGGATTCTCCGTCGAGTCGGAGCGCTTCATTGATCGCCTCCTTTGCCTTCGGTCGTTTGCCAAGGTGCCAGGCAGCCAACGCAACGTTGTAGTGTCGACTGGCCCTACTGGCGTCAAGGTCACGGGCAGCCTGGAACGCCTCGAGCGCATCGGCGTAATTCCGCTGCTTCAGGTAAATGGCGCCGAGACGGTTGTAGAGCTTCGGTTGTCGTGGATTCTTCGCCACTGCTCGGAGAAACGCTCGCTCAGCTTCCTTCAGCTTTCCCTGTACGAAGTAGACGTCTCCCTCATGCATGAGCGCCTCTTCCGAGAGCAGTGTCTCCTGCGGACGACTGGAGGGCGAAGGAGCAGGATGCGCAGTAGTGAGCTTTTGCGGTGGTTGTTCTGCTTTCGGCCGACGCGCACTCACCTGCTGCCAGAGTGAAGTTGCCCGAGTCGTAGCCGCCGCACGGATGCCCGTAAACCACGACTCCCTTGTCCGCTGCGGCACGGACCCGTTTACTGACGACTCCCCTCCGTCGCGCAGTGCTTCCGGAAGCTTCCGCAGCACAAGGATGAAGATCCCAAGGATAGCTAGGAAGAGAATGAGTTCGAGAATCATCGTTACGCTCCAGTCACTCGCTGCTCAAGGATAATCGTATCAAGGAGAAGCCGCTTATTCACTGGTCGGTCACCAGCCAGACGGAGCCACTTGAGAAGCCGCGCTCGCACCAATCGGTCAGTCGAGCCACTAATCCAGGCTCGCAAGACTTGTTCCACAGCGACCTGCTCGACGAGCCGCGCGATCCGGTCGAACTGCACATGCAGTGGCAGCTCGGCAAGCTCAAGTAACGGTGGGATTTCGGTTTCCGTTTCCGCAGTCCGTTGCCCGCTCAAGCGAAAACGCGCCGACCGAGACCGAATAGTTGGGAGTACCGACGACTCATCGGTCGCATAGAGTAGAAAGCGGACATGGGCGGGCGGTTCTTCGAGGGTCTTCAAGAGCGCGTTCGCAACCTCGGGCGACCAACGGTCAACATGCGCCACGCTGACGAGAACGTACGAAGACTGGTTCGGTTTCAGGTGTACTCGCTCAAGCATCCGACGGAGATCGGCGATTTTCGGCGGCTCGACGAGCTCAAACGTATCGGCTGACGCAACGCCGAGCGCAGCGCGAATCGTTACCGTCACTTCTCCCCACTGAAGCGGGTCAGGGCCAGTAACTAAGGTCGCGTGACCGAGGACACCGCGCTTGATCATATCCTGGAGCGCACGAGGGATCATCGTGGCAGAATCGTACCAACCGCTCCGAGTGACCGCAATGCGCAACACTCGCGAAATTACCGAGAAACACCCCCGTTCAGATTGACGAAACTCGCCGACTGTGCTACTATGTTCGCACATCGAACGTGCGTACTAATAGGTCGAACGTGGCGACGATGGAAGTGTCACGGAATAAAGGAAGTTCATGCAAGATCAAACCTTGACCTGCCGCGACTGTGGGCAGGAATTCGTTTGGTCGAGCGGTGAGCAGGAATTCTACGCGCAGAAGGGCCTTAGCCAGCCCACTCGCTGTAAGGACTGCCGCGCCAAAAAGCGCGCAGAACGGCAGCAGGGCGGCAACGGTTCGATGGGTGAGCGCCAGATGTACGACATCGTGTGCGCAAACTGCGGGCAGCCTGGCCAAGTGCCATTCAAGCCTGAGCGCGAAGACGTCCTGTGCCGGAACTGCTTCGCTGAGAAGCGTTCCACTGAGGCTCCAGTAGCCTAACACCAGTACGCTCGTTCCAGAACTAAAGTACACCCCCTCACATGAGGGGGTGTACTTGTGTTAAATTTGTGTATGTGCCGTTACGCGAGTGCGCGTTCGAGCGTCTTTAAGCAGCGGGTACAGACGAACCCCTGTCCGAAACGCTGGAGGTTCGGGCGGATCGTGCGCTTCGTCTTCCGCTGCGAGTGCGACTTATTCTGGCCAGAAACTGGTTCCTTGCCACAAAGCTGGCAGAACCGAGCTGCTGGACGCTTGAGATGGGTGACGTGCATGCCAGTACTCCCTTTCGTTCGTAACGGGGGTACGATAGCATACGCAGCACAACGACACAAGGGAGGATCATGCTCGTACTCGACCTTTTCTCAAATCCTATCGCCATCCTACTCTTCGTGGTCGCCCTCATGATCGCCCTTACAGTGCACGAGTTTGCGCACGCCTGGGTTGCACTCCTCCTTGGGGACCCTACTGCAAAATACCACGGTCGCGTGACGCTCAACCCACTCGCCCACCTCGACCCGATCGGCACACTCCTCCTCTTCGTCGCGGGGTTTGGCTGGGGCAAACCGGTGCCTGTTAATCCACAATACTTCGCCCGACCAGCACTAGACGAACTCCTGGTCGCACTCGCTGGGCCGGCGAGCAACTTCCTCCTCGCCACAATTCTCGGACTCGCCTACCAGCTCCTTGGTGACCAACCAATTCTTGGACTCGTCCTTATCCTGACAATGCAAATCAATCTCTTCCTCATGCTCTTCAACCTCCTCCCTGTCCCACCGCTCGACGGATCGAAGATCATTCGCGTTCTTTTTGGTGAAGAAGCCTACGAACTCGCGCAGCAGAGCTCGCTCATCCTCATCATCGCCCTCCTGGTTGCGCTCCGCTCAACACCGCTCGGCACGCTCCTCACCGAGACGGCCCAGACACTGACCCGATTCCTAACTGGAGCCTAGAACGATCGGCTGCTATACTGTCGGTACCGCGCGTCGCGGTAGTCACCTTGTGGGAACAGAAACGCCGGGGTGTAGCATAGTTGGCCCAATGCGCCAGGCTGGGGGTCTGGAGACCGGCGGTTCGAATCCGCCCACCCCGACCACACGACAGCACGCGTCATTGTCCTGGAGGGAGCAGACCGAAGTATGCCAACCGGTACGCTGAGACATGTACGCCTTACGAACAGCGGGAAGCTCGCTGATCGGTACCTCACCGTCCAGGTGAAAGGACCGACCGACCCTGAGAAGCGCGATACCGAGCGCTTCTTTGCGATTCTCGAGATCGAGAATCCGCTCTACCCCACTGCCCAGGTCGGGCAGACGATCATCAACACAGCCGCGCGCGAGTACTACCGTGGCGAGGATCAGGACGCTGTCGCGAACTTCGAACGAGCCTTAAAGAAGGTCAACGAAACGCTGGCCCACTTCGCGCGGAGCGGCGATGCCGAGTGGATCGGGCAACTTCACGGAATCCTCGCGCTCATCAATGGCAGCGACGTCCACGTCGCACCGACCGGCAGTGCGCATGGCTGGCTCGCTCGTCACAGCAAGGTGACCCGCGTATTCGATGCGCAACCAGCGGAAACAATTCCTGAAAAAACCTTCGGCGCGGTCATCTCTGGGGCACTCGAACCGAGTGACCAGCTCCTCTTCGCTACGAGCGGTCTAATCGAAGCAATACCAGACAGTACACTCGCCGACACAATCTTTCCTGACATGGATTTTTCCGCCGTTGCGCTCCGACTAGCATCAACTCTCAAGAACAAGCGTGCGCAATGGGTGAACGCGCTCATTGTCGAAGCAGTCGATCCTGCAAAACGTCCACAACTCTCAACACCGCTACCAGAAACCCTCTACCTCGACACTAGCAGTGTGACGAATTGGCAGCTCGCCGTAACCTCAACAGCCCGCCAACTCCATAACTCATTCCTGCACGCCAGGGGCTGGCTGAAATCGGCGAACACACACATCGACGGTGCCGTCCGCCACCGGGTACTGCCGCGAGCGACTGAGCACGTTGACCAAGCTACTCGGTGGGCGAAGGCGCAGCTCGCGCGACTGCGTCCAACACCGGCGACGCCGGCACCACTACCCCTCGCGCAGCAGGCAGAGAAGCAGACTGAGAATCCTGAGCGCGGAGCAGAGAGTCTAATTGGCCAGCCGATATTCGCCGTGAACGACTACCGCGCACCAGAGCCAGTGAACGTACCCTCCCCAACGTCAACATCGACGCACCGGATCCGCGAGTACAACCCGTTCCCCGCCGTCACTACAACACGCACACTCCCCCGCCTCCGGTCACTCACGACAGCACTTCGGTCTGCCCGCCTCCCCGACTACCGCACCCTCTGGCTCCCGACTACGACAGGTCTCCTCGCACTTATGCTCGTTGTTAACCTGTACGCCATGACGAAGGGTAGTGCAGTCGAACGGGCGCGAGCCGACGCGCAAGCGGCACTGACGAGCCTTGAAGACAAGCTCGAAGAGGCGAAGCTCGCGAAGATTTTCAACCAGCCGGACAAAGCGATCGACGGTTTCCAATCCGTACTCTCAGGAGCTACTGCACTCAGCGACTCGCCTGTCGCAGAGCACGCGACCCGAGTTCGCGACGACGCCCAGAGTCAGCTCGACGCGCTCACGAGCACAACCCGTCTCACGTCCCCCGAACTCATCCTTTCCATCAAGAATGGCAGCGCAGTCGCCGTCTGGGGGAACAGAGTTACTGTCGCCCAAGGAACCACTACGGTGACGACGAGCGCGAGCGGGGGCGAAAGCACAACTACCACACTAACGTCCAACGCCGTCGATCTCGTGGGACTGGGCGACGGCAGCGCGCTCGCCGTGATCACGGACAGCCTTACCGGGCACCGCATCACCGACCCAGCGGGCGCGCCGGACGTACTCGGATCAGCAGAGAGCTGGAAGAAGAGCACGCGCCTTGCGACGTTCCTCGGTAACCTCTACGCACTTGCCCCGAGTGAGGGACAGATCTGGAAGTACCCAGCGAAAGAGGGTAGCTTCGGTGGCGCAGAGCCCTACGTGGCAGACGGCACAACTCTCACGAACGGAATAGATATCGCCATCGATGGTAGTATCTACGTCCTTACCCAAGAGGGCAGCGTCATGAAGTTCACGCGCGGCAAAGCCGTTGAGTTCCGCGTTCGCGACATCCCGAAGCCATCTGAGACGATCAGCGCGCCGAAGCGGATTGCCACGAGCGAAGAGAGTGGCTCAGTGTACGTGATTGACGGACAGCGGATCATCGCCCTCGACAAAACCGGCAGGTTCCAAAAGCAGTACGCGCTTAACGATGGCACTGGTGCGCTCATCGACCTCGCCCTGACACCAGACAGCAAACGGGCGTACGTCCTGACGGATAGCGCCGTGTACGCCTTCCCGCTCTAGGCCGAATCACTACATCGTCTCGAGGACATCAATGCCGAGCAGGCCGAGCCCCTGCCGGAGCGTTGTTGCAACCCGCTCGACGATCGCACGCCGAACTGGACGCTCAGTCTCGGACGACTGAAGTACAGGGTAGTTTTCGTAGAACCGACTAAACTGCCCGGCGAGCTCCAGGAGATACTGCGCGAGCGTGTGCGGGGCGTACTGCCGCGCTGCCGCCTCGACGACGAGCGGGTACTTCGCGAGCGTACGAAGTAGAAGCTGGACGTCAGTCGGCAGATCGGCAAGGCGTTGCGTACCGATCTGGTTGACGTCGGTGATTTTCCCGAGGATCTGCGCCGCCCTGGTGTATGTGTACTGGAGGTACGGGGCGGAGTCACCGGACAGCGAGAGCATCCGATCCCAGTCGAAGACAATATCGTGCTTTCGGTCGTGAGATAAGTCGAAGAATTTCACGGCGCCGATGCCGACCACCTCTGCGATTTCGGCACGCTGTGTTTCGGGTAAATCGGGGTTCTTCTCATCGACGATCACCCGCGCCCGTCGCACCGCCTCATCGAGGACCTCTTCCAGGAATACAACGCGACCAGCCCGTGTACTCATCTTCCCCTCGGGCAAACGGACGAAGCCGAATTTCACGTGCTCGAGGGCGACGGACTCAGGCGCAATCCCAACCATCCGAGCAACAGCGAACACTTGCCTAAAATGGAGCGTCTGCTCATTCGAGACGACGTAGAGAACTGCCTCAGGCGAATAGGTCTCGACCCGGTACTTGAGCGCAGCGAGGTCACGCGTCGCGTACGTCGTCGCGCCATCCGACTTGCGGAGGATCATCGGTGCGTCCAAATCGGGAAGCTCGACGATCTCGGCGCCCTCCGACTCGCGGGAGACGCCAGCCGACCGAACAATGCCAGTAACCTCGTCAAACGTAGCGCGGTGAGCGCTCTCCCCCATCTTCGGTTCAGTGAACGATACGTGCAGGCGGTCGTAGATCATCTGGTACTCCTCAAGCGACAGGTCGACGAAGAACTGCCAGAGCGCAGTCACCGCCGGATCGCCATCTTCGAGGAGCTTAAACATTGCCCGAGCCGCGTCATCTTGGGAGCCGTCGTCGTCTGCGTGGTACCCGACGTACAGGTCGAAGAGCTCCTGAATCGTGACGGTGTCACGTGGCACCAGGTCGCCGTACTTTCGCTCGTACGCCACGACGAGCTTCCCGTACTGCGTCCCCCAGTCGCCGAGGTAGTTGATGCCAACCACTGTGTAGCCAAGCGCTTCGTAGAGCGCACGCAGGGTGTGACCGATAATCGTGGAGCGCAGGTGGCCGACGCTCATCCGCTTCGCAATATTCGGCTGCGAGTAGTCGATGACGATCGTCTTGCCGAGACCAGCATCACCTACCTGCTCGAGCGATTCGGGGACGAGTACCGACTGCACCTCGTGTGGCGTGATGTTCACAAACCCTCCGGCCGCTGTGACGTCGACGTCAGGTAGCGCTTCGCGAAGCGCCGCAGCGACATCTGTCGCGACCTCCGGCACGGCGCGACCTTCAGCCTTCGCCCGAGCGAAGACTGGCACGGCGAGCCAGGCTGTCTGCCCATGCGGGAGCTCGGTCGTCACCACGTACTCATTCCCGAGCACGGACTCAACCCGAGCCTTGATGGCGGCGAGGTACGCCGTCATGCGCCCGCCTTAATCTTAATAACGCGCCGCTTACCGACTTGGATTACCATGCCGCCGTACGGCGTTAGTACGGCGTACGGGTCTTCGATGCGTACGCCGTCCACGACGACGCCGCCCTGCTGGATGAGGCGCGTAGCTTCCGACTTGGAAGTCGCCAAGCCGAGATCAACGAGGAAGAACGCGAGCTTCTCCTCGTGCAGTACGGACGGTGTCCGCTCTTCGATATTGGTGGGGAGCTCGCCGTCGCGGAACCGCGCATCGAACGCCCGAGCCGCCTGCTCAGCCGCCACCGCGCCGTGGTAGAACGTGACGACTTCATGTGCCATCGCCGCTTTCGCGCCGCGCGGGTCGCTCTCAACGCGCGAGCGCAGCTCTGGAGCGCTCGCGTCCACGCCGGCAGCCAGCTCGTAGTACTCGGCAATAAGCTCGTCGCGGACGCTCATGAGCTTGCCGTACATCTCAGCAGGCGCCTCAGTGACACCGATGGTATTGCCAAACGACTTCGACATTTTCCGCCCGTCTGTCCCGCGCAGAAGTCGCGTTGTGACAACGAACTTCTCACCAGTACCGAGCTTCTTCGCAAGCTCGCGTCCGGCGAGCATATTGAAGGTCTGGTCAGTGCCGCCAACCTGCACCTCGGCATCCATTGTCGCAAAGTCGTAGGCCTGAAGAACCGGGTAGATGAACTCCGTCAACGTGACCGGCTGACCCTTTCGCTGCCGCTCCT
Organism: Patescibacteria group bacterium; assembly: GCA_050944875.1. Classification (GTDB taxonomy): domain Bacteria; phylum Patescibacteriota; class UBA1384; order JACPKC01; family JACPKC01; genus JBMNRW01. The sequence continues at coordinate 97,026 of JBMNRW010000002.1, read as the reverse complement.
GGAACATATCCCGCTCCCAGAGCTGGGCAGCGGTAAACGACTGCCCGAGCTCGAGGAACCTCCGAAGCGTGCCGAGCTTTCGTGGGTCGGTGTACCACGCACTATTCTCGAGGACCGTTGTCCGCTTCAGGTCGAGAATACGCGAGACTTGCTCGGTGTACGTCCGCATGTTCGCCGCGATATCCTGCTCAGTGAGGACTGGACGCGTCACATCGCGGCCAGAGGGGTCGCCCACGAGCGTCGTGAACGAGCCAATGAGCAGGGTGACGTGATGCCCTTCCTCCTGGAGTGAGCGCAGGATGCGCAGGGGCACTGCGTGGCCGATATGGATCATCGGCGACGTAGGGTCAATGCCGAAGTACACGCGACGAGGTCCACCCGCGAGGAATCGAGCGAATGCAGCGTCGTTCGGGTACGTCTCTTCGGCGGCAAGTTGCCAGTACGGTTTGGGCGCAGCCACGCGTCCTCCATATTCCGCCAGCTAGTGGCGCTCTACTCTGCAGGGCAGAGTATACCGGTCTCCTGAAATTGTCGCTACCACCAGGTGGGAGCATTCAGCTCCTCCCCGAGTTCGTGGTAAACTGTCGGCATATGCGTGATCTCTTTCGACTTCATAACCCCCTCAAGCTCCGGAACGGCCGGCGCATCTTCCGTTCGAAGCGGTTCAAACTAAACTGGCCCCTGGTGTGGCGCGTAACGCGAATTCTCGCCGTACTCGGCGTCTTCACTGCCGCAGCGCTCTTCGCGTGGTACTCAAAGGACCTTCCAACGCCGGGCAAGATCAAAGCGCGGCAGGCGGCGCAGTCAACGAAGATCCTCGCGCTTGGCGGCGAAACGCTCTACGAGGTACACGGCGATGAGAAGCGGACCGTTCTCAAGCCGGAGGACATTCTCCCGACTTCACGGCAAGCCACGCTCGCTGCCGAGGACCGCAACTTCTACAAGCACTGGGGCTTTGATCCAAAAGGTATCGCCCGGGCAGCGTTCAACGATATCTTCCGTGGTCAACGTGTCGGTGGATCGACAATTACCCAGCAGTACGTGAAGAATGCGATTCTCACGAACAGCAAGTCGTTCGATCGGAAGATCAAAGAACTTATTCTCGCCGTCGAAATCGAGACGATGTACTCAAAGGACGAGATCCTCACCGCGTACTTAAACGAGATCCCGTACGGCTCAAACATCTACGGCATCCAAGCGGCGGCGCAGACGTTCTTCGGGAAAGATGCGAAGGCGCTCGAGCTCCACGAGGCCGCGACGCTCGCCGCGATCCCGCAACGCCCGACCTACTTCTCGCCGTACGGCACGCACACGGACGAGCTCAAGGCACGACGCGACTGGATCCTCGACTCCATGGTGGAACTCGGCAACGTCACGCGCGAAGACGCTGACGCCGCCAAGACGAAGGCGATCGAAGTCATCCCGCGACGCGAGAGCTTCACCGCACCGCACTTCGTCTTCTACGTCCGTGAGCAGCTTGTCGAGATGTTCGACGAGCAGACGGTCGAAGAGGGCGGCCTCAAGGTGCAGACGACACTCAACCTCGACTACCAGAAGAAAGCCGAGCAGGCCGTCGCCGAGGGGATGCCAAACGTCGAGCGCCGTGGTGGCTCGAACGCAGCGCTCGTCGCTGTGAACCCGAAGACCGGTACCATCGACGCGATGGTCGGCTCGCACGACTTCTTCGATAAGGACAATGGCGGCAACGTCAACGTCACACTCGCCTCCAGACAGCCGGGTTCGAGCTTTAAGCCGATCGTGTACGCCGCCGGGTTCAAGCAGCAGTACAACCCCGGGTACGTGCTCTGGGATGTGCCGACTGATTTCGGAAACTACGCGCCAAACAACTACAACGGCTCGTTCTCTGGCCCAGTCTCGATCCGTCACTCGCTCGCGAACTCCCTCAACATCCCGGCGGTGAAGATGCTCGCCCTCGTCGGATTGGACGGCGCGCTCAAGACTGCGAAGGACATGGGCATCACGACGCTCAATAATCCCGAACGGTACGGCCTCTCGCTCGTGCTCGGCGGTGGCGAAGTGCGGCCGCTCGATATGGCAACCGCCTTCGGCGTCTTTGCGAACGGCGGGACGTACCGCCCACCGGTCAGCATTCTCAAGGTAGAGAGCCCGGACGGGAAAGTGCTCTACGAACACAAGGAGCGTCAGGGCGAGAAAGAGGCGCTTAATCCGGCGATCGCTTACCAGATCACGAGCATCCTTGCGGACAACGGTGCGCGTACGCCGGTCTTCGGGCCCCGCTCCGCGCTCTTCTTCCCCGACCGCCCTGTCGCGGCGAAAACCGGAACCACGCAGGAGTTCCACGACGGCTGGACCGTGGGGTACACCCCGAGCTTGTCCGTCGCAGTCTGGGTTGGGAACAACGATAACCGTGCAATGAAGGCAGGCGCTGACGGCTCCGTCGTTGCTGCCCCGATCTTCAATAAGTTCATTCGCCTCGCCCTCGACGGGACGCCAGCTGAGGAGTTCGCTCGACCGAACTCAGTCAAAGACGTCACGGTCGACAAGTTGTCGAACAAGCTCCCGACCGAGTCATCGCCCGAGGCGATCACTGATCTCTTCGCACCTTGGCAGATGCCGAAAGACCGTGACGACATCCATGTGAAAGTGGTCGTGAATAAGCTCAACGGAAAACTGGCGACCGAGTTTACCCCAGAATCACTCAGAGAAACCCGGACGTACACCGTCATCCACTCCGAACGGCCCGACAACCCAAGCTGGGAAAACCCGGTCATCGCTTGGGCGCGAAACGCAGGCATCGATGTCGGGTACCCGCCGAAAGAAACTGACGACTATACGGAAGCAACGGTGCCGCGGGCGCGCATCACCTCGCCAGCGGACGGCTCGACGGTAGAAGGTAACTTCGAGGTCGTGGTTGAAGCGAGCGCGCACTTCGACGTACAGAGCGTCGCACTGGCCGTCGACAACGCAACGCGAGAGACAAAAACCGTTGGGCCGTTCCGGTTTACGCTCAACGCGAACGCGCTCGGCAGCGGAAGCCACACGCTAACCGTAACTGTCACCGATACCAACGGTGCGACCGCAAGCACAACTATCACAGTGGGAACACAAGGTGACGTAAAGGCTCCTGCAGATATCACGACCGTGAGCGCTATCCCGCAATCCGGCGCTGTTCGCCTCCAGTGGATCAACCCCGCGGACAGCGATCTCGAACGTGTCCGGATCTACGTTTCAACAGCGGCTGGATCGTTCGGCACGAAGCACGGCACGGACATCCTCGTCTCTGCTGGTAGCACGTCGAGCTTCGTCGTCGGTGAGCTGACGAGCGGGACGAAGTACTACTTTACGCTCCGACCCGTCGACAAGACCGGCAACGAGGCACAGACGAAGTCACCCCAGGCGAACGCGACGCCGTTCTAGCGCAGCCTTCTTCCTGGACGACCAGGCGCAACGACACGCAGTACGGCCTCGAGTGAGGCGCCACTGACCACCGCGAACCCGAACCGCTCGGCTTCTTTTTTCCTGCGCTCACCGAAGCGGACACGACGGATCTCACCAGCGAGCCCGACTTCCCCGAAGAACACGAGCTTCGGATCCACGGCGATATTCCGCACAGTAGACACAACTGCGACTGCGACAGCAAGGTCGAGCGCTGGCTCGCTCACCTTGAGGCCGCCGACGACGCTCACGAACACGTCGTACTCGGCGAGCTTCATCCCGATGCGCCGCTCCAGCACGGCAAGAATGAGCTCGAGCCGGTTCGTGTCCACCCCGATGCTTCGCCGCTTCGCGTACCCGAATTTCGTCGGGGTAGCGAGCGCTTGCACTTCAAGGAGGAACGGACGCGCACCCTCCATGATCGCCGTCACAACAGAACCTGGAAGCGTCTGCCGCTCCGCGAGGAACCGCTCGGACGGGTTGCTGACCGCGGCGAGCCCCGTCTCGCGCATCTCAAAAACGCCCACTTCGTCCGTTGGCCCGTACCGGTTTTTCACGCCACGAAGCAGCCGGAGCTCCTGGAAGCGATCGCCTTCGACGTAGAGCACGACGTCGACCAGGTGCTCGAGCACGCGTGGGCCAGCGAGCTCGCCTTCCTTCGTGACGTGGCTTGAGAGGATGAGTGGGATCCCGGCCGCTTTAACGAAATCGACAAGCCTGAGCGCCGACTCCCGTACCTGCACAACGCTGCCCGGCGTCGAGGGAAAGGCGGGGTTGTACACCGTTTGAATCGAGTCAACGACCAGCAGATCTGGCTGTGCTTCATCGCCGGCAATCCCGATAATCTCCTCAACGTTCGTCATTGAGGCGACGTTCAGGGTTGCACTAATCACCCCCAGGCGGCGGGCACGGGCCGCCACTTGAGCGGCAGACTCCTCGCCCGAAACGTAGTACACGTGACCGCGCGCCGCTACCTGGGCCGCAAGCTGAAGGAGGAGGGTTGACTTCCCGATCCCCGGCTCGCCGGCAAGCAGAACAACGCTCCCCGGCACCAATCCGCCACCCAGGACGCGATCCACTTCGTCCAGCGTTGAAATCCGTGTGTCATGCGTGCCTGCCGCTGCAACCTCAGCGACCGGGACGAGCTTCGACGTGCGCACCCAGCCGTGCTTCGGCTCAACGCCACCAGCAGGTCGCACGCCCTTCAGCTCCTTCACGGTATTCCATGCACCGCAAGCCGGACATTTCCCTGCCCACTGTGCGGTCTCGTTCCCGCACTCACTGCAGACGTAGATACTTGACGGCTTTACCATCTGCTACTTTGCGTGCGCGTACCGGTCGGCAACGCTGCCCCAACTCACAACCCCCCACCACGCTTCAATGTAGTCCAGTCGTTTATTCTGGTACTTCAGGTAGTACGCGTGCTCCCAGACATCGAGGCCCAGAAGCGGCGTATCACCCTGCATGAGCGGGGAATCCTGATTCGGCGTCGAGTAGACTGCGAGCCGTCCGTCCCGAATAACCAGCCACGCCCACCCTGAGCCGAACTGACTCGTCGCCACCTCGGTGAACTTTGCTTGGAAATCAGTAAACGTGCCAAACGACGCGACAATCGCGTCAGCGAGCTCCCCGGTCGGCTCGCCGCCGGCGTTCGGCGCCATCACCTGCCAGAACAGCGTGTGGTTCGCGTGGCCGCCACCGTGGTTGCGTACTGCGGTCCGAATCGTCTCTGGTACCTCGTCGATCCGTCGGAGTAGTTCCTCGACTGGCAGTGACGCAAACGCGTCGTGCGCCTGGAGCGCAGCATTCAGCTTATCAACGTACGTCTGGTGGTGCTTCGTATGGTGAAGCTCCATCGTTCTCGCGTCGATCACTGGCTCGAGCGCGTCGTACGCGTACGGGAGCTCGGGAAGTGTATGGGCCATTCGGCCTCCTTTCTGCACCGTAGTGCGTGTACCGCTAGCGTAGCAAACAAACCGGACTCCGCCGAAGCGGAGCCCGGAGCTTGCCATCGCCTCACTAGGGGCGACAAGCTGGAATGTAGGTCTGCATGAATGGTAGGCACCAGTTCGGGACAGTTTTCGCTGCCGCGTTTGAGGACTGGACGACGAGCTCAATCCGTCCTGGATTCGTCGCCGAACCGACGCCGATCCGCACCATCCGGTTCGGGCCAGAGCAGCGCAAACTTGTGCTATCGAGGAACGACGGGATAACAACGGTTTGCCCAGGAGCGAGAGCGACTGGGTACTCTGCGATGAAGGCGCCGCCGCCAACCCGTACCGTATCGTTCGCCCCGGTACAGTACACACCATAGTCGACGCCCTGTATGCTGACGGGATACAGTCCGGTATTTTTCACGCTCACCGGCACAGACTCAAACTCGCGGAACGCTGCCTTCGGCGTACTGAGCTGCCACTGCAGCGTACTCGTGCCAGTCGTGGCAAGTACCGCCTCCCCACTACGACCAGCCTGGTTCGTGAGTACGGGCAAGCTCGGGTACGTCTTCGGCGTACCCGTCGGTTCAGCAACCCACTCGACGTCTACCTTCGCAACGCCGAACTTTGCCTGGTAGTCCTTAATATTCGGCGTCGACGTGACGTTCATGGGCGTCTGTGTACTGGCACCGGAGACCACTCCCACCTGACTAATCCCACCTGGATGTTCCACGGTTACAGTCTTCACCTGATTACAGTCTCCTCCCGACTGTTCCACCGTCTGAGAGGATATCACCTTCCCCGACATGTCGAGCGCGTACACCGGGGTCTGGAACGGCGTGTTGCCGGTGAGCACCGCGACCGTCACCTTCTTCGCGACGTACCCGCTACGTGACGGGAAGAACTGCACCGGCTCACTCGCGCTTGGCAACCCGGCTGGACTTCGTCCGATCACCATTTGCTTGTACTGACTCGCGCTGCCGCTACATGGTTTCGTGTTCGCTGCAACGTGCGGCTGAGCGGTTGCATACGACGCGACAAGTACTCCTTGGTCACGGAACTTTGCCTGGTTGAGCGCCTCATTCACCGGCTCACTGTCGAAGTTCAGGCTCAACGGTGTCTGCCCGCCGGCCGGGTCGTGCCCGGAGTAATGACCACTGGAGAGGGTGTTGCCGATGACGGGCTTACTGGCGGTGACGAGGCTGGCGGGTTCGTACCGACAAGCGTCGGCGAGCTAAACGTCACGTCATCAAGACCAAACCCGTCACTGCTCCCCCTAACATCAATGGTCGCAACCTGCTTCCCCTGGTCCGCCGCATAGGAGACGACATTCTGCTTTGCGCAGCCGTTCCCACTATTCGCGTTCGTTACCCGCTCCTCCTTGAGCACCGTGCCGGACGCATCCTCGTACACCACCGTTACCCCGGCGGCGCCGACGCTGATGAGCGTCATCGACACCGTATTCGGTCGGACATCAGACCGGAACGTCAAGACGATCGGCGAGAGGGAAGACGGACTCCCAACAGCAAAGTTCGGCTGCGAACTCGCTTCTGACTGCGGACCGCAGGCTCCTGGATTCGAGAAGACTCGCGCAGCCTGACCATTGGCCGAACTTAGGCGGACAAGAAGGTCTGATCCTTGCGGGAGCGCGCTCCCGGCGGCATAGCTGTCGAAGTTAATCTTCACCTCGGAAGTGGCACTGCCGCTGCCCGGCGTGCCGTTCGCAGGTTGCGGCCGTCGAACGGTAACCTCTGTTCGTGCCGTGACTACTGTCCCCGCCACTCGGTACTGCGCTGTCAGTGTGTACGAACCGTCGACAACCTGCTGCCCGGAGGCATCGCGCTGGTCCCACTGCTAAGTACGCGACTCACCGGGTTGCACGGTCTGACTGGAACGTCGCGACTGAGCTCCCAGCGGCGAACACGGCGTACGGACCGGTGGTCAGGAGTTCGAGAGGGTCTTTCCCGGCGTTCTTAAACGTAAGCACAACGACTTCGCCCGGCGCGTGCGTCGTCCGCTCAGCGACGAAACTCGCCGCCTGGCTCGCAACGCGTACGTTCGCGCTTGGCCGAACTTGCCAGACGTACCAAGCACCAACACCAACGAGGACGACGAGGACCGCGAATGCTAGCCGTGCCCGAAGCGCAGAAACCCCCATACCTACCCTCCTTGCGATCTATACGTTGCCTGAAGTATATCAGACCGATCAGGCTAGTTCAGTAGCAATATCACCAGTTCCGCACGGGCGGAGATCTTCGAGCTTGAGCTGCGTCCGCACGACGCCGTTCCACGAGTTAAACTCCAGGCTCGCGAAGGCCGCCACCGCATCGCCGACCCGAATATGTGTCGCAAGACTACCGATGCCGAACCCGATCGCGTCGAGGTCACCTTCAACGAATCGTACCTTGAGGTGTCGTCCACCCGTGCCAACAGTCTTGATTGCCGCCACCGTGAGTGGCTGGATGATGAACTTCGGACGCGGGTTTGCTTGGCCAAACGGCGCAAAGCGCAAGACCGTAGTGACAAGCTCATCCGTCACTTCCGCTGGTGAGATAATGGCGTCGGCACGGAGCGTTCGAACGAGCTGGTCGGCGCTCAGCCGCTCAACTGCGAATGCCCGGAATCCCGCGGCGAATGCCTCTACGTTCGCAACGGGTAAGTGGAGACCAGCTGCCTTCGTGTGGCCGCCGTACCCAGTGAGGAGCGCTTTCTGCGCATCGATGCCAGCGAGCAGGTCGAACCCGTCAATGCTGCGGCCCGATCCCTTTGCCTCATCGCCGCTCCGACCGAGGAGAATGGTCGGCCGGTAGAACCGCTCGACGACCCGGCTCGCGGCGAGGCCGATAAGGCCGACCGGCCAATCGTCACCCAAGAGAACGATCGCTGGTGCGTCCGCCAATCCATCCTCCTCAACCCGAGCAACTACCTCAGCGACGATCTGCTCAAGCGCGGTCTGTCGGTCGCGGTTCTGCTCCTCGATTTGAGCAGCGAGCGCCGCGGCTTCGTCAGCCTGGTCGCTCAGGAGTAGCTTGAGCGCGCCAGTCGCGTGCTCCATTCGACCTGGCGCATTGATCCGGGGCCCGATCTGGAAGCCAATCGTGCCCTCGTTGAGTACGTCGACGTCGATACCAGCTGTCCGGTACAGTGCCCGCAACCCGACGTTCCGCGTCTGCATGAGCACCTTCAGGCCGTAGTGCACGATCATGCGGTTCTCATCAACGAGTGGCACGATATCGCACACCGTCGAGATCGCCGGGAGCTCGAGCCACCACTTGAGCTGCGCTTCCGAGGGCGTCCCGGTCCGAGCCTGGAGCGCCTGGACGAGCTTCCACGCGACACCCCCACCTGCGAGGCCGGCGAACGGGTAGGCGGATTCCGGGAGCGCTGGGTGGACGACGGCGATTGCGGCTGTCGGAATACGCGTCGGATCAACGTGGTGGTGATCGGTAACGATAACGTCGATGCCGAGCGAATGTGCATGCGCCACCTGCTCGTCGTTCGTGACGCCGAGATCAACGGTAATGATGAGCGACACACCCTTCGCCTTCAGTGCGTTAATCGCTGGGACATGGAGGCCGTACCCCTCGCGCTCACGGTCTGGGACATATGGAACGATAGGTGCTCCGAGCGCGGTGAGCATTTTCATGAGGAGCGCCCCGCCCGGTACGCCGTCAGCGTCGTAGTCGGTGTACACGGCAAGGAGCTCCTTCGCAGCAATCGCAGCGAGAATCCGGTCGACCGCCGTCGACATGTTCGGCAGGAGGAATGGGTCATGGCTGTCCCGGAGGTAGTCAGGCGCAAAGAACCGCTCGCGGTCGACGATACCCCGATTCCGCAGGAGCTGGTCGACGAGCTCACGCTCAACGCGCCGCGTGACTGTCCAGCGCGCCGGCCGTGCCCTCTCCGCGCTCATACCGTTACCCCAAAGAAGCAGGTATACATGCCACACCCAGGAAGACACGGGAACACGGCTACTTCTCGATTCGCTTCTGCGCTGCGCGAAGCCGGTCAGACTCATCGATGCCGTCACCGTGAAGGTCGACGACGTCACCTTCCTGAACCCGCGGAGCTTGCGACGCGGCTGAGGCAGAAGCGCTCACGGACGTCGATACCTGGGGAAGAGCCGTGTCGTCGGACTCTTTAGCGCGCGTACTTGCACCTACCCCATGCCCGACCGAGCGCTCGATATCCTCCAGCGCCTCTTCGGTCGTGCGAGCCATACCCGTCTCGTACTTCAGCGCGGCGAGGAATCGGCTATCAATAGCACGGCCTTCTTGGACCGCTTCCGACAACCGCCGGAGCTGCTCGCGCCGGGCGGTCGGATTGTCGATATTCATGAGTACGAACTCTTCGCCCGGCCCTCCGGGTGTGTTGATCGCGAGCGTCCCGGTGTTGAGCGCTAATCGACTAATGGCGTCCTGCCGCACAATAATGTCGGTGATCATCTTGTACTCAGCAGTGACCGACCGCTGCGCGAGAAACCCGATCACCTCGATGACGCGCTCGTTCGTGAGGAAGAAGTGGTAGGCGAGCCGCAGGTAAATTCCGCGCAGAATGAGGTATACGCCCAGACACCCGAGCGCTACTTCGATGACGAGGAAGACGAGCGGGCCGAGCGGGCCGGCACCAACCACAATGGCGTCCAGGATTGGATCGTCGAGCACCGTTAGTGCTACTGCACCCGCGAGAACGAGGCTCCCCAATGCAATGAGAATAATGGTGTACTTCGCCGAAACGCCAAACGCTTCAATGACTTGCTCGCTAATCCTCAGGGCTGGCGGTTGCGTCATGCTCCTCCTTCGAGCCTCTTCTGGGCAGCGCGGACTTCCGACGATGCGTCAGATCGTGACTGGCGGATCTCTTCCGGCGTCCGTGCTTCCGTTGGCAGGAGCTGGTCGTCGATCGAGACTGTCGACTCAGTTGATGACTTGCGTAATACACGCTTCACTGACTGGATTACCGCTGAGGTGACCGTCGTGTCTTTCGTCGCCGGATCGGCTTCGGCTTCGGCGATCACCTGCCGAGTACTAGCCTCCACCTCCTCGCACTTCCCGTCATCGTCGCGCACCGCTTTTGAAAACTCCTCTTGGAACTTCGTAATTCTACCAACCCACACCCTCGGTTCGTCGACGAGGCGTACGAACACAGGCTCGCCTGCGCTAATAATAATCGTGCCGACGCCCAGTGCCCGTGAGAGCGGGTCTCGCGTGTATGTCACGGTTCCCATCTCCTCATACTCAATAGACATCGTCTGACTAATCAGGATTCCTTCCCGGATGATCAGCCGCTCATTCGTAAGGTAGTACCGGTGAGCAACTTCCTGCTGAAAGCCAATACTCATAATCACACAGCCCGCAACCGCGAAGACAAAGACAAGTAGCCACGCGCCGACAGAATCAGCCTGTGTTGTACCAGGAATGAGCAGTGGTGCCAGGAAAGGACTCAGAAACGCGACGAGCAGACACAGCACACCCACCCCAATAAGCCCGATTGTCACTTTTTTCGACACGCTGAGCTCAGCGACAATGCGCTCCCCGTCACGGAGCTCGAGCTTATCTGGAAGAGGAGCCATTGAACCTACCTTCTGAAATGATGACTACTTGAAGTAGGCGCGACCGGGAACTCGGAGATCGACGTACTCCTTCACTTCCTCGTGATATCGCCCAATCACTTTGGCAAGCGCATCGAGCTGAACGGCAACCGGTCGCGTTGTATCGAGCTGCACTACCCACCCAGCACTCGTGACCGCAGTGAGCTCGAGTGTCGTGTCCCCCACCTCGAGTCGCTCCAGTGCGAGCGGAAAACGCTGCGGGAATTCACGCGACAGCTCTGTTGCAAACTCAAGGAACTCTAGGCGTAAAAGTCGTGCACTAGCTCGCACTGCCTGCTGACGAGTATCGACGACCACTGGGACAATGCCGATCGAGCTCGCCAGCACTTCGTCCGACTGGAAAGCAATGCCGTCGTCATCAACTAGGTACGTCGCATCACCGCTCTTCCAAATGAGCGCCGCGTCTCGCAATGCCACCTCGACGCGGAGCGTCCTTGGAATCCCTTTCGAGAGGACGAGGTCTCGAATTGATGATTGCGAACCCCGAAGCCGGTCAGTCATATCGCCAGCGGCATACCGCCAGAGGTTCTGCCCGCGGAGCGACTCGATCTCCGTTCGGACACTCTCGTTCACGTTCCCAATGATCTGGATATCTTCAATGGCGAACGTCTTCGAAAAGAAGAGGAACCACCCACCGGCCGAGACGACAGTAGCAACCAGAGCGCCGAACCAGATGGCACGCGGCACTTGGGGCAGTCGCACCGTTCGCTCAGGATGATGCGAGCTCGTGCGCGTAAAGATCTTGGGGTGCCGAAGCGACGCGCCTGGTCGGCGGCTGACGTTGCGGTAGGTCGACTGCCAGTTAGCTCGCGGTGCCATGACTTCCTTCCGATACCCATACTCTTCCCACGTTCGTAATATCTGTCGCTCCTACGGTCAGGAAGGCGTCGCCTGGACGCAGTTCACGTCGGAGCACTGACGTAAGTGACTCGAGCGAACCGACATGGATGACATCAACGCCGTGTCCGCGGATCGCGTCGGCGAGCTCCCCTGCATCAACCTCGATCCCCTCGTTTCGGCCTGGCACTGCATACACGTCAGCGAGGAGCACCTTGTCCGCATCGCCAAAGGCGGCTGCGAACTCTGCAAACAGCGCATGGACGCGACTGTGCTGATGTGGCTGGAACGCGACGACCCGGCGACGGTCGGGGAATGCCGAGCGGAATGCCGCGAGCGAGGCTCTGACTTCTGTCGGGTGGTGGCCGTAGTCGTCGTAGACGATAACGCCGTCGCGCTCCCCGATATACTCCAGCCGACGACCAACGCCGCCGAACGATCCGAGCGCAGTTAACGCGTCCTCGCGAGAGACGCCGAGCACTTCGGCCGCAGCGAGCACAGCAGTCGCATTGAGCCGCTGGTGGTCACCGAGCACGCGAAGCTTGGGGAGGAGTTCTGGTCGATAGTCGTACTGGGCTCCGTACCGGATAATCGAAACTCCCTCTGGGGTGCGACCGAGCACTACATCGACCGCGGGCTCAGCGTGCGCAATTACTGTGCCACCAGGCCGGACACGGTCAACGAACGCGGCAAATGCCGATTCGACGTCAGCGAGATCCCGGTAGACGTCCGCGTGGTCGAACTCGACATTTGTGATAACCGCAACTGTCGGCGACAGCGTCAGGAACTTCCGCTTGTACTCGTCTGCTTCAACAACCCAGAGCGACGGGTTACCTACCCGGTAGTTCCGGCCCTCCCAAGCAGGAATAGGCGCGCCCAGGAGGACGGACGGATTACGACCCGTAACCTCAAGGACGTGCGCGAGCATTGCGGTCGTGCTCGACTTCCCGTGCGTTCCGGTCACCGCCATAAGTGTCGCATCCTTCGTGAGCTCAGCCTGCATCTCGTCCAGGCGGAGCGCGGGAATACCTACTCGCTTCGCCGCCTCGAGCTCAACCCACCCCGGCGACCCAGGCGTCACTGCCGGCGTGTACACGACGCGGTCGATATCGCTCGTGATGTTCGTGGCGCGATGCCCGGTCTCACTCAGGTCGGAGCCACGAACAACGTGGCCCTGCGCGCGAAGCAACGCTGCTACTCCGCTCATCGCCGAGCCACGGATACCGATCAAGTGGTACGTCATCGTCGTGCTCCTATGGTTTCGCAATGCTGAGGACGAGCTTTGCAACTTGCTTGGCCGCATCTGGCCGCGCGAACTGCCCAATCCGCTCCGCAAGTGTATTCCGCCGCGCAGTATCTCGCATGAGGCTTGCAATTGTCTCGTACAACACATCAGGCGTGAGGGCGACCTGCTCAAGGACGACCGCAGCACCCCTTCGCTCAAGTTCGCGCGCGTTCACCCGCTGGTGGTCGTTCGCTGCACTGGGGAGCGGAATGAGGATCGTCGGCTTGCCAAGTGTCGCGAGCTCGAAGATCGTGCCGCCCGCCCGGGACAGGACGAGGTCGGCGCGGCGGAGCACCGCTGCGAAGTCGTGCGTGTACGCCATTGGCTCGTACTGCTGGCTCGCAAACGCCCGGCGGAACGCGGGCAAGTCGCGCTCGCCCGTCAGGTGGATGACGCGGTAGCGCTCGAGGAGTTTCGGCAGGATCGGCTTGAGAAGTTCGTTCACGGACGTTGCCCCCTGCGAACCCATCGCGACCAAGAGAACCGGCCGAGTGCTCTGGGTAGTACGAGATTCCTGGAAGAACGCTGGCATAATCGGGTGCCCAGTCGAGACGAATCCGGACCTCACCCGTCCCGCGTAGCTCGAACGTGGGAAGCTCAGGGCAACCCGCCGCGCCAGCGGCGCTACTAGTCGGTTCGCAAGTCCCATGGTCGCGTCTGTCTCGTGGAGGACGATCGGGATGCCGCGGAGCCAAGCAGCGATAGCGACCGGGAGTATGACGTACCCGCCCTTGAGGAACACCACAGCAGGGCGGATCTGTCCGAGCTGCTGCCACGCCTCGACGATACCTTGGAGAATCCGTACTGGTAGGAAGAGCGTCCGGAGGTCCCAGTACCGACGGAGCTTCTCGGCGTGGATACCGACGAAGGGGATGTTCGCCCGGGCGACCAGCGTATGCTCGGGTCCGCCAATCTGCCCGATGTACACGAAGCGCAGCGTCGGGTCTTCGCTCCGGAGCGCGTCGATGACAGCGAGCACGGGGTAGACGTGCCCGCCCGTCCCCCCTCCGGCGACGACGATCGTCCGGCCGGCGGTCACGCAGCCCTCCCGCTCGGCACTACCGTTTGCCGAGAGACGTTCAAGAGAATGCCAACCGCACCCATGAGCGCAATCACTGACGATCCTCCGTAGCTGATGAACGGCAATGTCACGCCAGTGAGCGGCATGAGCCCGAGCATCGCGCCCAGGTTTACGAACGTCTGGATTGCGATGAGGCTCGTAATACCGACGGCGACGTACCGGCCGAAGTCGTCCGCTGCATACTCAGCGATCCGGTAGCCGCGCAGGATGACGAAGAGGAGGACGAGGAGGACGAGGCCAACACGGATAAAGCCGAGTTCCTCGATTGCGATTGCGAAGATCGAGTCCGTGTGCGGCTCGGGGAGGTAGAGGAACTTCTGGCGGCTCTGCCCGAAGCCAAGTCCGAGTACGCCGCCCGCACCGATAGCGAGGTAGGCCTGGTTAATGTGGTACCCCGCGCCGAGCGTTTCCGCGGACGGATTGAGGAAGGTCATGAGGCGCTGAAGTCGATACGGCGCAGAGAGAATGAAGATCCCCAGGAGACTACCACCGGCGGCGGCCCCTGCGAGGAAATGCGTCCAGGGCAACCCGGCTGCGACATACATTGCGACGATGGTGAGGACGATGACCATCGTCGTCCCGGCGTCCGGCTGCAGCATGATAAGGAGGACGATCGCGCCGAGGAGGACGAGAAACGGCAGGAAGCCCGCTGTAAAGCTCTGAAGCTCCCCCTTTCGACTCGAGAACCACGCCGCGAAGTAGAGGATGAGCGTCACCTTCGCCACTTCAGCCGCCTGGAAGGAGAGTGGGCCGAGGTTGAGCCACCCACGCGTGCCGCGCTGAACGTCGCCAATGCCCGGGATGAAGACCATGAGTAGCAGGACGAAGGTCGCGACGAGGAGGAGTGGCGCCCAGCGTTGCCAGAGCCGGTAGTCGATGAGCGAGCCAATCGTCAGCGCGACGAGGCCGAGTCCGACGTGCGTGAGCTGATTCGTCGTGTACACGAAGTTCGAATCGAACTGCTCACTCGAGAGCACGATCGACGCCGAGGAGATCATGATGAGACCGAAGGCCAGAAGAGCGAGTACAGCGAGCAAGAGCCAGCCGTCAATCCGACCGCGGCTCGGCGCACGGAACCGGGCGAGGCCGCTCATGCATCCCCTGTTCGGGCAAGCTCAGCGAACCGGTCGCCGCGCTCGCCGGCGTTCTTGAACTGGTCAAATGAAGCACTCGCAGGAGAGAGGAGGACGAGCTCGCCCGGTTGCACGCGCTCCCGCGCCACTGTCATCGCCCGCTCGAGCGTTCCTACCTCAATGATCCGCTCGCTCGCATACCCGGCTGCCCGCGCGGCGCTCGCGATCGCCGGGCCAGTCTGCCCCATCACGAGTAAGGTAACTGGGTTTGTCTGCGCAATTGCTTGGCTAAGCGCCTCCCACGTCGCTCCCTTGTCGGAGCCGCCAACGATGAGGTGAAACGGCCCCGACATGCTCTCGAGCGCCGCAATCGTCGCGTCCGGCATGGTCGCGTACGAATCGTCGTAGTACTGGATGCCGTGGGCTTCGTGGATGCGCTGGAGCCGGTGCGGGAGCCCGACGAACGAACGGAGTGCAGGCTGGAGTACCTCAGTCGGGACGTCGAGCGCGAGTGCAGCCGTGAGCGCCGCGGCCACGTTCCGCCGGTGATGCGTTCCGAGAAGTGGAACATCGGCTACGGTGGCAATAGTGCGCGGCTCTTCTCCTGGCACGTACCACTGGAACGACTCACCCGAGAGCGCGCAGCCGGCCGTAACCGGACGCGTAACGGAGAAGTACAGCGTTTGGCCGCGCAGGCCAGTCGCGTAGCTCGCGCTGACCGGGTCATCCGCATTCAGGATTGCTATACCGTCTGCACCCTGGTTTACGACGATCGTGGCTTTCGCGGCGTGGTACTCCGCTACGGATCGGTGGTGGTCCAGGTGGTCAACCGTTACGCCGACGACGATGCCGACGCGCGGACTCAACCTGAGGCCGTCCAGCTGGAAGCTCGAGAGCTCAAGCACAACAACATCGTCGGCCGAGAGCTCGTCGAGGAACTCAAAGGGATCTTTCCCGATATTCCCCGCCAGGTAGCACCGGCGGCCGCTCGCCGAGATCAGGTGTGCCGTGAGCGCGCTCGTCGTACTCTTCCCCTTCGTCCCAGTCACACCGACGGTGAGCGCCGGACAGACCTCGAGGAAGAGCTCAGTCTGCGAAGTGAGGTAGGCGCCCTGAGCTTCGGCATCGACGAGCTCACTGCGATGCCGCGGGATACCGGGCGATCGGAAGAGCACGTCGGCGTCGAGCGACGCGAACGCCGTCGGGCCAGCGACGACCGGGACGGCGAAACCAGCCTCGCGGACCCGGACTTCTGCGTCTGGCGACTCATCGAACACAGTGAGCGCGGACACGCCGTGACGAACGAGCCAGCCAAGGAGCGCCTGGTGGTTCCGGCCAAAACCAAGGATCCCGATCCGACGTCCTACAAGGTGTTCGGGCAGCATAGGCGTAGTATACCGGAACCTTGGCCGACCCTGTCTACGCCTCGACCGCAGCGGTCGCGAGTCGCCGCGCAACTGCTGGCGAGACGACGAGGTACGCCTCGGCGTAGCGGCCGACGCCGAGCGAGGCCGCCCGGTACTGCGCCAATCCGAGGAGCGCCGCTTCGTAGTCCCGGTCTTTGAGCTGGCTCCGATGGGCACGGATCGCCGCCTGCTTCGTCTTGATGACGTCGTCGATGGGGAGAATCTTATTGAAGAACACCGGCGTCCACACCTCATAGTTCACGAGCGTCACATCATCCGGGACACAGTCGAGCACTGCCCGGTGCATCGCGATGTGGTCAGGGTGGTTGTCGATGCTCGACGGGAGGTACACCGTGTCCGGGGCGAGCTGCTCGAAGAACGCGGACAGCGGTTGCGCCTGGTCGACGCGGTGCACGTGCTCTGCCGGGACGCCCAGGAGCTCGGCGCCACGCTTCCCTTCTTCCCATCGCTCCGGTGTGACGTCAAACTGGTAGAGGATATCGACCTGCTTGCCGGCTGCCCGCAGCCGTGCGATCGCGCCGCCGCAACCGATGACGTCGTCGTCCGGGTGTGGCGCACAGACGAGCACCCGTTCGCCGGGCGGGAGTTCGAGCACCTCGTACCCAAGATCACCGCGAAGGGCGTGTGTCCGGTACGCGAGTACGGTCTTTGTGAGTCGTGCAAGGCTAGTGAGCGTGCGTTTCATAGACTGTACGGTACACCGACGCCGTCGCCTCGGCCATCCCTGCAATACTGAACTGGGAACGGATACGGGACCGCCCCTTGGCGCCAAGTGATTGCCGCGCCTTCCTATCATTGAAGAGGGTGGTGAGCGCAGTCGTGATCGCTCGGCTGTCGCTCTCGACAATAATCCCAGCCTCGCCGACGAGCTCAGGGAGCGCCCCTACCTTTGTGACGACGACTGGCACGCCAGCCGCCATCGCTTCGGCGACCGAGAGCCCAAAGCTCTCACTCGAAGAGGTGTGCAGGAACACGCTGAAGTCGCAGAACTCAACCACGCGCGCGTTCGCCCGCCACTCGATCCGGTCATCGAGGTGAAGCTCCTTCGCCCGCCGCTCGAGCGCCGGCCGCTCTTCGCCCGTGCCGAAGACGACGAGCCGCCACGGGAACGCATCGCCAATTCGAGCGAGCGCATCGAGGGCAAGGTCGTACCGCTTCGTCCGGTTCAAGCTCCCCACCATCCCCACGACGAGCGCTGTTGGTTGCGCACAGGCGGGACGCTCAGCGATGCCGTGCGGAATGCGGTGCAACTTCTCCGCTGACACGATGCCCCGGCCAGCAAGGAAGCTCGCGACTGCTTCGGACGGCGCGATAACTGCGCTCGCCCTGGCTGCAATGAGCCGCAGGCCGAGCACCTGCACCCACTCACGTATGGGGTTAACAAGGTGGTACGCCTTCGTCCAGAGGTGCTCGGTGTACACGACCGGCTGCGACGTGCCGCGGAGCGCCAGCCACCCCTCCTTGCCCGCCCGGACGCCGTGGAGGTGAATGAGGTCGGCCGGGTGGGCAGCGAGAATGTCGCGGAGCGACTGCCCTGACTCCCACGGAATGAGTGGTACGTCCGACCGGTCCATGTGTCCGCCGCGCGGCGAAACTACCTTAGCGTCAATATCTTTCGAAAGAGCATCGACGAGCGAGGCGACGTGCGCCGCCGCCCCACCCCACGGGTCGTCCGCTTGGACCTCGAGCACGCGGATCCGGGAAGCGCGCATCAGCCCTACCCACGCCCAAAGAGCGCGAAGACGAGCCCGAGAATCGCGAACACCGCGCCAATGACCCAGAGCCGCATCGTCACCTTCGTCTCCGGCCAGCCATGCGCTTCGAGGTGATGGTGGAGGGGCGCTAAGATAAACACCTTGCGGCCAAAGAGACGCTTCGATGTGATTTGGATAATTGATGAGAGCGTTTCAATGACGAACACTCCGGCGATGAGGATGAGCGGAATCGCCGTATTCGTGAGCATGGCGACAACGCCGAGCGTCGCACCAAGGGCAAGTGAGCCAGTATCGCCCATCATGAACCGGGCGGGGTAGATGTTGAACCACGTGTACGCGAGGACCGCGCCGACGACTGCCCCGCAGAACGCGGCGAGCTCGACGTTGCCGTACGTGAGCGCGATCACGGTGTAGGCCGTGAACACGATCGCGAGCAACCCGCCAGCTAGACCGTCGAGGCCGTCGGTAATGTTCACGGCGTTCGCACTCGCGATAATGACGAGGATGAAGAACGGGATGTACCAGAGGCCGATCGACAGGTCGCCAAGCCCGGGGATATGGAGGATGTCGAACCCGAGTTTCGAGTAGAACCACCAGGCGCCGACGCCACCGATGAGGAGCTGGAGCGCGAACTTCATCCCGGACCGCATCCCCTTGATCCCGGTCCGCTCGGTCCAGCGGATATTAATGTAGTCATCCACGAGCCCGAGCAACCCGGCTGCGACGAGCGTGAAGAGCGGGAGCCAGGTCCCGGCACGATCGAGGTTGAAGAGGAGCGTAACGATCGCGACGACCCCCCACATGAGGACGCCCGCCATGGTCGGGATTTTCCGCTTGTGCTTCGCGGCGTGGAGCTTGTGGTACACCGATGCCTTCTCCCCGGTGATCGCAGTGTCCTTCGGCTGCTTCCACACCTCGTTCGCGTACAGGAAATCCGTGAGGAGCGGCGTCAGCGCGATCGCCAACACGAACGCGAGCGCGGTCAACCAGAACACGAACGATAGGTCAGTCAGTGCGAGCGTGAGAACTTCCATACCCCTCCCTTACGGCGCCACGTACGGCTTTGCTTTCCAGTACGGCGTCTGGCGTTCGAGCACTGCGTGTGCTTCACGAGGGTTAGCGAGGAGCGCTTCGCTCACCTTCTCCATGCGCATCCCCTGCGATCCCTTCACCAGTACGACGTCCCCTGCCTCGATCGTCGGGGCGAGCGCGTCTGCCGCCTGGATCGGACCCGGGTACCATTCCCCGCGTTTCGTGCGTCGAAATCGCGGCCCGACGAGCACCACCCGGTCTGCAACCCGTTCGGCGAGGAGAGCGATCCCGGCGTGCGCTTTGTTCTCACCACTACCGAGCTCGAGCATGTCACCCAAGACAGCAATGCTCCGGCGCGCCTTCTTCTCGCTCGCGATGCGCCGGAGCTCGGAGAGCGCGAACGTCATGGAGTTCGGGTTAGCATTGTACGAATCGTCGAGGAGCCAGGCACCCTTCTGCGCCTTGAGGAGCTGGAGACGCCCCTTCGGACGCGTCCAGTCCTTCATCGCTGCCTCGGCCTTCACCCGATCAACGCCGAGCGCGTGCTCAGCGACCGCCACGGCCATCGCCTGCGAGAGCTCGGCGAGCGGCGTCTTGATCGGCACGACGAGCGCCTGCGTCCGATCACCCATCGCCATGACCCGGCGGTCATTCGCGTTCAAGATAGCGATGCCGCTCTTCGGGAGCGCGCGGACGAGTCCGCCCTTCTCCTTCGCAACACCGTCGAGCGACCCCAAAAACTCCGTATGCGCCTCGCCGACGACGGTCACGACCGCCACCTGCGGCGGGACGATCGAGACCAGCTTCGCCATATCTCCTGGAAACTCCACGCCGTACTCCAGAACGAGGACGAGCGGCGCCCGGACTCGCTCTGACCAGAGTCCGCGCCAAAGCACTAGGCACGCCGTTTTTGCCCAGGCGAGCTTCCCCTCTGGCTTCTGTAGGCCGAGCACAACGAGTGGCAACCCGAACTCGGAATTCAGATTCCCTTGCCCGACGCGAACGATCCGATCACGGACCGTCTTTCGCAACACGTGGCCGATCGCCTCTTTCGTACTCGTCTTCCCGGAGCTCCCGGTCACACCAATGACGAGCGGATTTTGCACGCGAACCGTACGCCGCGTCGCCCAGCGGAGGAGGTATTCGACAAACGATCGGACCATAGCCATACCGCTCCTCTACTCAGCTGCAGTTGGAGGTATCTTATAGTAATTGAACAGGTATTGCGCAAGGTCGTGGAAGACCGGTCCGGCCGTCGATTCGGCGAATTTGGCACTTGTCGGCCGGTCAAGCTTCACAAGCACGAGGTACTGCGGGTCGTCCGCCGGGAAGAAGCCCATGAGAGAGTGTACAAACACCCCGTCCAGGTAGCCACCGTCTGGCGACGCAATCTGCGCGGTCCCGGTCTTCCCGCCAATCCGGTACCCCTCAACGCGCGTCCGCCCGTACGGGCCGTCCCGAACCACGGACTCGAGCATTTCGCGGAGCTTTGCGCTCGTCTCGGGCCGGATGACCCCTTCTACCACCGGATACTCCGACTCCAAGACGACGCCGCGATCACCGACGAGCCGCGAAACGACGTGCGGCGTGACGAGTTTCCCACCGTTCACAAGAGCAGCCCACGCCCGGAGCATCTGAATCGGAGAAACGGCAATCCCCTGGCCGAACGACATCGTCGCCTGGTTAATCTCCTGCCAACGCTTCGCCTCGGGCACCCAGCCGTTCGCCTCGCCAGAGAGGTCGATACCGGTTTTCTCGTTGAGCCCGAACCGGACGAACCGCTCGTACATCTCCTCGTTCGTCATCTTCTGCGCGAGCCAGACCATCGCGACGTTGTCGGAGTTCTGCAGGACCTGGCTCATTGTCTGACGACCGAATGCTTTCTCGAGCGCGGTGTGGATCTGGAAGCCCTGGACGGTCACGGATTTTCCGAACGTCTCGGTCGTGTCCGGCTCGACTCGGCCAAGATCGATCGCCATCGCCATGACGAGCGGTTTCATGATCGACCCTGGCTCGTACGTCGTGCTCGTGACCGGGTTCTGGAACCGCTGCTGCTCTTCAACCGGTACCTCGTTGTACGCCACCGGACTAAACCCCGGATTACCGGCGAGCGCAAGGATTGCGCCGTCACGGGGATCCATGATGACGACTTGGCCGCTCGGCGCGCCCGTCTCTTCGAGTGCCCGCTGTAATCGCTTCTCAGCCGCAAACTGGACGTTGTGGTCAATCGTGAGCTCGACGTCGACGCCGTCCTTGGGTGTCACCTTGCTCACTGTCGAGATGAGTCGCCCGAGCGTATCGCGCTGCCCGATCACGGAACCGGCTGTGCCCCGAAGCTCCTCGTCGTACCAGCCCTCGATCCCGTAGTTCCCCTTGGCTTCACGGTTCACGAATCCCAGCAGGTGGGCAGCCAGACTCCCTTGTGGGTAGACGCGCTGGTGGCGCTTCTCGATGAGGAGGCCAACGAACCCCCGTTCGGCGATCTCTTCCTTCTTCGCCTTCGACGTTCCTCGGACCAGCGGTGGTAGGTAGAGCTTGTCCGTCTCGAGCGACGCCCGAACCTCGGCCTCGTCGAGGCCGAACACCTCCGCGAGCGTCCGCGCTGCGGCTACTTTGTCCTTCACGTTCCGTGGCACGACAGAGATGTCGAACCGCTCCTCCGTCGCTGCGACAGGCATCCGACGGCCGAGCTCCGCGTCTTGCGCGTAGATCGTCCCTCGCTTACTCGGCAGCTCTTTCGAAATCTCGTACTGGTTTTCCGCCTGTGCGACGTAGACCGGGTGCTCGAGAATGCTCTTCTGGAACATCCGCCAGCCGATGAGCCCCATACCGACGAGGACAACCGAGACCAGGAGGCGAATCCTCGCCCCTCCGTCGATCGGCGCCTCTCGGCGACGCGCGTCTTGGCTGCCTCGGCCGCGCACGGACAGTACTACTCCGCCGACCGGAGGTTTGTCACTGGCTCGAACTCGGTCTCAGCCTTGTCGCCCAAGCCCTCTTGAATTGCTGGCAGCGACTGGAGCCGCTGCGCTTCGAGCTCGAGCCGCTCCACATCCTCGACGAGCTCCTGCTTCTCGCTCTCAAGCTCCTGCAGGGCGAACGACTTCGTCGCGCTCTGCGTCGTCTGCGCGAGGTAGAAGAGCATGAGGCTCGCCATCGAAGCAATCGCGAGCACGCGCAGGCTGACCGGGCCGATGTAGACCGACTGACTGATCGTGTGCTTCCGGCTGCCTGGTGCGTTCGTACCGACGGTAAGTGGAAGTTCTTTCGCCATACCCCTCCTGCTCAGGTGTTCTTCAGCTAGTTTTGGTTGCGACTCGTAGGATTGCGCTCCGAGACCGTGCGTTGCCCCGAACCTCATCGGACGTTGGCCGGTAGCGGTCCAAGCGAGCCGGCGCCCCGCGACGGAGCTCGTGCTTCACGATCCGGTCTTCGCCGCTCTGGAACGTGATGACGGCCAACCGGCCACCTGGCCGGAGCAGCTGCCACGCGCCTCTCAGGCCAGCCACCAGTGCGCCGTACTCGTCGTTGACGAGGAGCCGGAGCGCCTGGAATACCGGTGCGAGCAGTCCGGGAGCATCACTCCCACACGCCTCGCGGAGCGCCGTCGTGGTCTCGATCGGGGCGTGCTTCCGGTTCGCGACGATCGCTGCTGCGACCCGACGCGCCTGCCGGACATCCCCGAGCGCGCGCAATACTGTCTCAATGTGCGGTTCCGACTCCTGGGCGAGAAACTCGCTGGCGGGCCGGAAACGCCACGTCCGCACGAGTCGTGCGAGCGTCGCGTCTCCTGTCCATTGGAGCGGATCTTCATCTGTCGAAGTAAACGTGGTCGGTGCCACCGGCGTGAGGCGGAGGTCGAGTACGGCATCGCGTTGGAAACTCACCCCCTGGTAACCGGTGTCGAGCTGCCATGAGGCGAGCCCGAGGTCGAAGAGCGCAGCGTCAGCTGCAGTGATACCCGCGCCAGCCGCCTCCATGACGAGCGAGCGGAAATCCGCGTGCACGAGGATGAGCTTGGCGTCTATTGTGCCGAGCGCCTCGCGTGCTGCCGCGAGCCCCTCTGCTGTCCGCTCGATCCCGAGGACCGTTCCCGCAGGACCAACGGCCGCTGCGAGGAGACGAGCGTGCCCGCCCAAGCCGAGCGTCGCGTCAATCGCGACCTGGCCTGGTTCGAGCGCGAGCGCCCGGACAACTTCTTCCTTCATGACGGGGAGATGGTAAAGCATGGTACTCCTTGGAGGTTGTGTCCCGAGTTCCCCTCCGAACTCGGGACGCTCCCCTCCTAACCCCGCTCGCGCAGGGCGCCCCTCCACTTGTTCCCCTGAGGTACAACTGGCGAGCGAGCAGCGAGCTCGCTCACTGGTACACCTCAGATCGCGAGCCCCTCCAGGTCTGCCTCCGGCGCACCCGCCGCAGCCTGGGCCGCCCACGCCGCCTGGCTCCAGAGCTCGATCCGGTTGAAGACACCGGCGACGACGACCGCGCCATCGAACTTCGCGTACTCGCGCAGGTAGGTCGGAAGGAGCACGCGCCCCTGCTTGTCAAACTCCACCTCTGCCGCGCCGGCCAGGAAGAACCGAGCGAAACGCCGGGCTTTCGGATCCGACATCGGCAACGCCGCGATCTGTGCCGCCAGCCGCTCCCACTCGTCCCGCGTGTACATGACGAGGCAGCCGTCGACGCCACGCGTCACGACTGCGCCTGCCTCAAGCTCGCGACGCATCCGGTACGGCACAGCCAGACGGCCTTTCGCGTCCAAGTTGTGCTCGTACTCGCCGACAAACATTGGAGGGGATCCTTCTGCACGGGGTGGGTTATCCACAGTCTTACCTGTTTTCCCCCACCTTTTTCCACTTCTCACCACTTCGACATCACTCACTCTATCCCACCAGGTGTAGAGACTCAAGTGGAAAACCCTCGCTGAGCGCCCAGCTACCGGCAACGAACCGAGCGCACACCCTAGCCGTGGCGTCGCGTGGGGAACACACACAGTTTCCGCCAGAGAACCCTGCGTTCGCCCATGGACGAGAATTTGTCGCTCCGCTTGACACAGCGGGCAGCCCCCGCCAAGGTGGGAGTACACATTAGTCGTGGGACCGTACTCTAGAAGTCCCACACGAGCAACGAAAGGACTGCTATGGCAGACCGTGTAGTGATTCGCAATGATGCGGATCGAACGACAGACGTCCGTGATCGCGAGGGAGACGGCAGCTCTTGGCTCCTCCCCCTCCTCCTCATCCTCCTGACGCTCTTCGTCCTCTGGTGGCTCTTCTTCCCGCGGGGCGCGGTGAATACGACTACCGACACCACGCCGAGCACGCAAAACTCACTTGAGCTCGACGTGAACGAAGGCGCAACGACGCCGGCGCCAGGAACCACGACGGAAGGCAGTCAGTCCACTGCCGAACCGACGCCAACCGAGTAACGTTCGACCCTCCTGCACCACCTACCCTCCACATGGAGGGTAGGTGCTTTCTACTCAATGATCGCTGGGAGCGTGAGTCGCCCGGAAAGGATCTGCTCGCGGAGTGCGGGCGCGCTCATCGACGCGATCCGCTCCAGGATTGTCGACCGCTCCTCGTCAGACGCGAGCCGCGGCTGTGCCTTCGGTACGACGACGGGACGGAGCTCGGCAGTGACCACGTTTGCCTCATCGAACGTTATCGCCACGACTAGGCCTTGCTGCGTCGGCGTTGACCAGTACTGGTCGAAGATAAAATTACCGAGCGAGTACGCAATGAGGCGGTCCCGGTAGACCTCAACCCCCTGCACGACGTGCGGGTGCGCGCCGATAATGAGGTCTGCGCCGGCGTCAATGAGCGCACGGGCGTCGTCAACCTCTGCCTGACGCTGGGCAACGTACTCAGCGCCCCAGTGCGGGAGCACGACGACAGCATCAACCTCACCATCCAGCGTGCGTACCAGGTCAATCGTCGCGTCGCGTCGGTCGTCGGCAACCTCGATCCGGTTCCAGCCGACAAAGGCAAACGACCGGCCGTTCCGCTCAGTGCGCCAAACGTACTCAGCATCCATGAGCCGTGGGTCGCCAAAGTGGGCGACCGTTGCCTCGTTAAGAAGTCGCCGTGTGTCATCGAGTCCGGCCTGCCCCTGGTTGCGCGTATGGTTGTTCGCGAGCGAGACAGCATCGATGCCAGTCGTCTTGAGCGGTGCGACCGTCGACGGGTCGAACTTGAAGAGCAGCGAGCCGTTCGGCACGGCGTGCGTCCCGCGGTCGGTCACCGGCCCCTCGAGGTTCGCAACGAAGAGCTCGGGGTCACCGACAATGGTCCCGACGTGCTTGAACGGGTACTCGACGCCGAATTGTTTCATCTTCAACCAAACGTCGCGGTCGAGCATGATGTCACCAGCGAACGCAACGACAACCTCCCCCCTTACAACTCCTTGTTCGGGCACTGCATCATCGTATGCGGAAGGAGTAGGGAGTAGAGTTGCAACCGGAATCGATTCAACTGGTGGGGGCTTCGCAGTAGTCGAACGCACCAGTGCGCCTACAACAAGAATCACCCCGAACAAAACTAGGGCGCCGACAGTTCCCGGTACTACGTTACGCAATGTACGCAGTGTAGTTGCCACGGGCCGGCTCCGAGGGGAAGCCCTCTACCTTTCGCGCCACGATCGTGAAGTGGTGGGCAAGCGACGAGAGAACTGGAAGCCGACACAGTGCCATATCGAGCGCCCAAGTCCGAGGAGCGCCAAGCACTCCGCCCAGTAGTCGGTGTAACTTACTGAAGACGAGCTCGCCACGCTCAATCGCCACCACGTCAAAGCCGGATTGGCTCAACATCACAAGTACCTCGTCGAGTTCGTACCGACGGATATGCCGCCAAGTGCGCTTCCGCATCGCGTTGTGCTCGGCGAGCGCACCAACAAGAGGAAGATGCCAGATGAACAAGAGCCCTTCCTGCTTTAGCACCCGATGAAGCTGACGGAGCGCAGTGACCTCGTCGAGCCCAAACTCAAACACGTGCTCCAGGACGCCGGATGACAACACGGCGTCGAAGCTCTCTGCCTTATGCGGTAGCTCGGCACCGGATGCCGACTGGAAACTGCGGGTCTTCAGCTGGAACTGCTCGTGCCAGTAGTCGTTGTACTCGTCCTGGACGGGATTATACGCGTCTACAGCGTACTCATCTTTAAGGAGGTAACTCATGTGGCCAAGGCCAGCCCCCCAGTCCAGAACCCGCTTCTTCTCGTCTGCTCCGAGGAAGTGTTCGATGATCCCGGCGTGGTAGCTATACGTGAAGAGCTCACCGATGTTTGCCAGGTTCTCTGTCCACTGGCGGTACTTTTCAGGTGCACGATTTCGTAGCTCGATAATCCGATCGAGCTTCTCTTTGTCGTGCTCGTACCGGGCGCGCACGTGCTCAAGCGACAATAGCATAGACCGCCTTATCCCTAACCTGCACTACGCCTAGTCTACGGGAGACACCATCCTATTCCAAGCGACGCTACTTCCGACCCAGCTTTCGGAGCTGCGACGCTGCTAACCATCGGCTGTACGCAGACACGCAGGCAATCATGAAGCCAGCGTACCCGTCCCGGTACCCCTTGAGACCGAAGTACCGCCGCACAAACTCCTTGAGTGGTTTTCCAATCTGGTACCCCCAGCTCCACCGTCGTCCTTCAGCGTACAACACTTTAGCATCGAGCGCGGCGTACCGCCTAGCTTTTGCGAGGTACTCGTCGTACGAAGCGTAGGTGTAGTGGACCAAGTGACCTGCGAGCGGCAGTATGCGCTTCCCAGTCTCGTCAATTTGCTCGTGAACAGGAAGGTCCTCGCGATACCGAAGATCACGACGGAAAAGGCGCAGCTGACGATCAGGGTAAAACCCACTGTGCCGGATCCACTTGTCACCGATGTAGTTTTTTCTTGCGATCCGGAACCCGTCAGCCTCGGTGAACGGCGCCGCGCAAATTGCGCGGTTGAGTTCATCATCAACGAGCTCATCGTCATCGAGGCTCAGCACCCACGGCGATGACGTCGCCGCAATTGCCCGGTTTTTCTGCTTTGCGAAGCCTTCCCAGGCGCACTCGATCACTTTCGCACCATGAGCAGCAGCTATCTCACGCGTCCGGTCAGTTGTCTGAGGATCGAGCACAATGACAATCTCTGCTGCCCACCGGACGCTCTTCAGCACCTCCTCCAGATGCTGCTCTGAATTCTTCGCGATCATCGCAACGCTAATCGCTGGTCGCATCATCACACCACGCGGAGTTTATTCGAGCGGTAGTGCTGGATCCCCGCCCAAACCGCAGAGAGTATCACCCGCACCATTCGTCCGTCACCGCGTTTCAGACCTGAGCCAATCGCCCAGCCGAGCTGCTTCAAGAAGAACAGCGGGAAGAGCAGCCAGCCGTAGTGGCGCAGGTAGAATACCGTGCCGTTGTGGACGAGCCAGTATCGGAGCTCGTAAACGTCTTTCGTTCGCGTTCCCCCACTGGGGAAGTAGAGGTGATGCAAGACGGCGTTCGGATCGAAGACGATCCGGTAGCCAGCGCGGCGCACCCGGAAACTCACGTCCGCTTCTTCGAGGTGTGCATTCCCCTTGTACACCTTCTGGAAGCCGCCAGCCCGCTCGAACGCCTCACGTCGGAACGACTGGTTGCACCCGTACACGTGGTCGATGTCTGTCCGGAAATTGGCCGAGAAGTTCGTCACCTCCTTGAGGCCGAACCAGCGGAATTTCCCGACATCGGCAATCGTCTCCGGTGGCGGATCACCGTCCATCGTGACCCGCCCGCCGACGCCGCCAACTGCTGGATCCGCGTAATTCGCGACGTGCGCAAGGAGGAAGCGGTTAGACGCGATGCGGACATCGTCATCGAGGAAGACGAAGATCTCGCCGGTTGCCCTGTCCGCGCCGACATTCTTCGCATTCGGCGTCCCCTTCTCCTCAAGCTGGAGGAAGATTACATCGGGATGCATATTCAGGTAGCGCCGGACCGACTCCGCTACCTCGTCGCTCTGGTCGACGACGATTACCTCGAAATCCGGGTACATCTGCTTCAGGACGTCGTCGAGCGTCGCCGTAAGCACGGCATCCCGATTGAGGGTCGGGATGATCACGGATACCCGGGGCTGGGATTGGGTCATCTTACGCTCCATACCGCCGCTGTCGCTCAGCGTACCACAGGAGCGCTTCGTCGAACGCGGCCTGGTCGAAGTCTGGCCAGGGCGTCGACGTGAAGTAGAGCTCACTGTAGATGCTCTGCCAAGTGAGGAATCCAAAGAGACGCTGCTCGCCCGACGTGCGAATGATGAGGTCAGGATCGGGCGACCCAGCGCTGTCGAGCGCGCCGTCAATCGCTTCTTCCGTCACCTCCGCCGCCGACAGACCTCGGTCGACGAGGCGCTGCACGGCACGGACGATCTCGTCACGCCCGCCGTATGAGAGGCAGAGACCAAACGTCAGCGTTGACGCTGTCGCTGACTCGGCGACCCGCTGCTCAATGAGTGCCTGGAGTGTAGTTGGTAGCCGATCGAGTTGGCCGAGATGACGAAGCCGGACGCCCTGCTCTCGCCACTCGTCACCGCGCTCTCGGAGCGTCCTCTCAAAGAACTCCATAAGGAACTGTACTTCGGCGGGCGATCGCTTCCAGTTCTCCGTTGAGAACCCGTAGACCGTCACGTACTTAATACCGCGCTCGATCGCGTGGCGAATAGTTCGATCGAGTGTCTCAATGCCGACCTTGTGCCCTTCCCATGGATCAAGGCCGCGAGCCTTTACCCAACGTCGGTTTCCATCGAAGATAATGCCGACGTGTGTCGGCGTTTCAGTCGTCATCGCCCTCCTTCAAGCGGCTGCACAAACGTCTGCCCGGATGGGAGTACGCACTGTGCAGGGTACGTCTCACGGATGAGTACGCCCGGCGCGTTCACGCACTCGGCGTACGAGCGCACGGCAAGCAGATCGAACGCACGCCAGACCAAGAACGCCGCCCCAGCTAGAACGAGCGTTGCCAGGGCGAGGACGAACCGTGGCCCCCAAGAGAACGGTACGTCGGGTTGAATGGTCGGCCGGGGCGGCACGGGCTACTCGCTCTTTACTGCCACCGACCCTTCGGTCGACGGCTGTGTTGTCGCGATTGACACTCCTGCTGCGCCACCCCATAGCGTACGAAGCGCTTCGTAGAGCGCGTACGCGTACGCGTAGCCGTAGACGGAAATCGCCGTCATGAGAAATACGAAGAAGAGCGAGGCGAGGACGGCCGACACAGGGGCATCAGCGCCGAACACCACCATGAGGATGATCGAACCGGCAACACCAGCGGAAGCAGCAACAAGCATCACGACCAGTCCGAGGAGGAGATTACGCCCGAAGACCGCCCACCAGTACCCCGTCACATATGCCTTACTCCGGCTCATTGCTTCGAACACGCCGGTCCGCTCGGCGAAGTACACGTAAATGCTGAGGGAGTACCATACCGCAACGAGCACGCCAGGAATGATGAACAGGACGAAGCCGAGGAGCGTTGCCAGGCTCACGAGAATGCTGGTCAGGATGAACCCCAGCAATCGAGGGAGAATGCGCCGGTGGGCGCTTACGTAATCTACGTCTTCACTCGGGTGCGTGATGACTTCTAGCGCTGCACCAGCAGCCCAAATACCCCAGAGCGCTCCGACGAGGATCAGCGCGAAACCGAGCAGTGGCTGGGGGCCGTCAAACTCCTCCCCAGCAAGAAGCTGGCCGATGAGCGAAACGGAGCTCGGCACGACCAGAATGCCGAAGATCGTCCAAAACCGCGCTCGGAAAATCTGCCATGCGCGGCCGAAGAGCGCGCCAATGCCGAACGAAGTACCCCCTGCGACTGCGTCCATTACTCCCCCTTTGCGCTGAGCTGCTTCGTGAGTACTTCAACGAGCTGATCGATTGGCACTCGAACCTGCTCAAGCGTGTCGCGATGGCGAACCGTTACCGAGCGGTCGTCCTTGCTCTCGAAATCAACAGTGATACAGAACGGCGTACCGATCTCGTCGTGGCGGCGGTACCGGCGACCGATCGAACCAGACTCGTCGTACTGCACGTAGCCAATCCCGGCCCGGCGGAGTGCGATGACAACTTCCTTCGAGAGCTCGGGCAAACCTTCCTTCTTCACGAGCGGGAAGACCGCAGCAGTCACTGGCGCAATGCGCGGGTGGAGCTTGAGCGTCATCTCGCCCGCCTCGCGGCCGTCCGTCCCGTCCGAGATCTGGAGACCGTGGACGAGGAGCGCCAGGAGGAGGCGGTCGATGCCGAGCGTCGGCTCGATGACGTACGGCACCATCCGTTCCTTCGACGCTTCGTCGAACCACGACAGGTCCTTGCCCGAGTGCTCGATGTGTTGCTTCAGGTCGAAGTCGGTCCGGTTTGCGATGCCGGCGAGCTCGCTCCAGCCGAACGGGAACTCGTACTCGACGTCAGTCGCAGCGCTCGCGTAGTGCGCGAGGTCTTCGCTCGGGATCTGACGCAAGCGGATCCGGTCGCCCGTCAGGCCCAAGTCGGCGAAGAACTGCCGCCACGCCTCCACCCAGTCCGCGAACATCTCGTCCGCGCTCGCCGGCGGGACGAAGTACTCGATCTCCGCCTGCTCGAACTCACGGACGCGGAACGTGAAGTTACCGAAGGTGATCTCGTTCCGGAACGCCTTGCCGATCTGCGCGATACCGAACGGCGGCCGCATGCGCATCGCGTCCGCGACGAGCTTGAAGTTCACGAACATG
The DNA here is from genome assembly GCA_050944875.1 of Patescibacteria group bacterium. Taxonomy (GTDB): domain Bacteria; phylum Patescibacteriota; class UBA1384; order JACPKC01; family JACPKC01; genus JBMNRW01. The sequence goes on along the minus strand of JBMNRW010000002.1, from coordinate 65,889 downwards.
CCCTGCGCGGTCTCGGGCCGGAGGTAGACCTTGTTCGCCGTCTCTTCGGCCGGCCCCGCGTGCGTCTTGAACATGAGGTTGAACTGCTTCGCCTCAGTAAGCTGGTGCGCGTGGTCTTTCGCCGCCGGGATCTCGTGATCGGCGCGGAACCGCGCGTGGCAGACCGTGCACTCGACGAGCGGGTCGCTGAAGCCGGTCTCGTGCCCCGATGCTCGCAGGACTTCCGGCTTCGTGAGCAAGGCCGACTCGATCGGCAGGATGTCGCCCCGGCCTGTCACAAACCGCTCGGTCCAGAACCGCTTGAGGTTTGCCTTCATGAGCGCGCCCAGGGGACCGGAGTCGTACACACCGCCTAAGCCCCCGTAGATCTCAGCCGATGGGAAGATGAACCCGCGCCGCTTGGCAAGCGACACGAGCGTGTCCATGAAGTGGTCAGGGTAGGTATCCATATGGAGTCAGTGTACTGATGCGCTCCAGGTGTGACAACAGACCTCTACTGCAACGACAGCACGACGAGCGTCTCGACGTGCGGCGTTTGGGGGAAGAAGTCGAACGGCTGGATGAGCGTCGGCTCGTACGCCTCGCCGAGGAGCCGGAGGTCGCGGGCGAGCGTCGCCGGGTCGCAGGAGATGTAGACGAGTCTGCTTGGTCGGTCGCGGAGGAGGCCGCGGACAACTGCTCGTTCGAGTCCGGTCCGTGGCGGGTCAACAATGACCGTTGCCCGCTTGGGCACGGAGTACCGCCTGAGGTAGGCCTCCGCACCCGCCTCGGCAATGACGACGTCCCGCAAACGGCCAAGCCGCCCAGTGTTGTCATGTGCGTCCCGCACTGCCTGCGGGTGGAGCTCGACGAGCGTGAGCGGCACGCCGTCCGGCGCAACACCTAGGCCAAACGTGCCGACGCCGGCGTACAGATCGACGAGCTCAGCCGATGCCTGCACAGCGTCCCGGAGTGTGGCGAGGAGAAGTTCGGCAGCGTGGACGTTGGCCTGAAAGAAGCTCGTCGCGTGGTAGACGAGCGGGAAATCGAGGAGCTGCTCGGTGATCGTCGGTCGGCCGAAGAGGACGGCGGACGTCTGGATCTCAGAGACCGCGTTCTTCGCGTCGTTCGCGCTCCAGACAATACCTGTGAGCCCAAGACCCGCAAGCGCCTCGGCGAGCGAAGGGTCAGGCGTCGCAGCTGACGTCGTCACCAGGTGCACGAGACGGTCGCGCGACTGGATGCCCCGGCGGACAATGATGCTCCGCAGCTCGCCGGCCAGTGCCCGTGGTCGCCAGGCCCGCCGACCAGTGCCACGTGCCCAGGCGAGCACCTTCGCGATGATCGCATCGACCTCGTCGCCGAAGAGCGCGCTACCGAGCGCGGGTTGCACGTCGGTCTGTGAGCCTGGCGCGAGCGTCCCTAGGACGAGTTCGCCGCCCTGCTCACCGAACGTGAGTTCGATGCGGTTCCGGTACCCCCACCGCTCAGGCGATGCGACAATCGGAGCGACTGCTGGCGAGACAAACTTCCCGATCCGCTCGAGCGCAGTTGCGACGATCGCCTGCTTGGCCGCGAGCTGGGCCGGATAGGCGACGTGCGCCCACGTGGCGCCACCAAGGTGTGATGCAGACTGCGACGGTACTACTCGATCTACCGACGGCTCGAGAACGCTCAGGAGCTCCCCGCGCGCCCAGCGCGCATCCTCTTTCACGAGCCGAACTTGCACGGTTTCGCCCGGCGCCGCGCCGGCCACGAACACCGCCCGGCCATCGGGCAAGCGTCCGAGCGCATCACCGCCAGCGACGAGCACCGTAGTCTGGATTTCGTATGTCACGCTGTAACCTCCAAGTCGATGTGTGCGAATGCAAGCGGCGGCGACACGAACTGGACGGTGCGCGCCGATCCTGTCGTCCAGTACTGGCGGCCCGCTCCACCGCTACCGGCCAATGGTTCGGCGAGTCCGATCGTCCGCCGGACAACGCCGTCGGCGCCGTCGAAGATCTGGAGCCTTGGCCAACGCCGAGTGATCGCCGGTCGGAGGAACGAAAAGTGACTGCAGCCGATAACGAGCGCCTCTGCACCTTGGTCGACGTACGGCTGCAGCAAGCGCTCGAGGTGGTCGAGTCGATTCAACTCCCCGGCCTCAACCTGACGGACGAGCTCGGGGGCACCGACGTGCCAGACAGTCTTCCCACTCGCGTGCGCGTCGACGAGGGTTCGGTGCCGAGCATTACGCACGGTCGAGTTCGTTCCGAGCACGACGATCTTATCAGCTGTGCTGGCCGCCGGCTTCACCGCAGGCTCCATGCCGACGAACTGGAGTGAGGGGAAATCGTGCCGGAGCGCGTCGATCGCGTTCACCGACGCGGTGTTGCACGCGAGCACCATGAGTGCCGCCCCCTGCTGCTGGAAGAAGTGGATGATGAGCGCGAGCCGATGGATGAGCTCATCCTGGGATCTCTCCCCGTACGGCGCAAACGCCTGGTCGGCGAGGTAGGCAATCGGCACGGTCGATAGCGCCGCCACGAGTGGGAACGCTACCGAGAGTCCGCCAAGGCCAGAGTCAACGACACTGATCACCGGTCGTACCGATCGTACCGACGCCGACTCGCAGCGTACGAGAGGGTCGCCAGGAGCTCGCTCAACAGGTAGCTAAGGAAGGCGTACGCGAGGATCGCGAAGAGCGTCGAGAACTCGAGGATGGAACCGCCTTCAAGAACCGGTGCCGGGAACATGCCCCTGAACGGCTCAAGGAGCGGCTCGCTCGTCGCGTACACCCAGGCGACAAAGTCGGCGGCTGGGCGCGCCGCGAGAAGTTTCAAGAGAAATCGGGCAACGAGGAACGCTTCGGCGATGCCGATGATGACATTCACAATTGCAGCGAGGAATCGCGCCATAGTGTTCACCTCCCCTCTGGAGGGCTGCTCGAGACGCGGAGTGTACCTGTATTCTACCCCAAGTAAACCTGATCGCAACCTAGCCGAGGTACTGCATAGTCGGCACGTCGGGCAACCGAATAGCGAGCTCGTAGTTGATCATGCCTGCCCGCTCGGCTTGGCGATCCAACGCCGTTGGTCGTTCCGTGCTCCCGCCGATGAGCAGCGCCGAGTCGTCAGTGCGGGCGTCTGGCACAAGTGTCACGTCGACGAACGTGACGTTCGAGCAGATCCGGCCGACGATCGGGCACGCGTGCCCCCGTACCTCGACCACGCCAACGTTCGAGAGGCTACGCGGGAGTCCGTCGGCGTACCCGACGTCAAGGAGCGCAACGCGACTCGGACGACGCGGTACCCAGGCACAACCATACCCGACCGGCGTGCCAGCCTCGACGTCCTTCACCGCCCGAATCCGCTCTTCCCATCGGAGCGCCGGGCGGAGCACAACCGCGCCACCGACCCGTGCCTGGATCTCGGACGATGGCCAGAGCCCGTACAGCCCGATGCCACACCGGGCAAGGTCGTACCGGCTGGCGGGAAGGACAAACGTCGCGGCAGTGGCGGCGATGTGTCGCACGCCTGGTTCAGGGATGTGCTCGAGGCACTGCGCGAAGACAGCGAGCTGCCGCTCGGCGTGGTCAAGCATCGCTTCTTCCACGGCGGCGAAGTGGGAGTACGTCCCGACGTGTTCGATGTTCGGATGGTCGGCAAGTAAATCGAGGAGTGGCCGAAGCTCCTCAATCCCGAGTCCGAACCGATGGAGCCCGGTCTCAAGCTTGAGGTGGACCCGCAGGGGTCGATCCCCTAGTGCCAAGGCAAGAGCGCGGGCGTGCTCAAGTCCCATGACCGGAATGTCGATCCCGAGCACGCTCACCTGCTGTGCGTGCCCCGGTTCAACGTACCCGAGCATGAGAATCGGAGCAGTGATTCCCGCCCGACGGAGCGCGGCTCCCTCTTCAGAGGTGAACAATACCGAGCCAGGTCGCGCCAGCCTCGAGCGTCGCGCGAGCGACCGGTACGAGTCCGTGCCCGTACGCGTTATCCTTCACGACTGCCATGAGTTCAGCACTGCCAGCCACCGCGCGTAACGCTGCGGTATTTGCCCGAATAGCCTGGAGGTCAACGGTGCGCATGAGCAGTCTCGGAGAGCGTAGCCGGCAGGACGAGTGAGGTTTCGAGCGTGTGCTCGAGGAAGGCGCGCGTCACCCGCTCCGCCTCGCCAAGGATCGCCTCGTTGACTGGTGCCAGCCGATCAGCCAGGACGACCGGCGCGCGCTCGAAGAGCCGGAGGAGCTTTAGCGTCTCAGGTTGCACCGGAATATGAACCGCTTCTTCCGCTAAGCACCGCGGACAGAGTGCTCCGCCCCGGGCTGGACAGAGGCCGAGTCGAGCCGCGTCGAGCGCGCCACCGCAGTGGCTGCACGCGCCGAGTGCCGGCTGATTACCAATCGCGAAGAGGAGCTGCCACTCGAACTGCCGGACAACGAGCGGCGAGTACCCCGGGACGAGCGCCCGGAGCGTCCGTTCGACGAGCGCATAAAGCGCCGGGTTTCCCTCGCCGTCGAGCGAGACACGCGCCGCTAGGTGTGCGACGTGGCTGGCCTGGCGGACGAGCTCCAAATCCTCTCGGAGCGCGGAGAACACTTCGGCCGCCTCAGCAGCAGTCACCACGTGCCAGGTCCGCCCTTCAGCGAGCACCCAGTCGACGACGTAGAAGAGCTCGAGGTGACCCCCGAGCTTACTCTTCATGCGACGTGCGCCCTTCGCAATGACATCGAGCTTACCGAGTCCAGGCGTCAGTAGGGTGAGGATCCGATCGGCTTCGCCGTAGACCCTCCGCCTGAGTACAATCCCCCGGGTTTTGAGGGTTGCCATGTACGCAGTATAGCAGCACGTGCTAGGCCGCCATCGGCCGCGGGCGAATGCCGTCGACAAAGTTCCGGAGCACCTTCACCGCTTCGTGCGAGTCGCGGAACTCCGCGCTCGCTTCCTCAAGCGTCCGCCCCTTAAGGTATTCAGGGTAGAGCGTCAGCCGGTGAACGAGATCCGCCTTCGTGAGCTCTGGGTGGAACTGCGTGGCGTAAACGTGCTGGCCGATCCGGTACGCGCCCATACGGTTCTTATACCCCTCGGCGAGGTGGATCGCGCCAGCCGGTTCGTCGATGACCGCGTCCTTATGCCCGTGCTGCGCGATGAACTCCGCCGGAACATCAGCGAAGAGCCGGTCCGCCTGCCCAGCGACTGTTACGCGCACCGGGTGCGATCCAACCTGGCTCTCGTTCGGGTCAGTGACGACGCGAGCACCGAGGTGACGCGCGAGTACCTGGTGGCCGAAGCACATGCCGAAGAACGGGTGGTCGGTGGCGAGGACGTCGTCGAGGACGAACCGTGCCTCGTCGAGCGCACCGGCGATCGGGCCAGGCGTCGCGGCGCTGAACTCGCCCGACCCGCCGAACACCACCGCGTCGTAGTCGGCGATCCGTACGGTTCGCAGCGTCCCCGGCTGGAGTACGGGATTAACCCGGTGGATACTCGTCTCGTCGAGTCTGCCGTGCGTCGTGACGCAGCGGTACTCGTGCTCTGCTGACGCATCGGTCCGGTACTGGATGAGGAGGATGCGCATTGTTACTCCTTCGGCCGTGACGCGTACGTGGTGAGGAACTCGACGAGCAGGCGGACACCCCAGCCAGTCCCACCCTTCGGCTCGTACGCCGTCGCCTTCGAGCGCATTGCCGGGCCAGCGAGGTCGATGTGCGCCCAGGGCGTCTCCTTCGGGACGAAGTGCTCGAGGAACGCCGCCCCAGCGATCGTCCCCGCCTGCCGTCCCTGTCCCAGGTTACGCACGTCGGCCATCTCGCTCTTCACGTGCTCGCGGTACGCATCGTCGAGCGGGAGCTCCCAGATCCGCTCACCGACCTGCTCGCCCGCCTCCCAGAGCTGCTCAATTAGGTCTTCGTCGTTCCCGATCACCGCACCGCGCTCCTCGCCAAGTGCGACGAGTGCCGCACCAGTCAGCGTCGCGGCGTCGAGGATGAGGTCGGGCTCGAACTGGAGCGCCCAGTCTAAGCCGTCAGCAAGGATGAGCCGCCCTTCGGCATCGGTGTTTGCGATCTCGATCGTCTTCCCCGAGCGGGCCGTAATCACATCACCCGGCTTCAGCGCAGCGCCGCTCGGCATGTTCTCCGTCGCAGGAATGACGCCGATGATGCGAATCGGCAGGCCGAGCTGTGCTGCCGCCATGATCGTCCCGAATACCGTTGCTGCGCCAGCCATATCCATATGCATCCCGGCGATCCCCGTTTCTGGTTTAAGGTTGACCCCGCCAGTGTCGAACGTCACACCCTTCCCCACGAGTGCGACGGTCTTTCCGACGTTCTTCTTTGGCGTGTAGTCGATTGTAATGAGCTGCGCTTCTTCGTCCGATCCCCGGGCGACTGCGAGGAGTGCGCCGAACCGCTCCTGCTCGAGCGAGGGCTCGTCGAGCACTGAGACGTGGATCGTGTCAGCGAGTGTCTCGAGCTGCTTCGCCGCTTGCGCGAGCAGCGTCGGCGTCAACGTGTTCGACGGCGCGTTCACGAGGTCGCGTGTCGCCTTGACCGCGTTCGCTACGGCCGCCGCGTGGAGGAGGGCTGGCCGGAACTTCTTCGTCTCGATCTGCTCGTCCGTAAGGAGCGTGAGTGAGAGGAACTCAGCAAGCTTGTCCTCGGACTTCGTCCGGTGCTTCTCGTAGCGGTACGGCGCGATGAGCGAGATGAGTACCGCGTCATGGAGCGACCGCGCGTCAGTCCGACTACCGACGAAGAGGTGGACGTGCCGCCCCTTGAGGCTGGCGATCGACTTCGCCCCGACCCCGACCGCGCGGCGAAACCGCTCCGCCCGCGGCCATGTCTCATTGTCGCGGCCGAGTCCAACTAAGACAAGGCGGGTAACCGTCCCCGCCGAGGAGTAGAGGACAAGGCAATCGTCGAGCTTGCCAGCGAACTGACTCTGGGCGGCTGGCGGGACCAGCGCGCGGAGCTCATCCGGGAGCTCGTCGAACTTCCCTTCCGCCACCGGGACAACGAGGCCATCTGTACCTAAGGTCTCCCAGTTCACCTGCTCAATCGTGAGCTTCATGCTCCTTCCTTTCTTGAAGGATGCGCGCGACGCGCGCGAGTTCGTCTGGCGTGTTAACGCCGAGTGCTTCTTCTTGATTGGCAACAGGATGGGCAAGGACGCGGAAACCGTCCTCGTTCGCGAACTGGACGATATCGGTCAGGTAGTACTCGCCAGTCACCGGACTCGGCTGCATGCGACGGAGCGCAGCCCAGAGCCAAGGGGAGCGCACAATGTACGGTCCGGCATTGTACTCGGTGATTGCCCGCTCTTCGTCCGTCGCGTCTTTGAACTCGACGATCCGCTCGATCGCGCCGTCTGGCCGCCGGACGATCCGCCCGTACCGCTCTTCTGGGCTCGAGATCTGGCCAGTTGTCACGACGAGCGCGGCGTCAGGGTTGGCTTCGAGCAGCTCTTGGAGGGCGACGAACGTGTCGCGCGTGACAAGCGGACAGTCCCCGTACGCGAGATAGATCCCGCCGTCGAATGCGCCGAGCTCAGGCTCGACGAGCCGGACGGCGCTCCCCGTCCCGTTCTGCTCGACTTGGCGGACGTAGCGGTGCGAGCCAAGCGCCTCGCGGACCCGCTCCTCCTTGTATCCGACGACGAGTACCGGATCGGACACGCCCGCAGCCGCGAGCGCATCGAGCGTGTACGCGATCACCGGGCGACCGTTCGCCTCGACGAGCACCTTGGGAAGCTCGGGGTGATTCATGCGCGTACCCTTCCCCGCGGCGAGGATAATAGCGTCAGTCTGCATAGGTTCAGGGTAGCGGAACCTGGAGAAGGCGCCAACCTACCGTTGGCAGGTCAAGCAGTAGTGGCTCGAGCGTTGGCCGATCTTCTTCCGTTCGATTGGCGCACCGCAGACGAAGCACGGCTCGCCTTCTCGGCCGTACACCCTGAGGTGGTCGCGCATCCGACCGGCCGTGCCCTCGACGTTCACGTACGTATTCATACTCGTACCGCCGTGTTCGATGCCGAGCGTTAAGACCGTGCGGATCGCCGCATACAGCTTCTCCTGCTCTTTTCGGGTGAGTGTCTTCGCGCGGCGCGTCGGCCGGACGTTCGCCAGGAAGAGCGCCTCGTCGGCGTAGATATTCCCGATCCCAGCGATTGCCGCCTGGTCGAGGAGCAGTGACTTCACGACCGTTGACCGGTTGCGGAGCACGCCACGCAGGTAATCGAGCGTAAACTCCTCGGAGAGCGGCTCAGGGCCAAGTCGAAGCGAGCTGAGGAACGAGTCCCGGTCGACGTAGCCTGTCGTCGGCTCTGGAGCGAGGAGCTTCATCCAGCCGAACTTCCGGAGGTCGTTGAAGTAGAGCATCGTCCCGTCAGTGAACTGAATCGTGACGTGCGTGTGCTTGTGTGGCAGCGGCTCGGCGTACGCCGCCTCCGGGTGCCCACCGACGAATCCACCGACTTCGGGCTTCGGCGACACGACAATGATCTGTCCGGTCATCTTGAGGTGGATTGCGAGCGTCCACTGGTTCGAGAGCGTAATGAGGAGTACCTTGGCACGGCGCTCCACCCGAGCGACTGACGCGCCAATGAGGAGCTCGTCGAGCGCATCCCAGCTCACCGGGAAGATCTTCGCCGCGACGATCTCAACCGACTGCACGGTCTTCCCGACGACCGTGCGTTCCAAGCCTCGTCGGACGGTTTCGACTTCTGGTAGTTCTGGCATCGTACTCCTATACTAGGCACATGGAACTCGCTCTGACAATTCTTGCAACGGTCCTCGTCGGCTTCGGGCTCATGGGAACGGTTATCCCCGCCCTCCCTGGTCTGCCGCTCATCTTCGTCGGCTTCCTGGTCCGCGCTGCGGCGACCGGGCTTACTGAACCATCACCGCTAACCCTCGTCCTCGTCGGGCTGGCGACCGCGCTCTACTACGTCCTCCACCTCGCCGCCGCCCCCGTCGCGACGAAAGCCTTCGGCGGCACAGCGTGGGGTGCGACGGGCGCGCTCCTGGGGCTCATCGTCGGCATCCTCTTCTTCCCAGCTGGCTTCGTCTCGATCCTCATCGCCCCGCTCCTCGGCGCGGTTGCGGGCGAACTCCTCGCTGGTCGGACGAAGCAGCAGGCGCTGAAGAGCGGCCTCGGCGCGACGTTGAGCTTCCTCGTCTCGACCGCGATCGAGCTCGGCCTCGGCCTCGGGTTCGCCACGTACTTCATCTACCTCCTGGTTATCTAAGTCACACGTAAAAGAAAAAGGCTGCCGAGCACCTAGCTGGCAGCCTGCGCGCGTGCAGGTGGGTCGCTCGTCGCGGAGAGCGGCGGGGATACGACGCGGACATTCGTGACCTCCTGGATTGGCCACGTCGTCGTCCCGTATGCTGTCGCGAGCGTGAACCGTCCGAAACCGCGCCTCGGCTCCACCGACACGAGTTGCCCCTTCACCGACTCCTCCTGACTGCAGAATCGTACCAGTACCCACTGACCGACGTACCGCTCGAGCGCCTCGAGCTCGAAGTTCCGTCCCATCCGCGTCACCGCCTTCCATACAGATGGGAGCTCTACCGTACCAACCGGGCAGTTGCCGTCAAATCCCGAATGACCGGCAGACGCCAGGTGCGAGCGCGCACATCTCTGTCGGGTGCGAGGCGAGAATTGTAATGACGAACAGGAGCGAGAGCGGGAACACAACGAGGTTCTCGAACCACTTACCCGTGACCATTCGGATGTCGTGGAACGGCCGGGGCGGGAACCCCATGTTGCCGCCGATCGGCCAGAAGAGCGGGATCCCCTGGACCGTTATGGCGTCAGCAGCCAGGTGGGCGAAGAAACCGAGCTCGAAGGCGAGCATGAAGAGCTTCATGTCGAAGAGCCCCTCGCGGAAGACTGTCGTCGCGATCCAGTACATGAGCGCGCTCCCCAGCAAGTAGCCAAGGATCGAGTGCGAAAGGTTCCGGTGGCCGCCAAGCGCCCGGGGCGCGAGCTTCCCTACGAAGCCGCCAAGTGGCACCGAGTCCCAGAAGTTGGCCGTCGGCTGGTCGATGTCGGGCAAGAACGAGCCCACGAACGCACCCGTAACCACTGTCCCGGCAATACCCCACGTCAAGGGTTCGTTGGGGTAGGTCGCGAAGTAGCCTGCGGCCGCAGCCGCAAACCCGAGCGCTTGGTGTGTCTTGTCAGTCATTCCCCTCCAGGGCGTACTTAGGATTGCTGGAACAAATTCGCCTGCCGTGACCGATTCCGATCAGGCAAGAGAAGCTCGCCATACACGCCGTCGTAGCCAGGGCGCACCGAGACCTGCCCTTGCCGCATCGCACCGACAATCTCAGCGAACTCGTCGGAGCTCGCCCGCCGGATTGCTTCAAGCTCAGCATCAAGGAGAACGTCGAACTCCGGCCCCACCTTCGTTACGAGCTGTTCGTAGAGCTTGTCGACCGCCTTCGCTTTCTTCCCGACGCCAAGCGTACTACTCGCGATGTCGCGGATCGGCACGATGTTGCGGTACCCAGGCGCGCCGTCCGGCACGAAGCCGTGCGGACGGTCGGCAAGGTCGTCGATCCGTGAGAGCACGCCGACTGTTACCGGCTTGCCGCAGCTAGTGCACAGCCCGTTGTGACGCTTCCGCTCCTCAGGCGTCCACGAAACCCCGCACGTCCGGTGGCCGTCGTTGTGGTACTTCCCTTCCTCCGGGAAGAACTCGATCGTGTAGTCGAGGTAGTTCCACGTCGACCGCTCGGCCGACCGAGCTGGCGCCCCGGCGCGCAGCATCGCCGCGACGAGGTCAAACGAGAGCTCGTCTTCAGTCTGGAACACTGTCGCTTCGCGGCCGAGGTTATCCGGCGAGTGCGCGTCCGAGGTGGAGATGAGCGCGACCGAGTCGAGCGCCGAGAGCTGCCAGTTCATCGTGGGGTCGGACGAGAGCCCCGTCTCGACGGCGAGAATGCGCGGGGTGAGGTCGCCGAAGCACTCCTCGAGCGAATCGAATCCAGACTGACTCCCGAACACTGCGAACCACGGCGTCCACGCGTGTGCCGGAATGACGAGGTAGCGCTCGTCGACGCCCCAGGCGATCACAGCGAGCTCGCGGGCACTCATGCCGAGGATTGGCCGACCGTCCGCGCCGAGTTTTCCTCGGGGCGTGAGTTGCTCGGTCAACGCTTCGGCCGCCCGCATGTCCGGCGCCACGAGCACGGTGTGCATGCGCCTGAGCTTCCCGCCCTGGCTCCAGATCGTCGCGACCTCGTGGGTCAAGAGAAAGCGGACTGGTCTCGGCGCAACCACGTCGTACGGCAACGAAACGCCATGCTTCGCCTTGAGCGTGTACACACCCTGGCCAGCCTCGACGAGCTGAGCCTGTATCTCCTTAAGCCACACCGGGTGGGTGAAGTCCGCCGTCCCGAGCACGTCAATGCCTTTGACCGCCGCCCATGCGGCCATGTTTGGGAGCGTCAGCGTCTTCGAGCACGCCCGCGCAAACCGCGAGTGGACGTGGAAGTCAATGATGAGCCGCGTCGAAGACATGGAAGAACGGAAGAGACCCCCCCCTCCCGCTATTCCATACCGGCGACAGATCTACGCTTCAGTGCTCGAGAGACCGTAGATCGAGACGACGACGAGGACCAACCCAACCACAACATTGCTCCACAGCCCCGCCGCATTCGTCGCGAACCCCAGAAGCCATGGGGTGATGAAGATCCAAATCCCAAGAATGAGCGTAATCCAGTGCATAACCCTCCTTTTGGGGAAAGTATACCACGGGCAAAGAAAAAGGGGGCGGCCTCTAGGCCACCCCGCATGGGATCCGCATTCCTGATTGTCCCTACTCTACGCGAACCTGAGCTCGCCACCAATCTGACGAATCAGTCGCAGTTCGCTGTCGGGCAACCCCGACTTATTCGGCCGGTCCGGCGCGATCCGGAAGCTGTGACGGACGACCGCCCAGTCCACGCGCACCGAGACCCGGACGACGCCCGGCCCCTTGTACCGGAGTGCCTCGAGGAACTCCTCGACCACGCAGGCGTCGACTCGCTTCATGATGCAGTCGATCGCCTCGTCGATCGAGTCGAAGCCGAACCGACGCTTGAGCCAGAGCTCCCGGCCGAAGAGCGCCTTGCGCAGCCGCTTGGCCGAGAACTGCAGGAGACCGCCCTGCGGCGCGTGGGCGATGATCGCCCGCGGCAGATCCACGCCCGGGAGCTGCCGGTAGATGACCTTCCCCGTCGTCTGGGGTGCCGAAACCTCAACCATAAGGGTCATTAGTCTTTTTTCCTCCCACGTTTCCGATTTCTCAACGTACGGATCCCACCGTCGTGGCGTACCATCTACGCAAAAACGCGGCGAACTGCCGCGCCTTCCGAGGTACTGTCCACTGTCCCGGCGGCGACCTACTGTCCCACTCCCTTGCAGGAGCAGTATCATCGGCGCTGGCGGGCTTAACTTCCGTGTTCGGAATGGGAACGGGTGTGACCCCGCCGCAAAAACCACCAGGACACTGGACACTACACTGAGACTACGACAATTGCACCGAGCGAACGCTCCGCTCTGCGGTTCTCCGGACACGGCGGCCATTAGTACCCTACGGCTACGATCCTCGCGGACCTTCCACCTCGGGCCTATCAACGTTGTGGTCTCCAACGGGCCTTAGAGAAACCTAATCTTGGGGCCGGCTTCCCGCTTAGATGCTTTCAGCGGTTATCCGAACCGAACATGGCTACTGGGCGATGCCACGGGGTGTGACAACCCATACACCAGAGGTTCGTCCATCCCGGTCCTCTCGTACTAGGGACAGACCCCCTCAAGTTTCCAAACGCTCACAGCAGATGAGGACCGAACTGTCTCACGACGTTCTGAACCCAGCTCGCGTACCCTTTTAATTAGCGAACAGCTAAACCCTTGGGACCTGCTCCAGCCCCAGGATAGGATGAGCCGACATCGAGGTGCCAAACTGCGCCGTCTATGTGGACTATTGGGCGCAATCAGCCTGTTATCCCCGGGGTAACTTTTATCCGTTGAGCGGTCCGACTGTCATACATACGGACCGGATCACTAACTCCTACTTTCGTAGCTGCTCGGCATGTCCGCCTTGCAGTGAAGCACTCTTCTGCGTTTACGCTATCACTCCGCTTTCCATACGGAGCTAGAGTACCTTTGAACGCCTCCGTTACCATTTAGGAGGCAACCGCCCCAGTTAAACTACCCACCAGACACTGTCCTGATACGGTCCTACCGTATCGGTTAGGGTCACACGAAGCGAAGGGTGGTGTCTCATTGGCGCCGAAGCTCCCACCTACGCTGCACAACGCATCGCGTGAACCAATATCAAGTTGTAGTAAAGCTCCACGGGGTCTTTCCGTCTTGCTGCGAGTAGCCGGCATCTTTACCGGCAGTGCAATTTCACCGAGTCCCTCTCAGAGACAGTTACCAGACCGTTACGCCATTCGTGCGGGTCGGAATTTACCCGACAAGGAATTTCGCTACCTTTGAACGGTTATAGTTACCGCTGCCGTTCACTAGGGCTTAAGTTCAAGCCTCAGCTGACCGAAGTCAGCGTCAGCCATCCCCGTAACCTTCTAGCACTGGGCAGGCGTCAGCCCCTATACGTCCCCCGAAGGGTTTGCAGAGACCTGTGTTTTTGGTAAACAGTCGCCTGGCAAACTTTAGCTGCGGGCTACCCCGAAGGGCAGCCAGGGCATCTCCCGAAGTTACGCCCGCTTTTTTGCCGAGTTCCTTTGAGAGAGTTCTCTCGACCACCTGAGGCTACTCGCCTCGACCACCTGCGTTGGTTTGCGGTACGGATTCCGACGTCAATTGACTGTGCGCTTTTCTCGTCTCCCTCGCCCCCAGCTGAGCATAACCATACGTCTCAGCTGAGCTAAAGAAAGCGTCCCGCACAGGTACAACGTAGGAAGCGCAGGAATATCAACCTGCTCTCCATCACCTGCTGATCAGGCTTAGGACCGGCTAACCCCGGGTCGATTATCGTTGCCCGGGAAACCTTGGTCATACGGTGGGAAGGTTTCTCACCTTCCTTGCGTTACTCATGCCAACATTCGCACTTCGTACCGCTCCACCGAACCTCACGATTCGACTTCACTGCAATACGAACGCTCCTCTACCACCTTGCCCTTGCGGACAAGATCCATAGCTTCGGTACTCGTCTTAAGACCCGTTACATTTTCGGCGCAGTATACCTTGACCAGTGAGCTGTTACGCACTCTTTCAAGGGTGGCTGCTTCTAAGCCAACCTCCTGGTTGTCTGTGGTGTACCACATCCTTTCCCACTGAGACGAGATTTCGGGACCTTAGCTGATGGTCTGGGCTGTTTCCCTTTTGTCACATGGAGCTTAGCCCCCACGGACTGACTCCCGTGCAATAGCTTACCTGGTATTCGGAGTTTGTCTGGGGCTGACACCTTGCGGCGCCAGGACCCAATCAGTGCTCTACCCCCAGGGGCCTACACGAGGCTATACCTAAATATATTTCGAGGAGAACCAGCTATCTCCGGGTTCGATTGGCGTTTCACCTCTACCCACAGGTCATCCCCCACTTTTGCGAGAGTGGTGGGTTCGGACCTCCCGTTGGTATTACCCAACGTTCATCCTGCCCATGGGTAGCTCACCCGGTTTCGGGTCTGCTAACAGCGACAAATTCGCCGGTTAAGACTCGCTTTCGCTCTGGCTCCAGGATTGACATCCCTTAACCAAGCCGCTGCCAGCAACTCGTTGGCTCATTCTTCAAAAGGCACGCCGTCACCCGGATTACTCCAGGCTCCGACTCCTTGTACGCACACGGTTTCAGGTACTATTTCACTCCCCGGCTAGGGGTACTTTTCACCTTTCCCTCACGGTACTCGTTCACTATCGGTGAGAAAACGTATGTAGCCTTCGATGATGATCCACCGATCTTCCGCCAGGGTTTCACGTGTCCCGGCGTACTTACGACCACCATAGTAAGATGGTGGCCGACAACGCTCAGTTCTGCCTGGATTTCGTCTACGGGACTCTCACCCTCTGTGGTTGTCCGTTCCAGGCGCCTTCGACTATCGAGGCAGAACCTACCTGCTGTTAGGCTGGTCCGCTTTCGCTCGCCGCTACTCACGGAATCGCATACGCGAATGTACGTAGCCAATGGCCACGAGCTTGAGGCTATCCCCGGGTTGCCCCGGCTCAGTGCTTCGCACTCGCGCCACAAGCTACAACATTCACGTATCACACTAAACAGTGTGTGTTGCTTTCTTTTCCTCTGGGTACTTAGATGTTTCAGTTCCCCAGGTTCCCGTCGTCAGGAGTGCCCTACCACAGTCGTTCCGCTTAGGTACCGTCGAGAGACCCTATAGAGTATGGGTCAGACGGTGGGAAGACTGTGGCGGAGCACTCCTGACAACTACCGTGCATTACCACGGCAGGGTTTCCCCATTCGGATATCCCCGGATCAAAGCTTGCTTGGCAGCTCCCCGAGGCTTATCGCAGCCTGCTACGTCCTTCGTCGGCGTTTTCTCCCAAGGCATCCACCATGTGCGCTTCCAATGTCCGAAGAACCGCAGAACACGCGTTCTACGACCTTCGGCCGCAATTCATTCAGAGAATTCTTCTCGGTGCAATTGCCATAGTCTCAATTTCCAGCTTTTCAAGGTGACGCTTCTCGGCGCTACTCTGGCGACTCGGGTGAGTCAGCAGGGTGCCGGCGGGAAGGAAAGTAAAAACCGCTCGAGGCGGCCGGAACATACCACACGTTGCGGCGAAGTTCAACGGCCGTTTTCCTCCTGGTTGTTCCGTGAATTCGTCATGTCCTCGCGCATCGTACGATTGGTTTCTGTCGTTGTCAAGCCCTTGGCCAACGCTCCGAGCTAGCAGTCTAGACTCGGAGCGTCACCTTCAGGTCGCCGTGGGTTGGTTGCTGCACGGTTTTCCGGAGGAGCTTATGGCCGGACTGCATAACTTCAATCGCGTAGTTCCCAGGAGCAAGGAGGACGCTGAACTGCCCATGGTTGTCCGTTGAGCAGGTCGCGACGAGTTCTTTCGCCTCGTTGTACACTCGGACGATCGCGAGCCAAACCGGCTTCCCGTCAGAGAGCACCAGCGCGCGACGCCGCGCTCGAGCAACAGTCCACAGGTCGTTGAGCCAGAGCATGCCGTAGACTGCGAGCACCGCACCACTCAGCCACGACGGCGCGAGTACGGTAAAGGCAAGGGCAACGATCGTCCCAAGCACGAGGAAGAGGAGTCGGGCGTTGCGGATGCGGTCGGCGACACTCCGGAGGTTCGCCAGCACGTCGGCGTTCTGCTTCGTCCGGCCGTCGAGCGGAACATCCGGATTCAAGAGTCCGCCGCTCGGCAGCGACTTCACCTCGCCCTTGTACCCGAACAGGGCAACCTTCGACGGGAATGCGTAGTTCGGGGCAATTACCTCGATGCGGTACGCGCCCTTCGCGGCGTAAATATGATAGTACCCCAAGGTATTCGTTACCTGCGTCCCGATGAGCTTCCCGCTCTCGATCCCGCACGCGCCTTCTGAAATGAGGCGGATCGTTGCACCTGCCACCGGCATATTCGTCGCTGCGTCGTACACCCGGCCGTAGCGGCGGTGCCGGCGGAACCACGAGGTGATGGCGAAGATAAGGCTCGTGAGCGGCGAGACTGCGCCAGAACCAGCAGCGCCTGCTGCCCCTATTCCCGCTCCGCTCGCACCGACGCCTGCGCCAGCAGTGCCAGCCATCGCGAGCGCTGGTGCGATTGATGCACCGGCCACAAGCGTCGGCGCGAGCGCAAGTCCAAGCGTGACAAGGGCGACGAACGATACTGCAACGGCGTTCGCAGTTTGCGCGGCCGGCTGCACCACCAGCTGGCCAACCGCACTCTCCCTTCCTGTGCCAATGAGTCCGGTGAGGAATTGCTCGATTGCCCCTTGCTCGACGAGGCGGACGTTCAGATTGATCGGTTCACCAAGCACCACCAGCGGCTCGCTCCAGTACCCTCGGTAGCCGGTCGCGGTCACAACGAGTTGGTACGTACCAGCCGGCACGACGAACGCGTACTCACCCTGCTGCGTCGTCTGCTGCGGGTTCACTTGGCCGAAGCGGCTGGCATCCCAGAGCTGCCACCCATCTTCCCCCTGCACCTCAAGACGGACAGCTGCGTCCTTTACTCGGATCTCCCGACCCTCACGATCGAGTGCGTACACGTAGCCGTACGGGTTAATGAGGAGCGCCATCGCGAGCTGCTCCGTCATCCCATCAGCGTATGTGAGCGTCACGATCGCGGTCGTCGCATCGCCAATCTCGGTCGAGGTGAGCGTCCGGCGGTACGTCCCGTCATCCTGGAGCGTGAGCTCGTACACCACGCCCGCGATGTCGATGCGTACGCCGGTGGTCGTCTTCCCAAGCGGGGTCGTTACGATGACAGTGACGTCGTCACCACGGAACAGCTCGGCGACGCGAGGATCGCCGAGGCTAAATGTCACGCCTCGCACCTGTAGCGCAATCCGTGGCGCGAGGGAGCGCTCATCGACCGGAATGGTCATTCCCGTCACTGGATCAAGTACGACTGACTCATCCTCGGGGTAGTCGATAATCATCCCTTGAGCAATCACCTGGTAGACAAACTTTCGCTCAGCCCTCACTGAAGCGTTCCCCGCGCCATCGATCGCTCGGACGACGAGATCGTTCTGAACGCCAGCAGTCAGCGGGTCTGTTGCCTCAACCGCCCAGCCGCCATTCACATCAGCTGCCGCCGTATATGTCCGGCCATTCACCCTGACCTCAACTATGCTATTCGCCTCGGCCGTTCCGGTAATGACTGGCGTACTGTCGGTGACGGTCGCGCCAGCAGCCGGCGAGGTAATAACCGGAGCATCTGGAGCCGTCGTATCGACAGTCACTCCATCCGTTGATTTCGGCGCTGACGCGTTCCCCGCATTGTCGACCGCGCGGACCGACGCGAAGTACGTTGTGCCGTTCGAGAGGCTCAAACCCGTCACGCTCTGCTCATACGTTGTCGCTGCGTTTGCGACACCGATGGAGCCAGCCGTACGACTGACGCTGGCAATCTGCGCCGTACTATCAGTCCACGTCACGACATCGGTTGCACCGGGCGTCGTCCCAAGCGCGTACTGGTATTTCTGAATTCCCGAGATCGCATCTGTCGCAGCTTCCCAGGTCAAGGAAAGCGTCGTCGTTGAGTTGACTAGCCCGTTGTCCGTCCCCGTCTTCTGCTCGTCAACGACCGGCACTGCCGTTGGCGGCGTGACGTCTGGGACAATGCCGTCCGAGGACGAGATCGACGTAATGTTTCCCGCGCGATCGATCGCCCGCGTTGCGACGTAGTACTGCTCCCCCTCGGCGAGCGATAGACCCTCCACGGTCATGGTGACATTCGTCGCGTTACTCGTCCAGCCGAGCACGTCGGAGCCGCCATCAGTGGTGCCGACTGCGTACTCGTAGCGCTCGAGCCCCGCGGTCGCGTCATTGGTCTCAACCCAGTTCGCAGCGAGCTCGCTCGTCGTGGCGGTGAAGTCGTCGTCGATCTCATCGTCACCGTCCCTAACCTCTTCAATATCGTCTGGAGGCGTCTCGTCGTACGTAAACCCGGCCGCGGGGATCGTGAGCATATTGCCAGCCTTATCAATCGCACGAACACGAATTGTATATACGCCCTCCTCCCAGTTGGGCAACTGCACCGCCGAATTCCACGTAATAGCTTGGTGGGTACTTTCTGTTGCAGGATGAGTAGTTGATAAATATACCGGCCTACTCGCCCAATCTGTCCCATCCCAATACTTTCCATCGTGTGCCCGCGATACAGCGAATGTTGAGCTATTGGCATACAAACCCATGCCCTGATCATCATCAACAGACGTTCCCGTAAGGGATGTTGGGATTGCACTGGAATCAGTGTAGTACATATCAAAGTCCGTAAAGAGCACCACTGCTGCCGGCTGAGCCGCATCGACAACGTAGCTAAGCGGAGCAGACCAACGAGCCCACTCAGTATATCCGTCGATCGATACGCGGCTCGTCGCGCGCCAGCAGTAGTAACCACTTCCAAGGTCGTCGGTAAATGTATAAGAAGCCGCCGCCGGACCACTAGTCGTCTCATACAGGCCGTCCGAACTCCAGCCCTCACTCATAGCCGCAGAATCGATTGTTTCAGCAGCACTAAAATCATCTTCCGAACAATCAGCTCCAACTCGCGCGACATACTGTATGCTCATGTATAGTTGCCTGCCCTCTGGATGCGACGCAGAAAAACTCAAGGTCGGTCGCGCAGGCATAATAGCCCCATCTTCAGTAGTTAAATTTACCTGAGGCAGTGCGCCAAAAACGATCGTGCCTTGCGACCCTGTCGTCCAGCCGCCTGCACCACAAACGGCTGACCGGGTTGTGGAATCAGATACACGCTCCTCATAGCCTATTGCAATCCGTCCACCACCACCACCACCGTTGGCACTATTGGCCGGGTCACCGTTACCGCCATTTGCGGCCACAGATCCACTTCCAGTTAATGTTCCGGTTGTAATCCAAATCGAGCCGCCAGAACCACCGCCGCCGCCCGCACCATTAGAGCCGTTGGCAGTAATCTCTCCATTCAGTTCTAAAGTACCCTGAACATAAAGCCGAATCGCACCACCGCCCGAGCCACCAATGCCACAACCGCCGGTGCTCGATAGACCTCCACCAGCTGAGCCGAGGTCGATTGGCGCATAGGCATTACCGTACGTTTGACCTGGCGTACCATCAGCGCCATTCGCGTTGCCATATTTTCCCAAGCTACCGTAGCTTCCACCCGGACCAGCATGGAAGCCACCGACAGTTGCACCGCCAGGACCGTTCGGGGCGCCATGACATACTCCCGTATAACCCTGACCATCTGCCGTAATAGATGAACCGGCATCAATAACGAGATCTCCAGCATTAATTACACCGCCTGTGCCTCGCCACTGGTCGTCAACCTTCCCTGTGCGATTTGCACCCTCAAGCTGCAGAGTTGAGCCCCCCGTTACCGTCAAGTCCTCGCTAATCGTCAGCAAACTATCTCCGCCTACCACAAACAACGAGCCGTTCTCAATGAGAACACTGCTGTACGAGAGACTGCGCCCGCCCTCCACTGCAAGACGCTGCCACACTAGTAAGTGTCCGTTCGCAAGCGCATAGGTTGTTCCGTTCTCGCCAGCATTTAAGCCGCCACCGCCTAACGTTGCTGTGACATTTGTAAAATCGAAACCATTGTTCGTCGTATAGTGAATTGCGATCCGCCCACCACCACCACCACCATCCCAGTCACCATCGCGACCATCACCACCATTCGCCGCAATGGTGCCACCACCGGTTAACGTTCCGGCCGTAATCCAAATTGAACCACCCGAACCACCACCCGAGCCGTAAGTACCACTTCCTGTACCATCTTCACCATTGGCAGAGATTTCACCGTTCAGCTCTATAGTACCCTGAACATCTAGTCGAATTGCACCCCCGCCCGAACCACCGACGCCGGAGCTATACATACTTGTACTACTTCCGCCGGCTGAGCCAAGATCGATTGGCTCTAAGGCATCCCCGTACGATTGACCAGGCAAGCCGTCGGTACCATCTTCTCTGCCATAGCTCCCAACACCGCCATAACTTCCACCTGGACCAGCGTAGATTCCGCCAGCAGGCGCACCCCCTGGACCATTACCAGCACCACGATGTGTGCCAGTATAACCCTGACCATCTGCCGTAATAGATGAACCGGCATCAATAACGAGATCTCCAGCATTAATTGCAACGCCTGTGCCTCGCCACTGGTCGTCAACCTTCCCTGTGCGATTTGCACCCTCAAGCTGCAGAGTTGAGCCCCCCGTTACCGTCAAGTCCTCGCTAATCGTCAGCGAACTATCTCCGCCTACCACAAACAACGAGCCGTTCTCAATGAGAACACTGCTGTACGAGAGACTGCGCCCGCCCTCCACTGCAAGACGCTGCCACACTAGTAAGTGTCCGTTCGCAAGCGCATAGGTTGTTCCGTTCTCGCCAGCATTTAAGCCGCCACCGCCTAACGTTGCTGTGACATTTGTAAAATCGAAACCATTGTTCGTCGTATAGTGAATTGCGATCCGCCCACCACCACCACCACCATCCCAGTCACCATCGCGACCATCACCACCATTCGCCGCAATGGTGCCACCACCGGTTAACGTTCCGGCCGTAATCCAAATTGAACCACCCGAACCACCACCCGAGCCGTAAGTACCACTTCCTGTACCATCTTCACCATTGGCAGAGATTTCACCGTTCAGCTCTATAGTACCCTGAACATCTAGTCGAATTGCACCCCCGCCCGAACCACCGACGCCGGAGCTATACATACTTGTACTACTTCCGCCGGCTGAGCCAAGATCGATTGGCTCTAAGGCATCCCCGTACGATTGACCAGGCAAGCCGTCGGTACCATCTTCTCTGCCATAGCTCCCAACACCGCCATAACTTCCACCTGGACCAGCGTAGATTCCGCCAGCAGGCGCACCCCCTGGACCATTACCAGCACCACGATGTGTGCCAGTATAACCCTGACCATCTGCTGTGATGGCTGAATTAGCGTCAATCACGGTGTCGCCAGCTACATTAACCACACATCCCCGACCTACCCACTCGCCGTCGATCCGCTCTGCCTTATTACTTCCCTGACAAACAATCTGCGAAGCGCCACCAGCATCATCAAGGACTAAGTCACCGAACACATTGAGCGTTGTACCACCCGCAAGTGTAAGCGTCTGCCCGCCATTAATCGTCAGATTGTTTACTGTATATACGCCCATCGCAAGGCCTGTAGGCTCGGTGACTATGAGACTTGCTGTATCATATGCAAGCGTAACGCTTTCAAGCACAGGAAATGTACCGTTCTCAACCGCACTCAAAGTCACCTGATATTGAACCCAGCGCTTGCCGTTTGAGATCTCGTTGACAACGGTATCAGGCGTTACGTAGTAATCGTTCGTACCAGTTGGGCCATACCATGTCGCGTTAGTAAGATCAGCTTCTGATTCTGCACTCCGCAGCTGAAACTTAATCTCAGTGCCAGTGGGTACCACTGCATTCCAACTGAGCGTCGAAAAATCTGAGAACTGCGCCGTATCATGTGACGAAGAGGTGTACGTTCCACCTAAATCCAGTGTCGTCGCCTCCCCGACCGTCACCACGGAGAAATACTTACCGTTCAAGTATGACTCGATGGATTTAACATCTGAATCAGAGAGCGCAGCGTTGTAGATAATAAGCTCAGCTAAATCTCCCGAAAACATATTGCCCGTATCTCGATCCTTGGCAAAAGAATCAGCCGAAGTATTATCCGTGGTCACAAGAGACATGTATTTAAACGACGTCGGCAATTGGGTAGATAAACCGTCAATCGACGCCCCATGTAGTCGCGTTGTTCCACTGGTTACATAGCTTGAACTATCCTCACCCCAAATGTTTTGTGCACTGTCTCCATGGAAATGATGCACAGCCGAATGACCAAGCATCGGACGATGCGCTGCCCCGGCTTCCGGGTTGTACTTGTACACCCAAAAAACCGTCCGAATATCATCGATATTACCAAAAGAAACAAAGTCATCTAAACCATCAAAACGAACAACCGCATGTCCGTTGAGCTCATTCGTCTGCACGGTTGGCTGATGCTGTTCAATTAACTGTGTAGCCTCGGCGGCAAGACCCCGTCGATCTGACCAATTAGCTACCGCCGCTCCGTCTACCTGGCTTAAGGTACTCGAATCCAGCCAAAGACTCATATTGGCCGTTGATGGAGTGACCGAGAATGGCGCTGCGCTCCCACCCTCAATGACTGGATTGCCCGAGTAAAGATGTACGATCGTCGACGCTCCTGCATTTAGTGAGGGGAGCTTCACCCACACTGTCGCTACCTGGTCGTTCGCGTTCCAGCTCTCCGTCCAATACTCAAGCGCTGTTGTATCATCAGCCGCATAAAACCGAATATCATCCCCATCGGCCTGTGCTGCAGTAAAATCAAAATTCTCACTTGTAAGCTCGACCCTTACGGGTGCGTCTGTCAGCGTGCCGCCATTCGTATTGTCAATGGTAACCGATCGCTTATGCGAAAACTGAGACGAGTTGAGCGTCACTGCGCCGCCATTTAGATTTGTCACTGTGGCCGCACCAGCCGTCGTCCCTGTTAAAAATTCCACCTGACTGGCCTGAGTCCAGCTCGAAGCCGCAAGCGAACTGCCTGGCGAGCTAACCAATGGCACAACAATTGCTGCAATCTTTACAACGGACAGCGCGACCACGCCCCAGGCAGTTAGCTTGTGAATTGGCTCAGCATACGACTGGGCATGCCACCGATAGTACAATCGTGAGTTCGCGCGAAGCCACTCGTGCGCAGGCAAGAGCGCCGGCAGCGTTGTCCTTGTCGATCGTTGAATTGCGGCTAATTGTTCATCAAGCGATTGAATATCAACTGGTCGATTATCCACCCCTGCCCTCCTACGCATAGTTCGCAACTATTGTACCTACCGCGTACAAAGACGTAAACGGATTATCGACGACCTACTCTTACTTGCCATGAAACAAAGTACGCCTCCCAGTGAGGAGGCGTACTTACGAGAAGTGCATTGCTACCCGATAACTTCCTTCATCTTCTCGATGACATCCTTCGGCATTGTCTCGGCCTTCGAGAGGAATGCAGCGGCACCGGTCTCCATACACTTCTTCCGGTCGTCATCACCAGAGAGAGCCGTAAAGACGATGACCGGAGTGTCCTTAATCTCCGGATCCTCCTTAATGCGACGAAGCACTTCAAACCCAGTAAGTTTCGGAATGCGGAGGTCGAGGAGGACAGCATCTGGCTTAAACTCCTTCACCTTAGAGAGACCGGCCTCGCCATCGGTCGCAACCTCGAGGTCAAAGTCCTCCATACTAAACCGGGTGAAGTACAAGTCCCGAAGAGTAATATCATCCTCGATAAGTAGCACCCGTTTAACCATATGCCTCCTTTTTATTGTCCCCCTAACGGTATCGAGTAGTTTCCCATAAAACAAGTCACCCGTTAACCACAGGCAAAGTAAAGGTAAACGCCGAGCCTTTTCCAAGCGCCGTCTTGACTGTGATCGTCCCGCCCATGAGTTCAATGACGTTCTTCGTGATGTAGAGACCGAGCCCTGTCCCGCCCTGACCGGTCTGGTCAGAGTTCGAGGCGCGGAAAAACTTACTAAAGAGGTGCTGTGCGTCCTCTGGTTTCATCCCAATTCCATTATCCTTCACACAGACAGCGACGAATCCGTCCTGCACCTCGGTTACAATCTCTACTTTTCCACCCTCTGGCGTGTACTTGATCGAGTTCCCAATTAGATTCACAAACACTTCAACAAGCTTATCTTTGTCTGCCATCACCTTAGGGAGTGGTTCGGCCTTCTTGAATAGGATCGAGATCTTCCGCTCTTCGGCCCGGAACTTGAGGCTCGCGAGCACCTGCTCGACCACTTCATCGAGAACAATCGGCTCAGGATTAACGAGAATCTTACCCCGCTCTATTCGACTAACATTTAGAAGGTCTTTCACGAGGGCGGCGAGTCGCTTGGACTCCGAGTACACCATCTCGAGGTACGTCCGAGCCTGCTTATCCACCTTGCCCAAGCCCTCATCCAAAATCATCGATAGATAGCCTTCCATAGCCGCCGTCGGAGTTAGTAATTCATGAGACGCCACGGCAACAAACTCACTCTTAAGCTGGTCTTCTTCGAAGAGTCGGGATTTTTCAACTGCCCCAGCTGTTTGACTCGCAACAATCTCTAATAGACGCAAATCTTCAGCCGTAAAAGCATCACCTGATTTCTTCTCGCCAAGGACAACAATGCCAATGAATGTCTCAACTTTCCTGTACTGAGGCGGCGTCCCCGGCACTGTCGGGACCGGCTCTCGGCGCGCGATGTAAAGTGGTATTGCCACCGCCACATCAATCGCCCGCAATCGCTTGATGAGCGCCGCAGCCAGTACTTTTTGCGCCCCTAAAAAACTGGAGTCACTATACTGACGCTCAAGCTCGTCAACTACAACTAGGCTAGTGCACTTATGCTTACCGTCTTTATCGCATTGAAAGAACTCAACAAGCGCGTCTTTAGGCTTTAGCTCGAGAGCTCGTTTTTGTTGCTCAGTATATCCGGCAGAAATCAGCTGCTTCAGCTCATACATGCCTGCTTCCTCGGCTGGCTGCACAAGAATGGCAGCACCACTCGCAAGACGCATCTGAGTAGTCATAATTTCGATCATGCTCTCAACGGCATCAATTAGATCTACTGCGTTGGCGAGATTCCTAGAGAGCGCTGCCAGGAGCGCTTCCTTGTCGTAATCTGCCTTAAATAACCAAGTATCGGTCGTCTTGCTTAGCCACTTCCGAAGTGGATCAAAGCCAAGCGCTATAGCGAACACAGCAACCATGTTTGGCACAAACTGACTTGCTAAGAATACTGACCGACCCGAGCCACCAATAAGCGCCGTGGCGGCAAACATAATTGCGGCGTAAATTCCAAGTGAGAATACAGACAATCCAGCGAACACCACTGTTCGTCGAATAATGACACGAATATCAAACAGACGATGTGCTATTATCGCATACGCTATAAATGCCATCATGATTATTGGCGATAACGGCCCGAGCCAATTGAACCGAAAATCACCAATGCCTACAAGAAAAAGATTCAAATATGAGCCAACACCACTTGCACCAAATAGTCCGAGGAACATGTAGAGATATTGAGATCTAATAATTCCTCGGCTACTTTGCAAACCCCTGCCAAGCACAAAAAAACAAAGAAGGAATAACATCGAAATGTGTACGACATACGGAAGGAATAACCATTCATATCGCAATCCCCGTACGCCATCGACCAATGTTAAACTGGAAATATATTTCTCTGAAAAGACAAGCCAAAGCCAAACAATGGTTAGTAAAGAAACAAGCGAAACAACAATCGCATTTCCCCGAAACTTCCCTGCTGGAAAGAATGAAAACATGACATAGAAACACAGAGGGATCAAAATCGCGAAAAAATGAATTAGCTGACCCCAATAGAGCTCCGCTGAACCATCGGCTGAGATTCGAAAGATAATAATCCCGACTTCCCATCCCACCACATTTAGGCATGCGAGTAGAAAGAATATATTTACCGGATTTTTCGGCTGTCGCAACCAAACAAAAACAGCCATTGCTATCGTAACAACGATAGCAACTAAAATGAGAAATTCTTTGTAAGTCCACATGACCATTTCAGTGTAACAGAAAGAAAAAGGGGCCCAACGGGCCCCTAAGGAGTTAAGAGACTTTTCTCCAGGATCGGCCATTGGCCTCCTGGTTTATCAAGAGTATCGCTGCCTGACCAACTTCCTTTGTAAGGAAGTACAGCGGTGCAGTCGGCTCCTGTGTCTCTGCGAAATATCCAGCCATATAATCCGGCGCGTGCTTGAGCGTATAGCTCCCAACATCATGAAGCGGGATTCCAAGGCTGGCGAGAATTCGACGGAGATAGTTCTTCACGTACAGGTAACCTCCGAGGATCTGCCCCTCTTCGGCTATCAAGTACAGCGTGTATACTAACCCGATCGTTATTAGATGCTGAGCTAGTTTAGCTTCACGCTCTACGACGAGCCGCGACACTTCACCGCGACAGCTACGCGGCAACTCGCGCATTTGATCCGGCTCATGAAAGCTGAAGTAATCCTCGGTCGGCAGCGTATTGCCGACAATCAAACGCACTGTGCCAACTACGCGCCTGTCGATGGAAGCAATTACGTAGTGACACTGCTTTCGCTGGTCGTAGATGTCATAATCCAAGCCGTCGTCTCGCGCCGCGATATAACCCTTCTCTAAGTACCGATCATGCCGCAGCCGAAACATTTGGAAATACTCATCCGGAAGCGTCGGAGCGCCGAAGTCAATCGTCAGCAACTGCCCACCCGAATGAAGCTGCAACATCGCCAAATCATGCACCTGGAACCACCTCCTCCTTCACGAGAGATACGAGCAGTGCTTGATCGGCATACACCAACTCCAAACGATCAACACTTAGCCCGCTGTCTCTTACCCACTGCTGCCATTTCGCCACATCGGCAAAATGGTAACTCCCCGCCCTCCCCTTGTTCACAATAAACAAATTCAGCAAGAGGATCGCCATGATGTGTGGTATATGGATAACAACCTCGAGCCAGCCCCAAAGATCCTTGGTTCGATCGAGATGATCGCGCAGAATCTTTCCGGGCGAAAAGCCAGGCACGGGGTTTACAATGATGAGTTTGCCCCCTTTCCGTAAAACACGCCGAAACTCTCTAAGCACACTCACGGGATCGGCAAGGACGTAAAGATTGTTCGTCGACACAGCCTTGTCGAAGGTGCTGTCACGAAACGGCAAAACTTCGTTGAGATCACACCGCCAGAGCGTAGCCCTCAACTGCTTGCGCTTTGCAACCGCAAGCATACCAGGATTACAATCTACCCCCACCACCACAACCTCAGCCATATCCTCGATTGCTCGGATCAAGTTACCTGTTCCAGACCCCGCATCGAGAATTTGTTCGCCGCTCGTCGGTGAGAGAAGCTGCAGAGTTCGAACCTGCATTTCCTTATACGCCTTGAGTCGACTCAATGCGTCGTAGCACGTTGCGTACAACGACCAAAACATTAGCTCAATCAAATGTGCCAAATCCCCTCACCTCGTTTCTAGATGTGTGTAAATTTGCAATTCGGGATTACCGAATAAGTCCCGAAAGCTGGACTAGCTATAACGGATAATTTCATTTTTGTCTAGTTTACAAGGAGAAAAAAAATAGAAAATTAAACACTAATATCTATTAACATTCCTTCTAAGTACCATAAGGCTCTGTAACGCGGATCCAATTCATTCATTGTAGTCAAAGATGCTGACGACGCTCGCTGGTACTGGGTTGCAACCGGACAATTTTCCTCTGCCCGTAAAGACCGCGCGCTCGTATATCCACGGCGCCGCGTTCATCACTACAACGAGAACATCTACGAACGTGATACGTCCGACCAAACATACTGCACCGATCACGAGCAGGGACAACCAGGCTGGTTGTATTGACCGCAAGAATTACTCCAACGCCCGCGCCACAGGTGATGCAGCGGCCGAGCAAGATTTGATCCCAACATCAACCGGAATATAATCATTCCGATCGGCTTCTATAAAGACCAACTTAGCTCGCAACTGCATGCTTTCAGCGGGAGCTCGCGCCTATTTGCTACCACCTCAAGTCAACACACATCCAACACAGCCGAGAATTGACATAAACCATTCACGTTCGTCATTGATTTGCCAACAAGCATACCCGGACCGCCAATTCAAAACCTGGTGTATAGTAACAACACTACTCCGATGTACTCGAAAGGAATTTATGACAACGAAGTCATTCCTGATCTGGGGCGGCTGGATGCTTATCCTCCTCAGCATCCTCGGCGTTATCGGTATCATCGGGCCAACACCTGAGGAAAGCCTGTTCGGCGCGACATGGTACTTCAGCGGTCGCGAGAACCTCGTGCAGCTTGCATTAGGAGCACTGAGTCTCATCGCGGCCGTAGTAGCGCCACGGCCACTCCAGCGCCTCCTCGTGGGCGCCATTGCGCTCGTCTACCTCGCCCTCGGCACTGCGAGCTTCTTCCTCCCGGCTGGCGACCCTCTGCTCATGGAACTCGCACTCGAAGACCCATACGACGGCATCCTATACCTAGCCCTTGGCCTCTGGGCCGCTGGATCAGCGCTCGGGCGCGATGAAGGGTAAGGTACGCCACGAAATATTACCCTTTACCATACGCTGTTATTGCGATTTCATTTATTAAGATCAATTTCACCAGTTACTTTAAAAGCACCAGCAAAGATCCATTCACCAAACAGACACCAGAAACAGGTATCAGAATATGCCTCTGGGCGCGGAGCCGCAAGTACGAACTACAAATAGAAAGGGTTCAAATGAATAACCAGATTTGTCAAAGTTGTGGATTTCCATTGATAAAAGACAAGAAAGGAGGGGGCACAAATGCCGATGGTTCAATTAGCAAAATCTATTGTTCTATGTGCTACGAGAAAGGAAAATTTCTCAATCCGCCAGAAGTTGATACAGCACAAAAATTCCAAACGTATTGCATACAAGAGATGAAAAAAGATGGTATGAACGGTTTGCTTGCCTGGTTCCTTACTCGGGGAATACCAAAACTCGATAGGTGGAAGTAGTACACTTAAATTAAAAGAGGTTCCAAAACCTCTTTCTTATAGAATAAGTTGGTGGACCAGTGGGGATTCGAACCCCAGACCCCCGCCTTGCAAAGGCGGTGCTCTACCAACTGAGCTACTGGCCCGTACTACCGCCCGAGCGGCGCCACTGTCTCGGGAGCAATGTCAAACTGGCCGACAGCGTACAGGAAACCGAAGACGATCGCAAGAATACCAAAGAGCTTCCAAGCGCTGTAACTGCCCCCTGTGCCAAGATACCGCTCCGCCCAGTTAAACTGCCCGAACCATCCGACGAGCGTCAGCGAATTTCGGATCATCCAGAACCCGACGACGAGCGAGAGTGCAAAAACTAGGAGACGAGTAAGAACCATACAGCCCCAACGGTCACCGCGACCTGCGTAAGAATCCCGAGTGCCCACTGGTGTGGTTTCGCTGTCGATTGAGCCTGAAGCATACGGTTAAACTTGTCGTAATGACTAAATCCCGGCACGGTAACGAGCCGAGGCCAAAACAAGAGCGATACAATAAAAATGTCGGGCAATATCGCACCAAACATTGCAGCTAGTGGCGCTGCCGCAGCGATCGGGACATTACCGGCCAACCAAACGAGTAAGACGGCCGCGATGGCGAGATCAATAAATGCCGCTGTCAGGTCACGCTCGTCAATCTTAAACGGAAGCGGCTCCTCGAAATGCCAGGTACCTGGATCCGTGTGAGGGATCGCGTCGAGTACAAAGTGACTCGCCAAACCACCCAAGAACCCCAGGATTGGATTTCCGGTTGCAACACCAATCGCTGCCCCCGTCAGGATGTGCGGCGTATTCATCATATTACAACACAAGTATACCAAAAGAACGCCACGCCTAGGCGTGGTCGTCTTCTCTGGTGGGCATGCCAGGATTTGAACCTGGGACCTCGTCATTATCAGTGACGCGCTCTAACCAACTGAGCTACATGCCCAAACTACGGGGGCAAGTATACCGAACAGCGCCCTGAACTTCAACGGGTAAATTGAACCCTGGCGAGCGAATGCAATGAGAAAGGCAACCATCCACTTAGAGGAACAGGGAGTGAATACTTCCCGTAATACAGTCACAGGAATGGCTGTGCTGCAGTGCGGGAAGGAGTGCTGACGAACCAAAACGCCATGATTAACGGAAGTTCGGGTATCGTGCGTACGAGCAATTTAATTCGCACCCAATAAGCGAGTCGGCCGCATCCATTACGTCGCCAGCCCTGAATACAAAAGACAACCTAAGAGCGCCAAGAATCGTGGATAATCGACTCGTCCGCCAGCCCGTTGGCCGATACTGATTTATGAGTCTCTACTTGCTGCAACCCGCTCGTCGGAGTATGCGTCCCACTAGTCGTCGACTGCTTGACCTCGTCCTGCCGTTCTGCCTCCACTCCACCCAGGTCCGGGAGATCAATCGTTACGATCTGCCCACGCTGTACCTCGCCCTTGAGGAGCCGATCAGCGACGAGGTTCTCAACCTTTTCCTGTAAGACGCGGCGGAGCGCTCGGGCACCGAACTCCGGCTTGTACCCAAGCTCAGCCAGGCGGGTCCGCGCTGCGTCCGTCAACGCGACCTGCACCTCTTGCGAGCTCAGTCGAGCGTTCAACGCCTTGAGCTGGTAGTCGACGATCGTACTCAACTCAGTCAGGCTGAGCGGCTTAAACGCAACGACCGCATCGAACCGGTTTAAGAACTCCGACTTGAACTGCCCCTCGCTCTGCAGGTGATTGATGAGCTGCTCCTTGAAGCCCTCGCCGAGCTCGCCAGTCTTCGCTGCCTCGCGGATCATCGCCGAGCCGGCGTTCGAGGTGGCGATGATAATCGCGTTCCGGAAATCGACCGGCTCGCCGCGACCGTCCGACACACGACCGTCGTCGAGGATCTGGAGAAAAACATTTAAGACGTTCGGGTGCGCCTTCTCGATCTCATCTAGGAGAACCAGGCTGAACGGCTTGTCCCGGAGCGCGCTCGTCAGCTGGCCTGCGCCGGCTTTGTTCGCCTCAGTCGGCGCCCCGATGAGTCGGGCAAGGCTCGCGGGGCTCTGAAACTCGCTCATGTCGATCCGGACCATCGCGTCCTCCGCGCCGAAGTACACGGCCGCGAGCGCCCGCGCCGTCTCCGTCTTCCCCACACCGGTCGGCCCGAGGAAGAGGAAACTACCGATCGGCCGACTCTGGCTCGCGAGGCCTGACCGAGCCCGGCGGAGTGCCGCCGCGACAGCTTGGACTGCCTCGTCCTGGCCAACAACGCGCTCGTGGAGGACTGCTTCGAGGTTGAGGAGCTTGTCCTTCTCCGTCGTCTCAACGTCGCCGACCGGCACCTTCGCGAGCTGCGCGACGACGTCGTCAACATCCTTTACGGTCAGCACGCCACCGCCACGGTTGCCGGCTGCGACAGCCGCTGCCTCGAGGACACGGATCGCACTCTCCGGGAGTGGCACGTTCGCCAGGTAGCGCTCCGCCCGTTCGACCGCCACTCGGATCGTCGGGATCGCAATGAACACCCGCTGGCGTACCTCGAGGTGCAGCGCGACGTCTTGGAGCTGGACGAGCGTGTCTTCGGGCGTGGCTGGTGCGACGTCGACGCGCGAGAAGAGCTGGGCAACCGCCGACTGCACTTCGATCGTGCCGTGGTAGTCGCTCGGCGTCGTCGTCCCAATGAGCTGGATCC
This sequence comes from Patescibacteria group bacterium, assembly GCA_050944875.1. Lineage (GTDB taxonomy): Bacteria > Patescibacteriota > UBA1384 > JACPKC01 > JACPKC01 > JBMNRW01. The sequence continues at coordinate 34,008 of JBMNRW010000002.1, read as the reverse complement.
GGCCAGACTCAAGGAACGGCAGCAGGGTCTCGGCCGCGTTGACCGCGCCGGTCTTCCCCTCCTCGGCCGCCAGGAGGACGTGGATGTCCTTAATGAAGAGGATGATGTTCCCGGCGTGCGCCGCGTCGCCGAGAATTTTGAGGAGCCGAACTTCCAGCTCCCCGCGGTTCATGAGCCCGGCGAGCACACGGCCGACATCCAGCTGGAACACGTGCTTATCGGCGAGCGAGCGCGGCACCTCACCGGAAGCAATCCGTGCGGCGAGTCCGTTCACGATCGTCGTCTTCCCAACGCCCGGCTGTCCAACCAGGAGCGCATTCGAGCGGCGCTCACTGGCCAGGGACGTGACGAGCTGGTCGATCTCCGCCTGTCGGCCAGTGATCTGCGCCTGGAGCTGCGCTTCCCGCAGGTACGACGACAGATCGACCGCGTACTGCGAGAGCGTCGGCGTGTACCCGGCCGCCCAGTCGCGCCCAATTCCCCAGACGCCGATCTTCCCCCGCTCCCAGAAGAAACTGCCGCGGGCAAGCGTCGTCACTCGCTCGTACCACGCGATCGCGGCATCGAGATCTTCCGGCTTCACGTCGTTGGCGAAGAGCAGGTTCGCAAAGCCCTGGTGGTGCCGAGCAAGCGCGCGTAAGACGTGGCTCACGTGGACGTGGCGCTTGAAGCCCTGTGCCGCGAGCGTGGTTGCGACAGTGAGCACCGCTTCAACGGAGTTGACCGGCTCAGCGACTCCAGGAGCCTGGCCGGCAGCGCCGCCCTTGACGTCGCCGGCAAGCCCGGCCCGGTCGAGGAGAACGCGCGTCGTCCGCTGCATGAGGAGCGCCTGGAGGAATTTGGAGATATCGAACGTCGCACCAGACCGTGAGGCGAGGAGGACGGTCGCGAGTTCGCGGGACGCGTAGTCCGCAATGTTGACTCGGTCCTGCCAGTCATCGCGCTTCAGGGCGTCACTGAGCGGTACCACGGGAGCGCTCGGCTCCACGGCGACGTGGTAGTACAGCTCGGCGATGCCGACCAGAATCGCGACGCCGACGACGAGCTCGGCGAGCCCGAGGAAGAACGGCGACACGTCCACGAGCGACAGCGCGCCGCCCGCCCAGTAGAGGAGCGCAAGACCGACGACAACAACGCCAGCGAGCCGGGCAGTGCGCCAGAGCACGCTATTGTGCTGCAGCTCGGCACGCGCCACCGCGACCCCGCGCGATCCCTCGAGGCGGATCACTGCATCCCCCCGAGCCCAGTGAGAATGCCTAGCGCAATGAGTCCAAGTGCGAGGAGCGGTGCGACGAGCCAGGTAATCCAAATGAGGACGTCGAGCACTGCGAGGAACGCAAGGCAAAGGAGCCCAGCACCCATGGCGCCCAGTCGGACGATCGCCCCGACGAGCCGCGTCATCATGTTCTCACCGAAGACCCGCACCCACTCTGGGATCGTCAGCCGGTCGGTTGCGCGCTGGTCTCGCTTCCACGGGGCGAAGAGCGTTCGGAGGAGGATGGCGAACGAGAAGTAGTCGACAACCGTTTCAAAGATGAGGCGCTGGTGATGCGCCAACAGAGCCGGCACATGCCGGTACCACCACGGAATCGCCTGGATCCATTGGATCGTCACTGCCCCTCCATCATCAGGAGCAAGGATACCAGATGAACGGGGCGAGCACACGAGACCCCGCTCAGGATGGGGTCAGATTACTCGGCAGACTTGGCGCGGCCGACGTAGACGCCGACCTGGCCGTTCGCGTCTTGGCAGCGGATCGTGAACCGGCCCGGCGCTTCGCGGCTTGCGTCGTACTGCTGGCCAGCCTTCAAGAACGCCCGCATCGGCAAGCTCAGCCGACGGCCAGCAGGAACAGTCTCAACGAGGTAGCCGTACCCATCCCCGTAGCTTTGGCCGTTCACCTCGAGCTTGCAGCGATTCCACGCGAACGGGTCGCGGTTCTCGACGCGGAAGTCGCCGCTCGTCCACGACACCTCGCCGGTGAGCACGAGTGCTTCGACTTTCCGCCCGTCCTCTGCCTGGCTACGCTGCCAGGTCAACGCGATCGCAGCCACGAGCACCACGGCGAGCACTGCGGCGAACAGCCGCCAGTGCCGAGGCGAGAGGCGCGAAGTGAAGGCGTGGAGCGACGGGCGCATACTTCGGGCATTTTCTACCAAGAAACAGGTTCGGTCAAGTGAAGAACGTCAAGCAAATGCAACGTAAAACAGCGCCGAATGGCGCTGTTTTACTTGGTCGCTCAATGGTTGGAAGATTGAAAGGGTCTCTCAAGGTGAGAGATCGACCTACGGTAGGTACTTTGCAAGCAAAGCACCAAAATTCCGTTAGAAAGGAGGTGATCCATCCGCAGATTCCCCTACGGATACCTTGTTACGACTTAGTGCTCCTCGCTGACCCTGCCGTCGGCCCACGCAAGGTGGGACTTCTGGCATTGCCAACTCGGCTCACTTGACGGGCGGTGTGTACAAGGCTCGAGAACGTATTCACCGCACCATGGCTGATATGCGGTTACTAGCGATTCCGACTTCATGGAGGCGAGTTGCAGCCTCCAATCCGAACTGGGACGAGTTTTAGGGATTAGCTCCGCCTCACGGCTTTGCGACCCTCTGTACTCGCCATTGTAGCACGTGTGTCGCCCTGGACGTAAGAGACACGCTGATCTGGCGTCATCCCCGCCTTCCTCCCCGTTGGACGAGGCAGTCTCCCGTGATATGCAACACAGGACAGGGGTTGCGCTCGTTTGCCGACTGAACGGTACACCTCACGGCACGAGCTGACGACGACCGTGCATCATCTGTCATCTGGCTCCCGAAGGCACCCCCCTATTTCTAGGAGGTTCCAGAGATGTCAAGTCCAGGTAAGGTTCCCCGCTTAGTATCGAATTAAACCACATGCTCCACCGCTTGTGCGAGCCCCCGTCAATTCCTTTGAGTTTTAGTCTTGCGACCGTACTTCCCAGGCGGCACACTTCACGCGTTAGCTTCGGCACACAGAGGGTCGATACTCCGAATGCCTAGTGTGCAACGTTTACGGCGTGGACTACCAGGGTATCTAATCCTGTTCGCTCCCCACGCTTTCGCCCCTGAGTGTCAGTACTGGCCTAGTCAGCTGCCTTCGCCATTGGTGTTCTTAGCGATATCAACGGATTTCACCCCTACACCGCTAATTCCACTGACCCCTGCCAGACTCGAGCTTTGCTGTCTTCCGCGCAGACTCCAAGTTAAGCCTGGAGATTAAACGCGGAACGAACAAAGCCACCTACGGGCCCTTTACGCCCAGTAATTCCGGATAGCGCTTGCACCCTACGTATCACCGAGGCTTCTGGCACGTAGTTAGCCGGTGCTTATTCCCCTGGTACCGTCATAATCGTCCCAGGGAAAAGGAGTTTACAACCCGAAGGCCGTCTTCCTCCACGCGGTGTCGCTGGATCAGGCTTTCGCCCATTGTCCAATATTCCCAACTGCTGCCTCCCGTAGGAGTATGGGCCGTGTCTCAGTCCCATTGTGGCCGGTCGCGCTCTCACGCCGGCTACCCGTCATAGCCTTGGTAGGCCATTACCCTACCAACTAGCTGATGGGAGTAAGGCCGCTCCTGAGGCGAAAAAACTTTCCTCCGGAGAGATATCGGGGATTGTCCAACCTTTCGGCTGGTTATACCCGACCTCAGGGCACGTTCCTTACCATTACTCACCCGTCTGCCACGGGTCTAAACCCGTTCGACTTGCATGTGTTAGGCACACCGCCAGCGCTCATCCTGAGCCAGGATCAAACTCTTCAAAAAGATGTCACTTCATGTTGTGACCACACGCCGGATAACCCCGGCGAGGCTCAATCTTCCAACCAACCGAGAAACCAATCCCGATTGGTCCTTACCTATATACGCTGGTCGTATACGAGTGCGAGTTTTCAAGCTACAGGTTCGAGGCCGAAAGCCGACAAAAAACGATGCACCCGCATCGTTCCTGGTAAGCGGTGCATCTGGTCGACCTGCGGTTTAAGCTGTTTGGCTCCGTTCGAACCTCACAGAGCGCAGTATATGGGCTCTCGAGAAAGCTGTCAACACCCCTACGCCCCGAGGATAGGAAGAAGGTCGGCGACCGCGCCGATCGTGTGCGTAGGCTGGCCGGTCTCGCGAGCCGGAAGTTCGTCCGCGAACCGACCGCGGTACACCCAGAACGTCGTCGCGCCAACCCGGTTTCCCCACGTAATGCTACGGAACATTCGATCGTCCACAACTGCCACCTCGTGTGGCGTGAGCGCGAGCTCGGCGAGCGTCTCGTCAAGGATGCCATCCTTCGGCGTGCCGCGCGGTACCGCCCGCATACACTCGAAGTACCGGTCGAGACCGGTACGACGGATAAGATTGAGGCGCTCCTCAGGCGACTCGAGCGCAACGCTACAGAGGGCGAGGCGGTACTGACCTGCCAGCGCCTCAAGCGTCGGCTCGGCGTCCGGGTAGAGCGCGCCGGCGTCGTTGTCCCAGAGCGTCCGTCCCCAGTCGAAGATGACCGCCCGGATCACGCGGTTACCGACTCCACGGGCGCGCCGACGACGGTGTTCGTTTTCTTCCCCGTCACCTCGTAAAGCCACTCGAGCGGGTTCGTCTCGCGGATCCGCTCGGCAAGCTCGCGGGCACTCTTCGTCCGCATACTGCGGACCGCGTGGTTGTGCCAGCGGTTCCGGTTCTCGTCGTCGCCACGGAAGTACTCCTGCTGCAAGATCATCTGGTCGACGAGGTCGGCGTCTTTCGCCACGACCGACTCAGGCGACTCCCGCCGCTCGTACTCCTCGAGAAGCGCGACGATTTCCGGCCCGATCGGCAGGCCATCCATCTGGTCGCGCGTCACCTCGTCTTCCCGAAGGTCGCCGTACTGTTTGTTGAGGTAGTTCGCGTCACCGGTCCGCGCCTCGGCGAGGTCGTGGAAGAGGCAAATCTTCAGCACCTTACTACTGTCGACACCCTCGAGCTCGGCGAGCACCATGCCGATGACCGCCGCGCGGAAGCTGTGGTCGGCGATGTTGTCCGTGACGCCAGTAATGAACTGCCGGTGCGAACGGGTAAGCCGCCGCATTGACGCGATCTCGAAGAGGAAGTTGGTGATTTTTTGCGTGTCCATACGATTAGCGTACGAATGCGAAGCGGGCGCGTCGAGGGGGTAACCCGACGCGCCCGCAGCTCGAACTGTAGTGCCTGGCCTAGTTCTCGGTTTTCGGCGTCTCAGCCGGCTTTGCGTCGACTGCCGAGTGGATCACGTCGTCGACGAGGCCGTACGCCTTCGCCTGGTCGGCGGACAGGTAGTTATCGCGCTCCGTGTCCTGCTCGATCTTCTCTTTCGGCTGGCCGGTCTTCGCGGCCAAGATCTCGTTCATCCGGTCTTTGACACGGAGGATCTCCTCGGCCTGGATCTTGATGTCCGTCGCCTGGCCGGTCGCCCCGCCCATTACCTGGTGGATCATGACCTTCGAGTTCGGCAGCGCGTACCGCTTGCCCTTCGCCCCGCCGGCGAGGAGGAACGCGCCCATCGAGGCCGCCATCCCGACGCAGATCGTCGAGACGTCTGGCTTGATGTGCTCCATCGTGTCGTAGATCGCGAGGCCGGCGGTCACTGAGCCGCCCGGGCTGTTGATGTAGAGCTGGATGTCGCGCGTCTGATCCTCGCTCGCGAGGAAGAGGAGCTGGGCGACGATGAGGTTCGCCATGTGGTCCTCGATCGGACCGGAGACGAAGATGATCCGCTCCTTGAGGAGGCGGGAGTAGATGTCGTACGCCCGCTCACCGAACTGGCTCTTCTCGATGACCGTCGGGACGAGAATCTGGTTCCGTAGTTCCATGCTGACTCCTTTTCCACTCACTATAGCGGAAGACTACTTCCCCGCCTTCGCCTCATCCGGCTTCGTGCCCGTCGCGATCGCGACGAGGTAGCTGAGCGTCCGGCGGACGACGCGCTTCTGAAACTCGATCTCCGGCTCGCCCTTGTGGCGGTCCTCGCCGAAGCCTTCGCGTTTCGCGATCTCGCCAAGGACGAGTCCAGCCTTCACTGAGTGCTCAGCTGACGGCCGGAGCTCTTTCCGGATATCGTCTTCAGACTTCTTCTGGCTCTCGAGGAACTTCGGGAACATGACGCCGAGCTGCTGTTTCACCTCGCCGATGCGGCGGCCGATCTCCTCTTCGATGAGGCTCTCGGGGAGCTCGAGCTTCGCCTTCTTCAGCACCTCACCAAGCACGAGGTCCTCAAGCTCACGCCGATGCGCGGTCTCCTTCTCCATGCGGAGCTGACTCTTCACGGCTTCGCGGAGGTCGTCCGCGTCCTTCCGGCCAAACTGCTCGGCGAAGGCAGTGTCGACGTCAGGGAGCTTCACCTCGGCCACCTCGTGGACGCTCACCTCAAACCGAACCGTATCTTTCTCAACCTTGTCCTCGACTTCGAACACGTCGCCCTTCTTCTTCCCCTCGAGCGCGGCCTCGAGCTTCTTCGCGACGAAGACACCCTCTCCGAGAACGAGCGGGAAGTGTTGGCTCGAGAGATCGTCGCGCTTCACGTTCTTGACGTGCCCAGCGTAGTCGATTTCAACACGGTCACCCTTCGCTGCTGGGCGGTCGACTGGCGTCACGACGGCCTGCTGCTTGCGCAGCCGGTCAATGACCTCATCAACCTCGCGCGCCGTGAGCTCGTCGTCCTTCTTCGGTGCTTTCACCTTGAGCTTCTGGTAGTCGCCAAGCTCGATTTCGGGAATGACGTCGACGACCACCTTGTACGTGAGCGCGGCGCCCTCGCCGTACGACTGGATCGCCACCTCAGGCGGGGCGATCGGGTGGACGTCGGCGAGCTTGACGGCCTCGGCGTACGTCGCCGGCAAGGCCATATCGAGCGCGAGTCCAAAGTACCGCTCGTTCCCGATCCGCTGGATCGTGAGCACCTTCGGCGCCTGGCCGCGACGGAAGCCCTTGATCTCGACGGTCGGCGCGAGCTGGCGGTACGCCCGCTCGAAGAACTCGCCCATCGTCACCGCCGGCACCTCTACCTCGAACTCGTGGCGCGAGTGCTTGTGCGTCTTGTGGTTCTTTACCTGAATCCGGAATTCGTCGCTCATGGGTTCCTTTCATTACTCCCAGATGTTCGTGAGGATGTGCGTCGCAGGGACGCCGACCCTCAGGAGCACCTGTCGTACTGGTTCGTAGAACGCGTTCGGGCCGCAGATGAGCGCCGTCACCTGGCCGTGCCCGCCCAACCCTTCGTGGAGGAGGTCGCCGAGGAGGTGGCGCCCGTCGCCGGTCACTTCGACGTCGAGCCAGCTCGCCCAGGCACGCAGCTCATCCGGCCAGAGGAGTTCGGCGCGATCCTTGAGGCCGTAGAAGAGCTTGTGCCGACCGGGAAACTCCGCCGGAGCCGCCGCGACAGCGTGGAGCTGCGCCTTGAGGCCGGCGAGCCCAATACCGCCAGCGACAAACCAGAGCTCGCGGCCAGCGAGGTGACTGGTGCGGAACGCTTCGCCCTTCGGCGGCGTTACCGCAATAACGTCTCCGACCCGGAGCGCGTGGAGCTTCGACGATGCCTGCCCGAGCTTCCGGACAGCGATCGCGACGACTGCCGGCATTGTGGGCGAAGAGGCGAGCGAGAACTCCGCGTACTTCTGGCCGGACCAGTACATGAGGTGCTGGCCGGGCGTAAACGCGTACGGCGCGCCGTCCAGCCGCTCGAGCCAAAACTCCTTCACGGTTGGCGTGAGCGGTCGGATATCGACGATGCGGACATCAAGGTGCGGGTGCACAGACCTCCAACGGGAGCAGTATAGGTTTGCGCGCTACTCCTGTCAAAGCGTTGCACTTCCCTCGTCGTTCTGCGTAGCATCAGGGGCATGAAAACACTCCACGACACCCCGGTCCGCGGCGCACGCGTCGTCGTCCGCATCGACTGTGACGTCCCCGTCAGCGCCCGCGGCACCATCGAGGGCGACCTCCGCCTGCGCGCCGCCATCCCGACCATTGAGTACCTCCGCGACAACGGCGCCGCCCGGATCGTCCTCGTCGGCCATCTCGGCCGGCCGGTCTCCCGTCCGCGCCAAGCGCCGTCGCAAGTTGCCGCCGGGAACGCCCGGCTGTCGCTCGAGCCAGTCGCCCACCACCTGCGCACGCTCCTCGGGTTCCCGCACACTGAGCTTGAGCTCGAACCACGCCGCCTTGAAGGCATGAGCCTCCCCGCCTACCCGCTCGGCCAGAGTATCTTCCTCCTCGAAAACCTCCGCTTCGACCCGCGCGAGACGCAGGACGACCGCACACTCGCTCGAGAGCTCGCCGGCCTCGGTGACCTCTACGTCTTCGATGCGTTCGCGGTCGCGCACCGGACGCACGCCTCGACGGTTGGTGCAATCCAAGAGGCCAAGGTCGCGGTCGCCGGCATCCAGTTCGAACGCGAGCTCGCGATGCTCGGCCAAGCGACGAAGGCAGCCGGTAAGCCGTTCGTCTGCGTCTTGGGCGGCGCGAAGGTCGAGACAAAGCTCCCGATCATCGAGCACCTCCTCGACACCGTCGACAGCTTCCTCCTTGGCGGTGTGATGGCGAACACATTCGCCGGCGCGCTCGGTACGGAAATCGGTCGCTCGGTTGCCGACGCCGAACGGATGGTGCTCGCGAAGACGCTCTACGACCGGGCGCCTGACAAGTTCGTCTTGCCAGAGGACTACGTCTGGCAGGGTGACAAGATCCTCGACATCGGCGCGAAGACCCGCGACACCTTCACTGAAGTACTCAAGGGCGCGAAGACGATCTTCTGGAACGGGACAATGGGCATGACGAGTACGACCGCCCGAGACTTCCGTATTGGCACGGTTGCCGTTGCTCGCGCGATCGCTGACAACGAAGCAGCGCATAGCGTTGTGTCAGGCGGTGACACCGTCGCGCTCCTCACCGAGGAAGAGCTCTCGCTCGACCGCTACCGCTTCGTCTCAATGGGCGGCGGCTCGACGCTCGCCTTCATGGCCGGCGAAACGCTCCCCGCGGTCGCAGCGCTCAACTCACACTGAGGTGCACCACTGGACACCAAAGACAAGCGTCTGTTGTAGTGCATCCATAACCAAATTTAGGAGGCATATGCCCAATAGTATCTTCCGCGTCTCGGCGAAAGCGCTCGTGTTCGACGACCAAGGACGACTACTCCTCCTCAAGGAGTCCGACGGGCGTTGGGAGATTCCTGGCGGCGGCATTGACGACAACGAATCGCCCCGCGAGACGATCGTCCGAGAGATACATGAAGAGTGCGGCCTTGCCGCCCGCGTCCTCGACGAGCAGCCGACTGCAGTGTGGAGTGTGTCGCACAATGACCAGTTCGATTTTCTGTACCTCGGCTACCGCACTGCTGTTGACGACATCGCTGGGTTTGTCCCGTCAGAAGAGTGCGTTGAGCTCAAGTACATCGCCCTTGCTGACGCCCGGGCACTTCCCGCTTGCCCAAGCCTAAAGGGCTATCTCAGCAACCTTCAGTAAGCCTAGCGGCGCGCGGCCAGGAGGAGTGCGGTCGCGCAGAACGGTTCGGTAATCCGGCCGTCTTGGATCATGACAATCGCCTCATCGAGCGGAACCGGGTGTATGGTCATTGGCTCGTTCGGGTCATCCACTTTGCCGACGTCCGTGAGTCCTGTCGCGAGGAAGAGCCGTTGCGGACAGGTGAGCGTCGTCGTGTACGCGTCAAACTCGCCGCCGAGCGGCGTCCACGTTGCCGCCTCGAGCCCGACCTCTTCCTGGAGTTCGCGCTTCGCCGCCTCGAGCGGAGTCTCGCCGGCGTCAATGGCGCCGCCCGGGAGCTCGAAACTCCGCGTGCCAGTGGCGTACCGGTCGAGCTCAACGAGGTAGACGCGACCAGCGTCATCGAGCGCGAGAATCGTCACACCGGCCGCCATCGTGACAACCCCGAAGATCCCTGGCTTACCATCCGGGTGAATCACCTTATCTTCGCGGACGGAGATCCACGGGTTCTCGTACTTCACCTCGCTCGAGAGCACCTGCCACGGACCACGGCTAGTCATTGCGCGACCTCAATGCGTGCAGCTCCGTCCGCGCGCGCCGCTACTGCGACCGCCTTCGCCACCCGCTCTGCCACCGATTGATCGAGCGGATCGGGGACTATGCGATCAGGCGTTGGCGCCGGCACCGCGTCAGCAATCGCCTGAGCAGCCGCCTGCTTCATACCGTCAGTGAACCGGCTTGCCCGGACATCGAGCGCGCCGCGGAAAAGCCCCGGGAACGAGAGCGAGTTGTTGATCTGGTTGGGGAAGTCGCTCCGGCCGGTCCCGATGACCGCCGCCCCGCCGGCGCGCGCCGCATCAGGGAGAATCTCCGGCTCGGGGTTCGCCATCGCGAAGACGATCGCACCCGCGTTCATGCGCGCGACCATCTCCCTCGAGACAATCCCGCCCTTTGAGACGCCGAAGAAGACGTCAGCACCTTCGAGCGCGTCACCGAGGCTACCTGGACGGTCGACGGCAAACTCCTGCTTGAACGCATTGAGGTCGGCCCGATCACTCGAGACGATCCCTTTACTGTCGACGAGCGTCACCCGGGAGACGAGCGGGCGCACCAGCCGGGCGATCGCGATCCCTGCTGCTCCAGCCCCGCTCACCACCACCTCGAGCGTCGCCATTGCCTTCCCGGCTACCTTCGCCGCATTCATGAGCGCCGCGAGCGCAATGACCGCTGTCGCATGCTGGTCGTCGTGGAGAACGGGGATATCGAGCAATTCCGACAGCCGTGCCTCGATATCGAAACACTGCGGCGCTGCGATGTCTTCCAATTGGATGGCGCCAAACCCCGGTGCGAGCGCGGTGACGATCCGTACGATCTCGTCCGGATCCTTGGTCGCGAGGCAGATCGGCACTGCGTCGACGCCACCCAGGTGCTTGTGGAGGAGGCACTTCCCCTCCATGACCGGGAGCGCCGCTTCCGGCCCGATGTCACCGAGCCCCAGCACAGCCGTCCCGTCCGTCACGACGGCCACGGTACGGCTCTTCATTGTGTAGTCCCAGACCTTGGCCTGATCTTCGGCAATCGCCTTTGACACCTCCGCAACACCTGGCGTGTACGCCAGTGCGAGCCCTTCGTTCGTCGCAATCGGGGTCAGAATCGCGGTCCCGATCTTCCCCCTATGCCTTAGATGAAACGACAGTGCATCAGCCATGCTATTCCTCCTTATGACGCTCGAACTCGGCCAACGACCGAGCACCGTTCAACACGGCATCGTACACGTCCCCCGAAGTATACTTCCCGCCGTACTCACCCCGCTGAATAAGCTGGTACTTCAGAAGAAGAATCGCATCCCGCCCTGCTTGGTCGAGCGCTTCAAGTTTCTCCGCGTAGTTGTCGTGCGAGTCCTCTGGCCGCAACCAGCTGCGCTCCTGAAACCAACAATCAATACCCCAGCGCTCTCCTTCGAAAGGCGCCTCGAGTCCGATCCAATACCCCTTCGGCTTCGCGTGCGGGTTCGTCGGCGAGATAAATACAACGTTATCCGACATAGATACGCGACGGAGCACTGGGATTGTCATCAGGTCGTTGAGTAGATTCCCAACTACCGTACGGTCGACATGGTCAGCCACAATGCCGGTGTCGAGATCGGGATACACCATGAGGTTGTATCTGAAGCTCCCGCCGATCCCGGGCACCTGTCCGTACTTCTCGAACGTGGCGAGTAACCCCATTTTATCAAGAAGCTTCTGCCCCTGGCGCCGCAGCCGCTCTGCTTCAGCACGAAGCTCCTCGACACTTGGCTCCCTACCACCAAAATCCGGTAGCGACATTATCGCGAACCAACCTTATCAACGAGCTCGACGAGGCGGTTTGCGTAGCCGAACTCGTTGTCGTACCACGCGAAGACTTTGACGAGGTTACCGACGACGCGGGTGAGGCCGAGGTCGACGATCGCGCTCGCCGGATGGCCGACGATGTCGGAGGAGACGAGCGGCTCATCGGTGACGGCGAGAATCCCCTTCAAGGCTTCGCTCTCGCTCGCGGCCGAGAGCGCCGCGTTCACTTGCTCCACCGTAACGTCAGCCTTGAGGACGGCGGTGATGTCCGAGATCGAGCCGCAGATGACCGGCACTCTGAGCGCCACGCCGTCGAACGCATCTTGGAGTTCCGTGATAACCTCGGTCGTTGCGATCGCGGCACCCGTGCTCGTCGGCGCAATGCTGTGGGCCGCTGCCCGAGCGCGGCGCAAATCCTTGTGCGGACCGTCCTGGAGGTTCTGATCGGCCGTGTACCCGTGCACCGTGGTCATGAGCGCGCGCTCGACGCCGAACGCGTCGTGGAGCACTTGGATCACCGGGGCGATCGAGTTCGTCGTGCACGAGGCGTTGTTCACAACTTCCTCGCCGCCGTAGCTCTGGTCGTTCACGCCCCGGAGGAAGGTCGGGGCCGGGTCGTCACCCTTGCTCGGCGCTGCGATGACGACCGCTTTCGCGCCCGCTGCGACGTGCTTCTTGGCGCCCGCTGCGTCCGTGAAGTGGCCGGTCGACTCAATAACGACATCGATCTCGAGCTCACGCCACGGCAGGTTAGCCGGGTCCTTCTCGGCGAACACCGTAAAGGTCTCATCGCCGACCGCGAGCGCGTCGCCGCGCACCTCGACGACTTTCCCGTACCGGCCGTAGACCGTGTCATAGCGGAGGAGGTGGGCGAGCGTCGCCGCGTCCGTCAGATCATTGACTGCGACGAGTTCGAGCTCTGGACGCTCGAGAATGAGCTTCGCTGCCTGCCGGCCGATCCGGCCGAACCCGTTGATTGCAACGCGAACCATAGGACCTCCGTTTCCCTGGGCTTTGCTCTGGAGTATACCACCTGGTCTCCCAAGCGTCGCACCGTTAGACTAGCACCATGGCAACGAAACAAACCCTCCCCGCGAAACTCGACGTCGGCTGCGCGTTCCGGAAACCCGAGGGCTACTGGGGTATCGACCGGGTGGACGTCCCTGGCGTCGACCAGGTCGTCGACCTGACAAAGTTCCCCTGGGATCTTCCCGACAACCACTTCGATGAGGTGCGTGTCTGGCACATCCTCCAATTCCTCCCCGAAACTGTCCGGACAATGGAAGAGGTTTGGCGCGTCGCGAAGCCCGGCGCGCGCGTCACGATCGGTGTCCCGTACTACATGAGTGCGCTCGCCTTCGGTGACCCAAGTCACGTCCGCTACTTCACCGAAGAGACGTTCAAGTACTTCACGACCGAATCGTGGTATGCCTCGCACCACGACGCGTACACGCCCGCTCGGTTCCGACTCATCCGCCAGGAACTCACCGCAACAGGAAAGTGGCGCAAGTACATCCCCTTAAAGGGCATCCTGCGCTACTTCCTGTGGAATATGGTCGACCTCCTGGTCGTCGAGCTCGAGGTCGTGAAAGACCGGCGTTAGGCCGCTTTCGCTGCCTGGAACGCCTGGGCGATCTTGCCGAACGCCTTCGCGTCAAGGCTGGCTGCGCCCACGAGGACGCCGTCGATCTCCTTGAGGTTCGCGTAGTCGCTCGCGTTCTTCGCGGTGACGGAGCCGCCGTAGAGCACGCGCATCCGCGCGGCGCGCCGCTTACCGCCCAGACGAGACACCGTGCGCCGGAGCTTCCGGACGACCTGCGCCACGTATTCTGGGTCAGCTGCTTCGCCGGTCCCGATCGCCCAGACCGGTTCGTACGAGACGACAACCTTCGAGATGTCACCCTCTGGGACGTCCTTCAGTGCGCGGCGGATCTGCATGAAGATGTTGCTCTCTGCCTCGAGCTTCGTCGGACGGCCGCGCTTTCGCTTCGTGTCGTAGAGGTGGACGAACTCACCGACGCAAACAATCGGCGTCAGGCCGCGCTTTAAGGCGTCGAGGATCTTCGCGTTGATCGTCTGGTGCGTGTCTTTGTGCGCGAGCCGTCGCTCCGAATGGCCGATAATGACGTAGTCGACGTGCGGCTTCAGCATCCCCATCGACACACTGCCGGTCTGCGCGCCAATGACGCCGGTGTCCGCATCTTGGACGCCGAGCGCCACTTTAGCCGAACGGCCGAGGACACCCTCGACCGGAATAAGCCAGGGGAGAGCTGGCGCAATGACGACGTCGACCTTCTCGCCGAGGCTGTCAATCTGCTGCGACACACTGCGCGCCAGCGACATCGCGCGCTCAGCGGTGAGGTTCATCTTCCAGTTACCAACAACAAGCGGTTTCCGCATGACGTGCACTCCTTAGTAGGCTCGTGCCCACACTGCTTCCACTCCCCCTTCGCCGCCGCAGACGGTGCACGCGCCGACGCCCTCGAGCTGACGGTCAAAGGGAAGGCAGCGAATCGTCGCCTTCGTCTCTGCCTTCACCTTCGATTCACACTCCTCATTACCACACCAAAACGCTCGTGCAAAGCCCACTTCCACCTGTTCGACGAGTTCGGCGTACGAGTGGACGCCCTTCGTCCGCTCTCGGCGGAGCGTCTTCGCCCGCTCGAGGAGCGCGGTCTGGAGGACGGTGAGGAGCCCCTTCACATGCACTGCCGCCTCCGCGCGCGCCACCGTCGATTTCTCGTTCGTGTCGCGCCGGGCGACGACGAGCTGGTTCGCTTCAAGGTCGCGGGGGCCGAGCTCAATCCGGATCGGCACGCCCTTCCGCTCCCACTCATTGAACTTCGCGCCGGCAGTTACGTAATCGCGGTCGTCGACCAGGAGGCGGTCGCCGGGACCAAGCTCATGCGCAAGCTCCTTAGCAGCAGCGAGTACGCGAGCGCGCTCGTCGTCCGACTTCGAGATCGGGACAATAACTACCTGGATGGGCGCGAGCGCAGGCGGCAGAACGAGCCCGCGATCGTCCGAGTGCGTCATAATGAGGCCGCCAATGAGCCGGGTCGAGACGCCCCAGCTCGTGAGCCAAACATGCTTTCGGACGCCGTCCCGGTCTGTGAACTGGACGTTGAACGCTTCCGAGAAGCCTTGGCCGAGGTTATGGCTCGTGCCGGCCTGGAGCGCCTTCCCGTCCTGCATCATCGCCTCGATCGTGAACGTCCGCTTCGCGCCGGCGAACCGCTCCGTCGCGCTCTTCTCACCGTCAATGACCGGCATGGCGAGGATCTCCTCGGCGACGTCCTTGTACACGCCAAGCATGGTCTGCACCTCTTCCTGCGCCTCGTCCTCAGTAGCGTGGGCGGTGTGCCCTTCTTGCCAGAGGAACTCGGTCGTCCGGAGGAAGAGCCGCGGCCGGAGCTCCCAGCGGACGACGTTCGCCCACTGGTTCACGAGCATGGGCAAGTCGCGGTAGGACTGGATCCAGCGCGAGTACGTCTCGTAGATAATGGTCTCCGAGGTCGGACGGATGACGAGCGGCTCCTCGAGTTTCTCGCCGCCGGCATGCGTGACGACCGCGAGCTCCGGCGAGAACCCTTCGACGTGGTCTTTCTCGCGCTCTAAGTAGCTCTCAGGAATGAGGAGCGGGAAGTACGCGTTCTTGTGCCCGGTCGCCTTGATCCGGCGGTCGAGCTCATCGCGTAGGCGCTCCCAGATCGCGTAGCCGTACGGCTTGATGATCATCGAGCCCTTAACCCCCGAGTGCTCAGCGAGCTCTGCGGCGGCAATGACATCTTGGTACCACGCGGCGAAGTTCTCCGCCCGTGGCGTAATCGACTGCTCTCTCGCCATACGCTCCTCGTCGCTACCTGCTGTGGCTTCCCAGTATCCCGGAAAGTATTTCAGGAAACAAGATTGACTTTTCCCTGGTATTCCCGTAGATTTGTGCGGTTTTCCCATCCTTAAGTACCGGAGGTTTTTCAATGGACGACCAGAGCCAGCGCCTCGCTGCGCTCAAAAGAGCGATTGCCGGCCGTATCGCGGCAACGCCGGAGCGATACCTCCGCTACGTTCGCTTCGCCGACTCCTACTACCAGCGCAACGAGCCAGTCATCGTCGTCGCCGAGCAGTGGCGGCGATTCGTATTCATCGCTCTGTCTAAGCAGGAAGACGCCCTGTACCTTTACCAGAGTCGGTACACGTCCACCGCACGATCCATGCGACCAAGCTGGAACAACAAGGTCGCATACCCCGAGCTCTGGGTTGAGTTTGAGTCTCAGATTCGAGCGCTCTTCAATCTCATCGAGACGCAGGAGGATTCCCATGCGAGCTGAACGACGCGCTGACACCCTTGCCGACTACCGCAACACCCAGGGCGGAGCGATCCGCCTACTCCGCCACAGCACCGACGACCTCCTCGTCGCTTTCCTGCCCACCTATCGGGCGTACAAGGACAACGAGCTAGTCGACTTGCCGGGCATCCTCGTCGTCGACTCGTCGGCGGTCATGGTGGCGATCACTGGGGAAAACCGGATCTACCGCTCGCCCTGCCGGGCCTACGACGGCAAACGCTACCCCGTCTGGGAACAGCGCGTCGAGGATGAGCACCTCCGCCTGAAATACGCGGCGGAGATCCTCAGTGCATTCACACAGCTCGCCAACGCCGCGCAAACGGCGAAACAAACGAACTAAGCAACCGAGCGGCCGGGAACTAC
This sequence comes from Patescibacteria group bacterium, assembly GCA_050944875.1. Lineage (GTDB taxonomy): Bacteria > Patescibacteriota > UBA1384 > JACPKC01 > JACPKC01 > JBMNRW01. The sequence continues at coordinate 17,507 of JBMNRW010000002.1, read as the reverse complement.
TCCCGCGCCGCTCGTTTTCTATTCAAGTACGGGCTACCCGAGTCGCTGTACGTCGATGACAGTAACGAGAACGATGACGCCGATAAGGAGAATGAAGCCGATCGCGTGGATCCACCCCTCGGTCTCCGGCCTGAGTGCCTTCTTCCCGAAAATCCCCTCGAAGAGGAGGAACATTGCGCGCCCGCCGTCGAGCGCGGGCACTGGCAATGCGTTGAAGAGGCCGACCGCGAGCGAGATATGGCCAGCGAAGTAGATCACCTTTGGAATGCCGAGCACCATCACCTGCTGGAGCGTCGAGAAGATCCCGACCGGCCCCGCGACTGCATCGACGCTCACGCCCTGGCCGCCGCCGAAGAGCTTTGCGACGAGCCCGCCGAAGAACCCGAGCGTCATGAGTGTCACCGCCCAGATCTCCTTAAGGGCGTACCACGGCGCCTGGTACCACGGCACTGCCTGCTGCTCACTCACGTCGACAACGGTCACACCAAGTGCCCCGCCGGCCGCACCGCCCAAGGTCGCGGCGAGCGGAAACTCCTTCCCGCTCCGGACCACGGTAAAGGTGACGGTCTGACCAGCCTGCTCGCTCGTGAACGCGACCAGGTCCTTATCGGTCTTAAACGTCGTGCCGTTCGCCGATTTCACGAAGTCGTTCGGCTTAAACCCGGCCGCGGCAGCCGGACTGCCGGGCCGGACACCGGCGACGACGACGGCGTCCGGCGCCGGGAAGAGCGGTGCCACCCAGAAGTAGAGCGTGATAAGGAGCCACGCCAGGAGGACGTTCATCGCAATACCGGCGAGCACGACCCGGAGCCGTGCCCAGGGCGACTTAATCGTGAAGCTACCGGCCGAGTCCGACGCCTCGTCTTCGCCGAGAATGCTGACGTACCCACCGAGCGGGATCGCGTTCACGCTGTACCGGGTCGCACCACGCTTCGTGCTCCAGAGCCGGGGCGGGAAACCGAACGCGAACTCACGGACCACCATGTTCTCGCGTCGAGCGATAAGGAAGTGCCCGAGTTCGTGGAGCGTGATGACCACGCCGAATATGAGGACAAAGAGAACGATCGTAAGTGCGAGTGTCATACTGGGTTACTCCTCCGTTTCGCGCGTCAGGATGACGCGCTTAATGCGTAACTCATGGTCGCCGAAGACGGCAAGTAAGGCAAGCTGGAGTCCCGAGTCGCGGAGGTAGCAGAGGGTGCGCGAGAAGTCCTCAGCCGGGATACTATTCCCACGCGCGAACTCAACAGCGAGCTCGCCGTTCAAAACGAAATCCACGCGGTACCGCCCGACCACACGCTCGCCGTACGTGAGCGACTGTACCTTCCCGCGCGCGACCGGAATCCCAGCCTCTACGAGCGCAGAACGGAACGCCGTCCGGTACCGCGCCTCCGGCCTCCCTGAACCAACCGTTCGGTAGACGTCATATAGAAGACCGATCACCCGGCCAGTGAACGCGTCATCTGGCAGCGGCGATCGGTCTTCATCCACGGTTAAACCTGCTGGATCTCAACCGTCTTCTTCTGGATGAGCGCCTCGACCTCGTCGTTCTTCGCCTTAATGAGGTCGTCGAGCTCCTTCTGCACCGAGAACTTGTCGTCTTCGGTCGCCTCGTCCTGCTCAACGTCGCGCTTGATCGTCTCGAGCGCCTCGTGGCGGACATTCCGGAGCGCGACCCGCGCTTCCTCGGCGATCTTCCCGAGCTCTTTCGTAAGCTGGGCGCGGCGCTCCGTCGTCATTGGCGGGAAGATGACGCGAACGGTCCGGCCGTCGCTGACCGGGCTTACTCCGAGGTCAGACTCCCGGATCGCGGCCTCGATCTGCGTCAGCTGCCCTGGGTCCCAGGGCGTTACCGCGACCTGGTTCGCCTCGGGCACCGACAGCTGGGCGATCGCCTTGACTGGCGTCGACTGGCCGTAGGCCATGACCGGGATGTTCTCGACGAGCGCCGCCGACGCGCGCCCCGTGTGGATTGCCTTGAGGGCGGCGTCGAGCTTCTCGAGCACCTCCCCCATCCGCTCCTTCGCGGTTCGTACCGATGGATAGCCTGACATGCTACCTCCGTCTTAGGCGGTGACGAGCGTCCCTACCTCCACCTCGCCCCGAGCTGCTTTGATGAGTGCTCCTTCTTGGAGTATATCGAAAACGACAATCGGGAGCGAGCTGTCCCGCGCCATCGTGAACGCGGTCATGTCCATGACGCGAAGCTCTCTGGCGATCACCTCGTCGTAGCTCACTCGCTCGTAACGCGTCGCCGTCGGGTCCTGCTTCGGATCGCTCGTGTACACCCCGTCGACCTTCGTCCCCTTGAGGAGGAGGTCGCAGTCGAGCTCGTTGGCGCGGAGTACGGCCGCCGAGTCAGTCGTGAAGAACGGGTTGCCGGTGCCGCCAGCCAAGATGACGATCCGCCCCTTCTCGGCATGGCGCTCCGCCCGACGCCGGATGAACGGCTCGGCAATCTCGTGCGCCTCGATCGCGCTCATGACCCGCGTCTCCAGACTACTCCGCTCGAACGCGTCCTGGAGGGCGATCCCGTTGATAATGGTCGCGAGCATCCCCATATAGTCGGCGCCAACCCGGTCGAACGACTCCTTCGCGAGCTCGGCGCCCCGAACAATGTTCCCCGCCCCGACGACGAGAAAAACCTGCGTCCCGGCCGCGATAACCTCGCCGAGCTCTCGCGCCAACCGCTCCATGAGCGCGTGGTCGTACATCGCGCCGTCCTTACCAGCCAAGATCTCACCAGAGAGCTTGAGGAGAATACGCTTCGGTGGTTGGTTCATTACCCCGCTCCTTTCAAAAACGCGCCCGATACCGGGCGCGTTTTTGATGATTACTCGTTTTGCGGCAGGTCGAGCGCGCAGCTCGGACCGCCCTTGATGGCGAATCGGACGAACCGGGCGACGCGGATGTTCTCGCCGATCTTCTGGATCGCCGCCTGGATGAGGGCACCGACCGTGAGCGCGTCGTCCTTGACGAACGGCTGTTCAAGGAGGACAACCTCCGCGTAGAACTTCTTGAGCTTACCCTCGAGGATCTGCTCGATCCGGTCAGCCGGCTTCCCTTCGTTCTTGAGTTGCTCGGCGATGATCTCACGCTCCTTTGCGACGACGTCCGCCGGGACGTCCTCAACCGAGAGGTACTGCGGGTTCATCGCGGCGATGTGGAGGGCAATGTCATTCGCAAGCGCCTTGAAGTCATCGTTGCGCGCCACGAAGTCGGTCTCGGAGTTAAGCTCCAGGAGGACGCCAACTTGGCTGTTGCCGTGGACGTACGAGACGACGATCCCCTCGGCGGCAGCGCGGTCAGCCTTCTTCGCGGCCTTCGCGGCGCCGGCCTTGCGGAGCACCTCAACCGCAGCGTCGAAGTTCCCGTTCGCGCCCTCGAGCGCCCGCTTCGCGTCCATCATCCCGACGCCGGTAGCGTCGCGGAGCTTCTTCACGTCAGCTGCAGTGAACGCCATGGTTACGCCGCTTTCTTCTTCGGCGCAGCCTTCTTTGCGGCTGGCTTCTTCTCGGCAGCAGCGGCCTTCGTGGTCTTCTTTGCGGCTGGCTTCGTCGCAGCCTCTACCGGCTCATCGGCAACGACTGGCGCTGCGTCCGGGACGACGAGCTCGGCCTCGGCCGGCGTCTCCGCCGCCATCCGCTCCGCTTTCGTCGCGTCCGTGAGGTCAGGCTTCACGACGGCTGGGATCTGGCTCTTCCCCTCGAGGATCGCCTCGGAGAGGACGTCGAGGATGAGGGCGATCGCTCGGCGCGAATCGTCGTTCGCTGGAATCGCGTGCGTAACGAGGTCAGGGTTCGCGTTCGTGTCGACGATCGCGAAGGTCGGAATACCAAGGCGCCGCGCTTCAGCGAGGGCGATGTTCTCTTCCGTGATATCGACGAGGACGAGCGCGTCCGGCCGACGGCTGAGCCCCTTCATTCCTTCGAAGATCTTCACAAGCTTCGCGTGCTGCTTCGTCGCGCGGCCGCGGTCCTTCTTCGACATCGCATCGAACGCTTCGGAGACCATAAGCGTCTCGAGATCGGTGAGCTTCTTCAAATTCTGCTGGATCGTATGGAAGTTCGTGAGCGTGCCGCCGAGCCAACGTTGCGCGACGTACGGCATGCCGGTCTTCGTCGCAGCAATGCGGACCGCGTCGACTGCCTGTGGCTTTGTCCCGACGAAGAGGATTGTCTTCCCGTTCGCGGCGAGCTCGGTCAGTACTTTCGTCGCACTCGCGAGTGCTTCGACGGTCTGCTCGAGGTTAATGACAAGCGTGTGCTCGCGAACGGTAAAGGCGAACTGACGGGCCTTCGGGTACGACTTCGCGCGCTGGTGACCATAATGCGCACCGGCATCAACGAGATCTCGGAGGGTAGGGAGGGTGATCGGCATGGCTTCCTTTGTGCTCTCTTACTTCGTCGCGCTCTGCTCGGCGTCGAGGACAGACTTCCGGAGTTCCTTCAATGCTTCCTTCCCATCCTGTACGTCCTGGCTGTCGTCAGCCTTCGCCTTCTTGTCGGACTGCGTCGCCTTGAGCTCGGCGGCCCGCTTGCGGCGCGCTTCGAACTTATCGACGCGGCCAGCGGTGTCGACGAGGTTGTGCTTCCCAGTGTAGTACGGGTGGCAGTTCGAGCAGATTTCAACCTTGAGCTCGGTCATCGTCGAGCCGACCTCGAAGCTATTCCCGCAGTTGCAGGTAACCTTCGTCTGCTGGTACGCCGGATGGATGTTCGCCTTCATGCGCGTTTTCCTCACTCAATTGATTCGATTGGTTGCAAATCACTACGACCGGGTTCGAGTGAACCTGATAGATCAGGGCGGATCGTAGCAGATTCAGCCATGTTGTGCAAGACGAGCTGCTCGAGGCTCGCAACGTACTCGCCGACGAGTTCGCAAATGTCGCCGTACCGTTTCTGAAACTGGAGCGGCAACGTCTGCGCAGCGACTGCCGTGAGCGCGGCAACCTCGTCACGGAACGTGGCGGCGAAGGCGCGCAGGTCGAACGCCGCGCCGCGCAGCCGCTCCTCCTGCCGTTCGTACTCAACCCAGTCGTGCAGGTGGTGGGCGTACTGGTCGAGGAGTACTCGGGCAATGGCGAGGTGGCCGGCCTGCATCTCGGCGAGCGCGTTCGATCGCAGCTCTACCGCATCGGCAGCCCAGGTCTGGTACTCTCGGCCCGCGCGGCGCTCTGCGTACTCGAACACGCCTGGCTCAAGTGGTTCTCGTGGCTCCATGGCGCCGAGAGCGTACACCCATCTTCTCCTGATGACAAGAAGGAGGCAACGTGGTAGGATGCGAGGCCATGAAGCGCGAAGAGCTGATCACACAACTCAAGGAGACGCGTGCGCTTGCCGCGAGCAACCCGGAACTCGCGGAGCTCGCCGCCGACGAGATTCGGCAGCTTGAGGATGCGCTCATCCCGCCAGCCGCCCACGCCGACCGGAACGTCATCCTCGAAATCCGCGCCGGCGCCGGTGGCGACGAGGCCGAACTCTTCGCAGCCGAACTTTTCCGGATGTACCAGCGCTACGGTGAGACCAAGGGCTGGCGTGTGAGCGTCCTCGACGAGAACCGCACCGAGCTCGGTGGCGTACGTTCACTCGTCGCCGAGGTGAGCGGCACTGGTGCGTACGGCGTCCTCCGGTACGAGTCGGGCGTCCACCGGGTCCAGCGCGTCCCGAAGACCGAGAAGCAAGGCCGCATCCACACCTCGACCGCTACGGTTGCCGTTCTCCCGGTCGCCGAACCGGTCGATATTGAGCTCAACCCCGCCGACCTCGAGTTCCAGACCTACCGCTCCGGCGGGGCGGGCGGGCAGAACGTGAACAAGGTCGAGACGGCTGTCCGCGTGACGCACAAGCCGACCGGCCTCGTCGTCGCCTGCCAGGAAGAGCGCCACCAGGCGAAGAACAAGGAGAAGGCGCTCGCCTTGCTGCGCTCCCGGCTCCTCGAAATGAAGGAGGCAGAGCAGGCGAAAGCGCTCGGCGCCAACCGCAAAGCGCAGATTGGCACCGGCGACCGCTCCGAGAAGATCCGGACGTACAACTTCCCGCAAGACCGCATCACCGACCACCGCATCAAGAAGAACGTCTCGGGCATCGAGCGCGTCATGGAGGGAACCCTCGAACCGCTCATCCAGGCGCTCCTCGACGAGGAGCGTGCACTGAAGCTCGCCGAGCTCGACGCCGAGCTCCAGGCACACGAGTAAGGGCCGGTCGTCTCGGTTGCGCGTGGCAACCGGACGAACCGGCCCTTCATGTGCCCGCTAGTAGCGCGCCTCCTGGGCGCAGAGCGAACGGACGAACGCCATCCCCTGATCGAGGAGATGGCCGACCTGGATACTTCCACTGACGGAACCCCACTTGCAGCAGCAGTGCGTGCCGCCACGGGTTAGGACTTCCATGTAGAGAACGTCTCGGTCCCTCCCGTCGCCCCACCACAGGTGGTAGAGCGACTGCTCTCGGCCAATGCCGAGCATGCCGATGTGTTCTACGGTCTGCATGGTCCTTCCTCCCTCCTGCAGTCCTAGAAGCACATGGGGACGCCTGCCTTCCGGCCAGCGTCCCCATTAAGGTACTCTGACGAGCGTACACCCAACCTAGGTATTTGTCAATATATTGCTTTTAAATCTACCGTACTCGATAAACAACCTGGATTTGGTACGTCACCTCTTGCTCTCCCGTCAGAAACTCTGGTGTCGCTGGAGTCGCGGTGTCTCGTGCAACAGACGGCACCGCTTTCTCCGCTACGCCCATGTACGGCACACCGCCCCAGGTCGGCTCGCCGACCGACTTCAATCCCCGGAGTCGGACGCCGAGCGTCTCGGCGGTATCCTGCGCCTGCTCTTTCGCATCCTCGAGTGCCAGCCGCCGAGCGTCCCGCTCGAGCTTCCGCTGCGTCGCATCAGCGAAGGTCGACTGCGGCGTAAGCGTGCCGACGACCGGCGTTGCGCGGAGCACGTCGAGGACCTTCTTCGCGAGTTCGAGATCTGCGAGCTTCACCGTGAGCGCGTAGGTCGCGACGTAGCCGGTTGGCGTCCCGGTCGGCTCCGGCATGATGCGTGAGTAGTCAGGGTTCACCGAGACGTCGGCAGTCAACATCGCGTCGGTCACCCCGGTTTCGCGGAGCTTCGCGATCACCCCATTCCCAGTCTCGGTCACCTGGGCGCGGATCGCGGTCTCATCCGTTCCCTTTGTCTCGTAGCGCGGCGTAAACACGTACTCATCAGGTGCTGCCTTCACTGTCGCTCGGCCGACAATTGCCATGTCTGTCGTCCCGCGCTCCCACCAGAGCCAGCCGCCAACAGCGATAAGGACTAAGAGGACGAGCCAGAGCCACGCCGCTCCCCGTTGTCGATCGTTCATGTTCTACCTCCTCTAGAGCGTGCCCAAGGTGAGCTTCACCTCGCGCTTCTCCCCGCCGGTATACACCGTGAGTGTCACGGTGTCGCCGGGGTTGTAGCTCATGAGTCGCGTGAGGAGCGGGTTATGCTCGTTGATCGCCTTGCCGTCGATCTCCGCGATGACGTCGTTCTCTTTGATGCCTGCCTTATCGGCCGGTGAGCCAGCGACGACCGCACCCTCTGTCCGGCCATCCCCTGGGCGGACCCAGACGCCGTAGTCGACTGGGAGGTTGTTCACCCGGGCGAGCTCCTTCGTCACCGGCACGTAGCGGACGCCGATCATCGGCCGCTTGATCGTCCCCGTCTGCTTCACGGACTGGATCGCTTTCGCGACGACGTCGATGGGGATTGCAAACCCGATGTTCTCCGCACCACCCGCAACCGCGGTGTTAATACCGATTACCTGCCCCTTCAGGTTAACGAGCGGACCGCCGGAGTTGCCCGGGTTGATCGCTGCATCAGTTTGCAGGAGGCCAGAGAGACTCTCGGCCACGCCGCCGCCGCCCGACGCGGTGATCTGCCGCTCCTTCGCCGAGATGACGCCGGTCGTCACGCTGTTCGAGAATTCACCGAGCGCATTGCCGATCGCGACGACGAACTGCCCGACCTTGAGATCAGCTGAGCTCCCGAGCTCGACAACGGGCAGGCCGGTCGCGTCGACTTTAATAACCGCGAGGTCGTTCAACGGGTCGCGGGCAAGGACGCGCGCCTCGAAGTCACGGCCGTCCGACGTGAAGACTGTGTACGTCGTCCCCTCGTCGGACACGACGTGCTTATTCGTCACGATGAGGCCGTCCGACGTAATGATGAAGCCGGTCCCACCGCCACGCTGCTCGAACACGCGCCCGAAGAGGTCTTGGACGTTCCGCGTCGTCGAGATCGACACAACCGCTGAACTCACCTTCTCGGCGGCGTCAATGACCGACGAGCTCTCCTCGAGGACAACGCGCTCCGTCCGGGTCACTGCGAGGTTGCCGTCGTCTGACGTCGTACCGATACCGAGCGTTGTTGCCAAGTTCGTTGTCGTGAGGAGGTACACCCCAGCCACCGCGCCCAAGCCCCCCATGAAGAGCGAGAGGAAGAGGAAGAGCACAATAAACGGCGCTCTCCGTCGGTCCTGTCGGGCTACTGGCGCCTTCGTGGGGTTACTCTTGTCATCGTCTAGGTACGTGATCTTCGGCATAGCACCTCCACTCGACAGTATAGCACCCGCCCCGCCCTACTTCTTTGCTTCCTTGGCCTTCGCTTCCTTAGCGATCACCTTGTCGTGAATCCGGGCGAGCGAAGTCGTCGCCCAGACCGCAATCGCCGTAATGACGATCGCGTAGAGGAACTTCCCGCGCAGGTCATCACCGGCCGGGTAGTACGCGTTGATGAGCTCCTGGATCGCACTGTTCCAGGCAAGGGCGGCAACCAACCCGAACGCGGCAGTGACAAGATCAATGACCTTCTCGAGGTACTCTTTCGTCATACTTCCTCCTGATTAAGCTTTCGGCGGAGCGCCTCGTTGACCACAGCCGGGTTCGCCTTCCCCTTCGCCGCGCGCATCACCTGGCCGACGAGGAACCCGTACGTCTCCTGCTTCCCCGCCTGGTATTTCGCGACAGCGTCCGCTTGTTCGGCAAGTACTGCATCGATAATCCCCTCGATCTCGCCCGCATCGCTCACCTGCTCGAGACCGAGCGCCTGGATCGCTTCGCCCGGCTCAAGGCCGCGCTCCGTGCAAGCGGCGATCACCTCGCGAACCTGCGATTTCGAGATCTTCCTGTCAACGACGAGCTGAGCAAGCTCGACGAGCTGCGGCACAGTAAGTGCGCGCGCCGTATCAGTGTTCACGTAGAGCGATGTCGCGAACTGCAGGAATGCCTTGTCACCCGCGTCCGGCTCTGGGCACTCGCTCACGAGCTCAGCCCAGACCGCCGCCCCATCTTGCTTCGTCGCGAGGTACGTCGCGACCGGTTCGCTCAGCCCGTACTCGTGCATGAGCTCGCGTGCCACCTCGTGCGGGTACGCGTGTGCCTGCCGCTCCTTTGCCGCGAGGTCCCAGAGCGTACCAGGTGACACTGGCGGGAGATCGGGATCAGGGAAGTACCGGTAGTCAGCGGCGGTCTCTTTCTTTCGCTGCACGAAGGTCAGCTGCTTCGAGTCGTCCCAGCCGCGCGTCTCCTGCTCGACGGTGCCGCCCGCTTCGAGTACGGCGATCTGGCGCTCCACCTCGTACGTGATCGCCCGCTCAACGGAGCGGAACGAATTCAAGTTCTTCACCTCGACCTTCGTGCCGAATTTAGCTCGACCAACAGGGCGCACCGAGATGTTCGCCTCGCAGCGCATCTCCCCCTTCTCCATGTCGGCGCGCGCAATGCCACGACGCTGGAGAATGATTTGGTACGTCTGACAGAACGCCTTCGCGTCCGCTGCCGAGTGGAGCTCCGGCTCTGAGACGAGCTCGAGGAGCGGGACGCCGGCGCGATTGTAGTCGACGAGCGACCGAGCGCCGTCGTGGACGAGCTTGGCGGTATCTTCTTCTAAGTGGATGCGGGTGAGCTTGACCGTCTTCACCTCGCTCGTCGCGTCACGAAACTCAATCGCGCCGCCTAAGAGGAGCGGAAGGTCGTACTGTGAGAGCTGGTACGCCTTCGGCAGATCGGGGTAGAAGTAGCTCTTTCGGTCCCACTTCGTGTACGGCGCGATTGCGGCACCGAGGTCGGCGCCGAGGTCGACCGTCCACTCAACCGCGCGGGCGTTCATCGTCGGCAAGGTGCCGGGGAGCCCGAGGCAGACCGGGCAAACGTTCGTGTTCGGCTCGCTCTCGAACGGCGCGTTGAGGCAGCCGCAGAACATCTTCGTCTTCGTCGCGAGCTCGGCGTGGATCTCCATGCCGATCGTGATCTCGTACTGCATTAGAACGCTCCCAGTCGGCTGGCGGCGCGCCGGAACACAGCGAGCGCCTGGTGGGCTTGGCTGGCGGTAATGTTCGGGTGCTCGTGCGCGATTGTATTGCGAAGCTTATGGACATCCCAGAGCGCCTGGTAGAGCCCGCGGTCGAACTGCCCTTCAAGGGAACGCAGGCGATCAGCGAACGAGTTCCCGCGCCCGCCAACAGCGCGCATCACCGAGTCGACGAAGGAGTCCGCCTGAAGGACCGCCTGTGCCGCCGGCGCTCCGTCGCCGGTGACTGATGCCTCGATATTCTGCATTTTCGCGAGGAGGCGCACCCGGTCGAGCGGCTGGCGCTTCGGGCGGAAGATCAGGCGCCAGATCGCCGTAAACGCCGCGCCGAGCTGGACGAAGAGATTAAGCATCGCAGACGCCTGGCGGCGACGCTGACCGGAGTACGGTCGATACTGGTCGCTCACGCCGGCTCCTTCTTGTGCCAGTCAGTCTCGCGCTGATACGCCATCGCGGCCCGAAGCACGTTCTCGTCGTCCGTAATGTCGCCGATAAGCTGGAGGCCAACCGGGAGCTCGTGCCCGTCCTCAGCCACGAACCCGCACGGGATTGAGATCGCCGGGTTGCCGGTCAAGTTCGCAGTCACGGTATAGACGTCCGAGAGGTACATCTGAAGGGGATCATTAGTCTTCTCCCCGAACTTGAAGGCGGGTGTCGGCGCCGTCGGCGTGGCGATGAAATCTACCTGACCGAACGTGTCACGCACCTCGTCGATGAGGAGGCGCCGGACCTGCATCGCCCGCCGGTAGTACGCGTCGTAGTACCCGCTCGACAGGACGTAGGTTCCCATCATAATCCGCCGCTTCGCCTCGGTGCCGAAGCCCTGGGCGCGCGTCTTCGCGTACACCTCGGCGAGCGAGGTTGCATCCGCGGCGCGGCGGCCGTAGCGAATACCGTCAAAGCGGGCTAGGTTCGAGCTCACCTCGGCCGGCATGACGATGTAGTAGACGGCGATCCCGTACTTCGTAAGTGGGAGCGAGATCGGCTTCAGGGTTGCGCCGAGTCGTTCGTACACACGGAGCGCCTGCCGGACGAGCCCATCGACGCGCGGGTCGAGCCCCTCGCCGAAAAACTCATTGGGCACGCCGATCACCTTCCCCGCGAGCGGACGAACATCGTCGAGCACCGGCACGGCGGGCGGTGCGTCCGGGAGCGAGGTCGCGTCGAGCGGGTCGCGGCCAGCGATCGCCGCCATGAGGATCGCCGCGTCCTCGGCAGTACGGGTGAACGGACCCGGGCAGTCGAGCGAGCTCGCCATCGCGATGAGCCCGTACCGACTGACCCGACCGTACGTCGGCTTGAAGCCGGTCGTGCCGGTTAGTGCAGCGGGCTGGCGAATCGAGCCGCCGGTATCTGTCCCGATCGAAGCGAGGCCGAGCCCAGCCGCGACTGCAGCAGCTGACCCACCCGAGCTCCCACCTGGTACGCGGGACGTATCCCACGGGTTCCTAGTCGGGCCATAGGCGGAGTTCTCGGTCGACGAGCCGTGTGCCCACGCGTCGCAGTTCGTCTTCCCGAGGATGACGGCGCCAGCGTCCTTGAGCTTTTGGACGACGGTCGCGTCGTACGGTGGCACGTACCCGTCAAGGAGCTTCGAAGCAGCCGTGGTCGGGATCCCCTCGGTAACGATAACGTCCTTCACAGAGATTGGGATGCCGTCGAGCGCGCCGCGCACTTGGCCGGCCGCCCGGCGCTCGTCCGCCGCTTTCGCAGCCTCAAGGGCGCCGTCACGGTCGACGTTGAGGTACGCGTTGAGCGCCTCGTCCTTCGTCGCGATCGCGTCGAGATAGGTAGTCGTCAGCTCGACGGCGGAGAGCTCGCCCGCCTCGAGTGCCTTCGCCGCTACCGCGATCGTCTTCGGCGTCACTCGTCCCCCCGATCGATCACCTTCGGGACGACGAGGTACCCGTCATCGGTCGTCTCAGGTGCCATGGCGAGGAGCACACTCCGGCGTTCTCGGAGCACTTCGAGCGAGTCCCCGCGCGGCTCGTCAGTACGGAGGACGTTCGAGAGGCCGAGCACCTGCCCAGTTGGCTCGACGCCATCGACGTCCACCTCTTCGAGCTGCCCGACATAACGGAGGATCCCCGTGATTTCGCCAGGAAGGCGCGTGAGCTCGTCCTCGGTAAGTTCGAGACGAGCCAAGCGGGCGAGCTGTTCGATATCGTGGCGCTCCATAGTTACTCCTCAGGGTACACACCCCACTCCCGTTCGACAAGGTGACGGCGCGGTGCTCCAAGCGCATACTCCGCGGTATCGCCCGGTCGGACGACTCTTTCCAAAATTAGAGCGATCACCTCATGCTGCACGTCATCCGAACGCACGGCGCCTTGAGCGAGTACGAAGAGAACCTGTCCACGCCGAGCGCTGGCTCAGTCAACACCGCCTTTCTCATACACCCGCCCGCGCTCGGAAGCGGTGCGCGAATGACGCCAGCTGGTGTGAGCTCGAAACTCGCCCGGCGGCTCGAGAAGGCGAACCAGTCGCCGGTGCAGCGGAACGCAATTCGCCGCATGTTCTTCGACCCGGCACTCAAGGAGCTCGACGGCCGTATCGTCGGCCACTACGCGCTGCGCACTCGGCGGCGTCGGAGTTTCGGCGCCCTCCTGTTCATTCCCTGCCTGGCCGAAGACTTCCTCGACGAGTCAAAACACGAGGAGATCCTCGGCTCGATCCGTCGGGCAGCCGTATTTGCCCGCGATTCACTCGGCGTCGGCTGCCTTGGTCTCGGCGCCTTCACCTCGATCGCGGCCCGGACAACGCTCACAACCGAACGAGTCATTCCGAATACATCCGGCAGCCACGGAACAGCAATCGGAATCCACGGCGGCGTCGTGCGCGCCATGCGCGACCTCAAAATGAACCCCAAGAAGAGTCGCATCGTCATCGTTGGTGCCACCGGAGCGGTTGGTCGGCCAACCTGCCTGCTGCTCGCTAAGCGATTCGGGAACGTCGCGATCGTCGCACGCAATATTACCAAGCTCCGTCGGCTCGCCGATGAGCTCACGCAGTACGGCGTCACACCGGAAGCTGTCCGAGCCTACGATGCCTCACGCCTCAACACGGCAATCAGTGGGGTGATGTCGTCGCTCTAGCGACAAGCACCGCCGACGCTTCGCACCTCGCTCTGAACCGCGAGTTGTTCCGACCGGGCTGCATCATCGTCGATGCCGGCCGCCCCCGGAGTCTCGAGGGCTCGACCTACCTCACCGAGCACTGCCTTCAGCTCGACGGCGCGATCTTCACGATCCCCAGCCGTGTCAAGGGGGCTCACCTCCTCAAAATGGGCGAGGCGCAAAGCACGTTTGGCTACCTACCTGAGACGATGCACTTGGGGCTCCTCGGCGACACGTCGTACGAGAGTCCGCGCGACCGATTGTCGCTCGACTGCACGAATCACATCGCCACCGGCCTCCACCGCTTCCGGTTCCGCATTGGCGGCTTCCGAATCGGCGACGAGCCGCTCGACCCGCTGGCGGTCCCCGCGCATCCGCGCGGTCCGCAAGCAGCGCGCCAAGGCGCAACTTATCCAGCCTCGACTGGGACTGACGCCCTCGTAAGCACACTAGTGCACCGCACCACCGACGCCCCGGCACTGCCGAGACGCCCTTTGTGTGCTAAGTACAAATTACGCCGACGAGCGCTCGCCCGACTCGCGGCAAAGTATAGAATACCGAGCACGAAGTGCCTCAAGTCGCTTTACCGTCTCAGTCGGCTCAAATCCGCGGAACCGATCGAGCTCCACCTGATGTTCAAGCTTTGCAATGTTCTCTGCATACCAATCACGGAGCTGAAGTGCCTCAGCGTCCTCGGCAAATTCTGTATTCCGATCCAATTCTGGTGAAATACCCTGCTCACTCATGTTTCCTCCCTTAGAAGGTGCTGAAACCCTGCCTCGTCGAGAATCTTGACGCCGAGCTTCTGGGCTTTCTCAAGCTTACTCCCAGCGTTCTCCCCGGCAACCAGATAGTCAGTGCTCGCCGATACCGAGCCAGACGCCTTGCCGCCGTGAGCGCGAATCTTAGTCTCAGCTTCTTCACGACTCATCGAGGCGAGCGTACCGGTCACGACAAGCACCTTACCTTGGAGCATCTTTGAAGCGCGAACGGGCGACACAACCTCGACGCCGTGCGTGAAAAGCTTCTCAATGAGCTCCTGGTGGGCGGGGTTTCGGAACCACTCATAAACCGACTCTGCGACAACATCGCCGATGCCGTCAACAGCCCTGAGGCTGTCAAGCGACGCGGCTTGGAGCGCGGAGAGCGACTCGAAGTGCTCGGCGAGGTCATTCGCTATCATTGTGCCGACGTGGCGGATGCCGAGCGCGACGAGAAATCGGTTCATCGGGATCCGCTTTGCCGCTGCGATCGAAGCGACCGTGTTCTTCGCGCTCGTCTCGGCGAACCGCTCGAGCGGCAACAGGTCGCCCTCAGTCAGCGTGAAGAGGTCGGCTGCATCCTGGATGACACCGGCATCGAGGAGCTGATCGATCGTCTCGGGACCGAGCCCATCGATATCGAAGCCCTGCTTGCCGATGAAGTACGCGAGCTGCTCGCGCTGGACGGCGGCGCACTCGCGGTTCGTGCACCGGCTCGCCGCCTCGCCTGTTTTGCGTTCAACAGGCGAATGGCAAATGGGACAGTGCGCGGGCATTTGGTACACCCGCTCCGCACCGGTCCGCAAGTTCGTGAGCGGACCTAAGACCTCGGGGATAATGTCCCCTGCCTTCCGGATAATGACCGTATCGCCGATGCGTACGTCTTTGCGGGCGATCTCGTCCTCGTTGTGGAGCGTGGCCCGCGAGACCGTCGTACCGGCAACTGCGACCGGCTCGAGGATGGCGACAGGCGTCAGGGCGCCGGTCCGACCAACTTGCACTTCGATGTCGAGGAGCTTCGTCGTCACTTCCTCTGCCGCAAACTTGTACGCGACAACACCGCGCGGCGTCTTCCCGACCACACCGAGCCGATGGAACCGACTCGTGTCATCGACTTGTACGACAACGCCGTCAATCCAGTACGGGAGCGTGGCGCGGTCCCGGTACTTCAAGAAAAACGACTGCACGTCGGCGAGCGAGGGCGCGACCGCCGCTGGGCTCGTCTGAAACCCGAGCGCGGCGAGGACGCGGTGGACGAGCGCGTGGAGCGGCGCGACGTCGCCTTGACCCGCGACACCGAACCCCATGAACGAGAGCTCGCGCTCAGCTGCTACCCTGGGATCCAGCTGCCGAAGGCTTCCTGCGGCGGCGTTGCGCGGGTTAGCGAGGAGTGGCTCCCCACGTTCTGCCCGACGGACATTGAGGCGCTCAAAGGTAACACGCGGAATGTACGCTTCACCTCGCACCTCAAATGACCCGCGGAGCGCCCGCTCCGCTGCCTGAATGACGAGTGCGCGTTCATCGTCATCAAGGTCCGAGGTTGCCCGATCGAGGACATCCTCTCGGAGTGTGAGGCGAACTGGAATCGCCTGGATAGTACGCGCGTTGTGCGTGACATCCTCCCCGATCCGCCCGTCGCCCCGGGTTGCTGCGCGCACGAGGGCACCGTCCTCGTACCGGAGCGCGAGGGAGAGCCCGTCGATCTTGAGCTCCGCGAAGTACCCAGGCTGCTCGGTCGGACGCAGGGGTGCCTGCTTCGCAATGCGCGACTCCCACTCCTGGAGCTCGGTCTCGGTGAACACGTCGCTGATCGAGAGCATCCGCTCAGTGTGCTCGACCTTCTGGAGTTCGTCCTTCGCCTGCCCCGCCACCCGCTGCGTCGGCGAATCTGGCGTGATGAGGTCCGGGAACTCCTGCTCGAGCGCTTCGAGCTCGTGCTGCAGGGAGTCCTTCACGCCGTCCGGGACGATCGACTCGTCGAGGACGTGGTAGTGGTAGCGAATCCGGTCGATCTCCTCGCGGAGCTTCTGGATTCGCAGAGCGGCCTCGGCGCGCGTCATTGCGTCTCCGATCGGTCAGCAAGCCGCCGCAACGCGTATGCCAGGGCGACGAGCGCCAAGCCGAACACGACGAGCGGCGGAAGCGCGCTCGGCGCGAAGTAGTCCGCAGCCGCAACCCAAAGAAGGAATGGCCAGTAGAGTACCGCCCACGCACTGAGGATGATCGCGAGCGTCCGAAGGATCACGCGTCCGTCTCCATCGCCTTGAGTCGTTTGATGCGGTCGGCAACCGGCGGATGCGTCGAGAAGATCGCCACGAACCAGCTCTGCTTCTCTTCTTCTGTGAGCGGGTTCTCAATGTAGAGGTGGTTCGTCGCGCTCGAGACGTGCGCGAGCTTGTTCGGGTCCTTCGCGATCTTTTGGAGCGCGCTCGCGAGCCCTTCGGGGTAGCGCGTCAGGAGTGCGCCAGTCGCGTCCGCCAAGTACTCACGTTTCCGGGAGACGGCGAACTGGATCACCATCGCGGCGATCGGGGCGAGCACTGCGGCGACAAGAACCGCAACCATGATCCACGGGCTTCCGCCCCGCTCGCGATTAGTACTCCCACCCCACCAGAGCGAGCGGAGGAAGAGATCAGTAACCAGCGAAACCACGCCCACGAGTACGACAACGATCGTCATGGTACGGATGTCGTAGTTGCCGATGTGACTCATCTCGTGCGCGATGACACCCTCGAGCTCAACCTTATTGAGCCTCCCGAGGAGCCCGGTCGTCACCGCAATCGCTGCGTGCTCGGGGTCGCGGCCGGTTGCGAAGGCGTTCGGTGCCGGATCATCAATGACAAACACCCGGGGCTTCGGGAGTCCGGCGGTAATTGCGAGGTTCTCGACGAGCCGGTGGAGCTCGAGGTACGCACCTTCCCGGGGCGCTGGCTCGGCACCAGAGAGCGAGAGCGCAATCGCATCCGACTGGTAGTACGCGACGAGCGCCTGGACAACGGAGAAGACGACTGCCACTGGCAGAATCCACGCCTCGTCAAAGTAGTAGCTAATCCCCCAGCCCAAGAGGATAACGAAGACGAGGAAGCCGCCGATGAGGGCGGTCGACCGCCACTTGTTCGCGCTGATCTGGGTGTACATACGCGTATTCTACCAGGTTCCCCTCCGAGAAACAGGAGCGTCCCGACTCGCGCCGGGACTCTGGAGTGACTAGGAACTGAGGTTAGATCTTCAGCTCTTCCGCGTACTTCCCAATAACCGGGAGCGGTACCATCTTCCCCTGCACCGAGTTCA
>JBMNRW010000001.1:0-175307 GCA_050944875.1 Patescibacteria group bacterium | reverse complement strand
AAATCCCAACCATCAACGCTTCCACGAAGATCGTTGGCAATCCGCCAGATTGTTCGATGTAATTCAGCGCGTTGCGCCTCTTTTGTTGCGGGAGTCATCGCCTTCCTTTTCTAGTGCAACGCACTGTTCTTATCGTAATCTGATCCCTTGCTGAGAAGTTTCAAAATATCTTCTTTTCTAAACCGCCGGTCCCGTCTTGATCCAAATCGTATCGATTGTATTTTACCCTGATTATCCCAATTCCGCAGGGTATTGGGATGACAGTTCAAAAGCTCACCGGCCTGTTTGAGCGTTAGGATGTCGGGCAGCTGTTTTTGCTTCTTCATCATTGCGTATTTAAATTACCTTAAGTTAACAACTTATGGTAGATTGATGCAAAAGAAAGGGTGATGATTGTGAAAGACATTTTTCGATTTCGTGCTGGAATATTTCTTGTACTGATAGCAACAATGATTATTTACATTTTTGGCTTTAGTACGATTGTAATAGACCAAATTTTTAAACATTTCTTATGGACGCTGAGCTGGTCGTTCTATGGTTTGGGGTTCTACGTAATACTTTTGGGCGTGATTGGCACAAATCACGAAGCAAGATATGGGACCAAGCCCGAAAGAGACAACCTCGAAAAGGTCAGAAAATATTTTAACTATACGATTTTCTTAATCGCTACTACGGCACTTGTGGCCTCGTGGCTGGGAATAAAGAACATTTCTGATTCGTTGCGTTATCTTACTGAGTTTGGGGTCGGACTTATACTGGGGGTTTGGATAGATAAATTCATCCCAATGGTCAGTAATTGCATTGATGCTATACCGAAATTAATCAGCAAATACTTACCTGATCTTCCTAAAAAGTAAAATCTTTTCCCGCCCAGTCCTCTCATCGTACGGCCAGGTCTGACCGCCTCAAGGTGCTCCCTCTGTAAAGAGGGATTTTTATTGTTGGGCTCCACCTTGACCCGGCCTGCATGCTGGCCGTTCCGCCTTGGTACGGGCGGGAGGTCGACTCGCCTGAGAGCGAGGTAGTCATACCGGAGGTGGATATGAGTACTGAGGTAGAAGCGTGTGAAATTGCGTCAACCAATGACGAGTTTCGCCGAGCGGGGTGGGGGTTTATGCTCACGGTCGGAGCACAGGGATTAGAGGACGTTGTAGGACTCGTGGAGCAAGTGCGATCGTTCTCGGTATTTACGGAGGATAACGATCCGTACGGTGAACACGATTTTGGATCATTCACGTGGTACGGAGAGAAGGTGTACTGGAAGATCGACTACTACGACCAGACACTGAGTGGTGGTCTGTCACCACTGTCACCAGACTGTCGGCGCATCCTCACGATCATGCTGGCTAGCGAGTACTAGCGTGGTAACACAGAAGGCCCGGGAGCGTCCATGCTTCCGGGCCTTTTTGCGTGTCTAATAAAGTTGATTTTTAGGTTCACCGATATCATAATTGTCACGAAAGGAAACACTATGCCACTATTCAGCGCCTCTGGCACGTCATTGAAGCAGATTCACGAGCAAACATTTTCACTTGAAAAAGATATTCAAAAACTTACCGAAGAGAATCTCAAAACAGTTTTCGGTTATGAGTTTGTGAGTACCGAATTCCAATTGAATAATTTACGAATAGACACATTGGCGTTCGATCATGAGAATAAGTCATTCGTGATTATTGAATACAAGAAAGATCGCAATCTCAGCGTCATTGACCAGGGGTACACATACTTAGCACTTCTCTTGAACAACAAGGCCGACTTCATTCTCGAATACAACGAGAGGACCGGACAAACGATAAAACGTGACGATGTCGATTGGTCGCAATCGAAGGTTGTCTTCATCTCACCTGAGTTCACAACGTACCAAAAAGGGGCGATCGAATTCCGCGATCTGCCGATCGAACTCTGGGAAGTGAAGCGATATGAGAATGACATGGTTCTGTATGCCGAATTAAAGGCACCTCAGGTGAATGAGTCTATCAGCACTATTTCGCGAGACAAAACCATCACTGCCGTAAGTAAAGAAATACGAGAGTACTCGCTCGAAGATCATCTACAAAAAGGCTCAGAGAACACCCGTTCGCTATTCGAACAACTACATAAGAAGATACTCGAGCTCGATGAAGCAATGAGGGTTGAATTCAAGAAAACGTACATTGCGTATAAGTTAGATACAAATGTTGTAGATATTGTTATTACTCCTTCGAAGCTCTGGGTATTCTTAAACATCCGTAGCGGTAAACTCACTGACCCTTATGGTATTGCAAGAGACCTTACTCAACCAAAAAAGATCGGCCATTTGGGTAATGGTGATTACGATATTCGACTTGGCGACGCCGGAGACATCGACAAATGTTTTGAGCTCATTACACAAGCGTACGCAAATCAAAAGCACGGCGAGTAGCACCAAAAGCCCGGAAGCATTCACGCTTCCGGGCTTTATTTTGTAACTCTACGTGTTCGTTATGCTTCTTCGGTCAGACAGAGCGTTTCCCAAATCTCACCGGTCGCACCGTGTGTGCGAACAGCGTCAGCGGACGCAATACGAACCGTCGGGTGCGAGACTTCGAGCTCTAATTCGCTCAAGAGTTTCTTCACGAGTGAGCGCGCTGTGACATAGGTGGTTTCGTTCGGTGCGATGAGGAGCACGGTTGGGAATGTGTCGTCGCCGACTGCTTGCCAAGCGCCCGTATCAAAGAACTTGAGGTACCGACGAATTTGGTGCATGAGCCGTGGCCGTGATGATGCAGTGAGAATTTCGACGAACGACTGTTCGAGGTGCTTGTCTCGCTCGCAAATATAAATGGCGTGTGGCAGGAGTTTCGCTAGCGGTATCGCGTAAGAGTGGATCGCGTTGAATTCGTCCGGCAGGATGAGCGTGTGGTGCGTCCGCTTCGTACTACGATCTCGGAGGTCGAGGAAGATATCGGCGAGCAAGAGGCAGCGCCGGATGAAGTCGGGTGAACGTTCCGCCTCACGCTCGAGCCTATTGAACGACTTCGGATCCTGTTCTTCTGTCTTTAACGTCTTCAGTGCTTTTGGCGCTAGGTAGTAGACAGGCTTCGCGGCTTCGTGCGAGGTCTTTGGTTCAATGCGGGTGAGGTACTGTTTGTCGGTAAGGTCGTTGAGCCAGTCTATAGCGGTACTGTGGTGTTGGTGATTGAGGAGACGTTGGATCTGACTGCGGTCGAGGAAGCGGAAGTGGGTGAGGAGGGTGAGAATTTCGAGTTGCTTTGGAGTGAGTGGTTCGGTCGGCATAGTAGAATGAGTGTTGCGTACTTTTCCTTTCCTACCAACCCCGACACTACTCCTACTCTGGTAAGGGATAGGTGCAGAAGCTTTGAGCTCGCCAAACCTGATAGCGCCTGCGGTTTTTACCGCAGGCACCGACGGCACTACCGCAGGGCTCGAGTACCGAAGGCGTGACGTGGCAATGACCTGTTGCGCCATCTCATCGCTATCCGGTACGTCGAACTTACTGACGTCAGCCATGAACGCTGCCCGTGGCTCGCCGACCGCCACCTTCATGTACGCGCGGTAGAGTGGGAGGTTCGGAATATCGTACCGCCCGACCTCCGGCGCAAAGATAGGCAGGAGGAACGATTCGTCTTCGGGGTTCGCGGTTCGGAATGTGATCGTCGTCCCGACGTTGGCAAGGATGACTTTAATGATGTCGCGTTCGCTAATCTGCGAGATCGACTGGTGAGCAAGGATGGTCGCCAACCGGTACTTGCGCGCTTCGGAGACGAGCTCGGTGAAGGCGCCGGTCGCGAAGTTCTGGAACTCGTCGACGTAGAGGAAGAAGTCGCGCCGCTCGGCTTCGGGCATCCTCGCTCTGCCTAGTGCTGCGAGTTGGAGTTTGGCGATGACGAGGGAGCCGAAGAAGTTCGACTCATCTTCGCCAATCTTTCCCTTTGAGAGATCGCAGAGCAAAATCTTGCCCTCGTCCATCACGGCCGAGAAGTCCAGCTTACTCTTCGGCTGACTGAGAATCTGGTAGTTGAGCGGTGAGGAGAGGATCGCGCCGAGCTTGTTGGTGATCGGGGAGATCATCTGGTTGCGCTGCAGTGACCCGAGCTTCTCGAACTCGTAGGTCCAGAAGTCTTTGAGCACCCCCGTAGGTAAGTGAGACGTCGCACCCTTGCGGTAATCCTTCTTCGTCAAAAGATTGAGAATCGTGAGGAGTGTAGGCTCCGGTGTTTCCAGCGCGGTCAGGATCGCGTTGCGGAGCACGTACTCCATTCGCGGCCCGAAGTACTTGGCGTCGTAGAACTTCTGGAAGACCGAGATCAGGTGGCTGGCAACTAGCGACTTCTGCTTGGCCCGTTGACTCGGTGTTGCCGTCTCCCCGACTGGTAGGTCGAGAAGGTTCAAGGCAATCGGGTAACCGTCGTCGTCGGGAGCAAACCAGACTACGTCCTTGATGCGTTCTTTCGGGATGGTACGCAGGAGCTGCTCAACGAGCTGGCCGTGCGGATCAACGACTGCCACGCCTTTCCCATTCACGATATCCTGGTGAATCATCGTCGCCAGCAGCGTCGTCTTTCCCGACCCTGTCGCACCGAGGATGTACGTATGACGTCGCCGTTCCTCAAGTGTTAGGCCGATCGGTGTTGTCACACCCCCAAACGAGTTCGTCGCAAAAACCGTATCGAAGTTTGGCGCTGCGTGCTTAAACGACAGTGGTGCCGGCAGCTCACGACTGCGGACCCGGACGAGATCCTCGGTCTCGCTCGTCTTCGTCTGTGGGAAATGGAAAAGCCCGGCCAGCTCGCTTGATGAGAGCACGGCGACGCCGCCACCGAGTTGCCGCGTCCGGAACCGCCACAACTTCAAGAGGTCGAACGACGGTCTCAACCCTTGGCCATTCGAGCCCGTGAAGCTCTCAAACGACCCACCAATACCTTGTTCACGTGAGCGGAGATTCGGTCGGTCAACCTGGACATACGCTCGAATTGAGGCCAGAAAGAGCGGCTGCTCGAGTTTCCTCTTGATCTCGGCATTCTGTTCAAGGTCAGACGCTGAGATTGGGACTACAAGCGGGACGGTTGCCGCATGAGGCGTTCGAAAGTTGCCAGCAGCATCGTTCGCAATCATTGCAACCACTCCCGTAACCTGCTCGACAATAACCCCAATCCCTCGTAGTGGTGCCAAGACCACGGAACTCGCAGCCGATGATCCAAGGGACGCACGTTCGCCCCGGGCAACCTGTGTCAGCAGCCCATGGATGCTGCGCATGAGTACCCAGTCGTGCATGCGGCTCAGCGGCCGGACGACAATCTGGAGTGCAATGCGCTCGTGCTCGTCGAGCTGCGTCATGCTGTTCGTGAGGTATGCAATAGGGTCGTGCGCCGAGAGCTCGACCTGCTCCTTGAGTGGCAGTGCAAAGTGCGTTTTCAGACGAAACGGAATGATCTTCGCTAGAGCGGAATGTCCAGGTAGGTACTCGTTAATCGCACGAACCTGCATACCGGGGAGATAGCCGCGAAGCGTCTTGGTGACGACGTCGACCTGTCGCCTCGGTACCCGGAGGACGTACTGAATGCCAGCACTTTTCGTAGAGACGATCTCAAAGCTGTAACGCGAGGCTGGTACGAGCAACCGTTCAAGAAGTGGCCGGTACCGCATGAGTCCAGCGAGAAGAGTAAATAGTTCATTCGTTGTCGTGAACGATGTATTCGTTTCCCTCGGCGGCGTAACGAGCAGGAATGTGGACGGCTCCCAGAGCGCGACGCAGTAGGCGAGTATACGTTGTACGAACAACGTGAGTATGACGACAAGCAGTGCCCAGCCGAGGTACTGGAGGACGAACTGGTACTGCACAAATCCGGACTGGAGTCCGGCGAACAGATCCTGATAGTACGAAGCGAGGACTTCGATGGGCATCGACTACTTCCACCCCTCCTTGTCTTTCGTGCGTTAGTCCATCTCTACCACATCCAAACCTGACTTGACAGGGTCAGGTCGAAGCTGATAGGTATTGTATCAACGGACGTGCAATGAATATCAACGCGCAGGCCAACACGCCTGCGTTTATCGGAGGGAGAAGGGTAAGGGTATGCGCTCCCTCAAAACACTTGGCCTGTCACTCACCATCGTCGCCTTGTCGGCGGCACCGGCGTTCGCCCAATCGGCGGATGTCTCAAAGGTCCAGAACTTTCTCACCAATATCATCCAGGTACTCGTCACGTTGGCCGGTCTGCTTGCAGCGGTCTTTTTTGTACTCGGCGGTATCGGCTACATCACCAGCTCCGGCGCACCGGAGAAGCTCGACCAGTCCAAACGGACACTCGTCTACTCGGCGATTGGCCTAGCCGTCTGCGTCGGCGCTTTTGTGCTGACAGGCGTCGTCTCCGACCTGGCCAACGCTGCCTTTAATTGAGCTAAGCGATGACGAGGTACGGTTCCACGCTCATACTCGCGGGAATCGCCCTTCTCTCACTTCCATCCACCGTTCTGGCTGCCACGAACATTGAGATTGAGCGCTTCACCCAAGACACGCTATCGACGCTGACGCTGCTGGCGGCACTGGCGGCCGCCTTTTTCTTGATCCGTGGCGGCTACCTCTACATCACCTCAACTGGTAATCCGACCGCTCTCCTGGAAGCCAAGCGGACGATCCGCAACGCCCTCATCGGCTTGGTGGTCGTCATTGGAGCCGGCCTCCTGTCATCCCTCCTCCAGCAGGCATTTACCGAGCCAGCGATCGGCACGTTCAGCCCCGACCTCGCGCTTGAGCCGATCGTCCCGGCCGAAACCGATTCCAGTCTCGTCCAAGTTCTCATCGACGCAATCGCCGGCTTCCTCCAGGCAATCGTCCTCTCAGCTACCAAGCCGATCCTCGACGGCATCCTCCACTTCCTGACGACCACCCCAAGCCTGGTCACCAACTCCGTGGTTTTTAACTTCTGGCTCGTGATCGTCGGGATCACCAACTCGCTCTTCGCCCTGGTCGTCGCCCTCCTGGGCTTCCAGGTCATGAGTGCCTCATCACTGGGACTGGGCGAGGTCAGTTTGAAAGAACTCTTACCACGGATCGGCCTCGCCTTCCTGGGTGCCAACACCTCGATCTTTCTCATTGATTGGATCCTCTCATTCAACCAAGCCTTGGTAATGGCGACCCTCAATGCCACGGGCGGCATCGCCGAGACCTGGGTCCTCAACGCATTCGATCCAGCGGTACTGCTGACCGGCACGACCTCGCTCGTCACCCTCATCTTCATGGTCGTCTTTGTCCTACTGGCGGTCGTCCTGCTCTTGTTCTACCTCAGCCGACTCATGATCTTGGCGGTCGGCGCCGCCCTCGCGCCGCTGGTCTGCCTGCTCTGGATCACGCCGAAGTTCGGCGGGTTTGCCGAAGGCGCGTTCAAGGCCTACCTGGTTACCGTCTTTTCACTCTTCATCCACGTCGTCATTATCCAGCTCGCCTCGTCGTTCCTGACCCTACCGGACCAAGTCGGGACAAATCCGTTCATCTCCATCCTCGTCGGGATCGCGATGTTCTCACTGCTTCTGAAAACCACCGGCGCGATGATGCAGCTCGTCCTCTCAGCGCAGGCGACCGGGGCACTCACGAAAATGGGCGGGCAACTCATGAACGTCATTGCCGCCAAGACGGCCGTGAAGAAAGTAACAGCATGAGGACGACGATCGTACCGGCCCAAGTGACAACCGTTGAAGACCGGGTGGCCGGGAACTTGACGATCGCGCAGCTCCTCATCTTGATGGCCGGATTCGGGCTCATGACGTTGGTCTACCTGTTCATGGCACCGAAGTACCACTTCAGCCCAACGAAGATCGTGAGCCTCGCGGTCATTGCTCTCACGTTCGGACCACTCGCGATCCGGATCTTTGACAAGATCGTGGCCGAGTGGCTCGTGCTGCTTGTCCGCTACGCCCTGCGCCCTCGCCGCTACGTGTTTACGAAATCCGACCGAGCCGCAGAGACCGACTCCACTATTGCCGAAGCGCCCGAGTCGGATCCAAAGCCGAGAAACCATGGAGTCCGACCGCACACGCCCCGGGTGACGCTTGGCGAGGTAGCGCTGGAACCGGCAGCAGCCTACCGATTCGTCCCCAGCAAGAAAGGAGGGCTGCATGTCGCCTTGGCACCAACCAAACGCTAACGCTGGCTCAGTCCGGAGTCAGTTAGCGATCAAGGAAGTCCGCGACGGCATCCTCGTGCTGCCGGGAAACCGCTACCGCGCGGTCTTGGCGACCTCGTCGGTCAATATCGAGCTCCAGAGCGAGGATGAGCAGGACACGCTCATGGACGCCTTCCAGCAGTTCCTCAACTCACTCACCAAGCCAATCCAGATCCTCGTCCGGACCCGGGCGCTCGACATCGACCGCTACCTTGGCGACCTGGCCGAAGTCCATGCCGACGAAGCCGAGCCGATCTACCGCGACCAGCTGAATAGTTACCGAGACTTTGTTCGCAGCCTGGTGGCCGGCAACAAGATCCTCTCGCGCCGGTTCTACCTCGTGCTGCCGTTCGACGCGGGTCGCAACGCAGAGTTTGCGTTTGTTAAAGAACAGCTTGCCCTTGAGGCCGAAATCATCGCCAAGGGGCTCGGAAAACTCGGCATGACTACCCGACCCTGCACGAGCCTTGAGATCCTCGACCTGTTC
The DNA here is from genome assembly GCA_050944875.1 of Patescibacteria group bacterium. Taxonomy (GTDB): domain Bacteria; phylum Patescibacteriota; class UBA1384; order JACPKC01; family JACPKC01; genus JBMNRW01. The sequence continues at coordinate 166,679 of JBMNRW010000001.1, read as the reverse complement.
TACAGTTTCTACCAGCCGGAATTGGCCAAGACCCAACCGCTTGCCCAAGCGTTCGTAAAGGAGCCCGATGCGTTCATTACTCGCTAACGCCAAGCAGCGCCTCAGCGACTGGCGCGCGGAACACCACCGGACCCGCGCCCGGCAGCTGTTCCATGCCGGTGAGCAGGACGCCCTCGACCTTATTGCTGCCGGTGGCATCGAAGAGCAGGGCCGTTACCTCGTCGTGGACGGCCGCTATGTCCGTACCCTCTTTATCGCCGGGTACCCGTACACCGCTTCGACCGGGTGGCTCAACGGCCTGGTCAACTTCAACCACGATGCGGACATCAGTTACCACGTCGAACCGATTGACGCCGCCTTCGCGCTGCCCAAATTGAACCGGAAGATTACCGAACTCATGAGTACCAAGCGGGCGATGGAACGGGACGGCCGGATCGTTGACGCCGAGCTCCTCGATCCGCTCGAGTCTGCGATCGGGTTGCGCGACAAGATCCAGCGCGGGCAGGAGCACCTCTTCCAAGTTTCGATCTACGTGACGCTCTCAGCTGCCACACTACCGGAGCTTGAGAAGGTGACGAAGCTCCTTGAGACCGCGCTCGCTACCCGACTCTTCTACACGAAGGTTGCCACCTTCCAGCAGCTCGACGGCCTCCAGTCGGTCCTGCCCCGCGGCGAGAACACGCTCGGGCAACGACGCAACCTCGACAGCTCCTCGGCGGCGCTGGCCTTCCCGTTTGTTTCCGCCGAACTCGTCCAGGAATCCGGCATCCTCTACGGCATCAACCGCTCCAATAGCTCGCTGGTCATCCTCGACCGATTCGCTCTCCCCAACGCCAACTCCATCCTCTTTGCCCAGTCCGGTGCCGGGAAGTCATACACATCCAAGGTCGAGATCCTGCGCCACCTCATGCAAGGGACAAAGGTCATCGTTATCGACCCGGAGCGGGAGTACAAACAGTTGGCCGAATCGGTGAAGGGAACGTACATCAAGCTCTCGGTTCGCTCAAAGGAAAAGCTCAACCCCTTCGACCTATCGGTCAACGCGTTTGCCGAACGTGAGGGATTTGCCGACCACATCCAGTCACTGACCGAGATCATCTCGCTCATGGTCGACGGCCTCAGTTCGGAAGAAAAATCCGTCGTTGATGCGGCACTCCTGCAAACCTACGAGAAGTTTGGCTTCACCAAGAAAAAACGACGTAAAAGCGCACCGACGACGTACCCACAGCTCCGGGATTTCCACGCAGTGCTGAAATCTATGAAGCAGCCGAAGCTCGCTCGCCGACTCGACAAGTTCGTGACCGGGTCGCTGGCTGGCGTCATCGACGCTCAGACCAATCTCGTTTTGGAAAACCGGCTCGTCGTCTTCGACATCAAAGATCTGCCCGAATCCATCCGCCCGATCATGCTCTTGGTCATTGCCCAGTTCGTCCAAAACCAGGTCAAGAACGTGCCAAAGAAACGCCTCCTTGTTATTGACGAAGCCTGGCTGCTCTTAGAACACGAGGAGAGCGCCCGATTTATCTCCGGCCTCGTCCGGCGCGCCCGCAAGTACTACCTCGGCGTCAGCATCATCACCCAACAAGCGAGCGACTTCCTTGGCAATCCGTACGGCCGGGCGATTGCCTCACAGAGCGCGCTCCGGATTCTCTTACGACAGGATACGACGACGATCCGCACCGTTGCCGAGGAGTTTCGCCTGAGCGAGTACGAGCAGAAGTTTCTCCTCACGAGCGAGCGTGGCGAAGCGCTCATCATCGCCGACCAGCACCACGTGGCGGTGAAAGTCGTTGCGTCCGACAAAGAGCACCCGCTTATTACGACCGACCCGGCCGAACGGCTTGGGCTGAAGTAATGGCGCTTGGTTGGGTTGGCGCGCTGGCCGGTGCGTTCTCAATGCGCCGTGAACTGACGTTCATCGCCTGTACGCTCATCGGCATCTGCCTCCTGCCCATTGTGGCCGTTGTTCTCCTCACGCAGACGGGGATTAGCATCGTGTCCGAGGCACTCGCCTCCGGCGACCCGCAGACAGGAGAGGTCACGATCCACGATCCTGCGACCGGCCAGACGATTGGCACGATCACGACCCCGCGCTTCTGGCCGATCAGCGGCCGGGTGAGCCTTGAGTTCGGCGTCATCCACTTTCCCTACCAGCCGCTCCACACCGGCATTGATATCGCCGGTCCGACCGGTGATCCGATCGTGCCGTTCATGGATGGGACAGTCGTGAAGGTCGACTCGCTCTCGTGGGGCTACGGCAAGTACGTCGTTGTCGACCATGGCAACCACATCAGCTCGTACTACGCCCATTTCAACACGATTGCGGTGACGGTTGGCCAGCCGGTCGAGGCAGGAGTAACCGTCCTTGGTGGTCGTGGCTCAACGGGCTGGTCAACTGGGCCGCACCTCCACTTTGAGACCCGGGTGTTTGGGATTCCGGTCAATCCGCGCACCTTCCTGAGTGGAAATCCGTGATGGACTTTAGTGGATAAACAGTGGCAAATAACCTGTTGTGAACGGAATGGATTGCCCGTTTGACTCCTATCTACATTTCGATAGTATATCGAAATGTAGATAGGAGGGACGGTGGACGAGCTGCAGCCAATAGCAACGGTCAATCCGAATACAAGCGATGACGTATCCGTTGGGACGCAGTGCAATTCTGACGTACTCTCTGTTGAAGAATGTCGCCAACACTTGGGGCGCGCTGATCTTACGGATAAACAGATCACTGCGATAAAGAACTACCTCATTGGGATTGTCGATGGTGCCTTGACTGCATATCTAGACGACTTTCGGTGACGCTATGGAGCAAGAGTACACAAAAGCCCTCATTTACTGCCGTGTCTCGTCTGAGAGGCAGGTCAACGAAGGGCATGGTTTAGAGAGTCAGGAGCATCGCTGTCGGGCGTATGCCGAATCGCTCGGTCTCACCGTTGAGTACATCTTTCGCGAGGAGGGAGTCTCGGGTGGTCTCTTCGATCGGCCGGCGATGAAGTCATTGATCGGCTATCTCGATAAGAATTGGCAGAACAAATACTTTGTCATTTTCGATGACCTGAAGCGATTCGCCAGAGATGTCGAAGTTCACATGCGTCTCAAATCAGAGCTGATTGGTCGGGAAGCGAAGCTTCGCTGCCTAAACTATAATATTGACGATAGCGCCGAGGGTGAGTTCGTTGAGACGATCTTTGCCGCTCAAAACGAGCTTGAGCGCAAACAGAACCAGCGGCAAGTGTGTCAAAAGATGAAGGCGAGGATTGAACGAGGCTATTGGTGCTTTGCCCAACCGGCAGGCTACTCTTACAGGAATGACAAAGAACACGGCAAACTACTCGTGCCCGAGCGTGCCATTACCGATGTTATCGCTGAGGGCATAACGGCGTTTAGTGAGGATCGGCTCGTCTCTCAGACGGATCTCCTTCACTTCTTCAAGGCAAAAGAATTGCACGTACTCTTAGGAAGGAAACCGGAGCGTATCAACTATAAGTACCTTGATTGCTTATTGAGACAGCCACTCTACGCGGGACTGATCGTCCATAAACCCTGGGGTATCACCAAGAGGAAGGGCAAGTACGAAGCCATCATATCTGAGGAGACGTACAACAAGATTCAGCACAAGCTCGAGCGGCCAGAACGCAAACCCCGTGATACGGACAAGCTCGAATTCCCATTGCGACGTGTTGTGAGCTGTGCCTCCTGTAGCGAAAAGATGACGGGTAGCGTCAGTAGGGGGCGTTCGAAGTACTACGCTCACTACACTTGCAACAATACGGCTTGTGCCGCGACCAAGAAGAATATTCCCGCCAAAACGCTCGAGGATGCCTACGTACAGCTTCTCGAGAGTATTAAAGTTGACGAGGAGGTGTAAAACTCGGCCAAATAGTTGCCACGAGACTGTGGGAACAGAAAACAAAGGATTTCAGTAAGAGTAAGGCGGCCCAGGAAGCTGAGAGAAAGGAGTTAGAGAAGATGATTGATGAATACATCAGTATGATACCCAAAGCCAAGTCTGAGGCCATTAAGAGCCGCTACGAGGCGAAAATAGACATGCTAGACACACAGATCCGGGAGCTATCACGTGACGCCGAGCGAGAAAGCACGCCCAATATCGAGGAGGCATTAGAGCTAACCTTTCGATTACTTGGAACCCCGGCCGAAACGTGGCTCTCCTCGAGTAAAAACACAAAAATCATGCTTCACAACATGATTTTTGTAGAAAATCCAACCTACTCTGTAAATACAGGATTTGGAACCGTGAAATTATCGCTTCCGTTCCTGTTAAAAAAGGACAACCTCGTGACTAAGTGTAGTATGGTGGACCCGGCGGGAGTCGAACCCGCGTCCGAAAGGAGAAGAACGGTGGTTGACGAGCGTAGGGGTGCCCTGCGTTTACTTCGGACGCGCTACCCAGGACGGTCTTGCGCGACCTACACCTGACTAGTGGACGCTACACCGCAACGCGTCAGATGGACGTCACGGGAGCGGCAGTGCTTACGCTACTGCAGGAGCGAAAGAGGCGAACGCCGAAGCGAACGCGTTTCGGACCTTGGTTGCTACATTGGCATGTAGTGTGCCGGCTGGAAGTTTAGCGAGGAAACAGCCGATCCTCGGCTCGAGCACCAATCCCTCTGAACCCTTCCGTCGAAGCCGGTTCGGGCCCATGTGTTGGCGGTTGGAAATGAACACACCCTGTATAGCAGAAAACCAGCGTACTGTCCAGGTTACGAGGCGCGAAATTCCCGGTCGAGCTCCCGCTTCCGGTGCTTCTGCTTCAGTCGCTCGCGCTTGTCATACTGCTTGCGCCCTTTCGACAGTCCTAGGAGGAGCTTCGCGTACCCACGCTTCAGGTAGAGCTTGAGCGGCACAAGGGTGAGCCGTTCCTGCTGGAGCTTCCCGATGAGACGGTTGATCTCGATGCGCTTGACGAGGAGCTTTCGTGTCCTTGTTGGCTCGTTTAGGGTGCCAATGTGAACGTTTGTGACGACGAGCTCAGGATCACGTGAGCCGAGTTCGTATGTCAAACGGGCAAAGCCGCCTTGGAGCTGCACCTTTCCTGCTCGGACCGCCTTGATCTCGTCGCCAGTGAGGACAATGCCAGCCTCAAGCTCTTCGAGAATTTCGAAGTCATGGTACGCGCGGCGGTTGTGGGCGATGAGGTGGTCCATCAGTAATCCACAGTATAGCTGCCTTCCTGGTTCAGTGAAACGTCCGTAAGGTGAATAGTAATGGCGGGGATGTTTATTGTTATCGACGGGGCTGACGGCGCAGGCAAGTCGACGCAGACTGAGCGTCTGATTGACGCTGCCCGAGCGAGAGGGTTAAGCGCTACCAACATTCACTTTCCGAGTTACCAGGGAACCGAGGGCGGAAAGGTCGTGCAGGACTATCTCTACGGGGCGTTCGGCGATGCTGCGAGTATTCACCCAAAGCTCGCGTCGTTGCCGTACGCGATCGATCGGTTCGAGCAGGCCGAGCACCTACGAGAGCTGATTCGGACGCACGATCTCGTCGTGGCGGACCGGTACGTTATCTCGAACATGGCCTTCCAGGGGGCGAAACTACCTGAGGGCGAACGAGAGGCGTTTACCCAGTGGTGCGCCACAATGGACTACGAGGTGTTCGGAAACCCCCGCGAGGATGCGGTCTACTTCCTCTCAGTGCCAACGGAGCTCTCGGCGGCGCTCGTGCGACAGCGGTCATCGGACTCGCGCAAAACCGATCTACATGAAGCGAATCTTGCGTACCAAACAAAAGTGCTCGCCCAGTACCACTGGCTCTGCACGTACTATCCGCACTGGCAGCTAGTGGATTGCAGCGCACCGAGTGATACTGGTCAAACGTTGCGGCCGATCGAGGACATTGCGGGCGAGATCGAGGCATTGGTGCTTGATGGGCTTCTCGTTCGACGAAGCCAGGAGGTTGCAGCATGACCGAGAGTGGTGCACTGCCAAGTCAACTCATTAACCAGATCTCTCGCTTGGGGCAGCTGATGATCCGTGGTAAGGCGGTACCCAACGAGAATGTGAAGCCGGCGAGCTACGATTTGACGCTCGGGAAGCGGGCGTGGTGCGTGAAGTCGACATTCCTCCCGAGTCCCGGCGAGAAGATCGAAGAGATCTTAGAGCGGTACAAGCTGTACGAGTTCACCATGACCGAGCCCGCGGTGCTGACTGTCGGCTCGACGTTCATCATTGAGCTCGAAGAGCAGTTTGCGCTGGCGAACGACATCTCCGCGCTCGTGTCGCCGAAGAGCTCGTCGGGCCGGATTAACCTGTGGGTTCGCACCCTCGTCGATGAGTACCCGCGGTTCGACCGGATCCCGGCCGGGTACAGCGGGAAGATCTACGCGCTGATTTCGCCAAAGAGCTGGCCGGTCAAGATTCGTCCTGGCGATTCAATTACACAGGTGCGCTTCTTCCGCGGGGCGTCGGGTCGGCTCGGTACCTTTGAGCTGAAGCTCCTCAACCAGGAGGTTGGGCTCATCTACGACCAAGACGGGAAACTCATTGAAAACGATAGCGTCATCGGTGATGACGGCCTCACGTTAACTGCCGATCTCGACCAGGACGTCGTAGCGTACCAGGCGACGCACGCTATGGAACTCCTCGACCTCCAGAAGATCCATGGCCATGACCGTGCCGACTTCTTCATACCGATCCGCGGCAACAAGCATAAAGAGATCATTCTGAAGCAGGGCGAATTTTACATCCTCTCCTCGTACGAGCAGATTCGGATTCCGACGGAGTACGCATCCGAGATGATGGCGTACGACATCGCGGCGGGCGAGTTCCGCTCACACTACGCAGGCTTCTTCGATCCCGGCTTCGGGTACGGGCGAAACGGCACGGTAAAAGGGACGCCGGCAGTGCTTGAGGTGCTCCCACACGAGAACGTCATCCTCCGACACCGACAACCGGTCTGTAAGATGATCTACGAACGACTCCTCGATACGCCTGATCGGATCTACGGCGTCGACATTAAGTCGAACTACCACAAGCAGCGCGGGCCCCAGCTCTCGAAGTACTTCAAATGACGCTTGCGATCCAACGCCTCCACCCCACGGTGCAGTTGCCACGGTTCGCCCATCCGGATGATGCTGGCTTAGACCTCTACCTGCCGGAACCGCTTATCCTTAAACCTGGGGAGCGCAAAACGGTTGCCCTTGGGTTCGCGATGGCGCTGCCGAAGGGGACGGTTGGGCTTATCTGGGACAAGTCGAGCCGGGCTGCGAAGTGGGGCGTGAAGACCATGGGTGGCGTCATCGATGCGGGGTATCGCGGCGAGGTGAAGACCATTGTTCTCAATAGTGCGACGGACCGAGTTGAGCTCGCAGCTGGTGAGCCGATCGCGCAACTCCTCATTCAGCCTGTACTCGCGCCCGACGTGACCGAAGTTGTCTCACTCGACGAAACCGCCCGGGGTGTGGGCGGTTTCGGTAGTACGCACGTTTCGACCAGTAGTTAAGTTCGGTCGTAGATAACGAAATCGAAGGCGTACGCGTGGCGTTCGTCTGCAGGATGGTGTGAACGGCTGGCCTCACGCCACTTGTTTTTGTCGAACTCGGGGAAAAACGCGTCACCGTCTACTTGGGCATTAACCTCGGTGAGGTAAAGCCGGTCGGCGCGTGGCAGAAACTGCGCGAAGATCTGCGTTCCGCCGACAACCATGAGCTCATCCGTTCCTCGCTCCCCACATGCCACTTCGCCAAGCGCGATCGTGCGCTCAACGGAGTGGGCGATGAGGGCGCCCTCTACAGCAAATTCTGGGTCGCGGGACAGGATGATTGTCGTCCGGTTTGGCCACAGTCGTCCGGCCGCCTCGTACGTCGTCCGGCCCTCGACGATAACTTTGCCAGTTGTCTGCTCACGGAAGTACCGGCGGTCGTCGGGCAAGTCCCAGGGCAGACCGAAGTTCCCACCCTTCTTGCCAATGACGCCATTGGCACCAAGGGCGGCAATGAGCGCAATACGCACCTTACACCGCCATCGGCGCTTTGATCGCCGGCGCGTGCTCATAGTTGCGGAGCTCGATGTCAGTTGGAGTAAACGCGTCAATGTCGGTGATCTCTGGGTTTAGCCATAGGGAAGGTAATGGCTTTGGTGTGCGGGCGAGTTGAGTGTGCACCTGCTGAACGTGGTTATGGTAGATGTGCGCGTCCCCGAGCGTGTGAATGAACTCGCCTGGCTTGAGATTGGTGACCTGTGCGACCATGTGGAGGAGGAGCGAGTACGACGCGATGTTGAAGGGGACGCCAAGGAACATGTCGCAGCTACGCTGGTACATCTGGAGCGATAGTTGTCCGTCTGCCACGTAGAACTGGAAGAACATGTGGCACGGCGGCAGCGCCATCTGGTCGAGCTCGCCCGGGTTCCATGCGGTAACAACCAAACGTCGATCCTCGGGCTTCGTCTTGATGCGCTCGATCACGTCCTTTAGCTGGTCGACTTCGGTGCCATCGGGCCTGCGCCAATGGCGCCACTGGACACCATAAATCCGCCCAGCATCTCCGTCGAACGCGGCTTTCGGTTTCCAGTAGTCGGCGTTCGCGTTCGCGTCCCAAATCTTCGAGCCGAGCGCGTTGAGCTCGTGGATATCCTGACTGCCCCGGATAAACCAGATGAGTTCAGCGACGACCGACTTGAACGCGAGCTTCTTTGTTGTGACGGCCGGAAAACCGTCGCTCATGTCGTAGCGCATCTGCATACCGAATACAGATCGCGTCCCGGTGTCGGTTCGGTCACCGCGGTCAACGCCGCGGTCGAGTACGTGCTGGAGCGCTTCAAGGTACTGCTTCATCTCTCCTCCTCTATGATGTCCTGTGCCCAAGTCGGCGTCGGACTTGTTCTATATCTGTATTCTGTACACGTGCAAGAGCTGAGACCAGTGGATAGGAGTCGTCTTCCTTCCCATGGGCCAATGTGCTACGATCCGAGCAATTCGGCGTGATGAGAGGGATTCACCACCCCTTGAGCGCAGTGCGGACGGCCAGCGCGCAATTCGGCCGGAGAGCGGAACTCGCACGCTAATCCCTTACGTTGTTCGGGATTTGCCTGCGGTTCAACTCGGGTGGAACCGCCCCACGGACCGGGGTCCCGAGACCAGTACTAGCTGGTCTTTTGTTATTGAAGGGAACGAAACATGGAGAACCAGGACCACCTCCACAATATGCGGCACAGCGGCGCCCACTTGCTGGCGGCAGCCGTTCAGGCACTCTGGCCCGACGTGAAGCTCGGTGTTGGACCGGTCATCGAGCACGGTTTCTACTACGACTTCGATCTGGACCACCGGATCACAGAAGAGGACTTTCCGGCGATCGAAGCGAAGATGCGGGAGCTTCAGGTGGAAGGGCTTGGGTACGAGCGCGAGGAGCTCCCGATCGCGGACGCGAAGCAGCGGGTGGACGAGCTTGGGCAGCCGTACAAGCGCGAGCTCATCGAAACGATCGAGACGACCGGTTCGACCGCGGTAATGGACGCGGAGGTCGCTGAGTCCGGTGTTGGAGAGAGGCCAACAACCGTATCGTTTTACACGACCGGTGCGTTCATCGACCTCTGCCGTGGCGGCCACGTTGAGTCGACGCGGGAGATTGGGCCGTTCAAGCTCCTATCCGTCGCCGGCGCGTACTGGCGGGGGAGCGAGCAAAACCCGATGATGCAGCGGATTTACGCCGCCTGCTTCGCCACGCAGGAAGAGCTGGACGCGTACCTAAAGCAGCTTGAGGAAGCAAAGGCGCGCGACCACCGAAAGCTCGGCCGTGAGCTCGACCTCTTCACCTTCTCTGAGCTCGTGGGGCCAGGCTTGCCGCTCTTCACGCCAAAGGGCACGCTGGTTCGCAATCTACTCGATGCGTTTGTCTGGTCACTCCGAAACGAGCGAGGCTACGAACGCGTCGAGATTCCACACATCACGAAGAAGGAGCTCTACGAGCGGAGCGGGCACTGGGAGAAGTTCAAAGACGACCTCTTTAAAGTGTCGACGCGCGACGGGCACGAGTTCGCGATGAAGCCGATGAACTGCCCACACCACACGCAGATCTACGCGCGCAAGCAAATGAGCTACCGCGAGCTCCCGCAGCGCTACGCGAACACGACCATGGTCTACCGTGACGAGCAGACTGGCGAGCTCGCCGGGCTCACCCGTGTCCGGGCAATTACGCAGGACGATGCGCACGTGTTCTGTCGGTACGACCAAGTGAAGGATGAGGTTGCGTCGATCTGGGATATCGTCGAGACCTTCTACAAGGCGTTCGACTTCTCGCTCTGGGTTCGGCTCTCGTTCCACGATCCAAAGGCCCCAGAGAAGTACCTCGGCGGTGCTGAGGTCTGGCAGAAGGCCGAAGCGGAGCTCCGAGCGATCGCGAAGGCACGCGGTATTGAGACGGTCGAAGCGCCTGGCGAGGCGGCCTTCTACGGACCGAAGCTCGACTTTATGGCCAAGGACTCGATCGGGCGGGAGTGGCAGGTGGCCACCATCCAGCTCGACATGAACATGCCGGAACGGTTTGACCTTACGTGCACGAATGAGGACGGCCAGCCGGAGCGGATCGTCATGATCCACGCAGCGATCATGGGCTCGATCGAGCGGTTCATGGGTGTGCTCATTGAACACCTGGCTGGCAAGTTCCCGCTCTGGCTCGCGCCCGTTCAGTTGAAGGTGCTTCCAATCGCTGACCGCCACTTGGAGTACGCGGACGCCGTTGCCCGTGAGCTCCGCCAGGCAGGGTACCGGGTGGAAGTGGACGTCCGAGCAGAGTCGGTCGGGAAGAAGATTCGCACCGCGCAGCTCGAGCAAGTCCCGTACATGCTCGTGGTCGGCGACAAGGAGATTGAGGCGAAGGCTGTCGCGGTCCGATCTCGCGATGCAGGCAACGAAGGGGTGAAGTCACTCGACGAGCTCACTGCGCTACTCCGCACGGAGGCAAACCCGATCAGCTAGGGAGTTGGTCCGTATAGAAGAAGAGCGCCGGTGGGCGCTCTTCTTTGAACTGTGCAACGTAGACTTACTCGCTCTTCTCGTCCGAAGCGCCATCCTCGGCCTTCTCCGGTTCCTTGCCGAGTTCTTCGACAGCGGCCTTCTCGGCGTCCGAGGTGTCGGCGAGTTCAGCGGCGAGCTCTTCTTCGCTCCGCGGCTCTTCGACGAAAGCGACCATGACGTCACCGTCGACGAGCACTTCGACGCCCCCTGGAGCCTTGATGTCGCTGACACGGATCTGGTCTTCGAACGTCTTGAGGACGGAGATGTCGACTTCAATCTCGCTCGGGATGTTGGTCGGGAGCGTCTTGATTTCGAGTTCGGTAAGGTTAGTGACCAGGTTACCGTCTTGCTCTTCGACAGCCGGTGATTCGCCGACGAACGCGAGCGGCACTGCGGTTTCGACTTCCTCTTTGAGGTTAACCGCAAACAGGTCGACGTGGATCGGCTCGTCCGTGACCGGGTCGAGCTGGGCGTCCTGGATGAGGATCTTCACCGGCGACTGGCCGGCGACTTCGAGCGAGATGAGCGTCGATCCACCCGCTTCGTTGTACAGACGGCGGAATGACTTCGCATCGAGCACGAGGTTCGTGTTCTCGGTCTGGAAACCGTAGAGCACCGCGGGAACCTTCCCGTCGGCGCGGAGCTGCTTCACCTGCTTACCAGTTGTCTCGCGTCGCTCAGCCTTGAGCGCATGTGTGGTGTCGGTCATTGGGCTTCCTAGGATTGCTTTTTCTCATCTAACTTGGCAAATACGCTTTTGAAGTCGCCGTCGAATCCCTTGAGCGCGGCGTGTAGATCGAGTACCTCGTCGGTTGTGACCCGCGCTACCTGTTCCTTCTCGTCACGCTCAGCGACGACGTAGAGGGTGAGCGTGGGGCTGTGCCCGCGTTGGCATGCTGCTTGGATGAGGTACTGGTGCTCGAATGCCCCGCGGACTTTCAGCTCATCGAGTTCGAACTGCCGTCCGCAGACCGGGCAAGCGAGGTCTTCCTGGGCCGTGCGCAGGATGTGATCCATTGCTTCCTCGCTCATCTCCACCTCCTGTGAGACATCGTCTCAACGCGGGTATCTTAGCGATTTACTCCTGGAGTGTCAACGGAACTTGCTCGGCGCGTTCGCTGCCGAGCTTGGTCACGCCGCCAGGCGTTGATACGGGCGTGGTTACCGGATTTCAGGACGTCCGGTACCGCGAGTTCTCCAACACCGGCACTCTCCGGTGTGTACAGCTCGGGACGGGTGTAGTGCGGGTACTCGAGGAGACGGGTACCATCCACGTCGCGAAGGCTGTGTGACTCCTCGTGTGCAGAGAGGTCGTCACCGAGTGCCCCGGGGAGTAGGCGAGTTACCGCATCGACAACGGCAGCAGCAGCGAGCTCGCCGCCCGTCAAGACGAAGTCGCCGAGCGAGAGCTCTTGGTCTACGAGCTGACGAACCCTCTCGTCGAAGCCCTCGTAGTGGCCGGCGACGAGAATAATGTCTCGTCCGGCCGCGGCAAGTGTTTCCGCTCGCTCTTGGGTGAATCGAGCTCCTTGAGGTGTGAGCAGAATGACAACTGCAGTTGGGTAGGTCTGGCGAAGCGCCGCAATCGCCCGATCGATGACGTCGACTCTCAGCACCATGCCGGGCCCGCCGCCGTACGGCGTGTCGTCGACCGTCTTGTGCCGGTCAGTCGTCCAGTTCCGTAGGTTGCAGAGGTCGATGTGGACGACACCGTTCTCAAGTGCGCGACCAAGGACCGACCCAGTGAGGATCGGTTCGATGAGTTCTGGGAAGAGGGTGAGAATCGCAAATGTCATGACAGCGCAGTGTACTTTATTTCCTTGCAAGCGAAAAGGCCCGGTTGGGCCTTTTCGAATCGAAGTAAAGATCTGCGTTAGAGAATCGAAGTTGGATTCTCGTCCTGCTCGTTGCGGATATCCTGGAAGCTGTCGGTGTCGACTGGGCTTGCCGGGAGTTCTTCGGCAACCGCGGGTGCGGCGCTCGCCATGGCGTCAGCAGCAGCTTGCGCGTCATCCGTTGCACCTTCACTCGGTACGTATGAGCCGCCATTTGGCTCATCGATTTTCAAGTTCACACGTGAATTGTTCTGAGCGCCGAGGACGCGGAGTAAGGTGCGGATTGCCTTCGCTGTCCGGCCTTCCTTCCCGATGATCTTCCCCATATCGGCCGGGTTGACTGCGAGAGTAAGGAGTACGCCCATCTCGTCGACGCGGCGTTCGATCTTTACGTCGTCAGGGTTCTCAACGAGTTCTCGGACGATCATCTCTACGAAAGCCTGGTCTTTCTCCATGGTTTACTCCTTCGCTGGCTCAGCCGGTTCGGCTGCTGCCTCGCTCGCTTCAGGTGTAGCGTCCGCAGCTGGCGCGGCTGGGGTTGGTGCAGTTGCTGTGTCGTCTTGCGCCTTCTTCCCTGGGCGCTCTGGGTAGACGTGCACTTCAATCTGCTTGTGCTTCATGCCGTGCTTCGTGAAGAGGCGGGCAACCGTGTTCGACGGCTTCGCGCCCTTGTCCATCCACGCTGTCGCTTCGTCAGTCTTGACTACGAGCTCCTTCGAGCGGGGGTTGTAGTGGCCAACAATATCGACGAACTTGCCCTGGATTGGGGCGGTGTGCTCCGCCACGACGAGGCGGTAGTGAGGCTGGTGCTTCTTGCCGGTCCGGCGAAGTCGAATCCGTAGCATACCTGTGCTTCCTTTGCTGCTTCGCAGTGATACTGCTGCCCTGTGGTAGGGGGTTGTTGCTAGCGCCGAATGTTCGGCGAATCGCTGCCGCCAACTGTAATGGTTTTTGGGAGTCGCGTCAAGATTTCCGGGTAGGCACGGGCGAACGTTTCTCCGTCTACCGCGGACTTCCCTTCCCACTGGAGGTCCGTGATGGCGTAGGTATCGTCGCTGAGTGTTCCAGCTCGGATGATGAGCCGTGGTCCGAACTCTGTTGTATAGGTACCCGGCCAGGGCGTGAACGCGCGAACGTGTCGGTCGAGCTCTTGGGGCGAGATATCCGCAAGGCGCACTGCTCCGTCTTCGCGCCTGAGTTTCGGTGCATGCGTTACGCCGGTCGACGGCTGCGGACTCGGTGTACTACTCCCCTGGACGTACTGCGCGAGCGTTTCGGTAATCGTGCCCGCAGCGAGCTCCGCGAGTCGCGCGGTGAGCGTGGCGGTCGTATCGGTCGACGCGATCGCGAGTGGATAGGTGGTGAGTATGGGCCCGGTATCAAGTCCAGCGTCCATTCGCATGTACGTGATGCCGGTCGCCTTATCGCCAGCGCGGATCGCGGCGTGGATGGGGCTTGCGCCTCGCCAGCGAGGTAGAATCGAGGCGTGGACGTTTATGGCGCCGTACGTCGAACGTTCGAGCATTGCCGGCGTCAGGATACGGCCGTACGCAGCAACGATCAGCACGTCGAGGTCGTGCGCCGCCAGGAGCTCATCAAGCTCTGCGCGGGTGCGTGGTTCGTAGACGGGTATCCCGAGCGTTCGTGCTCGCTCGGCCACGGCAGTCGGGGTAACTACGCGTTCCCGTCCGACGGGCTTCGCCGGCTCGGTAATAACGAATTGTGGCCGGAATTCCCCAGTGGCGAGCGACGCAAGGATTGTCGCGGCAAACGCGGGCGAGCCAAGGAATGCGGTACGTACTGCCATAGCGCTACAGTGTGACCGGGCCGGCTGGTCCACCGTGCCGCTTCGCGTAGGCCGCGATGTGGGCGTCGCGGTCTGCGCTATGGTCCCAGATCAATCGACCATCGAGGTGGTCGATTTCATGCTGGACGATGCGGGCGTGCAAGCCGCTCGCGCGGAACTGCACAATATTCCCGTCCAGGTCCTGGGCACGTACCTTCACCTTAGTCGGTCGCTTGATTGGTACTTCGATTCCAGGCAGTGACAGGCAACCCTCCTCCATAAGGTCGGTGTCCCGGCTCGATGAGATGATCTTCGGATTGACGAGCACCTGGAGAGGGACTGTATCGGCCTGGTCTTCGGTTGCTCCCGGGGTGTGTTCTAGGACGATGAGACGGATCGACTGACCAACCTGCGGGGCAGCTAGGCCCATGCCATCGGCTTGTCGCATCAACGAAATCATCGCATCTGCGAGCCTGCGGAGTTCCTCAGTGAACTCGCGCACTTTTGTCGCGGGAGCCGTGAGGACCGGGTCTGGATACGTACGGATGGTGAGCGTCATGACGGCGTAGTGTACTGCGCTTCTGTCCTCGACGCAACAAGCTTACCGTTCAGCATGGAGTCTGCGGGCGAGCGCGTAGACGTCGAGGAGTTGGTTGATATGTGCGTCGCGCGTTCCGTGGTGCTTGTGGTTATTCCTGCGTACAGTCTGGGCGAATCCTTGCAGGTCGGCGCTGTGATCGGTGGTTGCGGAGAGATCGAGTCTCGGTAGTCCGGCAGGGGTATCGTAGGATGACCGAGTAGTTCTTACCCAGCCGTCCGCTGCGGCAAACGCGGCGTCAACTCTCCAAGCGGGCGATGATTCAACTAGGTGTAGTCGTTGGGTGATACGGTGCCGAGCGGCTTGCTTGCGTGCTTCTGAGAGTGCGTGGGAAGGCAAGAGAGTGAGGAGCGTCGTTGCCGAATCGGTTGCGCGGAGCGCCTTGAACAGATCCCCGAGCTCGTCGGTGCTCGGAGCGCACGCGAGGCAGGTTGCGGTCGGCGCGACCCGTAGTGCGTGGCGAAACGCAGTCCTCGTTGGACGGAGGGGGTGGCGATGGTGTTGTTCCTGAAGTACAGCGACAACTGCGTCGGGATGATCGGCGTGAATCTGATCAGCTAGTGTCGATGGCGCTGCGATGACCGTGGCTAGTGCTAAGGGAGCGCGGGGCGGCGGGGCTGATGAGAGCGAGAGTACGGAGGGTACGCTCTGTCGTTGGGCGAGCGCAAGTGTCCGGACTGAGACCGCATCAATGCCGTTGACGTGAACCAAGTCCCGCCCAACGAGTAAGCTCTGGAGCTGTGCGGCAGGCACGATCGGTGTGCTCCGGTGACGATGGGGGAGTGAGAGCGCAAAGAGTGGCAGGTGGCCGGCAACATGCGAGCGGTGCGTGTGAGTCTGCGTTGTCGCGATCACCACGTCGTGGTTGCGAGCCCGCAGCCCATCGACCAGGTGTCGGACTGGCGGCGCGTGGTGACCTATCGTTCGTCCGAGTTGCTGGGCAAGAATACCGATTCGCACACCCCTCCTTACCAGGCACTATGCTCGAGTACTGAGTCGATCCGTACGCGCCAGTCGCGAGGAAGTGCAGCACGAATGCTCTGGAGCACACCGAGATAAAACCGAGGTTCGACGAGCCACTCTATGATAGCATGACGTGCTCCTATGGTAGTATCGTACGCAGTTGCGTGTTCTGGCGGAGTGAGCGCTGGCGTCGACTCCTTTGGTCCCCAGGCAGTGATTCGTCGCCTGAACGGGGGGAGCTGGTAGTCGCCGCGTCCAGTCAGGAGCTCGCGCTCGGCTTCGGCTCGACCACGACCTAGGAGCCGCCAGTGTATTGCGCTCGGCTCGGTTGTCTGGATGATGACGCGTGTTGCTTGGCCGATCGCGTCGCTGATTGCAGAGAGAAAGCGTTCACCCCGACGCAGGTCGGGCGCGATGAGGGGGCTATCGGCAAACGTGAAGATAACCGATTCTGTGCCGGTGAGTTCAGCAATAGCCAGCTCGGTCGTGACCCGGACGCCGGCCGGCAGCGTTCCGCCTCTCTGCGTTGCAATCGCTTCTGTTACTGCTTCAACGCCGATGCCTCTTGCGACGAGTGTCGTGCTGCGGCAAGACGGGCACCGATCGGGCCAGGGCGCGTTGTCTCCACAGGTCCGACAGTGGTACGAGGTTGAGGCGCGTGTGAGCTGTGGCAGTGCGCTGCAGACTGGACACCGGAAGATGAAGTCGCACGCGCTACAGCGAAGTGAGCCTCCTACTCCATGCGCTGGCGCGATACAGACCACCGGTCGATCGGGTGAGGCGCTGTCGAGTAGTCGGTCAGCTGCGTCGGTGAGAAGTCGGTTCGCCGGGAGCTTTGCCAAGAGAACAGGTGTACTCGGTTCGGCGCTCTGTAGTCGTCGCGCTCGTCCTGTTTGCTCGGCACGTACCATTCCGCTGCTCGCCACTCCAGATCCAATGAGGAGATGAACGTGTGGCGCTGCTTGCTGGCGTAGCGTGGCGAGTGATGCGGTATCCAGGTAGGGCCGCTGGTCGTCAACGTGCGCGGGGTGCAATGCATCATCGACGATGACGAGGCCGAGCCTCGCCGCTGGCCAACCGGCTGCGTGGCGCGTGGCGATGAGTACGTCGATTTCCCCCTTTGCGAACGCGCTTGCTGTCCGTCGTTGGCTGGTAGGTGCGTCGGCAGCGGAGACCGACGTGACGAGGAGTTCGGTTGACGAGAGTTGATTCTGAAGATCGCCAAACCGGTGGAGCGGTGCGACGATGAGTGACTGCTCGCCTGAGCGGTGGGCGCGCACAATGAGGTCGACGTACGTTTTGGTCCGGAGACGACTCGCTGCAATGACGTGGTACGTGGTTCCTCGCCTGCTGGATGGCGTTAGTTCGCCAGTAAGTGTAGGGATGCTGCGCTTGCCTGGCGGAGGGAGAAGGCGAAAGAGGCAGGTGCCAATCGGTTCGTCTGTCTCGTGGGCAATGAGCTCGGCGAGTTTCCGGGTAGAGGGGTCTGCCCAGGGGCCATTGGAGAGGACCCGATTGAGCGGGCGGATTGAGGTCGGTGCGACGGCCTGATTCAGGCGCTTGCGGAGTGCCCACACGATTCCCATGACGGCCCTGTTCCCAAGCGGAACCTCGACGAGCTGCCCCGGCACGACTGACGGCAGGTGCTCAGGCGTGATTCCGTAGCTAAGGATCTTGGGCGACGGCGCGTCAATAACAATATCAGCGTACACCATGTACACTGCAGTATTGCACGTCGGTCACGTGCTGTCGTCTACTCTGTGTATAGAGGCCGCTCGATCGGACCGAAGCTCGCGAAGGGAAATACCGTGAGAATCGCTCGGCCGAGGATGTTTTGACGTGGGAGCGGTCCCCACCGGCGGGAGTCAGACGAGTGCTGACGGTTATCTCCGAGCACGAAGTACTCGCTCTTGCCAAGCTGCTGCTCCATCGAGAACGTGCCATTGCTACCGAAGATACGTTTCTGGTCTTCGATCGAGAGGTACTGCTCGTCGAGCGGCGTCCCATTAACCGAGACCCGCTGGTTCTCGATACGAATCGTCTCACCCGGGAGGCCAATCACCCGCTTAATATAATTCTGCGACATGTCCTCGGGTGACTTGAACACGACGATGTCGCCGCGGGCCGGTTCGCCGATGCGGTAGCTCACCTTGTCGACGACCAGGTAGTCCTGGCTGTGAAAGGTTGGCTCCATGCTCTGTCCCTGAACAACGAACGGCTGCGCAATGAAGGCGCGCACTGCTAGCGCAGCGATGAGCGCGAGCACGATGAACCGCAGCGTCTCATACGCTGACTCAGGTGCTTTGCCGGTATAGGGGGTTTGGTTCGTCATTGCTCGCACTATAGCACTCCCGTGCGTGGTCGTCGTGGTGGTCGTACCTGGACTCGAACCAGGGGCCTCTTCGATGTGAACGAAGCGCTCTAACCAACTGAGCTATACGACCTGGACGCCGGGTATTGTACCCGGTAGCGTAGGTTTCGTGCAACCAATTGTATTCATTGTCGTCCTTGTGCTCGACCAGGTGCACAAGTGGCAGGCTGGACCCAGTACGGAGAACGCTGGGTTGGCGTTCGGCTTAGGGGGGAGTATTCCCGGTGCTCGGGTAGCGTTTATTGCGCTCGGCCTACTGGTACTGGCGCTACTCTGGCAGCAGACCGGGCGCGAGCGCGCACTGCCGAGAGGGAGATTCGCTTGGGCACTTATTCTAGCTGGCGTAGCAGGCAATCTCATTGATCGAATCCGCGTGGGCGCAGTGATTGATCCGATCCACCTCGCCCAGTGGTTCCCTGACTTCAACATTGCTGACATTGCCATTGTGACCGGCGTCTTGCTGCTCGTTGGTTTCTCCCGTACCACGAAGTAGCACCGCCCGGTGGCGGTGCTACAGTCTGATCTGCTTGAGTAGTGACTACTTCTTCGCGATGCGCTGAACCAGTGTTGCGAATTGCTCAGGATAGTCAGCGGCGAGCTCAGAGAGGACCTTGCGATTTAGGGTGACGTTTGCTTGCTTCATGAGCGGCATAAAGGTTGAGTACGTCAGTTCGTGTTCTCGGAGCGCTGCGTTCAGGCGTACAATCCAGAGTGATCGGAACGTCCGCTTCTTTGTTCGTCGATCCCGGTACGCATTGTGCATCGAGCGAACGACCGCCTGGTGGGCGAGCTTGATGAGGTTCTTTCGCCCGTGGAGAAAGCCCTTGGTCCGTCGAAGGAGATTGCTGTGACGCTTGCGCGCCTGGGTTCCGCGTTTGACTCGTGGCATAGTAGTCCTCTTTACCCGCTGTACGGCAGGAGCTTTTCAAGCCGACTTACATTCGCGCTCGACAGCGATTGCGTCTTCCGTGACCGCTGCTGAACACGCGATGACTTGCCGGTCGTGCGGTGCTGTGCGCTCATGGCACGGCCAATGAACGCGCCTGCTTTCGTTCGCTTCTGGATACGCTTCGATGCGGAGTGGTGGGTTTTGCGCTTGCTCATGCCGTTCCTCACTTCAGTATTGCAGTAATGCGGTTTCCCTGCTTGCTCATTGATTCGATTGCGCTGCCAAGTTCAGTGGCGAATCGGACAACGTTGTCCTTCGCTTGTTCTGCAAAGATGTTCTCGCGGCCGCGCAGCTGTATGTATACCTTGACGCGGTCGCCTTTGGCAAGGAACTGCTGGGCGCGACGGAGTTTCGTTTGGAAGTCATGCTCGTCGATCTTGTACGAGAGCTTCACTTCCTTCATTTCGCCCCCGCGGTTCTGCACGCGCTGCTTCCTGGCTCGCTTCTCTTCCTCGTACTGGTACTTCCCAATGTCGAGGATTCGAACCACCGGTGGGACGGTGCCTGGCGACGAGAGCTCCATTAAGTCAAGCGCAGCTTCGCCGGCGAGGTAGAACGCCTGTTCGCGACTGACGACGCCGAGCTGGTTTCCCTGCTCGTCAATGAGTCGAAGTTCGCGGGCAGAAATTGCCTCGTTTACCCGTTTGTCAGTGCGTATTGCTGCCTCCCGGCGGGTTCAGTTTGCTCTTGTGCTTGCGTGAGCCTACCACGCTTCGCAATGATTTTCAATACTCCTGGCAGCACCGTCGCCGCAAGCGGCGTCTTCGCGATGATGTCAGTACCAACGTAGGCCGGGCAGGTGGTGTCGAGTTCGAGCGTAATGTGGGTGCCGACGAAGTGCGATGGCGCTGGGTCGGTCGCGACGTGGCCCCGCATCCACTGCCACACGCTGCCGAGGGTGCTCGTCGCAGTATCCTTGTGCTCAATGATGACGCGACCGTTTCCGGCGATCCGGATGTCAGTGCAGGTCGCCTCGATCTTCGCCCCATCAATTTCTAGGCGGGCTACTGCGGGGCGGGGGAGGTGGATGACAGCTTCGGTCAGGAGGAACTTATTCGGCTCAATGCGGGTAATCGGGACAGTGTAGATGCGTCGGTACTTCAGTGCCTCGGCCGCTTCCTCGATGGTCGTGACGCCAGTAATCAGCTCGAGCGCTCGGGGGTTCGTGAGCGGGAGCGCGCCGAACACGTACGGCGTTCCAGCGAGGAGAGACGCCAAGCGGTTGATGAGCATATCCGAACCAACCCCGACGATGGTCGAGTACTTCTTTGCCACGCCGAGCTCGGCGAGCTCTTCAATCGTCCTCGCAGGAGAGGTAGTGACGAATTCACCGGCAATGCCGTAGTTCGTCAGGAGTGTTCGAACGTGCTCGAGGCTGCGTTGCTCGTCGCGGGATCGGGGAGCTTCACTGATGTAGTAGTACATCCACCGTCCCAGGTGTGCTCTCTTGGGTTAGTCTTCGAGTTCGACGCCCTGTGTCGCTGGCACCGTTTCTCGGGCCTTCGATTCAGGCTGCTTCGGCTCAGGTTCTGGGACTGGATCCGGCTCGGTCCGAATGGGGGTTGGATTGCTGTGTGCTGTTTCGTTTCCGTGTGCCTTCGAGTCGCGCAGGAGTTGCTCGTCGCCCTTCGCCATCGTGCTCTTGCCGTTGAAGACGGCGCCTGGCTTGATGTTGAGCTCGGCGGTCGTGATCGAGCCGCTCACAACTGCGGTCGGCTGAAGCTCGAGCTTCTGCTGGGCGACAATTGAGCCGTTTACCCGGCCGGAGACGCTGACCATCTGGGCAGTGACCGGCCCCTTAACAGAAGCAGTTTCTGAGATCGTGACGGTCTTGTCCGACCGCACTTCGCCATCGACGGTGCCATGGACAGTAATATCGTTCACGTCACTGATCGTGCCAGTGAGTTTGACGTTTGCGCCAACAACAGTGCCAGGGCCGCTCATTGTGTCCTGACCATTTCCCTCAAACATGCCTGACCTCCATTGCTTCGGCCCCGCCCCCAACGGTTTGCCGCCGAATCGTGTACTTCGACCGGAGCCTAACAGAGCGCTGGTAGGGTTGCAAGGAGTGGACTGAGTGGCTATACTCCTCCCGTCTTTGACGGGTAGCCGAATGGAGAATCCCACTATGAGCCAACCGCGGCGCACACACCTCATGGTCCGAGGTGCCCGGGTCCACAACCTGAAGAATGTGTCCGTGAGTATCCCGCGGAACAAACTGACAGTAATCACAGGGCTCTCTGGCTCTGGAAAGTCATCGCTCGCCTTCGATACGATTTACGCCGAAGGGCAGCGACGCTACGTCGAATCGCTTTCCCCCTACGCACGCCAGTTTCTTGGCACGCTCCAGAAGCCAGACGTCGACTTAATTGAAGGCTTGGCGCCGGCTATTTCCATCGATCAACGCAGTGCAGCGCAGACTCCCCGGTCCACGGTTGGCACGATGAGTGAGATCTACGACTACCTCCGACTGCTCTTTGCCCGGGTTGGTACGCCGCATTGTCCGACCTGCGATGCCGTGCTAATTGTTCAGGCAGTGACGAAGGCAGTAAAGCCATCACGAGCTCGTCCACAGAGCCAGAAGCGGCGAACATCGAAGCAGCTCTACTGCCCGGCCTGTGATGCGACGTACGATGAACTCTCACTCGGCACATTTTCGTTCAACAGTCCGCAAGGCGCTTGTCAGCACTGTCACGGACTCGGTACTCGGTGGGAGATTGAACCGAGTCTCATCTTGCCTAATCCAAGGCTGACGCTCAGCGAGGGGGCGATCCGGCCACTGTCACGGCTCGGGAACCAGGGGCAGGTTGTCCAGCGGCTACTCGATGAGTTCAGTCGCGCCGGCGGAAGCGTTGATACTCCAGTTGGGCAATTCGATCCTACTGAACGACAACGGCTGCTGTACGGTGATCCTGAGCGCGGTTTTGAGGGGGTAGTGCCCCACCTTAACCGACGGTACCAAGATACTGACTCACCGTACGTTCGCACAGAAATTGAGCGATACATGGTGGAGCGTGTTTGTGGGCGCTGTAATGGGCAGCGGTTAAAGCCAGAGGCGCTCGCAGTCCGAGTTGCTGGCAAATCGATTGTCGACGTTACATCACTCACGATCGAAGAAGCAGAAGGGTTCTTTGCGCAGCTACCCACCCAGTTTGAGGGAACCGCACACGAACTTGCAGCGCCGATTTGCAAAGACGTCCTATCGCGCTTGTCATACCTTGAGCGCGTGGGGTTGCACTACCTGACGCTCGACCGTAGCGCAGATACGCTCGCCGGGGGAGAGGCACAGCGAATTCGGCTCGCGACGCAACTTGGATCAGGACTTACCGGTGTGCTATACGTCCTCGACGAACCTTCGATCGGTTTGCATCCGCGCGATCTCGATAAGCTTATTGAGGCTGTCCTTGAGCTTCGTGATCTTGAGAATACACTTATCGTCGTCGAGCACGACACGCAGATGATCGAGGCGGCTGACTACCTCATCGATATTGGTCCAGGCGCAGGCGTAGCAGGCGGTAAAGTTGTGGCCGAAGGGAAGCCTGAGGCCGTCCGAGAGTCGAAGCGATCCCTAACTGCCCAATATCTTCGCGGCGAACGTGAGATAACTGTGCCAGCTG
This sequence comes from Patescibacteria group bacterium, assembly GCA_050944875.1. GTDB lineage: Bacteria > Patescibacteriota > UBA1384 > JACPKC01 > JACPKC01 > JBMNRW01. The sequence continues at coordinate 143,583 of JBMNRW010000001.1, read as the reverse complement.
CTCGTCGCAAGGGGAGTGGCAAGTCGCTCATCCTCGAGGGCGTGACAAGTCGAAACCTCCGTAATGTCACTGCGACATTTCCACTACAGACGCTCCTCTGCGTGTCGGGCGTATCCGGTTCAGGAAAGTCAACGCTCGTGAGAGATGTACTTGCAAAGGTACTCGCCAAGCACTTCTATCGCGCAAAAGCCGAGCCTGGTCCATACAAGGCAGTGCGCGGCCTCGAGCATATCGACAAAGTCATTAACGTTGACCAATCGGCAATTGGTCGCACCCCCCGTTCAAACCCTGCGACGTATACAAATGTGTTCGGAGGAATCCGAGACTTGTTCGCTGCTACCCCGCTTGCGATCGAGCGAAAGTACGACGCTGGTCATTTCAGCTTCAACGTCCGTGGCGGACGTTGTGAGGTCTGTCGCGGCGACGGGGTCATTAAGCACGAGATGCACTTCTTGCCTGATGTGTACGTCACGTGTGAAGCGTGTGGCGGCACGCGGTATAACCCGAGCATTCTGGATGTTACATACCTCGGGAAGACCGTTGCTGACGTGCTCAGTATGTCCATCACGGAAGCGAATGAGTTCTTCGCAGACCAACCACCCATCGCCACAAAGCTCCAGGTGCTCGTTGCCGTCGGGCTTGGCTACCTAGAGCTTGGACAGCCGGCCACTACCTTGTCAGGTGGTGAGGCGCAGCGCGTGAAGCTCGCGACTGAGCTCTCTCGGGCATCAACGGGCAATACGCTCTATATTCTTGATGAGCCGACGACAGGATTGCACTTCGAAGATGTCCGACACCTGCTCGAAGTACTCCAGGCGCTCGTGGACAAGGGGAATACCGTGCTCGTCATCGAGCACAACCTCGACGTGATTAAGTCTGCCGACTGGCTCGTTGACCTTGGGCCAGATGGGGGCGCAGGCGGCGGTGAGATTGTTGCGCAAGGTACGCCTGAGCAGGTCTCAGCTGTTGAGCGTTCGGTGACTGGACAGTACCTCAAGACCTTACTACCGCACTAACATTGGTGCGGTAGTCGGCACTGCTATTCGGCACTGCTATACTGTGTAATTGATAGAAGGAGGGTACGATGCGGCTTACTCGCTACTTCAAATCGTTCTCGATGCGTGCTCACTTGGCAGCCGTCCTCTTTGCGCTGGCAACGCTCGGCGTCGCTGTGACCGCGAACACGCAGTGGTGGCCATGGAACGCAAGCGCAGAAGATCCTCCGAGGCAGGTGTCAGAGAAGCAGCAGGAGAATCTTCGACCAGTCACTGACAGAAAAACTGAAGTACAAGGAAAAATTTACGAGAAGGTACCCAAGGAAGTAAAGGATAAATATATTGCTAATGGTGGTACGCTTACTGTAAATCCGGATGGGACCTACAACTACGTTCCGCCAGTAAGTAATCCTGTATCCGACGTACCTTGTGATCCTGTATTTGAGCGTTTTGAGTTAATCGATCCTAATTGCGATATCACGGTCAACTTGAAAAACATTTATCAGAAAGCAATCCCGCTCGCGTTTCTCTTGGTTTTTCTCATGATCGTGTACGCGGGCTACCAGTACATCACCTCATTGGGGAGTCCGGATAAAGTGAAGTCGTCGGCAGAACTCCTCGTGAGTGTCGTGACCGGGCTTGCACTTTTATTGTTGATTCCGCTTATCGTCCAGGCACTGGGCCTCGACAGGAATCCCACGCCGTATGTCCCGGGTGTATCTAATACTCCGACAAGCGTACAGAGCGGTGCGGAGGGTGCGACTGCGACCGGAACGGGTAGCATCCAGCGCACGCCAGCAAACAGAGCGATCAATGGGGAGCGGATCGACGCGAATCCAAACAACCAACGCGCCGGCGGCGTAAACCCTGAGCCTGTGCCATCTTCGCAGGGCTAGGGTAACAGCACAGATACAGTGAGCACTGATTGACGCTCCTGGCGGAAATCAGTAGGATATTGTCGCGAACGCACCGTGGTTGGTGCTCGTGTAACAACGAGAGGAAAGTCCGGGCACGGTAGAGCAGCGTACCCAGTGCAAGCTGGGCGGCCGTGAGGCCAGAGAGAGTGGCGCAGAGACCATACCGCCAGCGGCTCGAAAGAGTGCGGGCAAGGGTGAAAAGCGGTGAGGTAAGAGCTCACAGTGCGGCACTGGAAGGTGTCGCAGTGCAAAACACTTACGTCGTGCAAGTCCGGTGGACCCACTCGTCGTCAACCCCTGCTCGGGGGACGTCCCTGGGTCCGGACGCTGAGAGAGATACCACCCTTCGCTTCATGCGAAGACAGAACCCGGCTTATGAGTACGTTCGCACCAGATACCCCGATCCTTCGGGGTTTTTGGTACCATTGCCGCGGTGATCCGGGATCGTCTAATGGCAGGACAGCGGCCTTTGAAGCCGTGAATCTAGGTTCGAATCCTAGTCCCGGAGCCACGATACCGTAGAGCAAATGCAGCCATCCCGGCTGCATTTGTCGTCTTGCTTATCGCTGAATTCTCTCGGTCAGAACAGGTTCGTGTGGAAAAGTCTCCTGGTCACTCGATTGACTCTCCTGGAGCCGTTGGTAGAGTTGAGTCGCAGAACAATCAAGGAGGAGAGGAGGTGAACGGTATGCCATACGCAGCGCAGTCAAAGAAGACAGGGGAAACGTACTACCTGTACACGAAGGAAGTGACGCTCCGCGGTGGACGCAAACAGCGGATTTTCTACTTCTCGCGCGATGCGAAGAACGCGAAGGGCACGCCTGTTGAGCAGTTGCCAGACGGATACGAGGTCATGGAGAACTCTCGCACGGGTCTCCCGATGCTCAAGCGCATGAGCAACTAGGCCTGCATGGCCTTCCAAAAATTCCGCTTCGGCGGAATTTTTGGTTTCGTCGGTACGCGCCATGAGTTCATCTGGTATGATGATTCACTCCGAAAGGGGGATACCATATGAAGAAATCCGAACTAGTCTTTAGCCTGCTCGCGATCCCGGTTGACGCCGCGATGGTCGTGCTCGCCTTTCTCTTGGCGTACGAGATCCGCACGAACGCGGAAGTTATCTATATTCTTCCGCTCGCGGACTACCTGCGTTTCGTCCTTTCCTTGCTCCCAGTCTGGATTCTCGTCTTCGGCCTTGAGGGCTTATACGCCATCCGTTCGATGCGTCGTGGGTTTGACGAGCTCGCGTCGATCTTTATCTCCGTGTCACTTGGCGTCCTCCTGGTGACTGCGGCAATCTTCCTCACAAATACGCAGATTAGCTCCCGTATCGTCCTTCTCTACGCGTACCTCTTCGCTTTTCTTTTCGTCCTCTTAGGTCGTTGGCTTCTCCGCCAGGTACAGCGTTCGCTCTACCAGTACGGGGTGGGTACGCGGCGAGTTATTATTCTCGGTGCTAACGATACAGCGTATCAGCTCGCCCGAGAGATGACGCACAAACCTGCGCTTGGCTGCGTGTACCTCGGGTACGTCGCGACCGCGACAAGTCGCGCTTCCTCGTCAGAGCTCGGACGGAAGCTCGGTGCATTCAGTGAGCTCGCACGCATCGTGGAAACGCATCGCCCGGACGAGATAATTCTTGCCGATCCCCAGCTGCCAGATGAGCAGTTCCTTGCGCTCCTGGCCTTGACGAACCAACAGCGCGTCGACCTGCGCATCACGCCGAACCTTGTAGGAATCCAGACGACCCATGTGACGTTCTCCTCGATGGCGGGCGTACCGCTCGTTGAGTTCCAGCGTACCAAGCTCCAGGGCTGGGGTAGGATCGTGAAGCGTGCTGTTGACGCCATTGGGGCAGTGGTTGGGATTCTTCTGTTCAGCCCCTTCATGCTCCTCACTGCTCTGGCCGTGCGACTCACCTCCGCTGGCCCGATCATTTACTACAACGAACGCGTAGGACAGGATAAGCGGCACTTTTGGACCTACAAGTTCCGCACGATGCGCCAGGAGTACTGTACGGGTGATGGCTATGGCGGCGCGAAAGCGATGGCGTTTGAACAGGAACTCATTGCGAAGCAGAACACACGACAGGGTGCGATCTATAAAGTCGGCAACGATCCACGTCTTACACCGATTGGCGAGTTCTTGCGCAAGTCGAGCCTCGATGAGCTTCCGCAGTTCTTTAACGTACTGTTCGGCCACATGAGCCTCGTCGGTCCTCGCCCACACCAGCCGCGCGAGGTCGAGAAGTACGAGCCGTGGCAGGAGAAGCTCTTTACTGTGAAGCCTGGCATCACCGGACTCGCGCAGATCTCCGGACGGTCTGACCTTGATTTCGAGGAGGAGGCCCGACTCGACATCAGCTACATCGAGCACTGGTCCTTCTGGCAGGATGTCCGGATTATCTTGAAGACGCCGATTTCGATTATTCAGTCTCGCTCGAGGAAGGCAGCGTGAGCCAGCGACAGCTCAAGGTTGCGCTCGTCCACGAGTTCCTCGCCCAGTATGGCGGTGCTGAGCGCGTGCTCGAGCACTTTATGTCCATGTTCCCGGACGCACTCGTGTACACGCTCGTGTACGATGAGAAACGAATGGGGAAGGCATTCCCGGCCCACCGAGTCCGGGTCTCGTCGCTGCAGTGGTTTCCACGGGCGCGGACGCACTACAAGTGGTACCTCGCGCTCATGCCCTGGGCGACGGAGTCGCTCCAGATTCCCAATGATGTTGACCTCGTGCTTTCGGATGCATCGGCGTTTGCGAAAGGTGTGCGTGTGCCACCTGGTATCCCGCACCTGTGCTACCTGCATACGCCAACGCGATACTTGTGGTCGGTCCGCGAGTCGTACGTTGAGAACGCGCCGATTCCTGCTGCGGTGCGTCCATTCGTCGGTCCGGTCCTCGATCGGCTCAAGCGCTGGGATTACCTGGCTGCGCAGCGGCCAGATGCGTACGTCGCAAACTCGAACAACGTCGCAGGGCAGCTCAAGCGTTACTATGATCGCGAAGCGCTTGCGACGATCTTCCCCTTCGTTGATCTCCGACGATTTGCGCCAAGTCCCGCACCGAGCGACTACTTCTTGGTGCTGTCGCGGATTGAGCCGTACAAGCAGGTTGATCTCGTCGCCCAGGCGTTCGCCGAGCTCGGTTGGCCACTGAAGATCGCCGGCAGCGGCACGCGGCTCGCACAGTACCGAGAACAGTTTGCGAAGTACCCGAATATTTCTTTCCTTGGTCGCGTGAGTGACGACGAGCTTTCAGACCTTTACGCACACTGCCGTGCGTTTATCTTTCCGCCCGAGGAGGATGCAGGGATGGTGCCACTAGAGGCAATGGCGAGCGGTCGTCCGGTGCTAGCGTACGGGAAAGGCGGGGCGCTTGAGTCGGTCCAGCCTGGCGTGAGCGGCGAGTTCTTTGCTGAGCAGACGGTCGCATCGCTCACTGAGGCGCTCACGGCACACGACTGGTCGCGGTATAATGCGACCGAGATTAGAAACCACGTGTCGAAGTTCGACGTGACGGTATTCTCAGAGCACATCCTACAAGTAATTGACGAGGTGCGGGCGAACCCGCGCGTCGGCAGATAGGAGTTCGCATGGATCTTGCAATGTACGCAGCGCTGTTTCGCCGCTACTGGCTCGTGTTTGTCGCGGTTATCGTTGTGGCAGTTGTAGGCACACTCCTCCTCGTGCTGCGCGAACCGACCTCGTACGAGGGAAGTGTGCTCTTGTCGGTTGTCCAACGCCCGCCATCAGCGGTCACGGAGTACCAATACGGGGAGTACTACAACCTTCAGGCTAGTAGTTTGTTAACGGAGCAGCTCCGCGGGTGGCTTCTCGATCCTGCTGCGGGTACTACTATCCTGCGCGAGGCGGGCGTTGATTCGAGCGGATACTCGCTGGAGCAGCTTAGCGGCGTGGTGAAGTTGACGGCGCAGGGGAACGCAGCGCTCCTCGCTGAGCTCACGCATGCGGATGCATGGCAGGCGGAGCGCCTACTCGTCGCGACGCGGACCGTAGCGTCTCGCCAGCTCGAAGCACTGCAGCAACAGGGGTTCTACCGTGATTTTGGGGTAACCGGCGGCGAAGTAGTTGTTCGCGAGGCAGAGTCGCGTAGCTTGCCTGTTGTCCTGGCGCTCAGTGCAATTGCCGGTACCGTGCTCGGCTTCATCGTGCTGCTTATCCTTTCGCTCGGCTTACCTGCGCAGCCACGACGTCACGAGTAGCGGATGCGGACAGTCGACGGCATTCGTCGGCTCGCAAATGCTCCGGCTCGGAAGGGCTGGGGTTGGATCGCGTTGCCGCGGTTTCGTTGGGTGATCTCAACTGGCTTGGCGGCGACCGTGTTCGTTGCAGGGATACTCGCACTCGTGAGCGTCGTCGCGGCGCAAACAAAGACGGTCTGGGCCTTCCGCGACGTACTCCCTTCTGGCAGATACCTCGTACTCCTCCAGAACAACGCCGAACTCCGGCCAAGCGGTGGCTTCATTGGTACGATTGCAACAGTGGAGCTGAGCGCCTATGGTCCGCGCAGCCTGGCGTTCGACACGAATATCTACAAGCGTGATCACGCGTTTACGGCTCGTCACGCAGTAACGCCACCAGCCCCGCTTCAGCGGGTCACTGAACGCTGGGCACTGCGAGATAGTAACTGGGCAGCGGACTTCCGAGATGCCGCCACGCAGGTGCTCTGGTTCTACGAACAAGAAGGTGGCGAACCAGTAGATGGGGTGATCGCAGTCAATGCGAGCGTGATCCGCGACTTTGTGGAGCTTATCGGTGAAGTGCCGTTATCTGACGGTACTTCGGTTACCGCAGCATCCTTCTTTGACGTGCTCCATTACAAAGTGGAGAAAGAGTACTTCTACGATGCCGATCGTCAGCGGGAGAATGAGCCAAAGTCTGTACTCCGCGACCTCTACCGGACACTGGCATACCGAGCACTTTCGCCTGCGGTCGCAGCACAGCTTCCGCGTCTCCTGGCACAAGAGCTCGATGAAAAGCATATCCTGCTGTACCACACCGACGAAGCGGTGCAGGCGAGTATCGTCGAACGTGGTTGGGCCGGAGCCCTTCCTGCGGCCGAGCACCCCATTGCGATCGTGAACGCGAATGTCGGTGGGCAGAAGAGCAGTTTGAACGTCGCCCAACGGGTCGAACTGTCAGTTCGGCGGGATCAGTCGGGCGCTGTGCACGAATTGGCGGTGACCCGAACGCATAGAGGTGATGGCCATTGGCCAGACGGAGAGAATACGAACTATCTCCGCGCACTACTTCCAGCTGGGTCGAATATTCTGCGGATCACGCTCAACGACGCGACGTTGCCGGTTTCGGAACACGTGAGCGAAGAACACGGATTGACCGCTGTCGGTGCGTGGGTGACGACGCTGCCACAGCAGAGCAGTCAAATCCGTATCGAATACACGTTGCCCAAGCCCACGGCTACGGTGACGTACATAAAGCAGCCTGGCGTGCTCGCTGACCAGCTGGGAATTACCGCATACGGCATTCCGGTATTCTCTGGTACGGTCACGACCGATAGGACGTTCACGATCGAGTGAGTTGTCCCCTTCTCGCCGGATAGGGCGCTTGGTAGAGTGGGACTACGCCGCTAGGCGACATTGTTTTGTCTTGAGAGGAGATCGACGCGATGGATACCGACAAGAAGCCGACGGGGAGCTACGGAGCTGAGGACATTACCGTCCTCGAGGGGTTAGAAGCAGTTCGGAAGCGGCCGGGCATGTACATCGGTGGCACTGGCGTTGATGGGCTTCACCACCTTATTAAGGAAATCGTCGACAACTCCATCGACGAAGCGATGGCAGGTCACGCAGATACAATTACCGTCACGTTGCTGCCGGACAATTTTGTGCAGATCCGCGACAACGGGAGAGGTATTCCGGTTGAGGTTCATGCGAAAACGGGCAAATCGACGCTGGAAACAGTCATGACTGTCTTGCACGCTGGCGGGAAGTTCGGCGGAGAAGGTTACAAGGTTTCGTCTGGTCTCCACGGCGTCGGCGCATCAGTGGTGAACGCGCTTTCGAGTCAGTTCATTGCTGAGGTTTGGAGAAACGGAAAGTACTACACGCAGCGCTACGAACGTGGAACACCAGTCGGTCCACTTGAAGAGCAGCCGGCCGAAGACCCGATGCAAACCGGCACGCAGACGACGTTTCAGCCAGACGCGACAATCTTTGAGAGCGTTGCGTTTGACTGGACGACGATCCTTGAACGTTTGCGCCAGCAGGCCTACCTCACGAAGGGGATCTGGATCCTCGCTAGTGACCAGCGCGAAACGCCGAGCCGGTCGTACGGATTCCACTTCGAGGGTGGTATTGGCTCGCACGTGCGCTACCTTAACCGCAACCGGGCGGCGCTCCACGAACCAATCTACCTCGAGCGACTCGTTGATGGGGTGAACGTCGAAGTAGCTCTCCAGTACGCCGAAGACTACAACGAGCGTGTGTTTACATTCGTGAATACTGTGAATACGCACGAAGGCGGGACGCACCTCACTGGCTTCCGGACCGCGTTGACGCGCATCATCAACGACTACGGCCGCTCTAGTAAGCTCATGAAAGACAGCGACGCTGCGTTCTCGGGCGAAGACGTCCGCGAAGGGTTGACCGCGATTATAAGCGTAAAGCTCGGTGAGGCGCAGTTTGAGGGGCAGACGAAGACGAAGCTCGGTAATCCCGAGGTTCGCTCAATTGTTGAGCAGGTAACTGCCGAAGGGCTGTCGACGTACCTTCAGGAACACCCAAATGACGCCAAGCAGATCATTACGAAAGCGATGCTCTCTGCTCGGGCTAGACTCGCCGCAAAGGCGGCGCGCGAGACCGTCATCCGTAAGGGTGCGCTCGAGGGCATGACGCTGCCAGGTAAGCTGGCGGACTGCGCCGAGAAAGATCCGGCGAAGTCGGAGATGTACATCGTAGAAGGAGATTCGGCCGGAGGGTCTGCAAAGCAAGGTCGAAACCGTCGCTTCCAGGCGATCCTGCCGCTTCGCGGGAAGATCTTGAACGTCGAGCGGGCGCGACTCGACCGCATCCTACAGACTGAGCACATCAAGGAGCTCATCGTTGCGCTTGGCGCTGGAATCGGAGAGCAGCTCGATCTAGACCGCGTACGATACCACCGGATCATTATCATGACCGACGCAGACGTCGACGGTGAACACATTCGAACCCTACTCTTGACGTTCTTCTTCCGACACTACCGCGAAGCAATCGAACGGGGCTACATCTACATCGCGCAGCCGCCGCTCTACAAGATCGCCAAGGGTAAGACTGTGCGGTACGCGTACAGCGATGACGAGCGCAACGCGATTCTCGCCGAGCTTGGTGGTACGCCGGCCGACCTTGAGGTATCTGAAGGTGAAGAGGAAGAACCGGTAGAGGCACAAGAAGCTGCGGAGAAGCCGACGAAGAAAATCAATGTCCAGCGCTACAAGGGTTTGGGTGAGATGAACCCTGAGCAGCTCTGGGAGACGACGATGGATCCTGACCACCGCATCCTGCTTCGGGTTACGATCGACGACGCGGAGCGCGCGGACCAGATCTTCTCCATGCTTATGGGCGACGAGGTTGCGCCACGGAAACGGTTCATCCAGAGCCGGGCGAAGACCGTCACGAATCTCGATATCTAACGAGGGAGCACCATGGACGACCAAATCCCACCACAACCAGAGAACGAGACTCCTGCAACGGAGAACGTGCCCGTGCACGAAGAGGGCATCGGCCTCATCCAAGCCCGAGCGATTACGGAGGAGATGTCGAAGAGCTTCCTCGACTACGCGATGAGCGTCATCGTGTCGCGCGCACTTCCGGATGTCCGTGACGGCATGAAGCCTGTGCACCGCCGCGTGCTGTATGCCGCGTACCAGATGGGCCTTCGGGCGCGGGGACGCTACGTGAAGTCGGCGAAGATCGTGGGCGAAGTGCTTGCGAAGTTTCACCCGCACGGAGACCAGGCCGCGTACGACACGCTCGCACGGATGGCTCAGGATTTTGCCTACCGATACCCACTCATCGACGGACAAGGGAACTTCGGTTCTATGGACGGCGACGCGCCGGCGGCAATGCGGTACACCGAAGCGCGAATGACGTCGATTGCCGAGGAGATGCTTGTCGATATCGAGAAGGACACCGTCGACTTCGTGCCGAACTACGACTCAAGCCTAAAGGAGCCGAGGTACCTGCCAGCAAAGGCGCCGAACCTCCTCCTAAACGGATCACTTGGTATTGCGGTTGGCATGATGACGAGCATTCCGCCGCACAATCTTCGCGAGATCGTTGCGGGGACGAAGGCGCAAATTGATAATCCCGATATCACGATCGACGAGCTCATGGAACATATTCCAGGGCCAGACTTCCCAACTGGCGCTGTCGTCTACGGGAAGGAAGATATCCGGACCGCGTACTCGACGGGCAAGGGTAGGATCGTCATGCGCGCGGTGGCAGAGATCCAGGAAAAGAAAAATGGACACCAGATCATCGTGTCGCAAATCCCGTACCAGGTGAACAAGGCTGACCTCGTCGCGAAGATCGCAACGCTGGTGAAGCTCAAGAAAATCGAGGGCATCTCCGACCTGAGAGATGAGTCAGACCGAGAGGAGAAGGTCCGGATCGTCATTGAGCTCAAGCAGAACGCTTACCCGAAGAAGGTTTTGAACCGGCTCTACGACTTGACGGCGATGCAGACTGCGTTCCACGTGAACATGCTCGCACTCGTTGACGGTATTCAGCCGCGAGTACTCTCGCTTAAAGACGTGTTGACTGAGTTTATTGCGCACCGCATTACCGTTGTGCGGCGACGGACAGCGTATGACCTTAAGCGCGCAGAGGATCGGCTTCACATCCTCTTGGGCCTCCGGACGGCGCTCGACCACATCGACGAAATTATCACGCTCATCCGTGAGTCTGCGAACCGTGAGGTGGCGCACGATGAGCTCATGAATCGCTTCTCGCTCTCTGATCGTCAAGCGCACGCGATTCTCGACATGCGGCTCGCTGCGCTTGCCGGCCTTGAGCGTCAGAAGGTCCTCGACGAGATCGCTGAGAAGGAAGCGCTCATTGCGGAACTGAAGGCAATTCTGTCGTCCGAAGAGCGCGTTCGCGAGATTATCAAGGCAGAACTTGACGAAGTGTCCGAGAAGTACGGCGACGACCGGCGGACCGAAATCGTGCCAACCGCCCTCGGCGAGTTCTCCGCGGAAGACCTGATTCCGAACGAGCAGGTCGTGATCACAGTCACGAACGAAAATTATGTAAAGCGGGTTCCGGTATCTGCATACAAGTCTCAGCAGCGGGGCGGCAAAGGGATCGTTGGCATGACAACGAAAGAAGAGGATAGCGTTGCGCAGCTGGCGGTCGCGAGTACCCATGACGATATTCTGTTCTTCACCTCGCGAGGTCGACTCTTCGCCACCAAGGTGTACGAGCTTCCTGCGGCGTCGCGTCAGGCAAAAGGTACGCCGGTCGTGAATATTGTGCAGATCGCGCCGGATGAGCACGTTACCGCCATGATTACGCTGAACGCTAAGCAGCCAGCAGGGACACACTTCTTCATGGGTACAAAAGACGGAGTCGTGAAGAAAACCGAGATCGAGAAGTATAAGAACGTCCGCAAGAGCGGCATTATTGCAATCGGGCTTCGCGACGGCGATGAGCTGCTCTGGGTCAGGGTGACGAACGGTAATAGCACGCTCATGATGGCTTCGAAGCACGGCCAGGCAATTCAGTTCCACGAGCGAGATGTCCGGCCAATGGGGCGCAGTGCAGCCGGTGTTCGCGGCATGAAGCTCAGGCACGGTGACCAGGTGATGGCGATGGACGTCGTACCTAACCAAGACGCTGATCTCCTCATTGTGCTCGAAAACGGCTTTGGTAAGCGGACGAAAGTGGATCTCTTCGGCCTGCAGAAACGCGGCGGACTCGGAGTTCGGGCGGCCAAAGTAACGGACAAAACAGGCATTGTCGTCGGGGCGCAGATCGTCGAGGGCGATGAGGCAGATGTCGTGATGATCTCGCAGCACGGGCAGACGATCCGACTCCCGCTGAAGTCGGTGAAGCGGCTCGGTCGTGACACGCAAGGCGTGACACTGATGCGGTTTAGGGATTCGGACGATGCTGTCGCGTCAATTGCCTTACTCAAGGTCTCTGATGAAGCTGATGGGATTGTTATCCCAACTGAGCTTGAGGGCGTGGCTGACGCGTAGCGCACACGGTTTGCATTGCCCGGAAGCATTCCTTCTGGTAGGCTACTTCCGTTTACCGAAGGAGCTCAATGGCACGACGTCCCCAGAAAAAGAAACTCTCAAAGAAGCAGCTCAAGGCGCAGCGTAAGGTTGATGCAGCGCCGAAGCGCACTGAAGACGTTGCGCCGCAGAAGCCAGCTCGGACAACGGTCGACGTTCCAGTCGGATCGACCATTATGGTTGCCGACCTTGCACGTCGCTCTGGCCGAACGTCCGCTGAGATCGTTGGCGCCCTGCTCGGGAACGGTGTCATTGCGACGGTCAATGACTCTGTCGACCGCGAAACCGTAGAGATCATCGGGGAGGAGCTCGGTATCCGGGTGATTGACGAAGTGGCGGCCGCCGAAACTACTGACGCAGACGTAGAGAGCGAGCTTGTTCCACGGCCTCCGGTCGTAACGGTAATGGGACACGTCGACCATGGGAAAACCTCGTTACTCGACTCGATCCGTCAAGCGAACGTAGCATCATCGGAGTCTGGCGGTATTACGCAGCATATCGGCGCGTACCAGGTGGTCTGGCGCGGAAGCGATGGAAACTTGCCGGAACGCCGGATCACGTTCGTTGATACGCCCGGCCACGAAGCATTCTCGGCACTACGAGCGCACGGCGCCAGCATTACGGATATCGTAATTCTCGTCGTCGCCGCAGACGATGGGGTAAAACCGCAGACGAAGGAAGCGCTTTCGCACGCTCGTGCCGCAAACGTCCCGGTGATCGTTGCAATCAATAAAATGGATAAGCCTGGCGCGAATGTCGACCGAGTGAAGGGGCAGCTTGTAGAACTTGGGCTTAACCCAGAGGATTGGGGCGGAAAAACCCCAGTAGTTCCGGTGTCCGCAAAAGCAGGGACCGGGATCGATGACCTTCTCGACACTGTGCTCCTCGTTGCAGATCTGGGCGAACTGACAGCTCGTCCAGACGGTTTAGCTCGGGGCGTAATCATTGAGTCGCACATGCAGCCGGGCGTCGGCCCAGTGGCAACTGTGCTCGTCCAGCGTGGCGAACTGCGCGTTGGTGACATGGTTGTAGCTGGTACTGCCTGGGGCCGCGTTCGATTCATGGAGGATGAGTACGGAACCCGACACCTCACTGCGAAGCCATCAACGCCGGTACGCGTAGCTGGTCTGTCTAGCGTTGCGGTCTTCGGCACTCAGCTCGCGGTAATGACCAGCGAGAAGGCTGCGCGAGCAGCTGCACAACAAGCCGCCGATCGCTCGGGAGCTCGTTTCGTGAATTACGAAGAGTCTGACGAAACGCCGCACCTATCTGTTGTACTGAAGGCTGATGTTGGCGGCTCTGTTGAGGCGATTCGCTCATCACTCGCCAACTTGCAGCCCGAAGGGGTTGAGGTTCGATTGATTCACGATGCGGTTGGTGATCTTACTGAGTCGGACGTCCACCTTGCCATGGCATCCCGACATCCGCTCCTCCTTGCGTTTCGTACAAATGTCACGGCGGCTGCGAAGAACCTCGCAAAGCTCAACAATCTGCCTATTTACAGCTTCCAGGTGATCTACGAACTCATTGAGCACGTTGAAACGCAGGCTAAGGCGCTGCGTGAACCGACTGTACTTCGGGTCGAAACAGGGCGACTGGAGATTCTCGGCGTGTTCCGCACGACAAAGACCGAGCAGATCGTCGGTGGCCGGGTGGAGCAGGGTGACGTTCGAACTGGTGCGGTCGCTACGATTATGCGTGACGGGGAAGAAGTAGGTACCGGGACGATTCGATCAGTCCAGCGCGGACAGACGCCTGCCGACCTTGTTCGCGAAGGTGAGGAGTGTGGACTCTCGCTCGCAACAACGACCCCGGCTGCTGTTGGTGACGTCTTGGTCATTCACGTCGACGAGACGCAGTGATACGGTAAGCATACGGAGGAGGGGTAGTGACTGAGGGGAGTGGTTTCGCTGAGATACTGCGGCGGCTCGCGGATGCGGCAGCCCTTGCATTTCTCCCGCTCCACTGGGCCGACATTCTCGATATCTTTCTCGTCGCGTTCATCGTGTACGGTGTCTACCGCCTCATCCAAGAGACGCGTGCACTGCGTATTCTCTATGGCTTTCTCGTGCTCGGCGCTGTCTACCTCTTGGCTCGCTGGCTTAATCTCCTAGCACTTAAATTCGTGCTCGAGTCCGCCGTGGCGATTATCGTCGTCGCCATTCCCGTTGTGTTTCAGCCGGAGCTACGGGCTGCGCTTGAGCGAATCGGTAGGGGGGATTTCGTCCAATCGTTCCGCTCGGGAAACCGCTCCACTCGCAGTGGGTTCATCGCTGATCTCGTAAAAACGGCACAGGTCCTCTCCGAGCAACGGATTGGCGCGCTCATTGTTATCGAGCGTCAGACAGGGCTCAGGGACTTTGCAACGACCGGCGTTGCGCTCGATGCACTCTTCTCACCTGAGGCGCTCATTACGATCTTCACCCCGAAGTCACCGCTACATGACGGTGCGGTGATCGTGCGGAATAGTCGCATTGTCGCCGCAAGCGTATTCCTGCCACTTACAGATGAAGCCCAGGATATCTCCCTTGGCACGAGGCATCGCGCAGCACTTGGTATTTCGAAAGAGACTGATGCAGTGGTTCTTGTGGTTTCCGAAGAAACCGGACGAGTATCGCTCGTCGTCGATGGGAAGTTGACTCGAACTCCACTTGAGCGACTCGAGCAGCGTCTTGCGAGTTATCTCCGCAGTGAGGCAAGGCCGGTATGAGGGCGGTACTTCGACTCCTCTTGCGGAATTGGCCAGTCAAGGTTATGGCGCTCGTCGTGTCGATTGGCTTGTGGTTAGTGGCATCATCTGATGCGCAGCGGATGAGCACGTACCCTGGCGGCGTGACGGTTGAGTACGTGAACGTTCCCGAAGGGCTCGTGCCTGTGGGCGCTCCGCAGCGAGTAGAGGTCATTCTGGCTGCGGCCCGACCCGCTTGGCAGTCCTTCCAGGCGGAACAGTTCATCGCAACCGTGGACCTACTTGGCGCGCTCGAGGGGGTTGTTGATCGGGATGTTTCTGTGCGCTCAACTCGTACTGATACCCGTGTTGTCCGTGTAACGCCAGCACGGGTGTTGGTGCGCCTGGAGCCGATAGAGCAGAAACAGGTGACTGTGGACGTGGAAGTCGGCGGAGAGGTGGCAGCGGGATTTGCGCCAGGTGAAGCTGAGTCGCAACCCGAGACCGTAGTCGTCCGTGGTCCGCGAAGCGTACTCAGTTTAATCGACCGAGCTGTTGCGCGAGTAGAATTAACTGGCGAGCGGGAAGACGTCACTGCGACAGCAACTGTACGGGCTTTACCGGAGGTTGAACTCACTGCTGCGGTGAGCTTCGAGCCGGCAACTGTGCGCGCGAGAGTTCCGGTTACGCGGGCAAGCAACACGAGAACGGTGGGAATTACAGTGCCAACCATCGGTGAGCCGAAGCGAGGTCTCGTTGTGCGGGCAGTGGAGGTGGCGCCAGTGGTCGCGACGATTACGGGACAGGCACAGCTACTGTCAGGTTTAGATGCACTGAAGACAGTACCGTTTTCTCTTGCGGACTTGTCTATGGACACGACGGCTCAGCTCCCACTTCAGATTCCCGATGGAATTCGGCTCATCGAACCAGCAGGGAGTACTGTCTCAGTTACTGTTCGGATTGGCGAAGCGACAGCGAGGCGATCGGTGCAGGTGCCTGTGCAAGTGATCGATCTGCCTCGTTCGCTACGGCTTGTTGCAGTGAATCCGCCAACTGTGATCGTTAACGTTGAAGGGCCGCTCTCCCTCTTGCCTGATTTGCCTGGCGGCAACCTTGGTCTGTCGCTGTCCGCAGCCACGTTGAGCGCCGGCGAGAACCGATTTCCACTTACTGCTGCATCATTCCGACGAAGCGAGCCACTTACCGTCGATGGGGTCGAGCCACAAGAAGTCGTCGTCACGCTTGCGCCGGCTCAGTAGCTTGTGGATACGTCCACGTTCAAACCTGTCATTTGACGCACTCCTCGGTTCAGGTAGGATAGATTCGTTGCAGGAGGAGATATCAAACGTCTACATGACTGGTGGCGTGGCTATTTCTTGCATGTACAGCACGCTCATCGAACAACGCATGCAACGGTATCCGTTGCGCAGCGTCATATCGCATTCCTTACTCTCGTTGCGCTTGTGCTAGGGTGGAACGTCCTCCAGGCAGATCAAGATCGCCTCGCATTTGCCTCGGCACCCCAGCAGCGCTACATAGACGTTGACCCTTCTCGCGCTGGTGCGCTCCTCGCCGCCATTGACCAGTACACACCGCTCCTCAGTGAGCAGAGCGTTGACATTGACGTCGTGCTCGGCGGCTCAGACATTGGTGGCTTCGTCGCGGCGACAGCTACTGAACATCCGTACGTAACAACCGGCACGAAACTCGAAGAGACGTACGTCGTGCAAAAAGGGGACACGATTACCGGCATTGCCGATAAGTTTGGGCTACACGTCGCGACCATTGCTGAGCGCAACCAGATCGGCATTGAGGAGATTGAGCGCATCAAGCCTGGTACGGAGCTCGTTATTCCTGCGGAAGATACGTCTAACTCGAAAGAGTGGCTAGTCCAGCTTAACCAGAAGAAGGAAGAAGAGCGTCAACGTGCGCTCGCTGAGGCTGCGAAGCGCGCGAAAGCGGTTGCGCAGTCGAAGGCAGCGAGTCGGAGCAAGGCGACGTCGAGGCAGCGAGCGAACGGCGAGTACGCCGGTGTCGCAGGTATGAACTTTGTCGTGCCGATTAGCCACAATGGTATCTCTCGTGGGCTTTCGAGCTACCACATGGGCTACGATTACCGGGCGCCCGAGGGAACGCCGGTCCGTGCAGCGCAGGAAGGCCGGGTCATTGAGACGACGAGCGGCTGGGCTGGCGGGTTTGGCATCTCGATTCTCGTCGATCATGGCGGCGGCCTGACGACCCGCTACGCGCACCTCTCGCGCATTGGCGTTGCGCCAGGGCAGACCGTAGGCCAAGGAGAGACAATTGGCTGGTCGGGAAACACCGGCTACTCGACTGGCCCGCACTTGCACTTCGAAACTCGGGCTGGCGGTCGGGCGGTTGACCCGTTCTAAGCGTCGCGGCCGTCGTGACAACAAGCATGTACTGTGCTACGCTGTGCAGTCATGTTCCTCGACGAAGCGCGAATTAGTGTCCAGGCAGGAAGAGGCGGCGATGGCTCAGCCTCGTTTCGTCGTGAGAAATTCATCCCGCGGGGCGGCCCAGACGGCGGCGACGGCGGGTACGGCGGGCACGTCTACTTGCGCGTGAAAGAAAGCATTCACGGTCTCGCGCGATTGGCGGCGACGCATCGCTTTGCTGCCGAGAACGGGGAAAACGGCATGGGCAAGAAGATGTACGGCCGGAAAGGGAAAGATATTACAATTGACGTGCCACCAGGCACGCTCGTCTACGAGCGGCGACCAGACGGAACGCGCACGCTCCTCGTCGACATGGCGACGAAGCCAACTGAACTCGTCCGTATTGCCCGCGGCGGCAAGGGCGGCTTGGGGAACGTCCACTTCGCGTCGGCGACCAACCAGGCGCCGCGGGAGTTCACACGCGGGACACCGGGCGAGCGCAAGGAACTTGAGCTCATCGTCCAGCACATTGCCGATGTCGGGATTATCGGTTTGCCCAACGTTGGGAAGTCAACCTTTCTCGCCCGCGTTTCCTCGGCGAAGCCGAAAGTTGCGAACTACCCGTTCACCACGCTCGAACCGCACCTCGGCGTCATTGAGCGAGATGGCGCGCGTTGGGTGGCGGCGGATATCCCAGGCCTCATTGCTGGCGCGTCCGAGGGTAAGGGCTTGGGTGACGCCTTCCTGAAGCACATCCGACGAACTCGTCTCCTTGCGCACTTCATTGATGCGCTCGCTAAAGACCCGCTTGCTGACTACCGCACAGTCCGCGCAGAACTCGAGGCATTTGACCCCTCGCTCAGTGCGCGGCCAGAGCTCGTTGTTGTGTCGCGCATCGACGCTGTGGATGCGACACGTCAAAACGAGCTTCGTACCACGCTCGCTGCGCTTCGTCCGTTCTTCATCTCGTCTGCGACGAATGAAGGGGTTGACGAGCTCCTCGGTGCAATGAAGAGCGGCGTCATGGAGACGCGGCAACCCCTTGACGGTACTCCTGGGGAGTGATACGATCCCGGTATCAACCCGTAGCGCAGCAGGGTGAGTCACCAAGTGGAAGAGCGAACCGCCAGAACATAGGATCTGGAGAGGGCCCTAGTTTGGGCGTTTTTTGCGTTTCTTGTTCCCACCCCTAGCACCGGGGTGTGGCAGAGAGGAGTCGGCATGGAGCGAGTTCGGTTCACGAAAGCAGCACGGCACGTGCCGTTGCCGGATCTCACGGAGATCCAGACCGCGAGTTACGAATGGTTCTTCACCGAGGGGATGCGGGAGCTCCTGGCGGAGATTTCCCCGATTGAGGACTTCACGAATCAGAACTACACATTGGCCTTCGGTGAGTACGAGCTTGGTCAGCCGAAGATCTCTGAGACGACGGCGCGGGCGCGGAACCTCACCTACAAGGCGCCGCTCCACGTGAAGGTGACCCTCGAGAACAAGGTCACAAAGAAGACGAAGAAGGGAGAAGTCTACTTCGGTGATTTCCCCGTTATGACCGACCGTGGCACGTTCATCATCAACGGCGTCGAGCGTGTCGTCGTCTCACAGATTGTCCGGAGCTACGGCGTCCTCTTCATGGACGAGATGAGCGCCGGCCGAAAGCTCTTCGGTGCAAAGATCATCCCTTCCCGCGGTGCTTGGCTTGAGTTCGAGACGAGCGGCCGAGACGTGATCTCGGTAAAGATCGACCGGAAGCGGAAGATCCCGGTCACGACGTTCCTGCGCGCAATCGGCAACCTCTCCACCGACCAGATCCGTCAGGCGTTCGCCGGCGTTGACCTCGACGAAGAACACAATTTCATCGAACGCACGCTCGAGCGCGACCCAGCTGAGTCGTACGAAGACGCGCTCATCGAGGTGTACAAGCGCATTCGACCAGGCGACCTCGTAACACCTGACACCGCGAAGACCTTCCTCCAGACCATGCTCTTCAACCCGAAGCGCTACGACCTTGGCAAGGTTGGCCGGTACAAGATGAACCAGCGCCTTGGCGTGAACCACCCGGAGACGCCGGAGTTCCGCGTGCTGCGCGTCGAAGACGTTATCGAGGTCATCAAGGAGATCATCCGGCTCAACAATGACCCGATGGCGACCGCTGACGACGTTGACCACTTGAAGAACCGGCGTGTCCGGGCGGTCGGTGAACTCATGCAAGGGCGACTACGCGTCGGCCTCTTGCGCATGGAGCGAATCGTCAAAGATCGCATGAGCGTTGCCGACCCTGCGCTCGTCACCCCAGCCAGCCTCATCAACAACCGGCCGGTGCAGGCGATCCTCCAAGAGTTCTTCGCGAGCTCGCAGCTTTCTCAGTTCATGAACCAGACCAACCCGCTCGCAGAGCTCGAGCACAAGCGGACGCTCAACGCGACGGGTCCAGGCGGTCTCTCACGCGAACGCGCCGGGTTCGAAGTTCGTGACGTGCACGCGTCACACTTCGGCCGAATCTGCCCGATTGAAACGCCGGAAGGCCCGAACATCGGTCTCGTCGGTTATCTCGCGAGCTACGGGTACGTCAACCCGTACGGGTTCATCGAGACCCCGTACTTCAAGGTTGCGACGAAGGGTGGGAAGCGCGTCGTGACCGACGAGCTCGTCCACCTCGACGCTGCCGTTGAGGAAGTATCGACGATCGCTCCTGCCTCGACGCCGACGAACCCAGACGGTTCCTTTGCTGAGGCGCAGGTGCTCGCGCGGCGCAACGGAAAGCCAGTGACAGTCGACGTCTCCGAGATCGACTACATGTCCGTTTCACCGAAGCAGATCGTCGCTATCTCGCCGTCGCTCGTTCCATTCGTCGAGAACGACGATATCGTCCGCGCGCTCATGGCATCGAACATGCAGCGACAGGCAGTCCCGCTCATCAAGCCGTCGGCGCCGCTCGTCGGCACTGGTATGGAGAAGGACGCAGCTGAGCACTCAGGCTCAATGGTCATGGCTCGCCGTGCCGGCGAAGTCACGTACGTCAGCGCTGCTGAGATCGTCGTAACGAGCAAGGAAGGCGGGAAAGATGTTGAGGACCGGTACCAGCTCCACAAGTTCATCCGCTCAAACCAGGCGACGTCGATCAACCAGCGCGCCCTCGTGAAGGTCGGCCAGAAGGTGAAGCGGGGCGATGTTCTCGCTGACGGCCCGGCCACCGACGGCGGCGAGCTCGCGCTCGGCCAGAACCTCCTCGTCGCGTACATGTCGTACAAGGGTCTCAACTACGAGGATGCGATCGTCATCTCTGACCGGCTCGTCCGGGAAGACCTCTTAACCTCGATTCACATCGAGAAGTACCCGATCGAAGTCCGCGATACGAAGCTCGGCCCAGAAGTCATTACCCGCGACATTCCAAACGTCGGCGAGGATGCGCTGTCAAACCTCGACGACCAGGGCATCATTCGGCTTGGTGCCGAGGTGTCGGCTGGTGACATCCTCGTCGGGAAGATCACGCCGAAGGGCGAGACCGAGCTTTCCGCCGAGGAGAAGCTTCTCCGCGCGATCTTCGGCGAGAAGGCGAAAGACGTGAAGGATACTTCGCTCCGCTTGCCACACGGCGAGCGCGGGAAGGTCGTCGACGTCAAGATCTTCTCGAAAGACGCGGGCGACGAGCTCCCGACCGGCGTGTACCAGCTCGTCGAGGTCTCGATTGCCCAGCTCCGCAAGATTTCGGTCGGTGACAAGCTCGCCGGTCGACACGGGAACAAGGGCGTCATTGCGGCGATCCTCCCGCAGGCGGAGATGCCGTACCTGCCGGACGGGACGCCAGTCGACATTATTCTGAACCCGCTCGGCGTCGTGTCGCGTATGAACCTCGGCCAGGTGCTCGAGACGCACCTCGGCTGGGCGGCGCAGAAGCTCGGGAAGACGATGGCATCGCCGGTCTTCGAAGGGTTGAAGGAAGAGAAGATCCGTGAACTCCTCGTCGAGGCCGGGTTGCCTGCGAACGGCAAGGTGAAGCTCCGTGACGGCCGTACGGGGAACGAGTTCGACCAGGAAACGACTGTCGGGTACACGTACATCCTGAAGCTCATCCACCTCGTCGATGACAAGATGCACGCGCGTTCGATCGGGCCGTACTCCATGGTCACTCAGCAGCCGCTCGGCGGTAAGGCGCAGTTCGGCGGCCAGCGATTCGGCGAGATGGAAGTCTGGGCGCTCGAAGCGTACGGTGCTGCGCACACGCTGCAAGAGATGCTGACAATCAAATCCGACGACGTCGTTGGACGATCGAAAGCATACGAGTCGATTATCCGTTCAGAAGAGATTCAGCGACCGAGTATCCCTGCCTCGTTCTACGTACTCATTCGCGAGTTGCAGAGCCTCGGGCTCGACATCGAGCTCGTGACGAACTCAGGTGAACTCGTCGACCCGAGCATCCACGGCGGCAAGAAGCCGGCTCCAGTGCCAGCGGAAGGTACCGAGGAGACGCCGAGCGACGAGCAGAGTGACATTGAGGCGACCGAGTTCCTGGCCGGACAGGAGGAGAACCCGCCGGAAGCGAGCCCGGACGAAGTGATGGGTGAGGAGTAAGGAGTCAGCATGAGCGCACAGCAACCGAAACAGCGAACTGACCGAGAGGGGATCCGCCTGACTGACTTCGACGCCGTCCGCATTGCGGTCGCGAGCCCGGAGAAAGTCCTCCAGTGGTCCTACGGCGAGGTCCTGAAACCAGAGACCATTAACTACCGGACTCAGAAGCCGGAACGCGACGGACTCTTCGACGAGCGAATCTTCGGTCCGACGAAGGACTGGGAGTGCTACTGCGGGAAGTACAAGAAGATCCGGTACAAGGGCGTCGTCTGCGACAAGTGTGGCGTTGAGGTCACCCGGTCGTCCGTCCGGCGCGAGCGCATGGGACACATCGAGCTCGCGGCACCGGTCGCCCACATCTGGTTCGTCCGTGGCATTCCATCTGTCTTGTCACAGCTCCTCGATATGTCCGTGGCAGACATTGAGAAGGTGATTTACTTCGCGGGCTTCATTGTTCTCGACGTCGACACCGAGCTCCGTGACGACCTCCTAAAGCAACTTGAAGAAGAGTACGCCGAGCTCACCGCAGAAGCGGGCGAGAACGCTGCGCCAGCAGCTGACGTCGAAGCGGCGTACCGCGAGACGAAGCAAGAACTCCAAGCGCTGAAGCGTAAGCTCATTCTCTCCGAGGCGCGCTACCAGGAGATCTCACTCCGGTACGGCAACGTTATCCGCGTTGGCATCGGTGCAGAAGCAGTACTTGAGCTCCTTAAGTCGATCGACATCGACACCGAGGTCAAAGAGCTCGAAGCGCGCGCTGAGGATGCTGGCGACGCCTTGCGTCGCAAGCTCCTGCGCCGACTACAACTCCTCTCGCAGATGCGCGAGGCGAAGATTTCACCTGAGTGGCTCGTCATGACGCGCCTGCCAGTCATTCCGCCAGACCTGCGGCCGATGGTCCAGCTCGACGGTGGTCGGTTCGCGGCAAGCGACCTGAACGACCTCTACCGCCGTGTTCTGAACCGCAACAACCGGCTGAAGAAGCTCCTCTCCCAAGGTGCGCCGGAGGTGATCTGCCGGAACGAGAAGCGCATGCTCCAGGAGGCGGTGGACGCGCTCATCGATAACTCTGCCCGCCGCGGCCGCGCTGTGTCTGCCGGTGCGACTCAGCGACGCCTGAAGTCGCTCTCGGACATGCTGCGCGGGAAGCAGGGGCGATTCCGTCAGAACCTCCTCGGTAAGCGCGTTGACTACTCTGGGCGGTCGGTCATCGTCGTTGGTCCTGAGCTCAAGCTCAACCAGTGCGGCATTCCGAAAACGATGGCGCTCGAGCTCTTCAAGCCGTTCGTCATTGCCCAGCTCATTGCCGAAGGGCACATTCAGAACGTCAAGAACGCGTCACGCCTCATCGAGAAGCGCGCGCCAGAAGTCTGGGACGCGCTCGAGAAGGTGACCGCTGAGAAGTATGTCCTCTTGAACCGTGCTCCAACCCTGCACCGCCTCGGCATCCAGGCGTTCAAGCCGGTCCTCATTGAAGGGAAGGCGATTCAGCTGCACCCGCTCGTCTGCTACGCGTACAACGCAGACTTCGACGGTGACCAGATGGCCGTCCACGTCCCGCTCTCGGCCCAGGCAATCTGGGAAGCACGCGAGATCATGGAATCGGCGAAGAACCTCCTCAAGCCGAGCTCGGGTGAGCCGGTCGTCTCGCCAAACCTCGACATGGTGTACGGTTGCTACTACCTCACGAGTTTCCAGGATGGCGTGAAGGGTGAGGGCAAGATCTTCTCTGGGAAGAACGAAGCGATCCTCGCGTACCAGATGGGTGACCTGCACGTTCGGGCGAAGATTAAGGTTCGCATGAGCCCCCGAGACGGGGCGGCAGACGAGCTCGTCGAAACGACCGTCGGTCGCATTCTCTTCAACAACGTCATTCCAAAGGAACTCCGGTTCCGCAATGACGCGATGGACAGCAAGGCGTTGAAGCGGATTATCTTCGAGACGATCACGAAGCTCGGCCAAGCCGCCGCAGCGGAGACCGTCGACCAGATCAAGGTCTTGGGCTACGAGCACGCGCTCCGCTCGGGCATGAGCTTCGCGATGAGCGACGTCCACGCACCGAAGACAAAGTACGGGATCATCGAGCAGAGTGAGAAGGACGTGGAGAAGCTCCAGGATCTCTATCAGCAGGGTCTCATCTCCGACAGCGAACGCCGACTGCAGATCATCCGACGCTGGGAGCAGGCCCGTGACGCGATCATGAAGGACATGATTGAGCAGTTCGATAAGAACAGCCCCGTCCACATTGCAGTTGCATCTGGAGCCCGAGGTTCGAAGACGCAGCTCAACCAGATGGCTGGCCTCAAGGGGCTCGTTGTTAACCCGGCCGGTGAGATTATCGAGACCGCGATCACCTCGAACTTCAAAGAAGGTCTGACCGAGCTCGAGTACTTCACAGCGACGCACGCTGGTCGTAAGGGTAAGACTGACACGGCGCTCCGTACGGCAGACGCTGGTTACCTTACCCGTCGCCTCGTCGACGTCGCGCAGGACGTGATTATCACGACGGCCGACTGTGGCACCGAGCGCGGGGTAACGGTAACGCGCGCCGAGTCCGAGGAGCGCGGTACCGCCTTCGGTGACCGTCTGAACGGACGTGTCGCACTTACTGCTGTGACAGCGGACAGTGAAGCTGTTGCCGCGGGCGAACTCATTAGCCCCGAGGCTGCGCAGGCGATCGAGGCTGACGCGACGATTACCGAAGTCACCGTCCGCACGCCAATGAACTGCGAGACCGAGTGGGGGATCTGTCAGGCGTGCTACGGCCGCGACCTCGCAACCGGGCAGCTCGTTGAGCTCGGCGAAGTCGTCGGGATTACCGCAGCGCAAGCGATCGGTGAGCCCTCGACCCAGCTCACGCTCGACACCTTCCACGCCGGTGGTGTCGCCGGTTCGGACGCAACGAGCGGTCTCCCGCGCGTTGAAGAGCTCCTCGAGGCGCGGTCGCCGAAGACGCCAGCCATCATGGCTGACCTCGAGGGTACGGCTCGGATCCGAGATCGGAAGAGCGGCCGCGTGATCGAGGTCATCGCGGATGCGATCGACCAGACCACGGTCGAAGTACCAGAGGGCTACGAGCTCCTCGTGAAGAACGGTGAGAGCGTGAAGGCGAAGCAGGCAATTGCCTCGGCGCCGGGTAAGAAGGCGATCCGAACGAACATCGGTGGCAATGCGACGGTGAAAGATCGCACGATCGTCGTCGAGGCCCTCGAGCCGATGAGCGTCGAATACCCGCTCGACACGACGCAGACACCGCGCATCAAGGACGGCGAGCGCGTCGTTCGCGGTGCAGCATTGACCGAAGGACACCTGGACCTCCAAAAGCTCCTCAAGTACCAGGGCAAGGATGCAGTGCAGTCGTACATTATCCGAGAGATCCAAGAGATCTACACCTCTCAGGGCCAAGATCTGAACGACAAACACATTGAAATTATTGTCGGACAGCTACTCTCGAAGGTCCACGTGGTCGACGGTGGTGGCACGCGCTTCTTACCAGGCGAACTCGTCGACCGACGAGCGCTTGCGCAGGCGCACCGCAAGCTCCGCAAGGGGAAGAACGAGGCAACCGTCGAACCGGTACTCCTTGGTGTTACGCGCGTCGCGCTCACGACGCCGAGCTTCCTCTCGGCAGCCTCCTTCCAGGAGACGACGAGCGTCCTCATCGGCGCCGCGATCCGGGGTGCGGTCGACCACCTCAAGGGATTGAAGGAGAACGTCATTATTGGCCGCCTGATCCCAGCCGGGACGGGCTTCAGGAAGGGGCGGAAGTAAACGGGTTGACCCCTCGGGGAAATCTCGCTACACTACGCCAGTCACTATGCCTACAGCAAACCAACTCATCCGCAAGGGCCGATCGCTTCGCACGTCGAAGTCGAAGGCACCAGCCTTGCACCACGGGTTCAACTTCATTAAGAACCGGCCGACCGATTCTCGGAAGGGCGCGCCGCTGAAGCGTGGCGTCTGCCTCCAGGTGAAGACGATGACGCCGAAGAAGCCGAACTCCGCACTCCGGAAGATCGCTCGCGTCCGATTGACGAGCGGACAAGAAGTCACCGCGTACATTCCCGGTGAGGGTCACAACCTCCAGGAGCACTCGGTCGTCATGATTCGTGGCGGACGCGTGAAGGACTTGCCAGGTGTCCGGTACCACATCGTCCGTGGCCTCCTCGACACGTCTGGCGTCGAAGGGCGCAAGCAGTCCCGCTCGAAGTACGGCGCGAAGAAGTAAGAGGCCCCAATGCGAGGCAAGCGAACCACTACCCGCCGGGAGATTACCCCGGACTACAAGTACAACTCCGTCGTCGTTGCGCAGTTCATCAACAAGGTGATGCTCGACGGCCAGAAGCTCACGGCCCGCGAGATCGTCTACAATGCGCTCGATAGCGCGGAGTCGGCGCTCGAGAAGCCGGCGCTAGAGATCTTTGAGACGGCGCTCAAGAACGTGTCACCGCTCGTCGAAGTCCGCTCGAAGCGTGTCGGCGGTGCAACGTACCAGGTGCCGATGGAAGTCCGGCCAACCCGCAAGCTCGCGCTCGCGATGCGGTGGATCATCGACGCGGCCCGCAAAGGCAAGGGGAAGCCGATGCAGGACAAGCTCGCCAGTGAGATCCAGCTCGCGTTCGAGAACCAGGGTTCGGCAATCGCCCAGCGCGATGCCATGCACCGGATGGCCGAGGCGAACAAGGCCTTCGCCCACTACGCCCGGCTCTAACGACAACCAGCACACAAAAAAGAAAGGAGCGCTTCGGCGCTCCTTTCTATTTTGTAGTAATGCAGCACCTTGAAGCAAGTCCTTCAGGGAACGATCCTATCCAATCAGGAGGCAGTGATGGAAATTGAGCGCAAGTGGCTTCTGCCGCACTTACCGAGCGACGCGCCGGTTCACTCACAGACTGCGATCTTCCAAGCCTACGTCGCGGAGCACCCAGGCGTGGTGCTGCGCGTTCGTCGGACTGCCACTCGTCGCGACGGTGAGCAGTTCACCCTCATAGCAAAAGGCGCAGGACTTCGGGCGCGCAACGAGTGGGAGGTCAAGATTCCAGAGTGGCTCTTTGAGGAGCTCTGGGGAATCTCGACTGATGCAATCATGAAGTCGCGCCGAGTTACGGAGACGGGTGAAGAGATTGATGTCTTTGCCGGTGAGCTCGACGGCCTTGTGCTGATGGAACGGGAATTCCCGACGACAGAGGACGCAGAGGTGTATGTACTACCGGCCTGGGCACAAGGTGCGATCGAAGTGACCGACAATCGAGAGTACCAGAATGTCCATCTCGGAAAGCTCTCTGGTGAGGCTGCGCAAGTGTTTCTCCGCAGTAGCCAGAATTTATTCACGAAGCAGCAGATCGGTCGGGCGGTTCGCTGGGCGGTTGCTCGTCCTCCGAGCGAGTTCGAGATGTTCTAGATTGCTTCACGGGGCCGACCTATTACTGGGCGGCCCTTTCTCGTTCCGTTGACCCTATCTACTTCTCCTGGTACAGTGGGCGCCAACGGCTCTACGAGTAGCCAAGAGCTTAAAGTACGAGGCGGGAAGAACCATGCCACGAGAGTACAGCCTGGAGAAGACGCGCAACATCGGTATTGCCGCGCACATCGATGCGGGGAAGACAACCGTAACGGAGCGCATCCTCTTCTACACCGGGAAGAAGTACAAGATCGGCGAGGTCCACGAGGGCGCAGCCGAGATGGACTGGATGGAACAGGAGCGCGAACGCGGCATCACGATCACCTCAGCTGCGACCACCGCGTTCTGGGCGCCGACGACGAATCCGTCGGACAAGCACCGGATCAACATCATTGACACCCCAGGCCACGTCGACTTCACCGTCGAAGTCGAGCGGTCGCTCCGTGTGCTCGACGGCGCTGTCGTCGTGTTCGACGGCGTCGCTGGCGTTGAACCGCAGTCCGAGACCGTCTGGCGCCAAGCTGACAAGTACGAAGTCCCGCGCATCTGCTTCATCAACAAGCTCGACCGCACCGGCGCGGACTTCTTCCGTTCGTACGATTCGATCCTCGACCGCCTCGGCGCGAACGCGATTCCGGCCCAGCTGCCGATCGGCGCCGAAGGCGACTTCACCGGCCTCATCGACCTCATTCGGGAGCGCGCCTACATCTACACAAATGAGCTCGGGACCGACGTGCAGGAGACCGACATTCCGGCCGAGTACGCTGAGCAGGCCAAGGAGTGGCGCGACAAGCTCGTTGAGAAGATCGCGGAGCTCGACGACGCGATGCTTGAGAAGTACCTCGGCGGCGAAGCCCTGACCGTTGATGAGCTTATTACCACGCTCCGCAAGGGCGTCGTCTCTAACCGGATCGTTCCGGTGTTCACCGGCTCTGCCTTGAAGAACAAAGGCGTCCAACTCCTCCTCGACGCGGTGACGTACTTCCTGCCGAGCCCGCTCGATATTCCCGCGATCCAGGGCACGAACCCGAAGAACGAGGAAGAGAAGATCGAGCGACACGCCGACGACGCTGAGCCGTTTAGCGCGCTCCTCTTCAAGATCGCGGCCGACCCGTTCGTCGGCAAGCTCGCGTTCATCCGCGTCTATTCGGGCCAGCTGAACGCTGGGACGTACGTCCTGAACGCCAACACCGGCAAGAAAGAGCGCATCGGGCGCATCCTCCGCATGCACGCGAACCAGCGCGAGGAAGTGAAAGAGCTCTACGCCGGCGACATCGCAGCGGTCGTCGGTCTCGACGGCATGACCGGCGACACGCTTTGCGACCTCGACCACCCGGTAAAGCTCGAGTCAATTACCTTCCCAGAGCCAGTCATCCACGTCGCAGTCGAACCAAAGAGCAAGGCCGACCAGGAGAAGATGGGCGTCGCTCTGTCGCGCCTCGCCGAAGAAGACCCGACGTTCCGCGTTCGCACGGACGAGGAAACCGGCCAGACGATCATCGCTGGCATGGGTGAGCTCCACCTCGAGATTATCGTCGACCGCATGAAGCGCGAGTTCAAGGTTGAGGCGACCGTTGGCGCGCCGCAGGTTGCGTACCGCGAAACGATTCGCAAAGACGCAAAGGGCGAGGGTAAGTTCGTTCGGCAAACCGGTGGACGCGGTCAGTACGGCCACGCGGTCATCGAGATCTTCCCGCTCTCCGAGGAAGACCGCACCGAGCACCCAGACGAAACGTTCCTCTTTGAGAACGCGATCGTCGGTGGTGTCATTCCGAAGGAGTTCATCAACCCGATCGAGAAGGGGATCAAGGAAGCGCTCACGCGTGGTGTGATCGCTGGCTACCCGCTCATCGACATCAAGGCGCGGCTCTTCGACGGGTCGTACCACGACGTCGACTCCTCGGAAATGGCGTTCCAGGTCGCCGGTTCAATGGCGCTCCAGGACGCAGTGAAGAAGGCTGACCCGATCATCCTCGAGCCGATTATGTCGGTCGAGGTGACAACGCCAGAAGACTTCCTTGGCGACGTCATGGGCGACTTAAACGCGAAGCGGGGCCGGATCGAAGGGAATACGGAGCGCGGGAACGCGAAGGTTATCACGGCGAAGGTGCCGCTCTCGAACATGTTCGGGTACGCGACGAGCCTCCGCTCGATGACGCAGGGCCGGGCAGCCTACTCCATGGAGTTCTACCGGTACGAGGAAGTGCCGCGCAACGTCCAGGAAGAGATCATTGCTGGCCGGAAGAAGTAGGACTGTTCACCGAACTTGACGTTCGGGTATAGTACAGGTAAAATCACCCCCGTTATAAGGGGCAAGTACAAGAGAAGGAGTACGCATGGCTGAGAAGTTCCAGCGGACAAAGCCGCACGTCAACGTCGGCACCATCGGTCACGTCGACCACGGTAAGACCACGACGACGGCTGCAATCCTCAAGACCCTCAAAGATAAGGGCTTTACGGCCGACGATAAGGCTGTTGACCAGATCGACACTGCGCCAGAGGAAAAAGAGCGTGGAATTACGATCGCGGTCGCGCACGTCGAGTACGAGAGCGAGAAGCGCCACTACGCGCACGTCGACTGTCCAGGTCACGCCGACTACGTGAAGAACATGATCACGGGTGCGGCGCAGATGGACGGCGCGATTCTCGTCGTTTCGGCCGCTGACGGTCCAATGCCGCAGACCCGCGAGCACATCCTCCTCGCACACCAGGTTGGCGTTCCAGAGATCGTCGTCTACCTGAACAAGTGTGACATGGTTGACGACCCAGAACTCCTCGACCTCGTTGAGATGGAAATCCGCGAGCTCCTCTCGAAGTACGAGTACGACGGCGACAATGCGAAGATCATCCGCGGCTCGTCGCTCAAGGCGCTCGAGGGCGATGCGCATTACCAGGACCAGATCATGGAGCTCATCAAGGCGCTCGACGAAGCGATCCCTGAGCCAGCTCGTGAGACGGACAAGCCGTTCCTCATGGCCGTCGAAGATGTTTTCTCGATCAAGGGTCGCGGCACCGTTGCGACCGGCCGTATCGACCGTGGCGTCGTCAAGGTCGGCGAAGAAATCGAAATCGTCGGTCTCAAGGACACCCGCAAGACCACTGTCACTGGCGTCGAGATGTTCCGCAGAGAACTCGACCAGGGACAGGCTGGCGATAACGTCGGCGTCCTCCTCCGCGGTGTCGAGCGCGATGACATCGAGCGCGGCCAGATTCTCGCGAAGCCGGGTTCAATTACCCCGCACACCGAGTTCACCGCTGAAGTGTACATCCTCACCAAAGAAGAAGGTGGACGACACACCCCATTCTTCAAGGGTTACAAGCCG
This sequence comes from Patescibacteria group bacterium, assembly GCA_050944875.1. Classification (GTDB taxonomy): domain Bacteria; phylum Patescibacteriota; class UBA1384; order JACPKC01; family JACPKC01; genus JBMNRW01. The sequence goes on along the minus strand of JBMNRW010000001.1, from coordinate 113,054 downwards.
CAGTTCTACATCCGCACCACGGACGTGACCGGCGAAGTCGAGCTCCCAGAGGGCACTGAGATGGTCATGCCTGGCGATACGATCACCTTCAAGGTGAAGCTTCTCGTCCCGGTTGCCATCGAGCAGGGTATGCGATTCGCCATCCGCGAGGGCGGTAAGACCGTCGGTGCCGGCGTCGTCACCTCGATCGAGAAGTAACCAAGTACCAGCAGAGCAAGCGAGCTAGCACCTTATGTCAGCGAAGAGCACTCCAACTTCAGCCTCGCAGCGGATCCGCATCCGCCTCAAGGCGTACGACTACCGCGTCATCGACCAGTCGGCACGGAAGATCCTCGATACGACGAAGCGCACGGGCGCAACCGTGAACGGGCCGATCCCGCTCCCGACGGAAGTGAAGAAGGTGACGGTGCTCCGTTCCACCTTCAAGCACAAGGACGCACGCGAGCAGTTCGAGCAGCGGATTCATAAGCGACTCATCGACGTGCTCTCGCCGACCTCGAAAACGATTGACGCACTCATGAGCCTCGACCTTCCGGCTGGCGTCGACGTCGAAGTGAAGACTGGCTAACTCGGCTTGGTACAGAAGAAGAGCGGATCCCGAATGGGGTCCGCTCTTTTATTTGTTTTACGAAAGCAAGTTTTCGAGAAATTGCCTGTAGTAATTGAGATTGAGCGGCGAGTCCTTAAATGCGCTTTCCCGACGTGTGCCGCGCTCAGTGTGCATTCGCGCCCGGGCGGCAGCCTCAGTGCAGACGGCCTCGAGGTTATGGTGGACGCGAACCGATTCGGTTGGTGTGAAGAAGTACCGCTCACACAGATAACGCATACCGGTAAATCTTGTGTGGCAACCAATCACGACTTGGCAGTGGAGGAACTGATGAAGGGCGAACCACTCACCGAGTTCGAATCTCGTCGTCTGTGCGTACGCACGATTGCAGGTGTGTTTCTGCTCTTCCGCGCCCCAGAAGAGTATACAGCCGGTCAAAGCGGCGAGTCGAAGGTAGTATGATTCCCAGTGCACCTGCGCGCGCCAGTTCCCGTGAAATGGTTCAGCTGAGCGCGGGTTCGCGATGTTGAGCACTGGGTCAATTGCGTGCAGGAGCTCGATCGCCTGGGCCTGCCAGTCGGCCGCGCCCTGAATCGGGCCCGCGAGGAACACCCAGGGTTCCTGACTGTCCTCAGCGCGCTCGAGGGGTCGGATTGCGTGTCCGCGTTGCATACAGCTATCCTCCGGCATTCGGGTTTGAAAAGAGTATAGAAAACGTACCTGGAGAACAGGTATGAAGCAAGAGCGCGATCGCTAGCGGACCGCGCCGAGGCGCTGTTCGAGTACGAAGAGCGCGACGAGGTAGTTTACCACGATAGCGCCGACGTACCAAGGAAGAATCTGTGCTGTCGTCCACGGCTGCGTGCCTGCGCTCCGAAAATCAGCACGGTGTACCACGTCACAATGGAGATGCTCGCGAAGGGGAGTGCGCCTCGGACGAGTCGGCAGAGCGCGGGTGTTCGTTCGGCCCAGTCGATGGCGCGAAGTCGCTCGAGTGGCGGCTGAAACAGCGAATTCATGAGTCCGCCGTTCACGACGAGAAGCACGACGAGGCTGAGCTTTGTCAGGAACTTTTGGTTCGCCAGCAGCGAGGTGTCATTGACGACGAAGAATAGTCCCGTCGCGACGAGGAGCGCGATCGCCGTCCAGATGACAAGTGAGAATGCTGCGGCGTTCTTCTGGTACGCCGGCCCAAGCTCACGGTCGCCGATTGCACGCACCAGCAGGAGGTCGTTGTATGTTGCGCCGCCTACGCCGAGTACCGCACCGATAATGTGGAGAATAAGCGCTATAGTCACAAGGTCAAGCATACCCGCAGTCTTGCTCTCCGTCGACCTCCAGGGTAGAATACCGACGTCACGCGCACTTGGGCCGTTAGCTCAGTTGGTAGAGCGCTTCCATGGCATGGAAGAGGTCGCTGGTTCGAATCCAGTACGGTCCACCACTGCATACCTACCGAACAACGCCGCCCGGCGTTATTTTGTTGTACTGCGCGCGTTACGCTTGCGCCATGGATATTTGGTCCTCTCTACTCATTGTACTCGGACTCTTCGAGACCGTCTCGAGTATCGACAACGCGATCATCAACGCCGAAGTACTCTCTACAATGAAGGAAAAGGCTCGGCGCTGGTTTCTTGTCTGGGGCATACTCATTGCGGTCTTCTTGATCCGCGGCCTCTTGCCATGGCTGATCGTCTGACTCGCCACGCCTGGCCTTGGACCGATCGAAGCGATAACTGCGACCTTCTCAAACGACCCGCACGTCATTGAGGCGATCGAGGCCGCTGCGCCCGTCCTCCTCGCCGGCGGCGGGACGTTCCTCGTCTTCCTCTTCTTCCACTGGCTCTTCTTGGAGCAGAAGAACTTTGGCCTCCGCCACGAGCGACTGTTCCAGCGAACAGGTATTTGGTTCTACGCCGTCGTGTCAATCCTCCTCTCTGCGCTTGTCTGGTTTGCGCTCCGAGTGGATCCACTCCTCGCATTCGGCGCCGTCGTCGGCTCCACTGCCTTCTTCATTACCCATGGCTTCAAAGCGCAGGCGGAGAGAGCAGAGGCAGACCTCGTAGCGGGAACGGGCCATCTGTCAGACCTGTCGAAAATCTTGTGTCTCGAAGCGATCGACGCGACGTTTTCCATTGACGGCGTACTGGGCGCATTCGCATTTACGCTCTCTGTGCCACTCATCCTCCTTGGTAATGGCATTGGCGCAATCGTTGTACGCCAGCTTACGGTCGGCAACGTAGAGCGCATTAAGCGGTACGCGTACTTAAAGAACGGAGCTATGTACTCCGTGCTCGTCCTTGGCGGCGTCATGCTCGCCGATGCGTTCGGTGTTCACGTACCACACTGGTTCTCGCCGATTGTCACGATTCTTATCATTAGCTACTTCTTCTGGCGGTCGGTTCGGGAGCAGGCCCGAACACCTGCTCTTACATAAAAGAAGACGGCGCTTTCGCGCCGTCAAATTGCTGCGTTTACTGCCTTCACTTGTCGCTACTCGCAATGATCAATGAGTCCGGTCGAACCCAGGCCGCCGGAACCACGTTCACTTGCTGTGAGCGCATCGTAGTGCTCAACGAGCTGGAGCTCAGGAACGCCAGCTCGTCCAAAGAGCGCTTGCGCAACCCGCATCCCTCGCGTGATGTCGAATGCGAAATCAATCCGGGTACCACGACTGCGGACGTAGGGTAGGTTAGCGTGTGGCGACGGTACATTGCCGTTAATAAGGACGACGCATGCTTCGCCCCGATAGTCGGCGTCAATCGTCCCAGGCGCGTTGCCAATCGTAACCCCTTGCTTCGACGCCAGGCCGGAGCGCGGCGACACCCAGAAGAACTCAGGGGAGGGAAACTCCGTGGCGAAGCCGATGCCGAGCGTCACGCGCTCACCCGCATTGAGCCGATACGCAAGCGAACCGTCCGGTTTCCGAATTACCCGGTAGTACGTGTACAGATCCACGTTCGGATCCCGCAGCGATTCGAAGTCGAAGAGCGTTCTGCGAAACCGTCCTTCCCCGTCGAGTCCCGTTGCCGACACTACTGCCCGGACGTAGACATCAAACCCGGCAGCTCCGGCGCTCATCCGTTGCGGCAACATGCCGCCTGGCAGGAGAAAGACGCGGATCGGCGGGTACGGCGGAGTGTTAGAACGCGGGGTCGATTGCGTTGCTACCGAAAGACTCTCCATTATTGGTGTTCTCCAATCGAGAAAATGGAAAAGGGCAAAGCTCGGTGCGACCGTAACGGGTAGTGCCACTCTGGTCAACCGCCGGCACGTAGCCGTTGACAAGGTGTCTCTAAACACGTACACTGCCCCAAGAAGTTCAGCGAACCCCTAACAGTGCGAGCAGGGTGAGTCGGGAAATCGCCGCCCAAGGTGGACAGATCCCGGCCCTTTTTCGTACGTGCCCATAAATGAGGGTGTATGCAGTTCATACTCGGACGAAAAGTTGGGATGACGCGCGCGCTCGACCGCGAGGGTAACCTCGTCAGTGCGACCGTTATCCAGGCCACGCCCAACGTGGTCACGCAGGTGAAGACGACCGACACGGACGGCTACGTCGCCGTACAGGTCGGCTTTGGCGACGCCACGAAGGCGAAGAAGCCGCAGCAGGGCCACGCGAAGAAGGCAAAGACCGAGACCGGCCATGTCTTTCGTGAGGTTCGCCCTGCCGACACCGCTGCCACGCTCCCAGAGCTCGGCAGCGAGATCACGGTGGACGTGTTCAAGCGCGGCGACATCGTGAACGCCGTTGCGACGAGCAAGGGGCACGGGTTCACTGGTACAGTGAAGCGACACAACTTCGCCCAGGGGCCACGGAGCCACGGCTCGATGAACGTGAACCGGCCGGGCTCGATCGGTGCGCAGCAGCCGCAGCGCGTCATTCCTGGCAAGCGTATGGCTGGCCACATGGGTGACGAGCGCGTGACGGTGAAGCACCTCGAGGTGCTCGACGTCATTGCCTCGGACCACCTCCTCGTGATCAAGGGCGCCGTACCAGGCATTAAGGGTGCGCTCGTCGAACTCTCGATTTCGCCGCGCCACCTAGAAGGTGAGGTAGCATGAGCGTCACCCAGGCCACGCAGTTCGATGCACTCGTCGGCACGACCGACGTCTCGCCGGTCGCTGTCGCGCTCGTCGTGAAGGCGTACGAGGCGAACGAGCGCGTTGCCCGTTCGCACACGCTCACCCGCGGCGACATCCGCGGTGGCGGCAAGAAGCCCTGGCGACAGAAGGGTACTGGACACGCCCGCGTTGGTTCGTCACGTAACCCTGTCTGGCGGACCGGTGGCGTTGCCCACGGCCCGAAGAAAGAGCGGAACTACACCCAAGCAGTGAACGAGCGCACGAAGCAGGCAGTGCTCAAAGCGGCGCTCGCTGACGCCGCGGCGACAAAGCGCCTCTTCACGGTGAACGCCTGGCCAACCGACGGCAAAGCGAAGTCGGTGATCGACGCGCTCCGGGACGATGTAATTACGGCGAAGCAACTCCTCATCCTCCACGGTGAGATGAGCGCCCCGCTCCTCGCGCGCGCTAGCCAGAACCTCGAGGGCGTGACCGTCCAATCGGCGCACCGCGCTACCGTCCGTGACATCCTCCGTGCCGGGCAAATCGTCGCTGACGATGCCGCATGGACCGTGCTCGCGAATCGGATTGGCGTGAAGCCGGCAGCTCCGAAAGCAGCGAAGAACCCAGCGCCAAAGGCGGCGAAATGAGAACAATCTCCCTCCTCCCACTCGTGACCGAGAAGTCGCTCCGGTCCGCCGAAGGCGGCGTGTACACCTTCATCGTCCCACGCTGGGCGACGAAGCTCGGTATCGCCCAGGCAGTCCGCCAGGCGTACAAGGTGACTGTCGAAGACGTGAACATCGCGAAGCGTCCGAGTAAGCCGAAGCGCCGCGGCGCCACGCAGGAGCGAGCGAAGGCAATTGTCCGCCTCAAGGCCGGCGAGAAGATCGCGGGTTTCGAGCTCTCTGTCCCGACCGCGGACGACCACGACCACACCCATGAGCACGACCACGCGCACGACGCAGTGGAGAAGAAGTAGCCATGCCTATCATTGAACGCAAGTCGACTACCCCTGGCCAGCGTGGGATGACCGTCAACAAGCAGACGCATCTCACGAAGAAGCGGCCGGAGAAATCCCTCACCGAGGCGCTCAAGAAGCACGCCGGTCGTGACCGGTTTGGCCACATCTCTATCCGCCACCGGGGCGGCGGCAACAAGCGCAAGTACCGTATCATCTCCACGCTCGAGCGGGGCACGTCAGCGACCGCCACGATCATTGCGCTTGAGTACGACCCGAACCGCAGCGCGAACATCGCCCTCGTAAGCTACGAAGACGGCACGAAGGCGTACATTCTTGCTGGCCAGGAGATGAAGGTTGGTCAGGTGCTGGAGCACGGCGCTGAAGCCCTGCTCGAACCCGGCAACCGCCTTCCGCTGAAGAACATCCCTCGCGGCTTCACGATCTACGAGATCGCGATCGACCCGAATCGCAAAGGCCAGATGGTCCGATCCGCCGGCACACACGCCACGCTCGTCGCCCATGAGGATGACGGCCGCTACGCCCAGGTTAAGCTCCCGAGTGGCGAAGTCCGACGCGTCCTCACGACTGCGTACGCTTCGCTCGGCACGGTCTCGAACCCAGAGCACTCGTCTGTCGTAATCGGGAAGGCTGGTCGTAAGCGCCACATGGGCCGCCGACCAGAAGTGCTCGGGAAGTCGATGAACCCGAATGACCACCCGCACGGTGGTGGTGAAGGCCACTCGCCGATCGGTCTCAAGCACCCGAAAACCCCATGGGGTAAGCCGGCGCTTGGGTACAAGACGCGAAAGAACCGACGGACGAACGTCTACATCGTCCATAGCCGCCACAGCGGGCGCAGGAAGTAGGAGCCATGAGCCGATCACTGAAAAAAGGTCCGTTCGTAGACCCGAAACTCATGAAGAAGGTGGAGCAGGCCGACCGTTCAAAGCCGTCGCCGATCAAGACGTGGGCACGCTCGTCGACGATCACACCAGAGATGGTGGGTCTCACGTTCCAGGTCCACAACGGCCGCGACTTCATCAGCGTCCTCGTTGTCGAGGATATGGTCGGGCACAAGCTCGGCGAGTTCTCGCCGACACGGAAGTTCCGACGCCACGGTGGCAAAGCCGCTGCTGAGCCGGCGAAGTAAGGACACGTATGCGCGTTACCGTCCACTACAACCGACTCCCGATTCCTCCGCGCAAGCTCCGCGCGGTACTACACCATGTCCGCGGCGCGGTCGTTGCGAACGCGATTGCTCGCCTCGACGCCTCACCACGCCTTACGGCTGAACCGCTCCGCAAGCTCTTGCGCGCCTCAATCTCTGCGGCGCAAGACAAGAACCCAAACCTCAAGGGCACCGACCTCCGGGTGGCCGAGGTATTCTGCAACGACGCGATGCGGCTCTACCGCACCCGCCGGAAGAGCAAGGGCCGGGCTGGCCGGTTCGCGAAGCGCGGGTCGCACCTGACGCTCTCGGTTGAGCCGATCGTGACACCAAAGGCTCCAGCGCCAAAGGCTGAGCCCAAGGCTGCCGAAGCGAAGGCTGAGACACCGAAGACCGAGCAGACGGCTGCCGCGACCCCGAAGCGCCGCACGACGAAGAAGGAGCAGGCATGACCCACAAGACCAACCCTATCTCGAACCGCCTGCCGCTCACGAAGAACTGGCGCTCGAAGTGGTTCGCGAACCATATGATCGCGTACAACGTCATTGAGGACGCGGCGATCCGCAGCCTGATCGACGTGACGTACGGCAAGAACGCGGCGATCGAGCGTGTCGAGATCGAGCGAAGCCCGCAGGACGTCAAGATTATCATCCACACGGCGAAGCCGGGCGTGGTGATTGGTCGCGGCGGCGCTGGCATTAAGGCGATGCGCGAGAAAATGGCGCGCACGCTGCAATCGTTCCGAGACAAGAACCTCCGACAGTACGTCCGGAGCGAGAACGAGCGGAAGAAGTCGCTCCCGGCCGGCTTAAAGATTGAGATCGTCGAGATCAAGGCGCCGGAACTCTACGCGATGCTCGTCGCCCAGACGATTGCGAGCCAGATTGAGAACCGGTTCCCGTACCGACGCGCCGTTCGCCAGGCCATCGAGAAGACGATGCAGCGCGGCGCCCAGGGGATGAAGATCTCCGTGAGCGGTCGCTTGAACGATTCGGACATTGCCCGCCGCGAGAAGTACGCTGAAGGGACCGTCCCGCTCTCAACCCTGAAAAATGAAATTGACTACGCGCACGTGGATGCGAAGACCGCGTCGTACGGCACGATCGGGGTGAAGGTCTGGATCTACCGCGGCGAGCGGCCAGTCGCCCCAGCTACAGCGACGCAAGACCGCCAGGGCCGGTAAGGAGCGAGCATGTTACTGCCGAAGAAACTCAAGCACCGGAAGCAGCACCGCGGCAAGCGCGGCGGCTACGCCCTGCGCGGCAACAGCGTCGCGTTCGGAAAGTTCGGCCTGAAGGCCACGACCCGCGGCTGGATGAGCTCACGCGAGATCGAAGCTGCGCGGCGAGCAATCACCCGCTACATCCAGCGCGGTGGAAAAGTCTGGATCCGCATTTTCCCCGATAAGCCAGTCACTGCCGGCTCACCAGAAAAGCCGATGGGGAGCGGAAAGGGCGCACTCGACCACTTCGTCGCCGTCATCCGCCCAGGCAACATCATCTTCGAGATGGACGGCGTCACTGAAGCTCAGGCGAAGGAAGCGCTCCGCCTCGGCGCCCACAAGCTGTCCGTCCTGACCCGCTTCGTGACGAGGGAGAGCTAATATGGCCAAGCACACTGACTTCCTCAAGACGATCCGCGACAAGGACGCGGCGTGGCTCCGAAAGGAGCTCGATACCCGGTACGAGAAGATTCGTTCCTTGCGATTCGACGTTGGGTTTGGTACCGTGAGCGCGCTCAAAGAGCTGCGCACAGCGAAGCGTGAACTGGCGCAGCTTTGGACTGTTCTCGGGGAGAAACTGACCCGGGACGCCGAGGGTGCGAAAGAGAAAGCGAACTAACCATGGCACGAACTGCGCAAACAGGCACTGTCGTCCACGTCAACCTCCCGACCATCCGGGTCCGGGTCGAAGACGTGCGTCGGCACCCCATCTACGAGAAGCCGTACCGTGTGACGCGCTCGTTCCTCGTGCACGTCCCAACTGACATGACAGTCAACCTCGGTGACACCGTGGAAATCACGGAGTGCCGGCCGGTGAGCAAGCGGAAGAGCCACGTGCTGACGCGAGTCGTCAGCCGCGGGAGCACCGTTGAGGAGCTCGCATGATTCAGCCGTACTCCAGACTCCATGTCGCCGATAACACCGGCGCGAAGGTTATCCAGTGCATCCGGGTCATTGGCGGACGCAGCCATGATGCTGCCCAGCTCGGCGATATCATCGTCGCGAGCGTCAAGGAGGCGCTACCTCGCGGCACCGTGAAGCGCAAAGAGGTCGTGAAGGCGGTCATTGTCCGCCAGCGCGCGCCATTTCAGCGCTTTGACGGCTCGACGATCCGCTTTGACGACAACGCGGTGGTGATTATTGACGACGCCGGCCAGCCACGCGGCACTCGCGTCCTCGGACCGGTTGCCCGTGAAATTCGCGGCCGCGGCTACCAGAAGATTGTCTCCTTGGCGCCAGAGGTGGTGTAGTATGACGACCCTAAAGATCAAAACCGGCGACACCGTCCTCGTCATCTCCGGCAAGGACAAGGGGAAGCGCGGCAAGGTCCTGCGCGTCCTCCCGTCGAAATCACGTCTCGTCGTTGAGGGCGTGGGCGAAGTGAAGAAGCACACGAAACCGACCCCGAAGCAGCCACACGGCGGCATCGTGACGACCAACGCCGCAGTCCACGCGAGCAACGTGCTCCGCGTCGACGCCGACGGCAAACCGACCCGTAAAGCGAGGACCGCATGAGCCTCAAAGAGCAGTACACGAAGACCGTTGCGCCCGCGCTCACGAAAGAGCTCGGCGTGAAGAACGCGCACGCGGTACCACGCCTCGCGAAGATCAGCGTGAACGTCGGCACGGGTTCGCGACGCGGTACGCAGGGGCTCGAGGAGATCGTTACCCGCGACCTGGCGCTCATTACGGGCCAGAAGCCAGTGACCCGCACCGCCCGCAAGGCGATTGCCGGGTTCAAGCTCCGCGCCGGTGAGGTTGTTGGGTACGCGGTGACGCTCCGGGGTAAGCGGATGGAAGATTTCTTCCAGCGCCTCGTGACGGTTGTCCTCCCGCGCATCCGCGACTTCCGCGGCCTCCCGACCACTGGGTTTGACGGGCGCGGAAACTACAGCTTCGGCGTTCGCGAACACACCGTCTTCCCTGAGATCAACCAGGACAACGTCCGGGAGTTCTACGGGGTCGGTATTACGATTACCACAACAGCAACCGACAATCGGGCCGCAGAGTCGCTCCTACGAGCGCTCGGGTTCCCACTCGTGAAACGGAGCTAAGGCTATGGCGAAGAAGTCAATGATTGCCAAATCGAAGCGACGGCCGAAGTTCTCGACTCGCCGGGTCAACCGGTGCGGGATCTGCGGTCGCGGTCACGGCTACCTTCGACGGTTCGGCCTGTGCCGGATTTGCTTCCGTGAACGAGCAAGCCGCGGGGAGATCCCCGGCGTCGTAAAGTCATCCTGGTAGGAGTGCGTATGGACCCAATTGCAGACATGCTCACCCGAATCCGAAACGCCGCCGCGCTCCAGAAGCCGACGGTCGTGATCCCGCACTCCCGCCTCAAGGCTGGCATCCTCGAGATCCTCAAAGAGAAGGAGTACATCGAGGACGTCGCCACCGAGACGGCTGAAGACGGGGTCAAGAAGCAGCTTATCGTGACGCTGAAGTACCACGGCGGCATCCCGGCGATTCGAACGCTCCGACGCATCTCGCGCCCAGGGCTCCGGATCTACCGTGGCGCAGCAGAGCTTCCGCGGCCACGTGGCGACTTCGGCCTCATGATTGTCTCGACGCCTGCCGGTCTCATGACCGGGGCCGAGGCGAAGCGACGGCATATGGGCGGCGAAGTCATTTGCGAGGTACTGTCATGAGCCGTATTGGTAAGCGACCAATTCACGTTCCGGCCGACGTCACCGTAACGGTGGACGGGAAAGACCTCATTGCCAAAGGACCGAAGGGCGAGCTCCGCTTGGCGCTGCCGCCGTACGCGGTGGTTGAACAGGCGGACAGTGTCATTACCGTCACCACGAGCGGTGGTGGCAAGCGCGCCAAGGCGTTCCACGGCCTAAGCACTCGGCTCATCGCAAACGTCGTCACCGGCGTCTCCAACGGGTATACGAAATCGCTCGAGATTAACGGCGTCGGGTACCGGGCCGCGATGCAGGGGAAGACGCTCGTCTTGAACGTCGGCTACTCGCACCCGGTGAACTTCGACGTACCAGAGGGGATCGAGATCACAGTCCAGAAGAACGTCATCACCGTCACCGGCATCGACAAGCAACTCGTGGGCCAGGTCGCGACGAACATCCGCCGCGTCCGCCCGCCGGAGCCGTACAAGGGGAAAGGCATCCGCTACTCCGATGAGATCGTCCAGCGGAAGGCCGGGAAAGCCGCGAAAGCCGGCGCGTAAAGGAAGCACATGCACGCAACACGAACCACACAACGAGCCGCCCGCATCCGACGCATCCGCGCCGTGGTTCGCGGTACGGCGAACCGTCCGCGCCTCGCAATCGAACGAACCGCGAAGCACTTCCGCGCTCAGCTCATCGATGACGAGGCAGGGAAGACGCTCGTCGCCGCGTCGGACAGCGAGCTCAAGAGATCGTCGGCCGGCATGGAGCAGGCGACTGCCGTGGGCACGCTCATCGCTGAGAAAGCGAGCACTGCTGGCATTACGGCTGCCGTGCTCGATCGCCGAGGCTACCAGTACCATGGCCGCGTCGCCGCCTTTGCGGACGCCGCACGCGCCGCAGGGCTCGCACTCTAAGGAGACACATGGCAGACCGACCAGAACGATTCAACCGTCCAGGTGGCAACCGACCGAACAATCGGCCGAGCCGCGAACGCGAAGAGCGCGTCGAGGAGGAATTCGAAGAGCGCGTCGTCGAGATCGACCGTGTCTCCCGCACCGTAAAGGGTGGCAAGCGCATGCGGTTCCGCGCGCTCGTCGTCATCGGGAACAAGAAGGGGAAGGTGGGCATGGGCGTCGGCAAGGCCGGCGACGTACAGTCGTCGATCCAGAAGGCGGTCAACCAGGCGAAGAAGCACCTCATCGACGTGCCGATCGTCAACGACACCATCCCGCACGAAACGACGCACAAGTACGGCAGCGCAGTAGTCTTCCTAAAACCAGCGGCAGCGGGAACGTCCATCATCGCTGGTGGCCCAGTTCGTGCCGTGATTGAGCTCGCTGGTATCCGGAACATCCTCTCGAAGATCATCGGGAGCTCAAACAAGATCAACAACGTCCGAGCTACCCTTGAAACGCTCGCATCGCTCAAGGTAGCGAAGGAGTAGCCATGGCAGACCTACACAACCTCCCACGTACCACGAACCGCGCGAAGCGGGTTGGCCGTGGCATTGCCGCTGGCCAGGGAAAGACCGCTGGTCTCGGCACTAAAGGCCAGAAGGCACGCACTGGTGCGAACATCCCGACCGGCTTCGAAGGTGGGCAGAGCAAGCTCTATATGCGCTTGCCGAAGCTCCGTGGTCTCGGGAATAACCCGCGCACCGTTCGCGCGACCGTAACGCTCGCCCAGCTCGATAAGATGTTCGCCAACGGCGATGTCGTCTCGCTTGACACCTTGAAGGCCAAGGGTCTTGCGCACGGCGGTGCTCAGGCGGCACGTATCGTCGGCACTGGCACGCTCACGAAAACACTGAAGTTCCGCGGCCTGTCGTTCACGGCTTCCGTGTACGAGACGCTGTACGGCAAGAAGCGCGCGACCAAACGAACCACTGCGGACGCCTGAGTAGCGGCGCTCGCCCCAAGGGGAAGGGGAGAAAGAGACGACGATGACGACGCTCCGCACACTCTTCGCGAATCCTGACCTCAGACGACGAGTCCTCACGACGATGGGGCTCCTCGTCTTGTTCCGCGTTCTCGCGCACATCCCGATGCCAGGCGTCGACCTGTCGGCGCTCCGGGAGTTCTTCGCGCGCAATGAGCTCTTCGGCCTTCTCAATCTGTTCACTGGTGGATCCATGGAGAACTTCTCCCTCGTCCTCATGGGCGTCGGCCCGTACATTACCGCCTCGATCATCTTCCAGCTCCTCGTCGTCATCGTGCCACGCCTTGAAGAGCTCCAGAAAGAGGGCGAAGCCGGTCGCCAGCAGATCAACCAGTACACGCGACTCCTCACCGTGCCGCTCGCTGTCCTCCAGGGCTACTCGACACTCCTCCTCCTTAGGAACCAAGGCGTCATTGAGCTCGCTGGCGGCTTCGACCTCATCGCGACTCTCCTCACGATCAGCGCTGGAACGCTCCTCGTCATGTGGTTTGGCGAGCTCATCAGTGAGTACGGCATTGGGAACGGCATCTCACTCCTCATCGCGCTCGGCATTATGACTGGGATTCCTGTATCGCTCTCGCAGACGTACGCGACAATCGACCAGACCGGCTACTTGAGCGTCATCATTTTCGCGGTTCTCGCCCTCCTGGCTACCGTCGCGATCGTCTTCGTGAACGAGGCCGAGCGGCAGATTCCGATCATCTATGCGCGTCGCGTCCGCGGCCTTGCCCGGCAGGGTGGCGTCTCGACAAACCTCCCGCTCAAAGTCGCAATGGCCGGCGTCATCCCGATCATCTTCGCGCTCTCGCTCATGCTCTTCCCTCCGGTGGTCGCCCGGTTCCTCCAGACCGTCGACGTCGCCTGGATTCAAGACGCGGCCGAGAAAACGATCGACCTCTTCGGAAACGACACGTTCTACGGTATCGCGTACTTCCTCTTCGTCATCATCTTCACGTACTTCTACACGTTCGTCGTCTTCCAGCCGGAGCAGGTCGCTGAGAACATCCAGCGCCAAGGCGGCTTCGTCCCTGGTGTCCGCCCCGGCCGCGAAACCGCGAACTACCTCGGCGCCGTACTCTCACGGCTGACGCTCTTCGGCGCGCTCTTCCTTGGCCTCCTCGCCGTCCTGCCGTTCATCGTCCAGGCACTCACGAACATCCAGACGCTCGTGCTTGGCGGAACGTCGACGCTCATTATCGTGTCGGTAGTCCTCGACACGATGCGCCAGATCCGCGCCCACCTGCAAACCCGACGCTATGAGTTCTAAGTCGTCCGCAGCGAAGGGGTTCTTTACGCTGGCGCTCCTCGCGCTCGGCTTCGGGGGTATCCTCCTCGTCGCAGACCAGGCTTCAGCGCCGTTGCCAACAGAGCCAACCGAACCGAAGTCTGACGAGGCAGAACCCGCTGTCAAGACGACGACCGAAGACACGTCGACGAACACCGCCGAATCGATCGCCGTCGCCACGGTAACCCTCCGAAAGACCGGTATGGTCACGACGATCGTCCGCACCGAACCGGACGGAACTGAACGCATCCTCTTTACCGACACAGATGAGGAACTGAAGCTCGAGCGTGTCCTCGGAACCGCGACAGATGGCACCCGGGTCTTCGCGATTGCTCGACGGAACGGCTCAGCCGAATCTTCGCTTGTTGAGATCCAGCTTGACGGAACCGGCGATCTCGCCGTCCGCAGAAGTACGTTCCCGATGAGCAGTGCCACGCCGGTTGTGTCCGCAACGGGTAAAGTTGCAGCAGTGTATTTCAACAATGCCGAGCGCGACTTCGGGTTTAATTTGGTCATAGATTCACTCGAAGGTGGAAGCAGCAAAACCGTCGCGTCAGACACAGCGGGAATCGGACCGCTTGCCTGGTCACCAGATGGACAGACGATTGCATTCGCAAGGGGACAGACCAGTCCCGACGGGGGGACAGTCCTTGCAACGGTGGACGCATCCGGCAAACCAACTGATCGCGCAACACTGCCAAACACCCAAGCGGTGGTCGATGTCGCGTGGATCGACGAGAACGCGTTGGCGCTCGTCGTCGAGCCCCGCACCGCCGATGGCGCAGCAGTAGCCGTCGTCGAGCGTCTCTCTCTCACTGACGGCGCACGAGCCCCGCTCATCGATATTCCTGGCCGCGAGCGGAGCCTCTGCGTCGGTGCCGGTGTGCTCGGGGTACTCGTCGCACCGACGACGTCGGATGAGCTGCCGAGCGGTACTATTCACTTGGTTGACCTGGTGACTGGTGCGCGAATCGAGCGACGAGCGGCAAACCAACTCATTACTATCCAGAAGTAGCGAAGGAGTCAGGGTGGGCGATCATAAGGTTGTTCTTCTCTTCACCGGTCCAAGCGGAAGCGGAAAGGGCACGCAGGCGAACCTCTTAAAAAAGGAGCTCGGCAACGTGCCAATCATCACGATGGGCGACCTGTTCCGTGCGCTTGCAGCCGAACCGACAGAACTCGGGCAGCGCGTCAAAGCGATCCTTTCAGCAGGTGAGCTTGTCCCAATTGGCGTTTGGCAGGATGTCCTTGACGACCACCTCGCAAAAACCGATGTGTCGCATGGCGCGATTCTCGACGGCGTCCTCCGCTCGATGGAGAACGCTCGGGCCTTCACGAATATCCGTGCGAAGCACAAGCTCGCTGAACCGATCGTCATCAACCTCGAAGTCCCGCACGATATCTCGGTCGAGCGACTCCTGAAGCGTGGCCGGCACGACGATA
Source organism: Patescibacteria group bacterium (assembly GCA_050944875.1). Taxonomy (GTDB): domain Bacteria; phylum Patescibacteriota; class UBA1384; order JACPKC01; family JACPKC01; genus JBMNRW01. The sequence continues at coordinate 97,792 of JBMNRW010000001.1, read as the reverse complement.
CGAAAGAGATGATTGAGAAGCGGCTCGCATGGTCCTACGCCGAAACCCGACCGGTCGTGGACCACTTTCGCAGGGAAGGCCGGGTGATCGATATCAACGGCGACGACACGATAGAACACGTGCACGAAGCGATCGTTGCGGCGCTCATCAAGCGCGGCATCCTCTAATCATGGCTGTTGACCTCCGCACGCCCGAAGAAATTGCACGCATGCGCCGAGCAGGGGAAATCCTTGCTGGCGCGCTCGACGTTGTCGTGCACGCTGTCCAGCCGGACGCAACCGGCGTGGCACTTGATCGACTTGCCGAAACCTATATCCGTGACCACGGCGCCGAACCAGCCTTCAAGGGGTACCGCGGCTACCCAGCCTCGCTGTGCATCTCTATCAACGAAGAGGTAGTGCACGGCATTCCCTCCCAGCGTCCGATCGCTCCTGGCGACCTCGTGAGCGTCGATCTCGGCGTCAAGCTCCAGGGCTGGCACGTTGATGCTGCTCGCTCACTCGTCGTTCCGCCAGCCGACAGTGCCGACAGTGCGCTCGTTGCGGCGGCGTGGGAGGCGTTCTACGCCGGCTTCGGCCAGATCCGGCCAGGCGTGAAGCTCGGCGACGTCCAAGCGGCAATCCAGACTGTCATCGAACGGCATGGGTACGGGCTCGTCCGCGACCTCACCGGCCACGGCATCGGGCGATCGCTTCACGAGGCGCCGGATATCCCCAATTACGGGAACCGCGGAACGGGCCTTTCGCTCCAGGCCGGCATGACGTTCTGTATTGAACCGATGCTCACGAGAGGGAGCGGAGACGTCAGAACCGAAGCAGATGACTGGACAATTATCGCCGCCGATCGGACGCGCGCCGCCCATGTCGAGGAGACGGTGCTCGTCACCCCGGATGGTGCCGAGCTCCTCACAGGGTCACGGCAAGCGGTGCAAACCCGTTGACAGTCAGCCAGACTTCCAGTACACTCCCGATAGTTCACGCAATTCCACATGTCAAAAAACGTTGTTGAATTCGATGGAACGGTAACGGAAGCGTTACCGAATGCTATGTTTCGGGTAACCCTCGAGATGAAGCAGGGTGAGCACACCGTGCTCGCGACACTGGGCGGCAAAGTTCGGATGCACCGCATCCGCATCCTCCCGGGCGACCGCGTAAAGGTGGAGCTCTCTCCGTACGACCTCACCCGAGGCCGTATCAGTTACCGGTATAACCCGCACGACACGAACCCAACACAAGGTCGCTAAGAGGTCGCCATGAAAGTCTCCGCATCCGCAAAACCCCGTTGCCAGAAGTGCCGCATCATTCGGCGCCACGGTCGTGTCTGGGTCATTTGCCAGAATAAGAAGCACAAGCAGCGCCAGGGGTAGTACGCTATGGCACGCATCGCAGGGATCAACCTCCCGAACAACAAGCCGATCGTCATCGCACTCACCGCGATCTTTGGCATTGGCCGGAAGAAGTCAGAGCAGATCCTCGCTCAGGCGAAGATCGATGGCGGCGTCCGAACGATGAAGCTTACCGATGACGAACTCGAGCGCATTCGCGCACTCATCGAAAAGCAGCACACCGTTGAGGGCGAACTCCGGATGCAGACCACGCAGAACGTGAAGCGTCTCATCGAGATCGGCACCTACCGTGGCACCCGGCACGCAAAGCGACTGCCGGCCCGTGGCCAGCGGACGAAGACGAACGCCCGGACGAAGCGCGGTAAACGGGTCACTGTCGGCAGCGGCCGCAAGCCAACCGCGTCGAAGACGTAAGCCCGACAACACCCGTCATCTAGTCAGAGCAAGCGAGAGGTACCATGGCAGTAACACGAAAAGCGAAGAAGCTGGCACCAGTGGCCCGTGGCCGGATCTACGTCCAGGCCACGTTCAACAATACCATCATCTCCGTCACTGACGCGCAGGGCGGCGTTATCGCGTGGGCGAGCGCCGGCGGCCAGGGATTTAAGGGCGCCCGCAAGGCGACCCCGTACGCTGCGCAGACTGCTATGCACGCCGCACTCGACAAGGCGAAACTCCGCGGCTTCCAGGAAGCTGACGTGTTCGTGAGCGGTGTCGGTTCTGGCCGCGAGCAAGCGGTCCGATCGATCGCCGGAACAGGCGTCGCCGTGACGAGCATTACCGACGTTACCCCAATCGCACACAACGGCGTCCGGGCGAAGAAGCCCCGGCGCGTGTAAGGATCCCTATGGCTCGCTACACCGGACCAACAGACCGCATTAGTCGCCGCGCCGGCGTCAACCTCTTCCTAAAAGGTGAACGCAGCGCTGGCCCGAAGAACCCGATGACCCGCCGCGCCTACGCGCCAGGCCAGCACGGCCCACGTCGACGGCGAGGGAAAGTCTCTGAGTACGGCCGACAGCTCCGCGAAAAGCAGAAGATGAAGGCGATCTACGGCATCCTCGAGCGCCAGTTCCGCCGGTACTTCCAGACCGCGAGCCGGGCGACAACAGACACGAGCACCACGCTCCTCCAGCTCCTCGAACGCCGGCTCGACAACATCGTCTTCCGCCTCGGCTTCGCCGACTCACGACCACAGGCACGGCAGTTCGTGACACACGGCCACGTCCGCGTCAATGGCAAGAAGGTCAACATCCCGTCCTATCAGGTGAATGCTGGCGACACTGTTGAACTCGTGAAGCTCGAGCGAAAACCGTCAGCAGCCGAGCTACCAGTTTGGCTTAAGCGCGGTACTGGTTTGACAGGCACGCTCCTCGAGATTCCGTCACGCGAGCAGATCCCAACGGAAATCGAAGAGCAGCTCATCGTTGAGTTCTACTCACGGTAGTACTAAGGGGAAAGAGAGGCACCAATGTACACACTTCCTGAAACCGAGCGCATGACGATCACCGAGCAGCCGGAATCCGACCGGGTCTCTACCTTCGTCATTGAACCGCTCTCGCCAGGGTACGGCATGACCGTTGGGCACTCGCTCCGACGCGTTCTCCTGACCTCGCTCGAAGGCGCAGCGGTCGCGTACGTGAAGATCCAGGGCGTCGATCACGAGTTCTCAACGGTCAAGGGCATGCGCGAAGACGTCGTCGACCTTATCTTGAACCTCAAGACGCTCCGTGTCCGCTCTGAGAGCGACGCGCCAGTGGTCTTGAAGCTCGAGAAGAAGGGCGCCGGCACAGTCACGGCTGCGGATTTTGCGCCGAACGCCGATGTAGCGATCGCCGATCCTGAGCACTACCTGGCTACCCTCGACAAGGATGGCAAGCTCTCCATGGAAGTCACCATCGAGAAGGGACAGGGCTACCTCCCGACTGAGAAGAAAGACCGTGAGAAGCTGCCGATCGGCACGATTGCCGTCGACTCGATCTTCACGCCAATCAAGCGCGTCCACTACGACGTTGAGCACACCCGTGTCGGCGACCGAACCGACTTCGACAAGCTCTCTATCGAGCTCACCACGGACGGGACCGTCACGCCGGCTGAAGCGATGGTGCACGCCTCGCAGATCCTCACCGAGCACTTCACGATCGTCCGCGACGCTACTCAGGCCTCAGTCGACGCAGCAGCGACCCAGTCGGTGAAGCCGAAGAAGGCAGCGAAGAAGACGAAGAAGGAATCGGCCGAATCGGCCGAGTAAGGCAGATGATGACCCGGAAGTTCGGACGCACGAAAGCGCACCGCGAACACCTCCTCACAAACATGGGGCGCCTGCTCGTGCGTGCGGAGAAGCTCGAAACCACACTCCCGAAGGCCAAGGAGGTCCGGTCGATCGTCGAGCGGTGGATCACCATGGCGAAGCGCGTTGCTTCAGCCGAAGGCATGGCCTCGCTCGCAGAGCGACGACGCCTTATCGCGATCGTGGGACACGACGACACTGTGACGAAACTCGTCGACGACCTCGCCAAGCGAGCAGTTACCCGTCCAGGTGGCTACACCCGCATCCTAAAGACCGGCCACCGCGTCGGTGACGCGGCACCTAAGGCAATAGTACTCCTCGTCGACCGGGCCGCGAAGCCTGAGAAGGCAGCGAAGAACACCGCGACGCCAGCCGCAAAGAACACGACAGCGAAGGCAACGGAGTAACCTATGGCGAAGACGTACCTCCCAACTGAGAGCGCAACCCGGACGTTTGATGCGTCGGGCAAGGTGCTCGGCCGTCTCGCCACCGAGATCGCCGTCGCACTCCGCGGCAAAGACAAAGTTGCGTTCGCACCGCACAAGATCACGGGCGACCTCGTCACCGTCATCAATGCTTCCAAGGTGCGCGTCACGGGTCGCAAGCTCGATGACAAGGTGTACTACAAGCACACCGGCTACCTCGGAAACTTGAAGTCGGAGACACTGAAGCACCTTATGGAACGCGATCCGGCAGAGGTCATCCGACGAGCCGTCTACGGCATGCTCCCGGACAACCGGCTCCGGAAAGAGCTCATGAAGCGCCTGACGATCCACGCGACCGGAGCTGAGGAGTAACCATGGCAGAACGAAAGACATCCTACGTTGCCGCGGTCGGCCGCCGAAAGCGCGCCGTCGCCCGAGTCCGACTCACAACCGGCACCGGTAAAGTGACGATCAACGGCAAAGAGATCGCTGCCGAGCAACCGGTGGTCCGCCAACCGCTCACGCTTGCCGGCGTCGCCGACAAGGTGGACGTTTCTGCGAAAGTCCTCGGCGGTGGTGTAAACGGACAGCTCGAAGCAGTCCGCCACGGCATTGCCCGCGCACTCGTCGCGTACCAAGCTGATTTCAAGTCAGCGCTCAAGAAGGCTGGCCTCCTGACCCGCGATCCGCGCGAGAAGGAGCGGAAGAAACCGGGCCTCAAGCGCGCCCGCCGCGCACCGCAGTGGGCAAAGCGGTAACCTTCAACTAGACATCACGCAACAGAACGTACGACACCTTTCGGTGCCGTACGTTTTTTTTACGCAGGGAGGACTACTGCCACGAGGCAGCGATTGCTCGGATTGTTTCACCAGCGCGCCACCGCTCGAGAATCCGCTGGCGCCGTTCTGCGTGCATCTCGTACCCGGCATCCGGCGCTTCCATAATGTCGGCGAACGCCTCGTTCAGGAGCACGGTGAGGGATTCCTTAAAGTGAGGAAATTCACTCCCTAAGCCGCGCGCCGCGAAGTCGTTCTCGTAGAGCTCATGGACGAAGAAGTGCTGGAGTTCGTGAAGAGAGTTCGCGACGTACGTCGTCCGGAGGAACGAGACGAAGAATAGGCGGTTCGCCACGTTGTATGGGCACCGCTTGCTGACGGTCAGGTATGCCGCAACCTGCCCAGGATCCCAGTCATTTGCAAACATGCGCTGAAAACGACGGAGCACCTCCGCCTCGTGCGGGAGCCAAGCCGCTTCGTACCGCCTAGTCACCGCTCCAACATCCACCCCGTGCTCGTCGAGCACAACCCGTGCGAGCGATGCGACTGCTCCTACATCTGCCGGATCAACCCGCGCCGCCAGGATCCGCTGCTCGAACGCGGTCAACTGCCTCTGTCCGCCGGCCGTGTACGTCATACCAAAGCGGAGCGGTACGACTTCGCGGCTCGGATCGTACGTAAACGTCACATGCATGGATTCAGTATGGCAGACCGGCCGTTCTTACGCAGCCACACGAGCGAATAACAGGTTGGAATGACCTCTCCCGTGTGCTACGATGCCTCCATGCAGCACGAATCACACCGCATGGAACGCGTCGACGCGCACTTACAGCGGCGACTTGGCGAGCTTATCGCCGAAGAGTACGACGTGGGGAACGACCTTGTCACTGTCTCGCGCGTACGAACGACGCGTGATCTTCGCCAGGCAGACGTCTACCTGGTTGCGAGCGACCGGACTGACGAGCACGTCGCCGCCCTCCAGCAGCTCGCCCCGCGTCTCCAGGACACGCTGAAGCCTGAACTCAACTTTAAAGCGATTCCCCGGCTGACCTTCCGCAATGACGCGGAGCAAGCTGAGATTACGCGCGTCGAGGAGCTCCTCGAAGATCTGCGGGAGCAGGAATGACGACGCACGGTAGAGTCTACAGCTGGACGGCGTCCGGGCTCTTCCTCGGAGCATTCCTTGTGCTCTGGGTTATCACTGCGACCCCGCAGCCCGAAGCCGACGCGATGAGTTACCTTGCCTTGGGCGCCGGCCTCGCGCTCGCACTCGCCTCTTTTGCGACGTTCCTCGGGCTTGAAGTCCGTCGGGTTCGACAGCGACCAGAGCGACTCGCCGACGCGACCCGGGCAGCGCTCCGACAGGGAATCGAGTGTGCAATCTTCGTGGTCGGCGCAACGGGACTGTGGGCGGTTGGCAGCACGTCTTGGGTGGAAATCGCCTTCCTCGGCACCGCACTCGTCTTCGCCGAGCTCGCGCTATCGTTCAAACGACGAGAGGTCCACGCATGACAGCCGGCAGCCTCCATCCGATCACGCAGTACCTCAGGCGGGCAATTACGGTGTTCAAAGGTATGGGGTTCACAGTTCTCGACAGCCCCGAAATCGTGTCCGAGCAGCACAACTTTGATGACCTGCGCGTTGCCGCCGACCACCCAGCTCGCCGCATGCAGGACACATTCTGGCTCAAGGATGGACGCCTACCTCGGACGCAGACCTCTGCCCACCAAGTTCCCGGCATGCAGGGGCAGACTCCGCCGGTGCGTTTCCTCGTCCCCGGCCGCGTCTTCCGCAACGAAGCCACCGATGCGACGCACGAGACGACGTTCCACCAACTTGAGGGGTTCGTCATCGACGAGTCGACGAGCCTCGCGCACCTCAAAGACACCCTGACGCGCTTCCTCCAGACAATGTACGGCGCCGATACTGAAGTCCGCTTCGTGCCTGGCTACTTCCCGTTCGTCGAACCTGGGCTCGAGGTCTTCATGCGGCGAGGCGACGCCTGGCTCGAAATTCTTGGCGCCGGCATGATTCACCCTGAGGTACTCGAGAAGATGGGGGTCGACCCGGAGCGGTACCAGGGCTTTGCCTTTGGCATGGGCGTCGAACGCCTCGTCATGCTCGGCCACGGCATCGACGATATCCGTCACTTCTACAGCGGCAACCTTCGGTTCCTCAAGCAGTTCGAGGTGCAGCAATGAGAGTACTCCCATCACTCCTCACCAAGCTCGCGCCGTCGCTCGCCGACGTTGACCCGGCCCTGCTCGCAGAGACGCTGACGCTCCTCGGTTTCGAAACTGAGCTACTGCCCGGCGAGACACCCGTGCTCGACGTCAGCATCACCCCGAACCGCGGCGACGCCATGAGCCACCTCGGCCTTGCCCGGGAGCTCGTCGCGTACCGGACGCGTACCCATGCCCGTCGGCCAGCGCCCTTGCACCTCACTGCTGCCGGCACGCTCGAAGCGCTCCCTGCACTCACTACTCCTGCGCTCGCGATCGAACCGCCCGAACTCGTTACGCAGTACCACCTTGTCCTCCTGGAAAACGTTTCCGTTGGCCCGAGCCCGGAGTGGTTGCAGCGCGAACTCACCTTACTCGGCATTCGACCGATCTCGAACATCGTCGACGTCACGAATTACCTCATGGAGCTTTACGGACAGCCGCTCCACGCGTTCGATGCCGACGCCCTCCTTGGCGAGACGCTGACGGCTCGGGAATCGCGTGCCGGCGAGAGCCTTACCACGCTCGACGGCACGGAGCACACGTTGCCGGATGGCGCGCTCGTCATCGCCGATCGGGAAGGTCTCGTTGACCTGGCCGGCATCCAGGGCGGCGCAAACTCAGAAGTCCGGCTGACGACGTCACGCGTCCTCCTGCAGTCCGCAATCTTCGACACCGGGCGCATTCGTCGTGGGGCAAACACATTGAACCACCGCACACCCGCCTCAGCGCGGTACGAGCGCGGCGTCGACGCGACCATCTCCTATGCAGTCCTCGAGGAGGCGATCGCGCTTCTCGGCTCCAAACCGTTCGGCAGAGCGAAAGCTGTCGGAGCACTACTCATAGGTGCCAAGCCATCGCCAAAGAGTCCACTCCCTGTCGACGCCCAGCGGGTTGACCGCCTCCTCGGCTTCGCAACAGCTGCCGATACGCAGCGTGCGCACCTAGCGGCGCTCGGCTGCGCCGTCACGCCAGTGTCGAAGCATACCTACGAGGTTATTGCCCCGTCCTGGCGGTTCGACCTCGCCTACTGGCAAGACGTTGCCGAAGAGATTGCTCGCTTCGCCGGTCTCAACGATACAGTGCCAACAAAACGGCTCCGGACATGGGAAGGTAGCCAGCCCCGCTCGGAGTACGAATGGGCAGAGGGGATTAAAGACCGCCTCGTGGAGCTCGGACTGTCCGAGGTACAGACGTACAGCTTCATTGGCCAGTCTGACCTTGGCCGATTTGGGCTGCCCGTGACCGGTGAGCTTGCAAACCCGCTCAACCCGACGTTGCGTTTCCTTCGCCCCTCACTCCTCCCCGGCCTGACGCGCGTCATTGCGGCGAACAGCGCCTTCGACCCGGTCCAGGTATTCGAGATTGGTCACGTCTTCACGCCAGCCGGCGAAACGACAAACCTCGCAATCGCCCTTGCCGGGAACACGCTGCCTGCCCAAGCCTGGCTTGCGCAGTTCGCCGACCGGATTGGCCTCGATTCCGGCGCACTCACAGCACAGGCGAGCGTCATCGAGCTCACAGCCGAACTCCTTCAGCAGTACAAGATCAGACGGAAACGCGTCACGCTCATTGAGCTCCCGCTCACGGCACTTACTGCCGCCCGTCGAATCCCTACAAATCCCTTCATTCCGTCCATCGTTCAATCGTACCGACCACTCTCGAAGTACCCGCCAGTTACCCGCGATATCGCGTTTCTCGTACCACGGACCACGGACGCGGCCGCAGTGCGGACCTTCATCGCAGGGTTCCACGAATCTATCGAACTCGTCGAGCTGTTTGATGAGTTCAGCTCCGACAAGCTCGGCCCTGACCGCAAGAGCATCGCGTACCACGTGTACTACTCACACCCGGAACGAACCCTAACCGAAACCGACATCAACGACGTACATACAGGCCTCGAACGGGCGCTCGCAGCATCGTTCGGCGCAGAAATCCGCTAGGAGCTACCATGCAACGCACCCGTACCCATGAGACACCGAAGAAAGTCGGCGAACGCATCACTGTCGCCGGCTGGGTCCACACGCGTCGTGACCACGGCAAGATCACGTTCTTCGACCTAAGGGACCGCTGGGGACTGTTGCAGGTGGTCATCGCTGGCGAGCTCGCTGAGTCAGTTAAACACATCCGCCCTGAGTTCGTCGTCACGATCACCGGCACCGTCGCCAAGCGCCCCGAGAAGCTCGTCAATCCGAACATCGTCAGCGGAACGGTAGAATTACAGGCCGAATCAATAGAAGTACTCAACGAGGCAGTCACACCGCCATTCGAACTTGATAAGGATACATCGCCGGTAGATGAAGAGTTGCGCCTTGAATATCGCTACCTCGATTTACGGTCGGAACGAATGACAAGAAACCTACTTCTGCGACACAGGGTTGTAAGCTTTCTCCGTTCGTACTTAAACGAGCAAGAATTTGTGGAGATCGAGACACCCTGCCTCACCAAGGGCACACCCGAGGGTGCTCGTGAATTCATTGTTCCGTCACGACTTCACGAAGGAGCATTTTATGTACTGCCACAGTCCCCACAGCAGTACAAGCAACTCCTCATGATCTCAGGCGTCGATCGGTACTACCAAATTGCTCGTGCGTTCCGTGACGAGGATCAACGGGGCGACAGGCAGCCAGAACACACTCAACTGGATCTGGAGATGAGCTTTGTGGGTCAAGATGAAGTGCTGAATTTGGTTGAAAGCCTAATGACATCGCTCGTCAGGGAAGAATTCCCCGAAAAAACACTGACGAGTACGCCGTGGCCACGACTCACCTACGCTGAAGCAATGGAGAAGTACGGGACCGATAAGCCTGATCTGCGACGCGACAAGAACGATCCGAACGAAATTGCGTTCGCATACGTCGTCGATTTTCCGCTTTTTGAAAAAGATTCTGAGGGGAATCTCACAGCCGCACACCACCCGTTCTGCATGCCACACCCAGATGACCTGCACTTACTCGAATCAGATCCACTACAAGTACGCGCGTGGTCATATGATTTTGTCTGCAACGGATTCGAACTCGCTTCAGGGAGCGTACGCATACATGATCAGGCACTCCAGCGGAAGGTATTCAATTTACTCGGCATTCCCGAGGACGAAATCGAGCGTCGCTTCGGTCACTTCCTTAAGGCATTTCAATTTGGCGCACCGCCGCATGCCGGTATGGCACCTGGTATCGACCGATTGTGCATGATCCTGGCCGGGGAACCCAATATTCGCGAGGTAATGGCATTCCCGAAGACCGGTGATGCTCGAGAACCACTAACTGGCGCACCCACTCCACTCTCAGAGAAATCACTCCGCGATGTGCATATTGGCCTACGAGAGGCAAAGCAGGGGTAATGGTGCTACGTAGGAGGGAACGCATTCTCCTTGGCATACTTGTAGTGGGCGTTGCCGTAACGAGCGCATGGCGCGTCGGCAGTCTTCTCTGGGGTCGTGCGACGGATGAACGGCCCGTAGAGCTCGCTGCCCGACGAACAGCACTTAACGTTACGAGCCCTGCATTCACGCAGCCGCCGACAACAAATTCAATGAAGCTGCCCACAGCTTCGGCGCGGGCGATGGCGGTCTACGACGTTGAGAGCGGGTACCCGCTCTACGAGAAGAACGAGACGGAGGTGGTGCCGATCGCTTCGACGACCAAGCTCATGACTGCCATAGTCGTCCTGGATCACTACGCGCTCGATGAGGTCGTGACCGTGAGCCAGGCAGCGGCCAGTCAAATTGGCTCCGACATCAACCTTGTTACTGGCGAGAAGATTACCGTCGAAAGCCTGCTCAAGGGATTGCTGATCAAATCTGGAAACGACGCCGCGCTCGCGCTCGCGGAACACCGGGGACGCGACCAGTTCGTCACCTGGATGAACGAGACGGCGAGCGAGCTTGGTATAACCAACACGCGCTTTCTCGACCCAGCCGGACTCGATGACGAAGGCCACTCAACAGCCAGAGACCTTGCGGTGTTGGCGGCGTACGCCCTCCGGTACGAAAAAGTCCAGGAAATCGTCGCACTTGAGCGGGTCACCATCACGGCGGTCGACGGGTCGCAAGTCCATGAACTCGAAACATCAAACCGCTTATTGAAGGTCGATCACCCGTTATATTTCCAGTATGCGACCGGTCTCAAGACCGGCTTTACCCCAGCCGCCGGCCATTGCTTGGTTTCGAGCGCAGTCAAGAATGGTCATACGGTCGTAAGTGTTGTACTCGGCACGACCGAGCAGACCGTTGAGGCGAGTGCGAAGGAAAGCCGCAAACTCCTGACCTGGGCATTCGACTCGTTTTCCTGGAAGTAGTACTCATCCACATTTGACACGTTCGGACGTAAGTCGATAGGCTACAGTTAAGAGTAGCCGATCTAAGGTAGGGGATTACGTATGACGGTCATCGACGAATTGTTGGTGCTCCTTGATGATGAAGATGAACGAGCGATTGACGACTGCACAGCAGCGCTCGAGGGACGGACGAAGCAGACGTTATCCTCGACACTTGGCCGTCTCATTGGCCGTGGCTGGGTAAAAACCAACCGGGACCGCAAGGCAGGGGAAACAAGGTACCAGATCACCCAAGATGGCCAAGCTAAGGTGACGCGAACACTCTCACACCTGAAGCTCAGCGTCGAACCGCATGAGGGCACTTGGCTCGTCGTGGTATTCAATATCGCAGAGCGACAACGGAAGTATCGGGATATCCTACGCAACAGATTAAACCAAGCAGGATTTGGGCGTGTACAGAACAGCCTCTGGGCGACCGCCCGGGACGTTGAGTTCGAGCTCGAAGACGTACTAAACTCACGCCATATTCGCGAGCGTGTCACCGTACTTCGGCCCCAGCTATCGAACGCTGATGCTCGCGAGCTTGCTCGGTCATTTGAGTGGGAATGGAAAGCGCCTGCCCGAGCGTACGACCAATTCATTGAACTAGCGGACCAGTACCTAAACGACAAGCGCGCACACGACAATTCACTGCGTGCCCGACTTTTGGTGTACCGGTACGCAAAACTACTCTCGCAAGATCCAAAGTTCCCATATGAGCTCGAGCCGCGGGACTACCCAAGGCAGTTGGCTCATAGGCGCTACGAATCACTCCGGCCCTTCTGCTACGCGAAATAACGCAAACGCCGCTACAAATCGGTAGCGGCGTTTGTCTATGCAGAAGTCCTAGTCTAGTTCGCTGAGGGATTCGCCCAGGTCTTCAGCGCTTCGCTCGCGGCTGCCTGCTCGGCTCGCTGCTTCGATGAGCCAGTACCCTTGGCGAGGAGGCGTTCGCCGAAGTACACGCCGACGACGAACGTCTTATCGTGATCTGGCCCGGACGACTCAAGCACGGCGTACGTCGGCGTAACGCCCAGCTGTTCTTGACTCTTTTCCTGGAGATCGCTCTTCGCATCAATGTGGCGACCTTCTTCGAGAATGCGGTCAAGCTGTGAGATCACATGCTTCGAGATGAATGCGACAGCTGCGTCATACCCAGCATCCAGGTAGATTGCCCCGATAAGCGCCTCAAACGCGTTCGCGAGAATAAGCTGGCGCGCCTTCCCCTGACTCTTCTGCTCTCCACGCGAGAGCAGCAAGTGATCGCCCATACCGATTTCATTGGCGATCTGCGAGAGCATCTCGCCACGTACTAATGCGCTCCGCCAGTTCGTGAGCTCGCCCTCGGGCTTGTCGAACGTCTTGTACAGGTACTCGGTCACGACGAGTTCAAGGACTGCGTCGCCGAGGAATTCAAGTCGCTCGTTATGGTCAAGCGGAAATGTCCGGTGCTCATTGAGATATGACCGATGGACGAACACCTGCTGCAAGAGCTGGTTGTCCGCAAAGGAAAGTCCGAGACGGTCAGCAAACGCAGCGATGTCCTCAGGCATGGAGATCCTCCGAAGTATCCGGGAGTTCAGAGATATCAGTAAGCTCTGCCGGGTCGGATGGCTGTTTGTCGGCCAATTGAACGTCTTCGGCGAAGCGTGGGTCACTGCGATACATGGACCCCAATACCCCGTTCACGAACTTCGCTGAGTTCTCGCCGCCAAACGTCTTCGCCAGCTCGACAGCCTCATTAATGACAACTTTCGGTGGAGTCGCGTCCATGTACTTCAACTCGAACGTCGCAGCACGGAGTAGCGTCTTATCGATGACGGCGATCTGTTCGAGCGGCCATTCCGGGGCATACTGACTAATCACTTCGTCGAGCTCTTGGAGATGGTCAAGCACACCAGCGCATAGTCCGTGGACGAATTCGCTATCCACCTCATTCGCGAAGGTTTCAATACCTCGCTGCGCAATGTCAGCAACTGTATCTTCACGACGAAAATCCCACTCGTACAACGCTTGGACTGCGATGGTTCGAGAGAGGTGTCGGTTTGCCATGGACCAACCTACGCGACTTTTTCGTTCTTATAGTAGCCACAGTGCGGGCACACCGTGTGCGAGGCAATCTGCGCACCGCAGTGGCTGCACGGAACAAGGGCTGGCACATCAACCTTAAAGGCTGCCCGTGCTCGGCTTGTTCGTGTCCGCGACCGTTTCTTTTTCGGCTCTGCCATTACAACTCCTTCACGCTAAACGAGCGCTAGTATAGCGCAACGAGACGCAGTTATCCAGTAATTACGAAGTTCACGAGGCGGCCGGGGACGTATACGGTACGAACAGTGGCTCCCGCGAGGTGCTTCACTACATTCTCGTCTGCCTTCGCCAGGGCAATAATCTCTTTCTCTGTGAGGGAGACGGGCACCGTGATATTTGCCCGCACCTTACCGGCTACCTGCACGACGATTGTCTGCGTCGTAGCAATAAGTACGGACTCATCGGCAACTGGCCAGCCGTACTGCTCAATGAGCCCCTCACCACCCGTTCGCTCCCAGAGCTCATTTGCCAAGTGTGGGGCGAAAGGTGCAAGTATCTGGAGGTACCGATGGTAGCTCACTACCGGAACTTCCTCGAGTGACGCGAGTTCGTTAGACGCAATCATAAGGGCACTCACCGCAGTGTTGAACTTCATGGCATCAATATCGGCGGTAACTTTTCCAACTGCGAGCTCGACTGCCTGCTGCGCAACGGTCGAAGAAACGTCCTTCGACACGCGTCCCTGAAGTCGCCACACACGCTCTAGCCAACGCCGTACCCCCATCATCGACTCTGTGTTCCACGGCTTTGCGTCTTCGAACGGCCCCATGAACATTTCATACGCACGTAGCGTATCTGCGCCAAAGCGAGTGACAACGTCATCGGGATTGACAACGTTGCCCTTTGACTTCGACATTTTTTGCCCGTCCGAGCCGAGGATTAGCCCCTGATTACGAAGCGCAGCGAACGGCTCACGGACCGGCGAGAGGCCTAAGTCAGCAAGCACCTTTGTAATAAACCGAGCGTAGAGCAAGTGTAGTACCGCGTGCTCTGCCCCGCCGACGTACAGGTCAACGGGCAACCATTGTTGCGCTTCTTCTGCGTCAAACGGCGCATCGACTGACTGCGGACTCAGGTACCGGAAGAAGTACCAACTCGAGTCGACGAACGTGTCCATCGTATCCGACTCTCGCCGGGCAGGCTGGCTGCAACGCGGACATAGAGCACCATCGTGGAACGACGCCGAGTGTACGATCGGAGACTCGCCAGTCGGTCGGAAATCGACATCTGTGGGAAGCTTGATAGGTAGGTCCTTCTCATCAACTGGCACCGCTCCACAGTCGTGGCAGTGAACGACCGGGATCGGGGCTCCCCAATAGCGCTGGCGCGACACCAACCAGTCGCGAAGACGGTACTGTGTCGCACGTCGTGCGACACCACGCCCTACGAGGTCATCAATTATCTTCTCACAATCGTGGTTTGAATGAAGTCCATTCCATGAATCCGAATTCACGAGCGTACCATCTTCCTCGATCACACCCATGGCATCTTCACGGGAATGAATAACAACTACACTGGGTAATTCGTACTGCCTAGCAAAGTCATAGTCACGTTGGTCATGCGCCGGAACAGCCATCACTGCACCAGTGCCATATGAAGCGAGTACATAATCAGCAATCCACACGGGCAGGCGCGATCCGGTAATCGGGTGAATTGCGTCGACGCCAGCGATACGAACACCAGTCTTCTCGCGGCCCTCTTTTCTCTCAAGCTCTGTACGGCGCATCGCTGCGGCGCAGTACTCCTCGAGCGCGGCCTGGTTCTCGGCGTTCGTCATAAGCGACGCCGTGGTATCGCCGTCGGGCGCTAGGACGAGGTAGGTTACGCCGTAGAGCGTATCTGGACGAGTCGTAAACACCGTCACAGACTCACCGGTCGTGAGCTTGAACTCGATCTCCGCACCCTTCGAGCGGCCGATCCAGTTTCGCTGTATCGCCTTGAGCGACTCCGGCCAATCCAAATCGTCGAGCTCATCGACAAGCTCATCGGCGTACGATGAAATCTTGAAGAACCACTGCTTCAGCTTTCGCTGCTCCACAGTCGTACCGCACCGATCACACGCTCCGTTCGCAACCTGCTCGTTCGCGAGCACGGTCTGATCGGTCGGACACCAGTTCACTGGCGCTTCTTTCTGGTAGGCAAGCCCTTGCTCGTACAACTTCAAGAATAGCCACTGGGTCCAACGGTAGTACTGGGGATCTGACGTATTCACTTCGCGGTCCCAATCATACGAGAAGCCGAGCGATTGGATCTGCTCGCGGAAGCGGTCAATGCTGGCGCGTGTCGTGTCTTGGGGCGGCGTCCCTGTCTTGATCGCGTAGTTCTCGGCAGGTAGACCAAACGCATCCCAGCCCATCGGATGCAGGACATCGTAGCCTTCCGCCCGAAGCTTACGAACAACGATGTCAGTAGCCGTGTACCCCTCTGGGTGGCCGACATGCAGCCCAGCTGCAGACGGGTAGGGGAACATATCAAGCACGTAGCGTTTCTTCCTCGGGTGCGTGGAAGTTCGGTACGCCTTGTTCACTACCCATCGCTCCTGCCACTTCGCTTCGATGGCTTTGTGGTCGTATCGGTCGATCACGCGACTTGCTCCTTCGTTGCCAACGCCTCTTCGACTTTGGCCAGGGGTTGTTCGATCGTGATCTTACCATCTACCAGTGAAACTTTCACGCTCGTAGAATGTATCCCACCATCCTTGAGGAGCATAAGGGCGAGTGGGTCAAGGATGTGCGTCTGAATTACCCGTTTCAACGGACGTGCACCAAATGCCGAGTCAAAGCCAAGGCGCGCAATCTCCTCACGGACCTCGGGCGTAATTTCCAGTGTGATGTCGCGGCGCTTCTCAATACGCTCTACGACACGCTTGAGCTGGATATCCACGATGCGCGCGATCTGCGCCTTCGTCAGCGCATGGAACACAATAATCTCATCGAGACGGTTTAAGAACTCTGGCTTAAAGAAGTGCTGGAGCTCGTCGAGGACCTTCGTCCGCATCTCCTCATCCGGTGTTTTCTCGTTCTCAGCGGTCCGGTACCCGATCGTACCCGACTGTCTCTGACCGGCGTAGTTCTGGATAATCTGGCTCCCGATATTACTCGTCATGACAATGATCGTGTTCTTGAAGTTCACAACGCGACCCTTGGCGTCGGTGAGGCGCCCGTCATCAAGCACCTGAAGAAGGAGGTTGAACACCTCGGGGTGTGCCTTCTCGATCTCATCGAACAAGAGTACGGCGTATGGTCGGCGTCGGACTTGCTCCGTGAGTTGCCCCGCTTCTTCGTAGCCAACGTAGCCAGGAGGAGCCCCGATCAGCTTGCTCGTGGCGTGCTTTTCCATGTACTCGCTCATGTCGACGCGAATGAGCGCGCTGTCGTCGTTGAACATGAAGCTCGCGAGCGCCCGGGCGAGTTCCGTTTTTCCAACGCCCGTCGGGCCGAGGAAGATGAACGAACCGATCGGTCGGCTCTCTTCGGCGATGCCGGCGCGCGAACGACGAACCGCGTTCGAGATGGCAGCGATCGCTTCCTCTTGGCCGACGACGCGCTTCTTGAGCTCCTCTTCCATCCTTGCGAGCTTGACTGCCTCGCTCTCGAGCATCTTTACGACCGGAATACCGGTCCATCGTGCAACCACGGTGGCGATGTCTTCGTCCGTCACTTCTTCTTTGAGGATCTTCTGGTCCTTCTGCACTTCGGCCAGCTGGCGCTGCTGGTCGCGGCGTTCGCGCTCCAGCTCAGGAATTTGCTGGTAGCGGATCATTGCCACTCGTTCGAGCTCGCCCTTGCGCTCGGCCTGCTCGGCGTCTAACCGCGCCTGGTCAAGCTTCATCTGGATATCGCGGAGCGCGATAATGATCTCTTTCTCGTTCTTCCAGCGGAGCTCGAGCTTCTCTGATTCCTCGCGCAGCCCAGAAAGCTCCTGCTGCAGTTCCTTGAGTCGTTCTTTACTCTCATCGTCCGTCTCTTTCTTCAGCGCTTCGCGCTCAATCTCGAGCTGCATGACTTTGCGCTTTAGCGAGTCGAGCTCGACCGGCATCGAGTCGATCTCCATGCGGAGCGCGCTCGTCGCCTCGTCGATAAGGTCGATCGCTTTGTCAGGTAGGAAGCGATCCGAGATGTACCGGTGCGAGAGCGTTGCAGCTGCGATGATCGCTGAGTCGGTGATCTTTACCCCGTGGTGCACTTCGTACTTCTCTTTGATGCCGCGGAGGATCGCGATCGTGTCCTCAACCGACGGCTCGCTCACCGTGACCGGCTGGAACCGACGTTCGAGCGCCGCGTCCTTTTCAATGTGCTGCTGGTACTCCTTGAGCGTCGTTGCGCCGATGGCGTGGAGCTTACCGCGGGCCAGCGCAGGCTTAAGAAGGTTGGCAGCGTCCATGGCGCCATCAGTCGCCCCAGCTCCGACGATCGTGTGGAGCTCGTCGATGAAGAGAATGACCTGGCCGGCCGACTCTTCAATCTCCTTGAGAATCGCTTTGAGTCGGTCCTCGAACTCCCCGCGGAACTTCGTTCCCGCAATAAGCGCACCGAGGTCGAGCGAGAGCAGGCGCTTGTTCGAGATCGACTCCGGCACGTCGCCAGCAACGATCCGTTGCGCCAACCCCTCAACGACCGCAGTCTTCCCGACACCGGGTTCGCCAATAAGGACCGGGTTGTTCTTCGTACGGCGCGAGAGCACCTGCATGACGCGGCGGATTTCTTCGTCCCGGCCAACGACCGGGTCAAGCTTGCCGCGTCGTGCTTCTTCGGTAAGGTCGATGGTGTACTTATCGAGCACCTGGTACTTATTCTCAGGCGTCGGGTCGGTAACTCGCTGACTACCGCGCACCTCGACGAGCGCCTTCAATGCCTCCTCGCGGTGAACGCCGAGCGCATTTAGGATCTGCTTGACCGGCGTATTCATCTCGAGCATAGCAAGGAGTACGTGCTCAGTAGAGATGAACTCATCTTTCAGGGTTTCAGCTTCCTTTGACGCCTGGACGAGCACACGACGGAGCGACTCGGCGATGTAGACCTGGCCGAACTGACCGGACGGCGAGACGACGCGAGGCATGAGCTCGAGGAGCTGGTTAATGCGGGAGCGTAGTAGCTGCTCGCTCACCTTGAGCTTCTGGAGTAGTGGTCGGACGATGCCGTCGGTTTGCTCGACGAGCGCGAGCATGACGTGGCCAACATCGACCTGCTGCTGGTTACGCTCAAGCGCGAGGTTTTGCGCATGGAAGAGTGCTTCCTGGGTCTTGACGGTAAACTTATTGAGATCCATAACTACTTCCTCTCCTTCGACGTACTGTACGCTGCAATAAACTCACTTGCGTTCGGGAGAAGTCGTCGGGCATTTGCCTCGCTCGGACTCACCCAGGCGATACTTGCGACACCCTGGTCGCCCGCGCGGACGGCACCACCAACGACCGTCCCTCGATACGCGACAAGTATGGTGTGAACACCGTTATCGTGGTCGTGCCAAATGTGGTCGCGGACGATACACATCGTGTCGTCGACAACCACCTCGAGCCCTGTTTCTTCGAAAAGCTCTCGCTCTGCTGCGCGAGCTGGCGATTCACCAGGCTCAACTTTGCCACCGGGCACCTCCCAACAGCCGTGCACCGCTGGTCGATTGGGCGCGTTCCGCTGCGTGAGGAGCACCTCGCCACGGTCATTGAAGACGACCGCAAGCGCAACGAGCACCTGACGAGTCGGTGACTGCAGTGAGGCCAAGGGCGCACTGGTAAGTTCGACGGCGCGCTGCACGCCTCCAGTATATCGAGATTGATTAGCAGTTGCTACGGATGGAGCCTCTGCCGGGCGAATACTAGGGCCTCCTCCCGCGTCTTGATCGCGCCGTGAAGCTGGGCGTCGCGGATCTCCTCGAGGAGCGCACCGATCTGCTGCCCTGGCTCAAGGCCAAGCTCCGCCTGGAGGTCATGGCCGTCCACGAGCAACGGCGGTCGGACAGCGCTCGTCTGCTCGTGATACGCACGCATTCGTTCGTAGAGCTTGAGGTTGTGAGCGTAGAGCGAGAGGTCTTTCGGTTTAGTTCCTTCGGCGTCTGCCCGGTGAAGCTCCAAGAGCCAGGGGAATCGGGGATCGAGCACGTACGCTTCTCGGCGACTGGGCCGCATCGCCTCGATATCCTTGAGCTGCATGTGATGACGGATGAGCCAATCTACTATTGCGATCTCGGCGCGTGGCCGACGGAGCCGACGGAGCGCCTGGACGGCAAGCTCAGCCGACCGATCCGAGTGCTTGCGGCTACTAATTCGCCCGTGCTCGGCCGGGTATGTCAACGTCTCCGGTTTCCCCGAGTCGTGGAAGAGCGTCGCCCAGGCGAGAAAGGCCGGTGCGTCTGCTCGTAGCACGCCCACGGCGCGCAAGGTGTGGTCGTACACGTCGCCCTCGTGGTGGAACTCGCGTGGCTGCGGCGTTCCCTTACATGCCTCGATTTCGGGGAGCACGATTCGCAGAATGCCGAGCCGGTCGAGGTCGCTGATCGCCTGGTGGCGCTCCGCATTCGCGAGCATCCGAGTGAGTTCGTCCCCGATCCGCTCCGCGGCGACGTGCTCGAGTTCAGTTGCGTGGTCACGGAGCGCATCGAATGTCGCCTTGTCGTACTGGAAGCCTAGTGCGCTCTTCAGCCTGACCGCCCGGAGGATGCGCAGCGGATCCTCGGTGACCCGTTGCACCGGATTGCCGATAAACCGGATGACAGCGATCTCGAGATCGCGTACCCCACTCACGTAGTCAATGACCCGGTCATCAATTGGGTCGTAGAGAAGGCCGTTCACCGTGAAGTCGCGGCGTTCGACATCGCCCTTCGCATCCGTCCACGTCACCGCGTCAGGACGCCGGCGGTCGGTGTACTCTGATTCCGCACGGTACGTCGCCACCTCGAAAACCTCACCGACCACCTGGACGCCGACGACGCCGAACTGCTGGCCGGCCACGAAGTGGTCGGGAAATAACGCGGTGACTTGGTCGGGCAACGCCGAGGTTACGATGTCGTAGTCCTTCGGTTCGCGGTGGAGAAGAAGGTCGCGGACGCAGCCGCCGACGAGGTATGCTTCGTAGCCGCTGGCGCGGAGCGTCTGAATCACCGACTTCGCGTGCTCATTGATCTGCATTAGCGCTCCCACGTACTCAGGAGCGACGAGCCAGTCATGTCGGATGGCTTCGGGATGCCGAGGAGCTCAAGGATCGTCGGTGCCACATCTGCCAGCGTATGCGTGGAGCGGAGCAGCTCAGCGAACACACCGGTTCCGAGCGTGTGCTGGGCGACCGCGTCCGGTTGCTTCGCGTCAGGCGCCACGTAGACGAAGGGGACTGGGTTGAAGGTGTGCAGGGTCTCGCGGTCGCCACGGTGAAGCGTCGCCACGGCCTCGCCGTTCCCGTGGTCGGCGGTAATGATGAGCCGTCCGCCCGCGTCCATCACCGCGTTCGCGACGCGACGGACAGCCTCGTCGACGACGAGCACAGCCCGTCCAGTTGCGAGCAAGTTGCCGGTGTGCGCGACCATGTCGACGTTACCGTAGTTCGCGACGATAAAGTGGTGCGACCGCTTCGCGATTGCGCGCTCGAGCACGCGCGTGATCGCAGCGGCGCCCATCTCAGGCGCTGCGTCGTACGACGGCACGCGAGGAGAGGGGACGATAACGCGGTCTTCGCCCTCGTACGGCTCCTCGCGCCCGCCATTGAAGAAGTACGTCACGTGTGCGTACTTCTCGCGCTCAGCGACCCTAAGCTGTCGCAACCCGCGGTTCGCCACGAGCTGGCCGAGCGTATTACTGATCGTCGCCGACGGAAACGCCACTTGGCACTGCGGGAGCTCGAGGTGGTAGTCGGTAAGCGTGACAACGCTGACGCCGGCGAGTGGGTAGCGCCGCCGGAACGGAAACGCACGAAAAGCCGACCGGTCCATGAGCGCCTGAACGAGCTGGCGACCGCGGTCTGCGCGGAAGTTCCAGTGAACGACGACGTCGCCAGGCGCTAGCGTTCCGGTTGGCGC
Organism: Patescibacteria group bacterium; assembly: GCA_050944875.1. Classification (GTDB taxonomy): domain Bacteria; phylum Patescibacteriota; class UBA1384; order JACPKC01; family JACPKC01; genus JBMNRW01. The sequence continues at coordinate 76,328 of JBMNRW010000001.1, read as the reverse complement.
GAGGACCGTCGGTCTGACGTGCTCATCGTCCAGGCCTTGGTCGTACGCCTCGGTAACCGCAGCGTGCGCGCTCGAGGAATGTCGGCCATGGCCGAACACCATGCCCTCGTAGGTGAGTGCAGTCCGATCCCAGTACTCGCCTTTGTCCATAGCGTAGTACCGACCGGCCACCGTCGCGATCCGTCCAATCCCCTCGACGGCGAGGACGCGTTCGAGCTCGTCGACGTATCGGTGCGCCGAACGCAGCTCGACATCGCGGCCGTCCAGGATGGGGTGGAGCCAGAGCTTCGTCACGCCGCGTTGCCGCGCAAGCCGGACGAGCGCATGGGCATGACGGTGGTCGCCGTGCACGCCGCCGTCAGAGAGGAGCCCGGTCAGGTGAACAGCCTTCCCTTGTGCCATGGCTTGATCGAACGCAGCGATGAGCGTTGGATTCGCGAAGAACTGCCCGTCGTCGATCATCCGGTTGATCTCGACCAGGTCCTGTTCGATGAGTCGGCCGGATCCGATGGACGCGTGGCCGATCTCTGACGAGCCGACTGCACTGGTAACGCCCGGGACCTTGCGGAACGCCTGAAGGACGGCGTGCGGGTAGTACTTCCAGAGGTACGAAAACGTCGGCGGGTCGTTAAGCGCGATCGCGTTCCCCGACCAACTCGGCGACAACCCCCAGCCGTCAAGAATAAGGAGGACGACTGGACCCGTCCCAGACCGCAGGTCAGTGACTGCTGGTTTCGCCATGCGGTACCCCTTCCGTGTAGCTACGAGACGCGGTTACGGAATTCACGAACCAAGCTCTTGCCTGTCATAACGTCCGGCACCGGAATCCCAAGGAGGTCGAGCGCCGTTGGCGCGACATCAGCGAGGATGCCGATCGGTGCGGTACTTATAAAGACGAGTTTCGCGTCTTCCTTGAGGCCAGCCTCCCGTCGCTTCGGGTCGACAAGGACGAACGGCACGGGATTCGCCGTGTGCTCTTTGTCGATGTCGCCCGTATCCGGGTGAATGAGCTGCTCGGCGTTCCCATGGTCGGCAGTGAGGAGGAGAATATCCCCCCTGGCCTCAACCTCAGCGACGAGCTGCCCGAGACACTCATCGAGCACCTGGACTGCCTGGGTCGTTGCCTCGACGTTGCCCGTGTGGCCGACCATGTCACCGTTCGCGTAGTTCACGATAAGAACGTCGAAGCTCTCTGCCCGATACGCATCAATCGCCGCGGCCGTGATCTCCCGCGCCGACATCGCTGGCGTCTCGTCGTACGTGGCGACTTTCGGCGAGTTGACGAGGACGCGCTTCTCACCCGGCAGCGGCTCCTCGTGACTACCGTTGAAGAAGTACGTCACGTGCGCGTACTTCTCCGTCTCGCCAATGTGCAGCTGGCGGAGCTTCGCCGCCGCGACACAGGCACCAAAGTACTCGTCGACGGTTTCGCGCGGGAACGCGACCTGCGCCTCGACGCCTTCAACCTGGTAGTCCGTGAAGGTCGTAAGCGATACGCCGAGATCGTTGCGGGTGAACTCCTGGAATCCCGGCTGGACGAGCGCAGCCACGAGCTGGCGCATACGGTCGGCGCGGTAGTTTGTGATCAGGACGACGTCGCCCGGCTTCACCGCCGGCGCGTCACCGATAACAACCGGCTCGATGAACTCATCGCTCTGGTTCGCGCCGTACGCCGCCTGGAGTGCGGCCTCGAGCGTCGGCGCCTGCGTACCGGCCCGGAGGACGAGCGCCTCGTACGCCTGCTTCGTGCGATCCCAACGGCGATCGCGGTCCATAGCGTAGTACCGACCCATGACCGTGGCGATCTGGGCTCCGGTTTTCATCGCGGCGTCCTGGACACGCTTCACTTTCGTCGCGGCGTCTTTCGGCTGACTGTCGCGGCCGTCGGTAATGCAGTGCACGGCGACTGAGGGCACCTGCGCGCTCTTCGCCACGTCGAGGATAGCACAGAGGTGGTCAAGGTGGCCGTGGACGCCACCGGCCGAGATGAGCCCTACGATGTGGAGCGTCCGGCCGGGCTGGCGGGCAGCTTCGCACGCCGCCTTGATCGCCTCGTTGTCCGCAAAGCCACCGGTCTCCATTGCCTGCGTGATACGCGTCGCGTCCTGCAGGACAACCCGGCCGGCGCCAAGGTTGGCGTGGCCGACGTCCGAGTTGCCCATCTCGCCCCAGCGCAACCCGACCTCTGGCCCGTGCGCGGTGAGCGCGAGGTACGGGTACTCGCTCACGAGGCGATCGAGGGTGGGCGTTGCCGCTGCCGCGATTGCATTGCCCTTCGTAGCAGGGGAGAGGCCGAAGCCGTCGAAGATAACGAGGAGAAGTTTGCGCATAACCACCTCAGGCTTGTTCGCGCATGAGCTCTTCGATGCGCAGCAGCTGGTTGTACTTCGCGACACGCTCGCCGCGGGCAGGCGCGCCGGCCTTGATGTACTCGGCGCCAATACCGACAGCCAGGTCGGCAATAAGCGTCGATTCCGTCTCACCGGACCGGTGCGAGATCACAATGGACATCCCTGCCTGCCGCGCGAGTCGCACCGCCTGCAGTGTCTCCGTGAGCGTCCCGATCTGGTCCGGCTTCACGACCAGGCCGTTCGCCGCCTTCACTTCGATACCTTGCTTGATGCGCGCTGGGTTCGTCGTGAAGAGGTCGTCGCCGACGATCGAGATACGTGAACCAAGCGCGGCGGTGAGCTTTGTCCAACCCTGCCAGTCGTCCTCGGTGAGCGGATCCTCGATGAGCGAGATGGGGTAGGTGTCGACGAGCTTGGCGTAGTACGAGTAGACGTCGTGCGGGTAAATGACCGGTGCGAGGTCGGGGATGGCGCTCGCTGCGACGTCCAACGCGATTGTCACGTCATCATTGGCCCGGAACCGGGACTCCTCGAACGAGCGGACAAGGAGCTCGATCGCTTCCTCGTTCGAGTTGAGGCGCGGCGCGAACCCGCCTTCGTCGCCGACCGCGGTCGAGTGGCCCATAGCCTGAAGGACGCGGCGAAGCTCCTGGAAGAGCGCGACGCCAAGCCGCATCTTCTCGTGGAACGGCCGCTCATCACGGGCCGGCACGATCATGAACTCCTGGAACTCGAGTGCATTATCCGCGTGATTCCCGCCGTTAATCACGTTGAACATGGGGGTCGGCAGCGCCGGCGCTACCGTACCACCCGACAGCGCGTGGATATGGGCGTAGAGCGGCGTCTTTGCTGACTGTGCAGCAGCGTCACAGCTCGCGAGCGACAGCGCGAGTAAGACGTTCGCCCCGAGCTCACCTTTGTTCGCCGTCCCGTCCGCGTCCAAGAGAATGCGGTCAATCGCTTCTTGTTGCGCCGGGTCATGGCCCACGAGCAACGCGCCGACCGTCTTCACGTTCGCCACCGACCGCGTAGTGTCACTGAGCTTCACCGCCTCGTGACTGCCGGCGCTCGCGCCCGATGGCACTGCTGCGCGCCCAAGCGTCCCGTCATCGAGGAGAACATCAACCTCGAGCGTGTAGCCGGCACGTGAGTCGAGTATTGTCCGCGCCCGGACTGCTCGAATTGCGCTCATTACCCCTCCTTCGTTCGCACTAACGGAGCAATCCTTGTGCCGCCGCCTCCTGCTCCCTTAGAGCCATGATATGCGGTACTGGCGTCGGGTCAACTCCGTTCGTGAGTGCGAGGTAGTAGCTCACGTAGTCCGCCCAGTGCGTTAAGACCAGGAACTCGGTGAGGAGCGAACCCTGCGGCTTCGCGACCAGCTCCTCGCTCGCGAGCTTGTTCTGGCGCAGAATGGTCTGGAACAGGTTCTGCTGGAGCGACTCCTGCGCAGTGTCGTGCCCGCTCCGCAGGTAGAGGAAGAGCAGGTTGGGCTGGATCGCTTTCGGGTAGTCGAGCCCGGCCGCCGCGGCGTGGGTGAGGTTGGGCACTTGCTCGACCGCAGCGAAGTGTTTCGCGTTCTGGTTGCACTGCTGCTTCCAACGAAGCGCGACGGGTGCCAAGAGGTGCGACGAGACGATGACCGGGAACGCGCCGGCGAGCTTCTCGGCGAGCTGCTTGGCCGGGTTTTGGACGGTCGGCACGGTAAGTTCGACCATCGCCTGCAATTCGTGGAGCGCCACGACTGCTTCGGACAGGTCGCGCTCGACAGTCTTCGAGATAAAGGCGAGCCGGTGGAGCGTCGCTAAGAGCGGCACGAACAGGTACCCGAACGCGGCCCGGGGCTGTGCGCCGTACTGGATCTGAAAGTGCGGCGCCCGGTGCTTGCGGCAGATCGCGCCGACTTCACCACCGGTTGAAATACCGAGGAGCTTCGCCCCGCGGCGAGCCGCGTCGCGAAACGCAGTGACAACCTCCTCGGTCTGCCCAGTGTAGGACAGCGCGATGACGAGCGTCCGGTCGTCGACGTGGCCAGGTAGGGTATTGGTCGTGTGGAGGATCACCGGGATCCGACTGTCCTCGGCGGCGAACCGCGAGGCCATCACCGCCGCCATCGCACTCGAACCAACGCCAAGGATGACGACTTCCTTGACCTGGATGTAGTGCGTCGGCAAGACGAACGTGGTGAATCGCTCCCACGCGTCGACGATCTGGTCCGGGAAATCCCGGATCGACTGGAGCATGTTCTCTCGGTCATGCAGGTCGACGAGCTGCTGGACGGTATCGAGTGCGGCCACGAAAACTCCTCCTACTCCCCTCCGAGCGGTGCTTGCGGGTATCGTACCAGCCGGCCAAGCCGAGGGACAAGTCGCGGTTTACGCCGCAGGAACCGGCGCACCAGCGAACGCTTCGATGTGCGTCTCAACCGCCATGAGCGTCGGCTCACGGACGTAGATGGGCGAGAGTGAAACGACCTCGTCGCGCGGTATGACACCGCCAAAGCCAATGAAGAGGTCGACGGCGCCGCCAGCCTGAGCATCCGGCACGGAATCACCGATGTAGATCGTCGGCCCAGCCTTTGCGATCTCGGCGAGCACCACCTCCATGCCGCCGTCGCTCGCGAGCACGTTCTCCGCGTCGTAGTGCGCCTCGCCCTGCTCGTCGAAGAGTACGTCCACCGCGCAGATATGGTGGGCAGGAATCCCGAGCTGCTTGGCCGGCTCCAAGATGGCGGTCCGGTACGCCGCTGAAACGACGTACACCTGGTGACCCGCTTCAGTCAGGTGCGCCACGATCTCACGGGCGCCGGGCGTCGTATGCGCCACGTACGTGCCCGCGAGCCACTCCAAATCTTTGAGCGTCGGCCGAAGGAGCGCGAAGCGCTGGCGGAACACGTCTTGGATCGACGCCTCGCCGTTCATCGCCTGGTTCGTGAGCTCGGCAACGCCGTCAATGCCCTTGTGCTCAGCGAGTGCGGCGGACCCTTCGATCGTGACGAGCGTGCTGTCCCAGTTGAAGACCACACGGAGCGGAGTCATGGAGTTCTCCTCTGGCTAAATTGCCGAGAGGATAGCAGGTTCTTTGGGGAATGTAGAGGGGCGCTGATCGGTATTGTTTCGTTGACTAACCACCAGCTATTAGGTATACATACTCGTTCCTTTAAATAACGTTCTCGGAGATTCGCCCGCACGAGCAGATCGTGCACCGGAGGAAAAACCATGTCGAATTCTCCTGGTACCGACTCAGTGTCGACGGGACAGATGATGGAGTTCGCCGCCGCGGTGCTCCGCCAGCTACCGCAAGACGTCGCCCCCGAACAAGCTCAGCGATGGATACAGGACCAGGGAGCGCTCCGAAACGCTCTCCGCAACGCCCTCTTACCCTCCGATGACCAACCAATTCTGTCAATGCGTCCACTGGACGACATGTGTCGCGTCAAAGTTAACTTCAGTCAGAACCTTAAGGCTATGATTCGAGCGGGCAGGTACGATCAGGTAGATAAACACCTTATCTCCAAATACTTTCCTTGTCACAATGCCCGAGGTACAGAGTGGATTGAGATCGAGCTGATCAAGTACGATCACGAGGATGGTGTTTCGTCGGAGTGGGTGATTGAAGATCTCGAGCAACGGGGCCTGCGGCCCGCGACGCTCGATGAATTGTGCGCCCTGGGCGCAAACTATCCATACGCACAACGTCTACACCCTATCGTTGCTCTCAGTTCTTCGTGGAGGAAACCAAAATGCTATCTCCGCGTGCCAGTCCTTGACGAGTGCAGCGGCGAGCGACGACTGTGTCTTCAGTGGTGGGATGACACGTGGCATGCGGGCTACCGTTTTGCGGCTGTTCGCAAGGAGACGTAGCTCTTCAACCAAAAGACCGGACAGAGTTGTCCGGTCTTTTCACGTCTATCTACCTGGTGGACCAGCGGGGAGTCGAACCCCGGACCTCAGCAATGCGAATGCTGCGCTCTACCAACTGAGCTACTGGCCCGAACGAGTGAAGTGGTAATAGTACCCCAAATCTCCGGTCGGAGTATAGCACGCTTCCTGGTACGATGGAAGCCATGGAAATCATCTCTGTTTCACGCACAAAGCCGGAACCCGCGACAATCGAGCGGGCGGCCGACGTTCTTCGCCGTGGCGGCGTCATCATCTACCCGTCCGACACGTGCTACGGCTTGGGCTGCGATGCCCGGAACCCGCGCGCGATGGCCAGGATCGCCGCCCTCAAAGGACGCGATCACGCGAAGAAGTTCTCAGTCATCGCCCGCGACCTCGACCACGTCCGCGCGCTGACGCTCGCAACCAACGAGCAGCTTCGCGTGCTCGAGGCGCACCTGCCCGGCCCGTACACGTTCGTCCTCCTAAACGCCGACTTCGCGGTCGCGACGACGAACACGCTCGGCGTCCGCATTCCCGACGACCCGGTCATCCGCTCGCTCTCCGAAGCCTTCGGCGAGCCGTACACGACGACGAGCGCCAACCTCTCCGGCATGGGCGCCATCTACCGCACGGCAGACCTGCACGCCGAACTCCTCGACCAGTTACCACCAGACCGGAGGCCGGACCTCATCCTCGACGCGGGCGATCTGCCCGTCGTTCCCGCCTCAACAGTCGTCGACCTCACCCAGGCGACACCGGTCGTCCTGCGCCAGGGAGCGGGGGAGTTTCACTACACGATCGGAGGAACGCATGCCTGAACGACGGTTCCCGGACGGGTTTCTCTGGGGCGCGAGCACGGCGGCGCACCAAGTTGAAGGCGGTCTCACGAACGACTGGGATGCGTGGGAGCGGGAACATGCGACTCGACTCGCAAGCGAGGCCGAACGGAAGTTCTGCCAGCTCTGCCCGGTCTGGGACGAGATAAAATCCGAGGCAACAGACCCCGCGAGCTATATCGCCGGGCGAACTGATGAGCACTGGGAGCGGTTCGACGCGGACGTTGCGCTCATGCGCGAACTCAACCTCACGGCCTACCGGTTCTCGATCGACTGGTCGCGCATGGAGCCGCGAGAAGGGGAGTACGACGCCGGCGCGATCGCGCGGTACGGCCAGATGGTAGCGACGCTCAGGCAAAACGGCATCGAGCCGTTCGTCACGCTCTGGCACTGGCCGGTGCCGCTCTGGCTCCGTGACAAAGGCGGCTGGGAGTGGTCGGGTACGCCCGCCGCGTTCGAGGCGTTCGTCCGGGCGATCGTTCCGGTGCTCGCGCCGTCCGTCCGGTACTGGATCACGCTCAACGAACCGAACGTCTATGCCACGTTCAGCTACCTGACCGGCGACTGGCCGCCGGGACGCAAGAGCGTCGTCGCGCACGAGCGCGTACTCAAGCGACTCCAGGCGGCGCACCGACGGGCGTACCGCGCGATCAAGAGCCTGCAGCCGACAGCACAGGTCGGCGTTGCCCCGCAGATCACGGATGTGCAATCAGGCGACGGCTCACTGGTGACCCGCGCCCATCGCTGGCTAGCGGACTGGCTTTGGAACCGGCGATTCCTCCAAAGTATCCGCACCGAGCTCGACTTCGTCGGCGCAAACATCTACGGCCGGAACGTCATCCGCGGCCTTACGCGTAACCAGAACGAGAACCGTGTGCGCTCCGATCTCGGCTGGGAGCTCTACCCGCCGGCGATGCTCGGTGCGCTCCGCGTGGCTGGCAGCTTCGACAAACCCGTCTACATTACCGAGAACGGCCTGGCCGACCGGAACGACACGCACCGCGAGTGGTTCATCCGCGAGACGCTCGAGTACGTCCACCAGGCAATCGAAGAGGGGATCGACGTCCGCGGGTACCTGCACTGGTCGCTCATGGACAACTTCGAGTGGGACAAAGGGTTCTGGCCGCGGTTCGGCCTCATCGAAGTCGACCGCCAGACGCTCGAGCGCCGCGTTCGGCCGAGCGCCCGCACCTACGCCCGTATCGCGCGGACGAACGCGCTCTAACAAAAGAACGGCCAACCGGCCACTCTTTCGCAGTGTGCGGAGCTTATGTACCCGTTACGCGTACGCCGGCTCCTGGATATCAATCTCAACCGTAGCGGTCCGGATCTCTTTGTCGATGACGTTGCCGGCCTCGTCCATCGAGTAACAGTGGACCTCACCGGTCGCGATCTCAACGTCCGCGATCTCCTCTTCAGAAATACCGTCGATGTGCTTCACGAGCGCGCGCAACGTATTCCCGTGCGAGACGACGAGTACGTTCTTGCCGGCCATGAGGTCGGGCTTGATGTATTCCTCGAAGTAGGGAACGACCCGGGCGTGGACGTCTTTCAACGTCTCGCCTTCGGGGATCGGCGTATCCCAGCCGCGGCGGATACGCTGGAACTCCTCCTCACCAATCTCCTCTTTTACCTCCCACTTGTTCTTGCTGGTGTGCACGCCGTAGTGCCGCTCGTTCAAGGCGTGGTGGCGGACCGGATCCAGGTCGGTGCGACCAAGTGCGGCGAGGATCTCGTCGAGCGTCTGGTGCGTCCGGGTAAGCATCGAGGTGTGCGCGACGTGCACGTGGATGTCGCGGATCGCCTCGCCCGCCCGCCGCGCCTCAGCGCGCCCTTCGTCGACGAGTTCGACGTCAGTGTGTCCCGTCCAAAGCCCGAGCGCGTTGTACGCTGATTTGCCGTGCCGTACGCAGATAAGTCGTCCCATGCAGTGCCTCCGATGCTTACTTAAGGATTGTACTGCCCGCGAACTCGGCGTCTGAGCCGAGCATCTCTTCGATGCGCAGGAGCTCGTTGTACTTCGCCGTCCGGTCTGACCGGCTCGTCGAGCCTGTCTTGATCTCGCCGGTACCCAGACCGACGGCGAGGTGGGCGATCGTCGTGTCTTCGGTTTCGCCGGAGCGGTGTGACATGACCGCGCGCCAACCGGCCTCGTGCGCGAGGTCGACGGCCGCGACGGTCTCAGTGAGCGTGCCAATCTGGTTCACCTTGATGAGGATCGCGTTCGCCGCCTGTTCGGCAATGCCGCGGCGAAGGAACTCGACGTTCGTCACGAGGAGGTCGTCACCGACGAGCTGCGTCGTCTCGCCCAGCGAACCAGTGAGCGTCTTCCAGCCGTCCCAGTCGTCTTCAGCCAGCCCGTCCTCGATCGAACGGACCGGGAAGTCCTTCGCGAGCTCTTGGTAGAACGCCACCATCTCTTCACTCGAGAGCGATCGGCCCTCAGTGACAAGGTGGTACTTCCCGTCTCGGTAGAGCTCGGTCGCTGCGACGTCGAGCGCCAGGACGATATCCGCCCCGAGCGTGTAGCCTGCGGCGCTGACCGCCTCCGAGATGAGCTCAAGCGCTTCCCGGTTGCCGTGCTTCACCGCCGGCGCGTAGCCGCCCTCGTCACCGACCGTCGTGCCGTACCCCTTCTCGTGGAGCACAGCGCCGAGGGCGTGAAACACCTCGGTCATCATCCGAAGCGCTTCCTTAAACGAAGGCGCCCCGACCGGCATGACCATGAATTCCTGGATGTCCGTCGACCCGCTCGCGTGCTTTCCACCGTTCACGATGTTGCACATGGGGAGCGGGAGCACTGGCTTCCTCGGCGACTTCGAGAGCGTCACGACGTAGCGGAAGAGCGGCTCCTTGCGGGAAGCAGCCGTAGCGTGCGCGAACGCAAGTGACACGCCGAGGATGGCGTTCGCCCCGAGCCGCGACTTGTTCGGCGTGCCGTCGAGCGCGATGAGCGCTTCATCGAGTGCGGCCTGCGTGTCGAACGCCGTACCGACGACCGCTTGGGCGATCTCACCGACAACGTTCTGCACGGCCTTTGCGACACCCTTGCCGCGGTACCGCGCCTTGTCGCCGTCACGGAGCTCATGCGCCTCGTGCGATCCGGTTGACGCGCCAGACGGTACAGCAGCCCGACCGAACGATCCGTCCTCGAGCGTGACGTCTACCTCAACAGTTGGGTTCCCGCGCGAGTCGAGGATTTCCCGCGCAACGAGCGATTGCATAGTCATCGGCACACCTTTCCTTGCGAGTACGTCGGCAAGGCTAGCACAAGGCGGGAGACGATCAAGCGTGACGCCCTTGCCGAAGCTACGAGCGCGCCCGTGCCCGCTCGTTCGCCGTGAGGAGCCGCTTCCGGAGCCGGAGGTTGGTCGGCGTCACCTCGAGGAGTTCGTCGTTCTCGAGGAAGTCGAGGCAGTCTTCCAGGCTCATGCGCGTGTACGGCGTCAGGATGATCGCGTCGTCCGAGCCAGCCGCGCGGATGTTCGTCTGCTTCTTCTCTTTCGTCACGTTGATTTCGAGGTCGTTCTCACGCGAGTTGAGGCCGATGATCATCCCTTCGTACACCTGTGTTCCGGGCGGGATGAACGTCGCGCCACGTCCCTGGGCGTTGTTGAGGCCGTACGTCACTGCCTTGCCCGTTTCGGACGCAATGAGGACGCCGTTCCGGAGCGTGCCGATCGCGGGGCCGAGCGGGATGAAACGGAGGAAGAGCGAGTTCATGATCGCCGTGCCCCGCGAGAGCGTGAGGAGCTGGCTCCGCAGGCCGAGGAGGCCGCGGGTCGTCACTTCAAACACGAGCCGGGTCGAGCCGTCTGCGTTCTCCGTCTGGCTCAGCATAAGCCCGCGCCGCCGCGTCACTTCGGCCGTCACCGCGTTCGCGTATTCTTGGGCGACGTCGACAGTTAGCTCTTCGAGCGGCTCCATCGTCTCCCCGTCGACGACCTTCGTGATGACCTGTGGTTTGCCGACCTGGAGCTCGTACCCTTCGCGGCGCATCGTCTCGATGAACACCGAGAGGTGGAGCTCGCCGCGGCCAGCGAGGATGAGCTCGCCGGACGGAGACTCCTCGAGGCGGATCGCGACGTTCGTCTCGAGCTCACGCTTGATCCGGTCCAAAATCTGGCGGCTCGTCACGAACTGGCCTTCGCGGCCGGCGAACGGCGAGGTGTTCGCGCCAACGCTCATTTTGAGCGTCGGTTCTTCCACGTGGATACGCGGCAACGCTTCGGCAGCTGCCGGATCGGCGATCGTATCACCGATGCCCGCTTGGGCGATGCCAGTCAGCGCGACGATGTTGCCGGCGGTCGCTTCGGGTACCTCGACCCGGCGCAAGCCGACGGTCATGAGCACCTTGTCGACTCGGTAATTTGTGCTCACTCCCTCGCCCGAGAGAAGGGTAACGGTCTGGCCGGGACGGATACTGCCGCGGCGAATCCGGCCGATCGCGTACTTGCCCTGGTACGTATCCCACTCAAGTGAAGTCACGAGGAGCTGCAGCGGACCCTCAGCCACGTTCGGCGCAGGGACGTGCTCGACAATCCCCTGGAAGAGCGGGGCCAAGTCTGCTGGGGCCTGCAGGTCAGCCGGGGGCGTTGCCCACGCTTTGCCGTCCCGGCCGATCGCGTAGTAGACCGGGAAGTGGAGCTGCGACTCGTCCGCTGCCAGGTCGAGGAAGAGGTCTTCGGTCAGCGCGAGGACTTCCTCTGGCCGTGCGCCCGGCTTGTCAATCTTGTTCACGACGACGATCGGCTTCAGGCCGAGCTCGAGCGCCTTCTTCAAAACGAACTTCGTCTGCGGCATCGGCCCCTCTTTCGCGTCAATGACGAGGAGCGCGCCATCAGCGAGGTTCAGCGTTCGCTCGACCTCACCGCCAAAGTCCGCGTGGCCAGGCGTATCGATGATGTTAATCGTGTATCCCTGCCACTCGACCGCGGTCTGCTTCGCGAGAATCGTGATTCCACGCTCACGCTCCTGGTCATTCGAGTCCATGATGAGCTCTTGGCTCATCGCGGCCTCGTTGGCCCGAAATGTATTCGCCTGCTTCAAGAGCCCGTCGACGAGCGTGGTTTTGCCGTGATCGACGTGCGCGATAATTGCGATGTTGCGGAGGTGGGTAGCGTCTGCCATACCTGCCTTTCGTTGAACCGGTGCAGTGTAGACGACTCCCGGCAAAACAACAAGGAGCGCAGCACTCCACGCCACACTCCATTCGTCGTCTACGCGGCCTACTGCTTCGACACCTTCGCGCCGACCTTGCGCGCCTTCTGGAGCCCAATCGCTACCGCCTGCCTGCGCTTTGTCACCGTGCGGCCGTCGCGACTCCGAAGCTTCCCGTGCTTGAACTCGTGCATCACGTCGTGCACGTACTCTTGGGCTTTTGGCCCGTACTGCCTTGCCATTCCACTCACCTCCCCTCGGAGAGTTCTGGGAAGTGTTCTGTACTCGTACAGTACGGCAATGCGCGGCGCGTTCCAAGCGGACCGCGCAACTCCTACCGGTGAGTATCGGCGAGGAAGGACTCAACAGTGCGCCGGACGCTCTCAGCATCGCGGCACGCCATGAGCTCAATCCTCAGCTCGTGCGCGCCCGGAAATCCGGTGACGTAGGCTTTGTAGTGCTTCTTCATGAGGTCGAAGGGCTTCGCCGCGCCCCACGTCGTTTCGTAGAGCTCCGTGTGCTCGACGACCACCCTGAGTACCTCGGGCACTGGCGGTCGTTCGGTATTGTCACGGAAGAGCCACGGGTTTCCGAAGATCGCCCGGCCGAGCATGACACCGTCGACACCCGAGGCGGCGCTCTTTGCCCGCGCGTCCTCGATCGAGGTGACGTCGCCGTTCCCGATGATGTGTGTACTAGTCCCGGCCGCGAGCGCAACGACCGCCGATAGCCGGTCCCAGTGCGCCGGCACTTCCGAGAGCTCTTTCTTCGTCCGGGCGTGCACGGTCAACGCCGGCAGGTCGAGCTCGAGGAGGTGGGGGAGCCAACGCTCTGCCTCGTCAGCCTGGAAGCCAAGCCGGGTCTTCACCGAAACAGGAATCGCCGACCCGGCGTCGCGTACACCGTCCCGCGTTGCCCGGACAATCGCCTGCGCCAAGAGGGGAGTGCGGATGAGTGCCGCGCCGGCGCCCTGCCGGACGACCGCCCGGTCAGGGCAGCCCATATTGATATCAATGCCGTCGAACCCGAGCGAGACGACGAGCTTCGCGGTCTCGTAGAAGTGCTCGGGTGTCGCGCCGAACACCTGGGCGACGAGCGGCCGCTCCGCCGGGACGAACTGGAGGTCACGAAGCAGTCGCTCGCGACCTGCCGAACAGAGGCCGTCACACGACACAAACTCGGTATACATGACGTCCGGCCGGCTATATTTGCGGATGATCTGACGGAACACCGTGTCGGTTACGTTCGCCATCGGGGCAAGGACGAAGAAGGGCTGCGGCAAGTTGTCCCAAAACCCTCGTGTCATACTGCGCCTCGTGCTGACTTGAACTGGAAAGCACCCCGTGAATCCGCAGGGTGCTTCTCTGCCTGGTTACGTGGTGCCGGAGGAGGGAGTCGAACCCACATGTCCTTGCGGACAGCGGATTTTGAGTCCGCCGCGTCTGCCATTCCGCCACTCCGGCCGGATAGCGGCTTCACTATACGGGGACTGAGATACCCTGTCGAGAGTTAGCGGCCGAGCGCCTGTGCTACATTGAGCCGACCGGCGCCGGAGCGCACGTCGTACCCGCTAGCCAGGAGATCGGTTGCGGTAGCGCGGAGTCTGGCCTCGATCTCAGCTGGCGCGCAGACGCCGTTGCCGTCGATATCGCACTGCGTTGGCTGCTGCGAGAGCAACGCAGCAGCCGCTGCCACGTGGGGCGTCGCCATGGACGTCCCAGTCATCGTGACGTAGCGGCTTCGACGGTACGTGGACTTCACGTTGACGCCAGGCGCCACGAGGTCGAGCGCCTGCCCCTGTGCCGACCAACTCGGCACCGCATCCGTAGCGTCTGTTGCACCTACTGCGATTACCACTGGATACGCAGCCGGGTAACTCACTTGGCCGCCGTCATTCCCGGCCGCTGCCACGACGCTAATGCCAGCTCCCATGGTACGCTCTACAGCGAGGCGCAAGCTTGGGACGTCGGTCGGCAAGCCGAGGCTCATGTTTACGACGCGCGCGTTGTTCTGGATCGCCCAATCAAGGCCGGCAATGATGTCCGAGACGTACCCGCGGCCGCGCGAGTCGAGCACCTTCGCAATGAGGAGGCTCGTGTCCGGCGCGACGCCGACGACGCCCACGCTGTTATCCGCAGCAGCGATCACCCCAGCGACGTGTGTGCCGTGGCCGTTGTCGTCATCCGCTGACCGGCCTGGCCGGACGAAGTTCCGAGACGCTGCGATCCTCCCGGCTAAATCCGGGTGCGTAAGCTGCGCGCCTGTGTCGAGCACCGCCACTCGCGTGCCCGCACCTCGGCCCACGTTCCACGCGACCGGCGCACCAATACGCGTTAAGTTCCACGTAAGCTCTTGCGTTGACGAAGCGAGGGCACGTTCGCGGTGGCCAGCTGCCTTTAGTTGACCCACCGTCAAGAACGCCGAAACTTCGAGATCCGGATCAACGCCCTCGACGGCGTCTTCGGACAATAGTGCAGCACGCCCCCTCGACGACACCGTAGCGCTTTGGGCGCGTAGGACGCGGTACGACCGGCGCTCGCGCGCACCTACCCTGTCGAGAGTGCGCTGCTGATCATCCGACGACACGCCAGCGCGGAAGCGCACGATGACGCGGTCTTGCATCTCCTCGGCGCTAACACCAGTGGGCAGTGCGAAGACGGTTACCACCACCATTACGAGCACTGTAAGTACCTTCATCATTGTTCACCTCCTACGTATTCTCCAGTCACAACAAGTCTGCTCTTCGTTGTCAATGGCGGCCAGCACGTGACGAGAACAACACGCTGAGGAGAACCCGGGGCCGGTTCCAGGGCACGAAAGGCATCCAGGTCAGCCGGGGAGTACACGCTGCGATCGCTCACACGGTACCGGCGTTGGCCGTCGACAAGCTGCACGACAAACTCATCGCCCATGCGTGACTGCCCCAGGCCAGCGAACACCGACGCGTACGGGTGGCGGATCGTGTCGCTGGAATGGCCGGTGACGAAGGCGAGTCGGGCCGACTCAAGGGATGGCCCCTCGTATGCCAGACTAACGCCGGCCCGCAGCGCAGCGGCGATCACCTGCCAATCGCGAGCGGCGAGCGGACTCGTCTCCGCTGCCTCAACTACCGGTGCGACAATCCCGAGCGCGGGGTACGCGAACGCAGGCGCCTGAAGCTCAGCGGCCCGAGGAGCACTGATGAGCTCCGTCCGAATGAGCGACGGGCGGACGATGCTCGTCAGAAATTCTGCGTACCACCAGCCGGCCAGCACAACGAAGACGAGCGCAACCCAGCCGAGCTTTTTCCAACTTGCTCTAGCGTGGGTGCGCTCGTCCATGCGAGGAGAGGCGAATAGGGTTAGGCGCGCTGCTTACGCAGTGCTGCGAGTTCTAAGACCCCCCAGATCACCCCGAGGGAGATGAGTGCAATCCAGAGGTACGATACCGAGGAACCACGTTCCTGTTCGCCGTCGATGAGACCGAGGTCAGCTGCAGTCGGTACTGAGCTCGTTCCCGCGACCAGTACCGAGCTACCCGCGCTTGTCGCAGCCGACGGTGCCGGAGCCTGCGTCAGCTGCGTGACCGGACGCCGGACAACCGACTGCATGGCTGGAGCTACCTGATTCACAGCTGGTGCCTGAGGCGCGACCTCAGCTACCTTACCCTGCGTTGCAGTAGTAACAGTCGCAAGCTGCATCGGTTCCGCATCCTGTTCTTCACCGACTGGCGCGCCGCCCTGGCCAAGGCCCACGGCCTGCGGTACCACCGGTGCAGGCGTCGGCTTCTTCCCCCAGTCGCCGAAGATATTGATCACACCCAGGGAGAACTTCGACAGGTCGCCACCGAATGAGTTCAGGAAGTTCACGACGTTCGCCATGATGTTGATATCTCCAGTGGTCACGTTGCCCACGGCCGTGTTCCGAGCAATCGTATTACCGCCCGTGCTCGCCGAGATATTGAGCCCATTGTTCACGGTCGCGGTGTTCGTAATGTCCATATCGAGCGTATTCGTCTGGTCGACGGTGTTCGTATTCGTCGAGTCGGCACCGGTCAGCCAGTTGCCAAGCTCATTGATGATGTAGCTGCCAGCCGATAAGGCGAGCGCGCCGCCATTCCACTTGCCGAGCACGTTCACGATGTAGAACGTGGGTGTCGCAGCGTTCGAGATGTTCGTGACGCTGCCATCGATGCGGACGTCGCCCGTCGATACATCACTGACAGCCGTGTTCTGGTCAAGGACATTGCTGCCCGTGTCAGTTGTAATATTGAACGTGTTCGTCGTGTCCGCGATGCTCGTGACCGTCACATCCGCCGTGTTCACCCCACTGACCGCGTTCGTGTTCGTCGAGCCGGCGCCCGTCTGACTATTCGTGAGCGGCGCGAAGATATCACCCAGGACGTCTCCGTAGAGGTTCCACAGGTCGACCATGAAGAGCGTGTCGGGCATTAAAAGGTTTAGAAGATTGATGAGGTTCACGGCGAGGTCGATCGAACCGGTCGTGATATCGCCGAAGAGCGTGTTCTCCGTAATAGTGTTCCCGCCCGTTGAGGCCGCAATGTCGATATCGTTGTCGACGAGCGCGGTGCTCTCTGTGACGATTCTTACCGCGTTCGTGCCGGAAATCGCGTTAGTGTTGGTCGAGTCGGCGCCGGTCTGGCTATTTGAGGGCAGGTACGCCCGAGATCCATCTGCCATAAGGAGGACGCCGTCGGCACCAGAGGTTGCAGTACCAAGGCCGACGCTACTGCCCGGTGCGAACTGGGAGTTCGCTGCGTTCACGATCGAGAGCGAGCCCCGGATGTCGCCTGTCGTCAGGCTGCCGACTTCGCTGTTCTGGCTAAGCGTATTGCTCCCGGTACTCAGACTCATATCGACGTCGTTCGTAATCGTCGCGTTATTGCGGTTCGTGATATCGGTTGAGTTGTTCTCAGTCGCGCTGTTGGTATTCGTCGATCCAGCACCGGTCGTGTCGTTTGCAAGGGTCCCAGTTGGCGTAGCGGCTGCGGCCGCTGGGACGCCCTGGCCAACACCTTGGTCAACGCCCTGACCCTCGCCCTGCCCCATGCCGTAGAAGCATGACGGGTCAGTACATGGCTCCGGCTCAACCACTGACGTACCAGTCGGACCCGTTGGCCCAGTTGGCTGCGTCGGCCCCGTTTCAACAGTGGTGCCCGTTGGCTGCGTCGGCCCGGTCTCGACGGTCGGTCCGGTTTGAGGTA
The DNA here is from genome assembly GCA_050944875.1 of Patescibacteria group bacterium. Taxonomy (GTDB): domain Bacteria; phylum Patescibacteriota; class UBA1384; order JACPKC01; family JACPKC01; genus JBMNRW01. The sequence continues at coordinate 58,895 of JBMNRW010000001.1, read as the reverse complement.
CTTCTCCCTCTGCCGCTACGGTAATGAGCGGCGCGAACAGGCTCCACACGAAAAACGGCACAAAGAGGACGCGTGCCGTAGTGCGACGGAGCGAACGTGCGTACTGGTCTGTCATTGAACTCCCTTCGTTGCTTCGTCTCTGGCGGGATTGCAGGTTGTCCTGCAATCCGCGTCAGGTACGAAATCCTTAGTTAAGGATGTTCGTGAAGCTGAAGTCGATCGAGACGTCGCCCGTCGACACGTCACCGACCGTCGTGTTGCGGTTGGTGTCGTTGTCACCGGTATCGACAATGAGATCGAGATCATTCGTGACAGTCGCACTGTTCGTGACGTCAATATCCTTCACGTCATCGACAATCACCGTGTTGCGGTTGTCCGAATCAGCACCAGTGATGGCGTTCTCAAAGCTCGCGTCAACACTGCTGCTCGCACCAAGATCACCAAGATCAATTGAGGAAGCACCTTCATTGATCATGGTCTCGGCTTCAATGTTCATATCGACATCGCCCGTCGACACGTCACCGACCGTCGTGTTGCGGTTGGTGTCGTTGTCACCGGTATCGACAGTGAGATCGTAGAGGTTCGATGCTGAACCAGCATTCGTCACCGTGACGAGCGTATCACGCTCAACATCGAGCGTGTTGCGGTTCACGGAGTTGGCGCCAGTTGTGTTGTTCTCAAAGCTCGCATCAACATCGCCCATCGCCATACCATCGAGCTCAACCATGCCGGCATTGAGTTCGGTGTAGAACGAACCCCCGACGTTTACATCTCCACCTTCAACATCACCGACCGTCGTGTTCTCGAGAACATCATTGTTACCCGAGTCAACATTCAGGAGGACGTCGTTGAGTGCCGATGACGAGTTGATGATATCTGCATCAACAAGGTCATCAACAGTGTAGGTGTTAAAGTTATCCGAGTCAGCGCCCGTGCGCTCGTTCAAACCGTCGACGTTGACATCAGCCCAGGCCGAGCCAGCGCCGCCAAGGAGGGCGAGTGCCGCGACCGCTGCAACGACACGCATCCGGTTGCGGGCAGTAATGAGGTCGAGTTTCATGGAAAACTCCTTTTCCTCTGAGAGAAACTAACTTGTACTTCTGCGCGTGGAGTTAATTCGTACCATGCACCAGCCACGCGCTGCCGTGCAGGTATCGACCGCAATGTGTTAGAGGAAGCGCAGGGCACCGACCTGGTGCGCGACGAGCGCGCGCCGGCGGTAGGCGTACTGGATCAGATCGAACCCGTAGACCGCGAGGAAGGCGAGTGCCAGGAGGGAAAGAATCTCAGCGGCATTGAGCGCTGTGCCGGCAGGGAAGAACTCGTTTTTGGGCGTCGTCACCGTCTGCGCAACCTTTGCGATCGTCCCACCCCCGGATACTGTGGCTGCCGGAAGATTGGCGACGACCGCTGGCGGGGTGTTCGTGTACGTCGGCTGCGGGATCACCGTCGGCGGAATCGTACCGCCACCTTGGCCGTTTGCTTCCGGCTCGGCGTTGACGCGGTTCTCAACGCGCCCGCGGACCCGGATGTCGCCGGTCGAGATGTCGCCGACCGTCGTATTGTTCTCAATCGTGTTATTACCGGTATTCAGCGCCAGCGTCATCGCGTTTGTCACCGTTCCGACATTCGTCGTCGTCATGTTTGCAGTCGACGAAGTCGTTGTGGTGTTCGTGTTCGTCGAACCAGCACCGGTCAGGTGGTTCTCGCTCCGAACCGTAACGTCGCCACCGCCCATCCCCATTGGCACCACGACCGGCGCGGTATTCACCACATTCTCAACTTCGAGCTCGGCGTCGATGTCACCGGTCAAGACATCCCCGACGGTCGTATTACCGCTAATCGTATTCCCGCCCGTGTTGAGGTCGAGATCGAAGTCATTCGTCACCGTACCAACGTTCGTCACGGTGAAGTTGAACGTCGTCGTACCTTCAAGCGTGTTGCCGTTTACCGAATCAGCGCCGGTCAGGTGATTCGTAAACTCCGCGTCCGTCGCGGCTGAAGCCATGTACGGCGCTACTGCTAGTGCACTTACCAGCGCAAGAGCAGCGACCCGACGGACAGTACCGCTGCCTGTGAGTCTTCCAATATAGGCTGCCCGCATGGGGACCTCCTCAAAACTAGTGCTTCTACGTTCGTCCGTGTGAGTTGTTTCGGCCCACACGATTTGTAGTTACTTCGATGCTGGCAACGGTAAGAAGGCATGTCAACCGAGTTATCCACAGTGGACGGAGCTGACCCCTCGCAGCGGCAGACGCATTGCGGGTCACAAGGCTACACCGTATAGTTGAGCCCTTGGCATCACTATGAACTCCTATATCCATCCCCACGAAGCAGATCGCATCGCCCACTGGATCGAGCGGCGCACGCGGAGCTCTCTCATTGTTGGCGTTGCGCAGGCCGTGGTCTTTTTGCTTGGCGCATTCATCGTGTTCTACGTTTTCCTCTCGCTCCCTGCGCAGCTCGAACGAGCGCGGTTTGCTCTGAACCACTTCCAGCAAGCAGGAGGTACTACGCAACCCTCCCGAGCTACCGGCCGAACCGCGCAGGACAGTGCAGTCCTTGCCGAACTCCCACGCGACACGATTGAGATTCCGAGTATCGGCGTGACCGCTCCGGTTGGCTGGAACTTGCCGATTGCCGATTCACTAAACGGCTTGCAACGAGGTGTCGTGCACGCAGAGGAAACGGTTCTACCCGGGGAAGTCGGACGGACAGTGATCGTTGGACACTCGGCTGGGTACTGGTGGATGCGTAACCCCTGGACCAAGGTGTTCTCCGTGCTCCATAAGCTGGAACCAGGCGATCGAATCTACGTGAAGCACGGTGAAGCAGCGTACGTGTACGCCGTACACTGGAAAGCCGTCGTAGGCCCCAAGGATGTGGAAGTCCTACGCGACCCGACACTGATAACGAATGAACTTGCGCTTATGACGTGTGCGCCAGTCGGCACGACGCTTAATCGGCTCTTCGTCTTCGCAAGCCCCGTCGAGCAACACTGACCTACTGGATGCGGTAGGACCGGGCAGTGAGCGCCTGGACGAGTGTCAGTGTTTTGGCATTGTCTTCGATGCGGAATCGACAGAGACCGGTCGGACACAGTCCGGCAAACGCCACGTCACTCCGACCATCGAGGTCGATGATGTGCACGTCCGAACCAATGAGGTAGACAATGTGTGCAGCATCGAGGAACCGTGCCGCCCGGATAGGTTTAGAGAACCGCGAGACGAGTACTAGACCGTCTGGCGTCCGAACCAAGAGTTCGCCATCGCGGACGAGAATCGACTCGTCAACCAGTGGCACATCGAGGTCACGTCGGTCAGCCGTCCGCTCTACTGCGAGCTCGGGCTCAGCGTAGAAGAGCGTCACATTGCCGTAGACTGCCGCGGTACCCGGTTGCACCTCTACTATTCGAGACCAGGTCGTCCGACCTGGCGCGCTCACGGTAACGTCGTAGCGCCCAGGCAGTAGCTGGGCAACGTACTCTTGACCGAGCTGCTTCGTCTTCGCTTCGCTCGGCAGCGAGACCATTGCTGAGCGAACTGACGGACGAACGACAATGAGTCCGGCCTGCTCAATAGTCAGGCGCTTAAAGTCCACCACGTACCCGTTCGCACCGAATAAGAGAATTACCGCGCCGATGAGTGTTAGCAGCGCGAGGAGGAGCGACGCCGCCACCTCCCAGCTCGTTCGTCGCAACGCGGGTATGTACTCCATGTGTCCTCTACGGTACTGCCTTCGGGCGACTTCCTCAAGCATCGCTTGCGGCCAGTAGGGAAGCACGGTACGCTCGATCTAATGCATAATCCACACTACCGTATCCGGGGCGGATCACCCGTGAACGGCGACGTACAAATCGCCGGTGGCAAGAACACTATTGATGCACTCATTCCCGCCACGCTCCTAACAGGCGAGGAGTGCGTACTGGAGAACGTCCCTGATAACGGAGAAGCTGCAATCGCCTCCGAGCTCGCGAGCGCTGTCGGCGCGATGGTTCAGCGGCAGTCACACGTGGTCACGGTGAACGCCGCCACGATCCAAACGAACACGATCACCGAGCTCTCGCGCCGGAACCGTCTCCCGATCCTCGCGCTCGCGCCGCTCGTCCACCGCACCGGCGAAGCACACGTTCCGCGCGTCGGCGGCGACAAAATTGGCGCCCGACCCGTCGACTTCCACATCGACGCGCTCCGGACATTTGGCGCAACCGTTACGGAGGATGAGCAAGGCTACCACGCCCGAGCAACACGGCTACGTGGCGCCGACATCACGCTCCCATTCCCAAGCGTCGGCGCGACCGAAACCATTCTCCTGGCAGCAGTCCTGGCCGAGGGGAACACGATCGTTCGCAATGCCGCGAACGAGCCGGAGATCGCCGAGCTCATCCGCCTCCTCCAGAATATGGGCGCGATCATCGGTTTGGAACCGGGCACCATCCATATCACCGGCGTCGATGAACTGCACGGCGCACACCACCGCCTCATTCCGGACCGGCTCGAAGCCGCGTCGTACGCTGCTCTCGCGCTGGCAACAGGCGGCGACGTTTACCTGCGGGGTGCCCGCCAAGAGCACCTCACGAGCTACCTCGCCTTCATCCGTTCGGTGGGCGGTGATTTCCGCGTCGACGACGAAGGGATCCGCGTCTGGCGCACAGGACCGCTCCACGCAACTGCCCTTACGACACAGGTTTTCCCTGGCTTTGTTACTGACTGGCAGCAGCCAAGCGCTGTTGTTCTCACGCAGGCCGAAGGACGTTCGACTATCCACGAAACGATCTACGAGGACCGCTTCGGGTACACCGATGACCTTGTCCGCATGGGCGCGCAGATCACCGTCCAAGACGATTGCGGCGACCAAGCCTGCCGGTACGCCGGACAGGGGGCTTGGCACCTCGCCGTAATCGAGGGGCCAGCGCCGCTCACCGCCACCACGCTCGACGTACCAGACATTCGAGCTGGCATGGCGCACGTGATTGCTGCGCTCGTCGCCGAAGGCGAGTCTACCCTGCAGGGCATCCATCACCTTGACCGCGGATACGAATACCTCGAAGAGAAACTCCGCGGCATTGGAGCGACGATGACACGCGAGGAGGCGTAGCGTGTCGCTCTTCCTCCGCCGACTTGCCATCGACCTCGGCACTACGAACGTCCTCGTCCATGTACCCGGCCAGGGTATCGTCATCAACGAGCCGGCGGTTGTTGCGATCGAGGCACGAACAAACCAGGTCATGGCAATCGGACAAGAAGCGCGCGAGATGCTTGGCCGAACGCCAGAGAGCATTCTCGCCGCACACCCACTGAAAGACGGCGTGATCGCGAACTACCGCGTCACCCAGGCCATGCTCCGGTACTTCGTCAACAAGCTCGGCGGCCGTGTCCGCCTCGTCCGGCCCGAGATCCTCATCTCCGTACCGGCTGGCGCGACGAGCACCGAGCAGCGAGCGGTAATTGACGCATGCATCGCCGCAGGCGCGAAAGCGGCCTACATCATTAAGCAACCCGTAGCAGCCGCCCTTGGCGCCGGTATTCCAATCGCGTCGCCGAGCGGCCACATGGTGATCGACATCGGCGGTGGCACAAGCGAAGTTGCCGTCATCTCGCTCGGTGACATGGTTGCGACCTCGTCGGTCCGCGTCGCTGGCAATCGGATGGACGAAGCGATCGCGAACCACATCCGCAAGAAGTACAACCTCGTCATCGGTCGTCGGACCGCTGAAGAGGTGAAGATGAAAATCGGCGCGGCGCTCAAGCCGAAGAAAGAACTCACCATGGAAGTCTCCGGATCAAACGGAGTCTCCGGCCTACCCGAGAGCGTCATCGTCCAGACGAGTGACGTCGTCGCCGCACTCAAGGAGCCGATTGGCGAGATCATGGCAGCGGTCAAAGAGGTTCTCCAGCACACCCCGCCAGAACTAGCCTCGGACGTCATGGATAAAGGCGTCGTTCTTACGGGCGGTGGGGCGCTCTTGCGTGACCTCGACAACCTCTTCACGAAGATTACCGGCGTCCCGTGCCAACTGGCGGAAGAACCAATGCTTTGCACCGCCAAGGGTGTCGGCATTGCCGCGGAACACCTCGACGCGTACAAACGCTCCGTCCTCTGGGCAAAGACGTAGGAGACCGCATGCACATCGGCATTGACGGGTCACGACTCGCGAAGTCCACGTACACCGGAACCGAGCACTACACGTGGCAAATTTTGTACCACATGTTTCGCGTGGCGCCACACCATACGTACACGATCTACGCACCAGCAATGCCGACGACACCGCTAGACACGGGAAATGCCCAGGTGGCGTGGCGAATCATGCCATTCCCCCGACTCTGGACACAGCTGCGCCTGTCGGTTGAGTTCGCCACTCGGCAGCAACCAGACGTCTTCTTCGTGCCGTCGCACGCGATACCATTCGTTCACCCAAAGCGAACTATCGTCACGGTGCACGACCTCGGCTTCAAGCACCACCCGAGCTACTACGGCGCGATCGAGCGGCTCTACCAAGAGTTTGCGCTCTGGCAGGTAGGGCGTAGCGCCACCTCGATCATCGCCATCTCCGAAGCGACACGGAAAGACATCCTTCGGTACACCCGCACACTGACAACAAGGGTGCACACTATCTACCACGGCGTCGACCGCGATCGCTTTCACCCGCGAGGCATCAGCGAACAACCGTCTGCCGAACAGCGGGCAGTTAGCCCCTACCTGTACACCATCGGAAGACTCGAGGCGAAAAAGAACACGCCCAAGCTCATCCAGGCGTTCCGAATCCTCGTCGAGCGCTTCCACGTACCACACCACCTGGTCCTTGCGGGCAAACCCGGCGCTCACGGCTACGCGGCAGTTTCTCGTGCACTTGCCGAGCTCCCGCCCGAAATTCGCGAGCGCGTCCACCTTGTCGGCTACGTAACCGACGAAGCACACGGGGACTGGCTCCGCCATGCGAGCGCCTTCGTCTTCCCGTCTGGGTTCGAAGGGTTCGGCATGCCGCTCCTAGAAGCTATGGCGTCGGACGTACCGGTTATCGCGAGCCGATCCTCATGTATTCCGGAGATCGTCAGCGATGCCGGCGTACTCGTGAATGCGACCCGCGCCGAAGCAATTGCTGAAGGAGTCGCAAAAGTCGTAACTGACAAAGGACTTGCCGAACGGTTGATTACAAGAGGCAAGGAGCGCGCCAAGCAGTTCAGCTGGGAGCGCGCCGCTCGCGAAACCGTTACGCTCATTGAGCGTGCAGCAGATAAGTAGCGCTCGTATGAAGAATCAACGCGACGAACACTCTGCCGGCGGAATCGTCTACCGATTCGATGCCGATGGCGCCGCTCGCGTACTTGCGATCAAAGATTCCCATGGGCGCTGGGCATTCCCAAAAGGCCGGATCGAAGCGGGGGAGACGGCCGAAGCAGCGGCGCGCCGGGAAATCCACGAGGAAGTCTCCATCAATGAACTCACGTTCGTTAATGAACTAGGGAACACGCAGTTTTGGTTTGTCGACCGCTGGGAGCACCCTGGGCAGAATGTCCACAAAACGGTGTCGTACTTCCTCTTCCGCACACCAGCAACGGTGACCGGGACCGCACAGGTCGACGAACGCATCCAGCGAGTACATTGGGTTCTGCCACGTGAGCTCCGGGGATTAATCTCGTACAGGACCTTGCGACCGATCATCGAGCGGGCGATTACACGCATCGAGGCAGAACATGCCACAACTCGTTGAGCCCACAGCCTACTCCGTCGCAGGGTTCAACGAGCTCGTCAACGCTACCCTCGGCGAGCACATCGGCGACGTCCTGGTCACGGGTGAGGTAGCTGGCGTGAGCGTCCGACAGGGGAAGTGGCTCACGTTTACGCTCCGGGACGAATCGAGCACGCTGAACTGCTTCGGCGTCGTCCAGCGGCTCGGTGTTCCTGTCGAGGAGGGCATGCACGTGAGGGTGCTCGGGTCGCCACGGATCTACGTACCGTACGGGAAGTACTCGTTTACGGTCGAGGCAGTTGAACCGATCGGTGCCGGCGCGCTCCAGCGGGCCTATCAGCTCCTCCTCGCCAAACTGAAAGCGGAAGGCTTGTTTGACGACGAGCATAAGCAGCAGCTGCCCGCGTACCCCGCCCGAATCGGGCTCATCACCTCGAAAGACGGAGCCGCGCTCGGCGATGTCCGAAAGGTACTTGGGGAGCGGTGGGGTGGGTTTTCCCTCACGTTGGCACCGGTGACTGTCCAAGGCATTTCCGCACCACGGCAGATCATCGGCGCACTCCGGTACTTCAACGAACAACACCCGGTCGACGTTATTCTCCTGACGCGTGGCGGGGGCGCCGCAGAGGACCTGCAGGCATTCAATGACGAGCGCGTAGCTCGGGCTGTCTTCGCGAGTCGGACGCCGGTCATCGCGGCCATTGGTCACGAGCAAGATGTGACGATTGCCGAGCTCGTGGCCGACGTGCGTGCCGCAACGCCGAGCAACGCGGCGCAGCGCGCAGTACCAGATTGGCGAACCATTCTGGCTGAGCTCACCGCGTTGCAGACCAAGCAGGTACACCTGCTCGAGCAACGCCTCGGTCGAGCCCGTAAGCAGATCGATCGGGTAGTTCACCTCTACGCGCTCCAACGCCAGCGCGCGCACGCCGCTGTCGAACGAGCAACCGGTCGCGTCACGCAGCTGCGGGCTGCACACGCGTATCGGCGGCAACGCTATCACGAGATACTGGCGCGGACAAAAGAACTCACCGCAAGCCGAGTCCATGACCGACTACGAAACGCTGCGCAGCGACTTGACCGCCAAACCGCGCTCCTGCGCACACTCAACCCCTCTGCAATCCTTCGCCGAGGCTACACGTTTACCGTCGACAAGGCCTCCGGTAGGATACTGACAAGCGTTGACGCCCTCCAGTCGGGTCAACGGATCGAAACGAAATTCCATGACGGTAGCAGAGAAGCAGAGGTGATCTAAATGAGCGAACACACACAACCTTCATTCGATACGTTGATGGCTGAAATCGATGCGATCGCCACGTCACTCGAGAGCGAGCAGGTAAGTCTGGAAGAGAGCCTCCGGCTCTTCGAGCAGGCAGGCGAGCGCATCGCCGAAGCGAAACGCCGACTGACCGAGTTCGATCACCGCTTCGACGTGCTCACCGCTTCGTTTGCCGACGAGCAGCCAGCTGAGCAAGAGGAAACCCAGTGAACCTTGTCTTCGACATTGAAACGCTCCCCGCACCACCAGAAGCAGAACCAGCGCTCAGGGAGCTCTTTGCTCGTCGTCCCGGACGAGCTAACTCCTTTAGCGATTTCCACCGCGGCACCTCGTTGTCAGGCAACTGGGGACGAATCTTCTGTATCGGCATTGCGCAGGACGACCAGCCCGCTAAGGTCCTGACTGGCAACGAAGCAGACATTCTTCGTGAGTTCTGGCGCGTTGCGGCTCAGGCCGAGCGCGTCATCGGCCACCACATCATCGGGTTCGACCTTCCCTTCATTATTAAACGGACGACCGTGCACGATATCCAGATGACGACTAATCTGCGCCCGCTCACCGCTGCGGCCGGCCGAATCTTTGACACGAAACGCGAGTGGGACCAGGGCGACGGACATACAGGGCTCGACCAGCTTGCGAAAATTTTCGATCTGCCATCGTCGAAGCAGTCGATGAACGGCGCGATGGTCTACGACTACTACCAAGCCGGCAAGTACGAGGAGATCTACGAGTACTGCCGACGCGACGTCGAACTTACCCGGGCGATCTACCGCCGACTACAACCTAAGGAGTAGCTGTGCGCGCCGTCATCCAGCGAGTCACCAGCGCCACTGTGCAGGTTGGGGGAGCGGAAGTTGGCGCGATCGGTGGCGGTCTCCTGGTCTACCTCTCCGTCGCTCCGACCGACACGCCTGCAACCGCAGCGGCCTGCGCGAAGAAACTCTCGACGCTCCGACTCTTCGCCGACGAGGCGGGGAAGATGAGCCGATCTGTCGTGGACACCGTAGGCGAGATCCTTGTCGTCTCCCAATTCACGCTCCACGCCACCCTGGACGGAACACGGCCGAGCTTCTCGCGGGCCGCGTCGCCCGAGCATGCCGAACCCATCTACCGCGCGGTCCAACATGAACTCATCGCACGCGGTGTGCGCGTGCAAACGGGACAGTTTGGTGCGCACATGATCGTCCGGTCGACGAACGATGGGCCAGTGACACTCCTCTTAGCAATTGACGAAGACTAGCCACGCGTCGAAAAACGCACTAGGCTACCAACTATGAACGCGTATCTCTCCACGAAGTACGAAGGCGAAGACAATGAGGAAGTTGTCGCATCGCTCTGCAATGCCGCGAGCCGAGCAGGATTCAGCGTCACCTGCACGAACAGGGATTTCGACGACTTCGGCCGCGACGAGCGGGACCCCGATGAACGGCTCGCCTTCATGTTCGACGCGATCGAGCACGCTGACGTCGTCATTCTTGACGTAACTGAAAAGGGGATGGGGCTCGGCGTTGAGGCGGGGTACGCAGCCGCCCTCGGGAAGCCTGTCTACGCGATCGCGAACGAAGACGCCGAGCTTTCGCCGACCATTGAGGTACTGGCTGAGCGCGTGATCCGGTTCGACTCCTACCCCGACCTCACGGAGCAGTTGGCGACCGTTGTCGCAGCTGAACGCAATGCCTAGCCGCCACCTCGTCCTCGCCCTCACTCTTGGAATCCTCCTGACCGGGTGCGCGAGCACGCCCACGAAGCCAACCCAGTCAACACAACCAAGCGAGAGGAGCACGACCATGAAGACGTACGACGCAGCACCAGACACCCTGCCAGCTGACCGGGTTGAGAACAAGCAGGCGGTCATCCGGACATCGAAAGGCGAGATCCGCATTGCGCTCTTCGCCGACGAAGCACCGCTCACCGTAAGCAACTTCGTCTTTCTCGCCGAGGACGGATTCTACGACGGTCTGACGTTCCACCGCGTGGAGCCCGGCTTTGTGATTCAAGGTGGCGACCCTCGTGGCAACGGCACCGGCGGACCTGGGTACCGCTTCGCCGACGAGCCAGTGAAGCGCCCGTACAACCGCGGCATTGTCGCGATGGCAAACAGCGGCCCCAACACCAACGGCAGTCAGTTCTTCATCATGCTCCAGGATAATCCGCTCCCGCCGAACTACACGATCTTCGGCGAAGTCACTGCCGGTATGGACGTTGTCGACCAGATCCGTATTGGTGACACGATGACCGACGTGGAGATTGCGCCGTTGCAATGACCCCGCGCCAACGGATCTCGGTACTCGGTGTCCCAGTCGACTGCGTGACGAGCGAGGAGGCGATCTTGGCCGTCCGTCGGTTCGTCGCGAGTCGTCTTCCGAGCCAGATCACGACGGTCAACCCAGAGTTCCTCGTCGCGGCGCAGACGAACACCCGCTTCCGACACGTCCTCAAAGAAGCTGAGCTGAGCGTGGCCGACGGCACCGGTGTTCGAGCGGCCGCGACATTCCTCTCCTGGCCAGCGCCGAGCTGGCAGCCGATGCGATTCGTTGTCACGTTCGCGCAGGGACTTGCTGTCGGAGCGCTCACGCTCTTTCGCCAACCAGCTGCCTATGCGCCGGTTCCTGCCACTGTCACCGGGACCGACCTCCTCCTCGCCACGGCCGCCGAGGCAGCAGCGAACGGCTGGCGACTGTACCTGGTTGGCGGTGATCCTGGCATTGCCGAAGCAGCGGCGAACGCACTTACGGACCACTTCCCTGGCCTCCATATCGCCGGCGCCGAGGAAGGGGTACCGAAGCCTGAACACCGCCAGGGACCGCTCGGCGAGTACGAATCCGCGCTTGTCGACCGGATTCGCGCGGCCGAGCCCGACATCCTCGCCGTCGCGTTCGGGGCACCCAGGCAAGAGCTCTTCATCCACGCGCACAAAGCTGTCCTCGGCGTGCCAGTCATGATTGGCGTCGGTGGTGCATTCGACTTCTACGTCGGCACTGCCCGACGCGCACCCAACGCGCTTCGCGCCATTGGCCTAGAGTGGCTGTGGCGCGTAGTGACGCAGCCCTGGCGCTGGTCGCGAATCCTCACAGCGACAGTGCAATTCCCGTTCCTCGTTTTTCTCTCGAAGCAGCGAACCCGTTGACGCGCTCCAAAACTCGGAGTAGGATAGAGGAGTAGCAGCAACCGATGGTTGGCTGCTCTTTTTCTACTACGACGCGCTTCACACTCCGTGGAGCCAATCGTATACTGCACATAAGAAAGCGAGGACCTATGGCAGAGTCGCCATTCATGACCGCACTCGAAGAGCTAGCTGAGGAGCGAGGACTACCCGTCGATACCGTCATCGAGACCGTTGAATCGGCGCTCGCTGCCGCGTACCGCAAAGACTACGGCAAGTCCGGCCAGGTGATCCGCGCCAAGCTCAACCGAAGCGACGTCACGAAGACCGAGATGTTTCAGGTATACGAGGTCCTCGAAGACGGAGCTGAGATCGAGGAGGCTGAACGCCAGCTCGAGCTCAGTGAGGCGAAGAAGCTCGACGAGTCCGCAGCCGTCGGCGGCGAAGTCGTTATCGCACTCCCGCACCACGCCGACTTCGGGCGCATTGCTGCGCAGACCGCAAAGCAGGTAATCATCCAGCGGATCGCCGAAGCCGAGCGCAACATGCTCTACGACGAGTTCAAAGACAAAGAGGGACAGATCGTCGGCGGTACCGTCCAGCAGATCGAGGGCCGCGACGTGATCGTGAACATCGGCCGCTTAAACGCAGTCATGTTCGTTCCCGACCAGGTCCACCAAGAGCGGTACTACATCGGCCAGCGGCTCAAGGTGTACGTGAAGGGCGTCGAGGAAACGAACCGCGGCCCCAAGGTCCTCGTCTCGCGGTCGCATCCGGATCTCATCCGGGGCCTCTTCACGCAGGAAGTGCCTGAGCTCCAGAGCGGTACGGTCACCATTGAGGCAATCCAGCGCGAAGCCGGCTCACGGACGAAGATGGCAGTCGCTGCGCACCAGGAAGGCCTCGACCCGGTCGGCTCGTGCGTTGGCCAGCGCGGTATTCGCGTCCAGGCAGTACTGACCGAGCTCGGCGACGAGAAGATCGATATCATCCTCTGGGACGCCGACCCGAAGCAGTTCATCGCGAACGCGCTCTCACCGGCGAAAGTCGATGCCATTGAGCTCAGCGAGGAGACGCGCTCGGCGCGGATCTTCGTGCCGCAGGACCAGGTGTCGTTGGCAATCGGCCGAAGCGGGCAGAACGTCCGGCTGGCGAGCAAATTGACTGGCTGGAGCCTCGACATCATGAAGGAAGGGTTCCAAGCGGACGACGAAGAGCTCGCTGATGATGTCGATACCGATAACGCTGCATCCGACGACATCGAGGACAGCGCAGAGACTAACGACGAAGCGGCAACGCCAGAAACGACGTCGGACGAGACAGCGACAGACGAAGCAACCAACGCGAACGCAGAGACAGACGAGACCTCGGCTGACGAGTAAGAAGAAGGGGGGAGGAGTCCCACCCATGGCAGAACTCCCGGAGAGCTTTGGCCGGTTCGGCGCACACGCCCGGACTGTCCTCTTGGCATCACAGCGCTACGCCGAGGCCATGCAAGAAGGCCTCGGCAGCGAGCACATGCTGCTCGCGCTCACCGTTACGCCGGACTCACCGGCCTACTCGTTGCTGCGCAAAATTCCCGTGACACTCGACCAGCTCCGGCTCGTCCTCAGGCTTGAGGGCGGGAAGAAGAAGCGATCCACCACGATGGCGGCCGAGGCGAAAACCGTCCTCGAAAGGGCTGCGTTCCAAGCAGCTCGACTGGGTTCACCCACAATCGATACTGAGCACCTGCTCTGGGCGATGACCGTCGTCGAGCAGTGCACAGCCTACCGGCTTATCGAGCAGCTCGGCGTCGAGCCGGGGAACGTCCGAAAGACGCTCGAGCGACACTTCGCCGAGCACGGAGGCCGACCCGGACTCGCCGGCCACGAGATCGAAATCCTCGGCGTGGTCGGCGCGGCCGAGCACGGGTTCGGGGATCCACGCGAGCAGCGGACCGAACCGGAGGAGCACGAACACGACGAGGAGAGCGGCACGCCGGTCCTCGACGAATTCACGACCGACCTCACGCAGCTCGCCGAAGAGGGGGCGCTTGACCCGCTCGTCGGACGATCCGTTGAGCTCGAACGCCTCGTACACATCCTGGGCCGAAAGACAAAGAACAACCCCGTCCTCGTCGGCGAACCCGGTGTCGGGAAGACCGCGATCATCGAGGGGCTAGCTGCCCGTGTGATCGCTGGCGACGTCCCGCACTACCTCCAAGGATCACGTATCCTCTCACTCGAACTCTCGGCGCTCGTCGCCGGCACGATGTACCGCGGCCAGTTCGAAGACCGGATCCGCCGACTCATCACCGAGCTCAAGGGCGAGGAACGGACGATTCTCTTCGTTGACGAGATCCATACGCTCATCGGCGCCGGCGGGGCCGAAGGGACGCTCGACGCGGCGAACATCGTGAAACCGATGCTCGCAAAGGGGAGCCTCCGCCTCATCGGCGCAACGACGACGACCGAGTACCAGAAGTACGTCGAGCGGGACGCCGCGCTCGAACGCCGACTCCAGCCAATCATCGTCAGCGAACCAACGCTCGCCGAAACACGGGCGATTCTCGCCGGCATCCGGCCGCAGTACGAGACGTTCCACGGCGTCAAGCTGCCGGACGAAATCCTCGACGAGGCGGTGCGTCTCGCCGACCGTCACTTACACGACCGCCGGTTCCCGGACAAGGCGATCGACCTCATCGACGAAGCCGCCGCAGCCCTCCGCGCAACCCTACCTGCCAGCCAGCGGACAAACCGAGACGAACTCGCCGAGCTCGAGCGTGAGCTCAAGGTGCTCACGAAGCAGAAAGAGTACGAGCTCCGCGCCGCGCACCTCGAGCGAGCAGCGTTCCTCCGCGATAAGGAGAACGCACTCAAACTGGAACTCAAGCAGCGCCGCGAGCAATCATCGGTGCCGACAAAGCGCAAAGCCGTACCCCTGACGCCGGCGTACCTCCACGCGGTCATGAGTCGCTGGACGAATGTGCCGGTCGCACAGCTGAAGAAAGACGAACGGGAACGCCTCTTGAGCCTTGAAGCGACACTGCGCGCCAAGATCATTGGTCAGGACCGCGCGCTCGTAAGCCTCGCACGCGCCATCCGTCGCGCGAAGAGCGGCGTCGGCCACCGGACCCGGCCACTCGGGAGCTTCCTCCTCGTTGGGCCAACCGGCGTCGGCAAGACGGAAACCGCCCGTGTCCTGGCTGAAGAAGTCTTCGGCTCAGCGGACGCACTCCTTAAACTCGACATGAGCGAGTTCATGGAGCGCCACCAGGTCTCCCGCCTTATCGGCGCGCCTCCCGGCTACGTCGGCCACGACGACAGCTCGAAGCTCCTCGAGGCAGTCCGCCGTCGGCCGCACCAGGTGCTCCTCTTCGACGAGATCGAGAAAGCCCACCCGGACGTATTCAACGTCCTCCTGCAGATCCTCGAAGACGGCGTCTTGACTGACGGGAAGGGTCGGCGGATCCACTTCGAGCACACGCTCGTCCTCCTCACCTCCAACGTCGGGAGTGAGCTCTGGCAGCGGGCCGGCAGCCTCGGCTTCTCGCACGCCTCGCGCGCGCAGGCTGCCTGGGACGCGCAGCTCCTCGAAAAGATCCGGGCGCAGTTCCGGCCCGAGCTCCTCGGTCGCCTCGACGAGGTCATTACCTACGCGCCACTGAGTCCTGAATCACTGAGCGCTATTCTCACGCTCGAGCTCGACAAGTTCCGCACCCGCCTTATAGCGGACGGCACGACGCTCACCGTGAGCGCCGCCGCTCGCGCCCACCTCGAAGCGAAGCTTGTGAGCATGAAGGATGCCCGTGCCATCCGGAAGCTCGTCGAGCACGAAGTTGGCTCCGTCGTCGGCGATGCGATCTTGCAGTCACCGAAGCGGCACACCTTCTGTCTCGAGGCGCAACGCGGTACACTGGTCGTCAGGACACCAAGAACGAAACGGACGAATGACGCCTAGCCCGACGTACAGCGCGCTCCGCACTCGACTCGCCACGTACATGGGTGACGCGGAGCTCGCGCTCGTCGACCGGGCGTACGAACGCGCCGCTGCCGCCCACGCTGGCATTACTCGGGAGTCGGGCGAACCCTACATCGAACACCCGCTCGCCGTTGCCCGCCAGCTCGCCGAGTTTTCGCTCGACGCCCCCACGATCGCCGCGAGCCTCCTTCACGACGTCCTCGAAGACACGAAGACCTCGTTCGCAAGCCTCGAGCGCGAGTTCGGCAAGGAAGTGGCAGCGCTCGTCGCTGGCGTCACCAAGCTCAAGCGCATCCGGCTGAAGCCCTCGTTCTCATTCCTACCAAGCTTCTTCCGCCGCCGCGCCGAAGCCGCCCAAAACTTTGAGCGCCAAGTAGAATCCCTCCGGAAGATGCTGCTGGCAATGACGAGCGACATCCGTGTCATCTTCATTAAGCTCGCCGACCGGCTGCACAACATGCAGACGCTTGACGCCGTCCGCCCAGACAAGCGAGCACGGATCGCCCAGGAGACGCTCGAGATCTACGCGCCGCTCGCAAACCGTCTCGGGATGGGCTCGATCAAAGGACAGCTCGAAGACCTCGCCTTCCCGTACGTCCACCCGCGCGAGTACAAGGAACTCCAGGAGAAGGTCGGGAGCCGCATCGCCGAGCGCGAGGCGTACGTCGTCCGCTTCCAGAAACTCCTCGCTGCTTTCCTCAAAGCCGAACACATTAAGTCCGTCAGCATCCACGGGCGCGCGAAGCACCTGTACAGTCTCTGGCGCAAGCTCAACCGCTACGACGGCGACCTCTCGAAGATCTACGACCTCGTCGCAGTGCGCATCATCGTGCCGACGGTCGCAGACTGCTACCAGACGCTCGGCTTGCTCCACAGTCGCTGGAACCCGCTCATCGGCCGGATCAAAGACTACATCGCAACGCCGAAGCCGAACGGCTACCGCTCGCTCCACACGACAATCTTCGGCCCCGACGGCGAGATCGTCGAGGTGCAGATCCGGACGCCGGAGATGCACGACCTCGCTGAGCGCGGTATCGCAGCGCACTGGCACTACTCGGAAGGGAAGCACGCGAAGCAGGTCGCCGAGCGCGACTCGCGATCGAAGCTCGAGTGGCTGGCCGAGCTCAACAAGTGGCAGGAGTCACTCAAAGACCCGAACGAATTGAAGCGCATCCTCCACGTCGACTTCTTCTCCGACCAGATCTTCGTCTTCACACCCCAAGGCGATGTCGTGAAGCTCGCCGCCCGCTCGACGCCGGTCGACTTCGCCTACGCCATCCACTCAGACGTCGGCAACGCCTGCACGGGCGCGAAGATTGACGGGAGAATTGTCCCCTTGGACACCGAGCTAAGGAACGGCGACATCGTCGAGATCATGACGGCGAAAAACCCGCAGGGGCCGAAGCGCGACTGGCTCACGTTCGTCGCCACCCAGAAAGCCCGGTCCCACATCAAGGCGTACTACCACCTGAAGTAGTGACAGGTTTGTTCCAGGAGCACAAACCTGGTACGATACCGCCGACACAAAGGAGTTCGCATGAGTGATGTCGTCTCGATCGCTCGTGGGATGCGCGACGTGCTCCCCGACGAGCAGAAGTACTGGACTCTCATCCATAACGTCGCGCGCACGCGGCTCCAGAGCTTCGGCTTCGGCCGCATCGATACCCCCATTATCGAATCGAAGGAGCTCTACCTCCGCGGCGCCGGCCCGACGTCGGACGTCGTCGAGAAAGAGCTCTTCGGCGTGACCCGGACCGGGACGCGGGCGACCGAGCTCGAGGCAGGGGATAGTGGACTCGTCCTTCGACCTGAGGCGACGGCGGGCATCGTCCGCGCGTACATCGAACACGGCATGCACACCTGGCCGCAGCCGGTGAAGCTCTACACGTTCTCGCAGAATTTCCGCTACGACCGCCCCCAGAAAGGCCGCTACCGCCAGCACACGCAGCTCTCCGCTGAAGTCTTGGGCGACGACACGCCGCTCACAGACGCGATGACGATTCTCGCGCTCTGGCAGATCCTCCAAGACCTCGGTCTCGACAAGGACGCGGTCATCGAACTCAATTCGATCGGCGATGCGACGAGCCGGAAGAAGATGCAGCAGGCGCTCGTCGACTACTACACGCCGCTCGCGCCCGAGCTCAGCGAGGACAGCCGTCGCCGGCTCGAGACGAACCCGCTCCGGATTCTCGACTCCAAGGCACCAGAAGATCTGAAGTTCCGCGAGAACGCGCCGCAGATCGTCGACTTCCTCGACGACGCGTCGCGGACCCACTTTATGGCGGTCCTCGAGTACCTCGACGAAGCCGGCGTGCCGTACGACCTGAACCCGTACCTCGTCCGCGGCCTCGACTACTACACGCATACGGTCTTCGAGATCCGGGAGCGCAACGACGAGAACCGCCAGGCAGTCCTCGCTGCCGGTGGCCGGTACGACCAGCTCGTCGAACTGCTCGGCGGTCGCTCGACGCCGGCGTTCGGCTTCGGCATGGGCATCGAGCGGATCGTCGAGAAGATGCGCAACAAGGGGATTCCGGTCCCACGCGAGCTCTCGACCGAGATCCTCATCATCCAGCTCGGCGACCGGGCGAAGAAGAAGGCGATCCCGCTCCTCGTCTCGCTCGCGAAGAAGGGCCATGCCGCCTCGATGGCGCTCGGGAAGGAATCCTTGAAGGCGCAATTGAAGAGCGCTGACAAGATGGAGGCGAAATTCGCCCTCATCGTCGGCGAGCGTGAGGCGATCGACGGCACGATCATCGTCCGCAATATGAAGGACGGCACCCAGGAAACGGTCGACTTCGACGACGTCGAATCCGTCATCGAAAAGCGCCTCGCCGAACTCGCCGAGGAGTGAATATGCCAGGGGAGGGAGAACCGCAGTCAGGGAGAGAGCCGTCGCCGACGATACACCCGTCTTGGACGGAATCCGCTTCGAAGCAATCTACCAGCGCCTCAGCGCTACCGAGCAGCGCAAAAACGAAGTACTACAACCCCACGACGATGCGACAGGCCTACTACGTCTCGCCAGAGCTCGCAGCTGTGTTCAGAGCACGCATTGCTCGCACCCCATTCATCCAGAGACGCAACACGACGGATCAGTAATCGCCATGAGACGAATTGTCGCTGTCCTCGAGAATCTCCGTAGCCTCTACAACGTCGGGGCAGCGTTTCGAACGGCCGAGGGCTTGGGCGTCGAGCACCTCTACCTCGCAGGCTTCACGGGCGGCCACCGCGGCCTCAACGAACCAATCGTGCGGACCCGTGTGGCGAAAACCGCGCTCGGCACCGAGGACATCCTGCCCTGGACGAAGCGCGAGGATACCAAAGCGCTCCTCTACGAGCTCAAAGCGGACGGCTTCACGATCGTCGCACTCGAGCAGACGACAGACGCCGTGTCGCTCGTCGAGTGGAGCAGGGGAGTGGAGCGGCCCGACAAGGTCGCGCTCGTCGTCGGGAACGAGCTGTACGGCGTCACCGAATCAACGCTCCGCCTGGCGGATGTCCGCGCCCAGCTCCCGATGCACGGCAAGAAGGAATCCCTGAACGCCGCCGTCGCCTTCGGCATCGCCCTCTCCTGGATCCGGTGGAACGAAAAGTAGGCACACGAAAAAGACCGGCCCAACTAGCCCTGCTGGAAGCAGGGTGTTAGAACCGGTCTTTTGAGTTGGCTTCTACGTGCGATACAGACTAACCATATCGCATCTAGAAGCGTGTTAGTCCCGGTTGAGCCAGTTCTTCATCTGGCCAACCCGGTGTTCGATCAAGCGGGCGATCGGCCCGGCGCACTCATCCGAGAGCACTCCGCCCTGGCCACGCAGTTTGCACTCGATGAGGCCAGGGAACAGACCGTGCGCTACCTTGAGGTAAGGCGCCTTCCGTCCCGGATGCACCTGTAGCTCCGTGGCAATGCGGTTGCCGATCACTTCTGCCGTCACCACCTCGCCAGGCAAGAAGCAGCGGAGGAGCCAGCGGACGTCAACGCCCTGGTTCACGAGCCGAAGGTGGGCCTCTCGAGACTCCTTATCTCGGATCATCTTCAGGTCGAAGCGATCACGAGCGAAGAGGACGCCGAGCGGTACACCAACCGACATCTCCAGGAGCTTCGTCGACCACTGCTGACGGGGAACTCCGCCGGATTCCGCAGGCGCTTCAGCCTCAGGCACCAGTGTGGTAGCTGCCCGCATACTAGAACACTGCGACACCCACCAATCGTCGAAGCGCTCAGGCAGCGCAGTCAGGAAGCGGTTCACCGACTCAAGCAACTCACGCTGCTTGCCGATAAACTGAAGCGCCTGACCACACTCAAGCAAATCGCGCTCGCACCGCTGCTGCGCAAGGCGCTGCTGCCCGAGCTTCGTACGCAGATCCTCGAGCGATCCGTCGGGCTTCTTGAGTCCATTGAGGCGCTGGAACGCAGCCTTCAGGGACTCTTCAGCTTCAGGACACTCGAGCGCCTGCTCGGACAGCGACCGAATCTCCGAAAGGAGCTCACGATGCTGCCGGGTGTAATCGGCCAATCCACGCTCGAATCGATCGAACGCTTCCTGGCAGCTGTTCAGGCCAGTCGTCAGCAGCTGAAGCTGCGGGACGAGCTTCTTCTGCCCGTCCTCGTAGCTCCGCTGGTACCGACCGAGGCCCTGCTCAAATAGCTGGAGCTTCCGGACCGTCACGTCCTCCTGCTCCTCGCCCATATACTCCTCGATCGCCTCGGTCAATTCCTTGACCTTACTCTCGACGACCGGGAGCATCCGTGCCTTCGGCTCAAGCTCGGCCTTCTGACGCTCGAGCTCATGCTTCTGTTCGAGGAGCTCCGCCTTAGCAGTGCGCAGTGCCTTGACTTCCCGCTGCAAGGACGCGAGCTCGCGCTCAACCGCCTGCAGACGCTCCGCCTTGGACTGAGCTACAGAGAGAAGCGTACGGATTTCACCGAGCTCCTTCTCGTACTGGGCGTGCTGCTCCTTCGAAAGCTTCACGAGCTCCTCGAAGTCCTGCTGCGGAACCGCGGCCTGCACCTTCTCGAACTCCAAGTGGAGTTCCTTCATGCGTTCGGCGATCTCATCCAGCTGGACCTCAGCGTCCACGCCCTGACGGCCAGACAGACCGGCCAGCAGAAGCGCGAACGGAGTGAGGATCGGCGCAAGGAAGGGGAACTGCACGCAGAGCACGTCGATCTTCGCACGCAGAGCCCCGAAGGTCTCCACGAGCTTATCGAAGCCCTGCTGCGCCCGCTCCACAGCCGCAACGTCTTCCTCGTCGTCTCCGCTATCGGTAAATCGATAGTCAACCCGCTCCTGCAAGCAGAAACGGATGAGCGTAGCGTGGACGTCCGCGTAGCCGAGGTTCAAATCCTCGACATAGACGTTGAAGGTTGAAACAGCACCGGAAAAACAGCTGCGGACGACGAGGTTCTTCTCTCAAAGTCGCAGCCGCACCCAGGGCCGCGACGAGCGCGGCGCCCGGGGATCGATCTTACCAGGGTAGACGCCGGTGACCTGCTCAACCCCCGACAGCACGACCACGAGGTCATGACAGTCATCGGGGTAGGAGTGGTCACTCCTCCACTTCATTGCCTTCGCCATAGCGCAAGGCCCTCCTTTGTTTTTCAGTAGTCAATCTATGCGAACCGGCGCGAGCCGGCGGGCCGAAGCCCAACCGACTCACGCCGGGTAGAGTCTGACTTCGAGACTTGTCAGGAGCTCGTCGTCGATACGCTGCACCGCCTGGATCTGTCCAAGCGGCGCAAGCTTCACGTACGGCGAAGCACCTGGCACTCTCCCGAACGTCATCGCCCAGCTGTGCTGAACGAGGACGTGGTCGGTAGTCAGTGTTGGCCGAAGCGTCGGAAACGCCGCACTCACCGTATCGACGGCGATACCACTGCCCTTGTACGCACTCCACTTCTTCACCGACTGGTAGTCGGCAAGTGGCAGAGAGCCTAGGGCAATCATATCGCCGGTGCGAACCGGCTTGAGTCGCGCCCGAAGCCGCTTGAGCGTAAGCCTTCGACGCTCAGTGGTGCCGAACAGAAATCTCTGTCCGCCACCACCCCGACCCGCCTCTTCGATCCGATTGAGGAACGACTGAATGAGCGCAGGCAACACCTGCGTCTCCATGTGCTCCTTGGTCTTCGGACCAATGGTACGGCCGGGAATAAGGTCGAGCTTCTTCGACAAGAGCTTCTGCGCCTCGAGCTCGCCGTAGGCCCGCACGTCTTCAGGACGAGCTTCCCTGCATGGTGCATACATGAGCTCCGCAAACGCCAGCTCATCGAGCTGCGGCCACCAGACGCGTCGGCGGAGCTGCTGGAGCCGAAAGAACTCTCCCTGATCCAGATACTCTTTCCAACGCCCAAGCTCCCGGATGCCAGTCCTCAACATCGTGAGGTAGCGCTCGATCTGCTCGGGCTTCGGCGCCAACGCCTTGAGTTCTTTCGCCACGAAGTCCGTCAGGAGCTGCGTCGGGGAGGTAGTCGAGGAGTGAGAACAGTCTGCCACCTTAATGACAGAGCCGAACTCTTCCTCGATGAAGTAGAGGTGCATGGCTCCCGATTTCCCCACCTCCTTCACGACGACGAGCGCCGGCAGGACATGGGGGAGAAGCGCATGATCCTGGACGTAGTCGGGCGCTTTCCCGTTGAGGTGTAGTGCGCTCGCAACCCAAAGCGGGTGCGACGCGCCACTGACAACCTTTCCGTTGGGCGCCTGCTGAAGTATTGGCGAACCGTGTCCACCCGTCTGGAGCTCGTCGAGCTCCTGGGCGAGGACGGCAATCGTCTCCTCGAGCTCCTTCAGTCGCTTGCGCGTCCGGTAGTTCGCACTACCTTCATGCTGAAGGAACTCCTTGACGATCGTCCGCTGCCAGTACGGATCCTCGAGGTAGGTCTGGGCGTCGTTAAGCGCCTGTGCCTTCCCTTTCGAACCCGTGTGGTCGGCGTGGTGCGCCAGCATGAGGGCGCGCTTCGTAATGCGCGCCATCTGCGCCAGCACCTGTGGCCGATCCTGGACAGACCGGACGGTCTCGGGCGTAAACCCGAAGACCGCGAGCGGGTTCTCCTTCCAGGGTGGCGGCAAGAGCTTATCGAAGTCAATGCCGGACATTACTCCCACCTCCCTCGGTAGTACCCGCGGTTGGCCTCACGCCGCATGAGCGCAGCCTCGTGCATGAGGCGCGTGCGCTGCGGACGCGGCACCAACCCCGTCCGCTCATTCCACTGAGCGATGTCGTCCTCGAGATCCCGGTTCGCCAGGGCGAGGTTGCCATGATAGGCGAGGCGGATAGTGTGACCCATCGCCTCCACGAACCGCTGGCGCTTGTCCGGAATGGCACGGTAGTACCACTCATTGACCTCGTCGTGGGCGAAGAACGCGAGAAGCTCGTCAATATCGTCGTTCGCCACTTCACAGAGAAAGCGATGGAGCTGCTCGAAACCGAGCGCCGGATAGGCGCCCATGATTTCGAAGATCGCCTTAGAACACACTTCTCAGCCGATGCACTATCCACAGTGTGTTCGGTCTTTGTTTGGTATACGATGCATACGTAGGAAAAGGAGGTGGGATGGAAATGCTCCGCACGCCGATCGACATCGTCACGATCTTCCAGGACGGCCACGCCCGGCCGCACCTCTTTCGGTACGCCGGCCGCACGTACAAAATCGACGCGATCCACGGCTACCACCGCGTCCGCGAGGGGCAGGCCACGATCTACCAATGGTCGGTGAGCGCCGCAAGAAACGTCTACATTCTTGAGTGGAACGGCGAAACGCTTGAGGCAAACCTCACGGCGATCGACGCGCCAACGGGCGCGAGGCGGTAGATATGCGCTGGGTCCTCCACGTCGACATGAATAGCTACTTCGCCTCTGTCGAGCAGCAGTGCAATCCGCTACTCCGCGGCCGAGCAGTCGGCGTCGGGGGCAAACCGGGCACCCGATCGGTCATCGCGGCAGCGTCGCGCGAGACGAAGGCACGAGGCGTCAAAACCGGCATGAGCGCGAGCGAAGCAGTTCAGCGCTGTCCCGAACTCCAGATCGTCGAACCCGACTACCCGAAGTACCGCGCGTACAGCGAACGGCTCTTCGGCCTCCTCGACACGCTCTCGCCGTACGTCGAGATCTTCTCGATCGACGAAGCGTTCGTCGAGCTCGACCGCCGGCTCACGCCCGCCGACATCACCTCGCTCGTCCGGACGCTCAAGGCCCGGCTCCGCCACGCGCTCGGCCCTGTTCTCACCGCCTCGGTAGGCATCGCACATAACAAGCGTCTCGCAAAGCTCGCGAGCGAGTCCATGAAGCCGGACGGCGTTGTCGCGCTCCTCGACGACCACGAGCACGAACTCGTCCAGGCGTTCGAGACGCTCGGCGTTCGTGCCCGCACCCGTGGCGCCCACTACGCCGCAACCGATATCGAAGAGCTCGCTGGCATCGGGCCGCGGCTCGGCCGACGGCTCCGCGGCGGCGGCGTCCACACGCTCCAGGATCTTGCCGAGTGCACGCTCGATGAGCTCCGCACCTTGGTCTTCCCGTACGAGCGGGAGCTCTGGCTCGTCGGACAGGGGGTTGATCCGAGCCCGGTCGTCCCGCACTGGGCAGCCCGTGCTGAGCGGTCGATCGGCCACCAGTACACGCTTCCGGCTGACACCCCGGTCCGCGCACTCGAGCCGACGCTCATATGGCTCGCCGAACGGGTCGCGAGCCGCATGCGGCGACGCGGGTTCGTCGCCCAGCGCCTCACACTCTACTTCCGCCGGACCGGGGCACCGAGCTGGCAGGCGAGCCAACGGACAACCCGTCGACTTGAGTCGGACCAGGACGTCTTCACTGCGGCGATGCAGCTCGTCCGAGACGCCGTCCTCGACGACCTCGATGCGCTCACGACTGAGACACGAGTCCGGATGCCGGCGCTCACGGTCAGCGAGCTCACGCCCCGAACGAGCACGCCGCAGTCGCTCTTCGGTCCGGAGCGGTCAACGCTCCTTACCCGAGCGGTCGACCGCATCCGGGAACGCTTTGGTAGCCGGGCGGTGACGAGCGGCCTCACCCGGGCGATCCGCCACCACGTCGTCCCGGACGGCCGACAGCGTCGATTCAGCCCCGAGCCGCCGAACCCCGCTCCATTCCCGATGACGTGAAACAATCCACAACCCCCCGCGCTTGACAGCAAAAATCGTTATCCACATTGTGTACGGTCTTTGTTCGGATTAGACTGACGAAGGAGGTGCTATGGGCACAGCGAGTCTCACCCCAAAACAGAAGAACATTCTCGATTACATCCGCGGCTACATCGAGGACCACGGGTACGCGCCGAGCTACCGGGAAATCGCCGAGCACTTCGGGCTCAAATCTGTCGCGACTGTTGCCGAGCACATCGGCGCCCTGCAGGAGAAAGGCCACCTCGAGAAAGATCCGCTCGAAGCCCGCTCCCTGCAGCTCACCCCCACCTGGGACGAGCGCGCGTACGAGATCCCGCTCATGGGCGCGATTGCCGCTGGGTCGCCCATTGCCGCCATCCGAACAAGTGAGACAATCGATATACCACGGTCCATGATGGGTCGCGACGTCTTCGCCCTCAAGGTGAGCGGGGACTCCATGGTGGACGACGGCATTCTCGACGGCGACTACGTCGTCATCCAGCGCACGGACCGACCGAAGAACGGCGACATCGTCGTCGCGCTCCTCGAGGAGGAGAACGTGACGCTCAAGCGCTTCTACAAGGAGAAGGGGAGGATCCGGCTCCAGCCGGCCAACCCGAAGTACCGACCGATCTACACCGACAAGGCGAGCATCCAGGGCAAGGTACTCGGCGTAATCCGCCAGCTCTCATTCGCCAACTAGCACTCGGGAGGAGGTGAAGAGCATGAGTCGCAAGCAACCCGTCAAGTCGCGGTACAACGCACCGCGCAAAGAAGGGTTCTTCGAGAAGCGGTACGGCCGCCTGTACGACAAGTGGCAGACCGGCCCCTTAAACCCCGCGACCCAGAACATCCCCCACGACGTCGAGCAGCGCGCCGCCCACGTTGCCCGGTGGCAGGAGCCACGACCGAACCAACTCCACCACTAAGGCCCGAAGCGCGGTATACTAGTACTATGGCTTCGCTCGACGGCATCTCAGGCACCCCCAGACGAGCTCCTGCACCGCGCCCAGCGCCCGCAGGAGCTCCGTCGCAGTCGAGGCGAGCGCCCAGGCGTCGCGGCGGGAGTTTCATCGGCTTCCTTTTAGTCCTAGCACTCGGCACGTTCGGCGTCATCGCGCTCGGCGGACTGCCCGGCGACGAACAGCCGGAGACGATCGCTCGCGACTCAGTGGGTGTTCCCACGGAAGACACGACGTTACCATCGCTTCCCGAACCGAGCACGAACGACCCGAGCGAGCTCGTCGTCCTCGACGACCAGCGTTCCGGGAGCGCACCGCAGCCAGAACCGAACAAGGCAGCACCTACGCCAACCGAAAAACCGGCACAATCCGCAACGGTCCGCATTCTAAACGGTGGCGCGCCGCAGGGAGCCGCTGGGACGCTTAAAACCGCGCTCGAACAGGAAGGGTACACCGTCCTCACGGTCGGCAATGCCCGTTCCGCGTACGACCGTACGACCATCTACTACGCGCCCGGACACCGCGAAGTAGCGGTTGAACTTGTCAAAGCTCTAGGCGAGACAAGCATCATCCAGGAGGAGAGCACGATTGCCGCTCCGGCAAAGCTGCTCGTCGTCCTCGGAAATAACTGGAAATAAATCAAACTATTCCAAACCTGTTGATAGTGGTTGCTTGACAGGTAAATAGGCTCTGCTAGACTCGACTACGTGACTTCCGCTGGTAGTCATTTTTGTTGCCCGCCCACGCGGGGATGACGCATGCCACGGGAGGAAGTAGGGGAGTAGTGCAGCAGCGTGGGGTAATGAAGGAGTTGACGATGTCGTCAATCGCTCAAGTACCAGCTGCAGCGGAGCCTCCGCTGATACGACAGCCCGTCCGGGCGAGCACACAAAGGAATGGGCTCGCACGAACGGGACAGAAGACCCGCACGACGAACGGCGACCTCGTGGTCGCGGCAGTCCGTGATTGGGCAGAGGGAACAACAGCGAGCGGACGTCGCTGGCTGTGGGTACGGAAGAAACTCTACGGCCCGAGCCTCATGAACGGCGCTCGTGCCGGGCTTGCCGCCGTCCTCATGGTGACGCTCAATCCAGCAGTAGAAGCGCAGGCTGCCGTAGTGTCGAGCGAGCCCGAGACCGCAGCGATCGAACTCACGGCAGAACCGGCAGCGGTGCACACTGAGCTCGTCGCATCGCTCACCGCCGACGGCGTCTCGCCAAAGCCACTCATCCTCGCGACCGAGATCGGACTCCCTGAGCGTGAGCTCAAGGAGCAGGAAGCTCGCGAAGCCGCGGAACGTGCTCGCCTCGAACGAGAACGGCAGCAGCGCGCCGCGATTGCCCGCGCCGAAGCGCAACGCCAAGTGCAAACCGCCCGCCGCTCAACGCGTGCGACGACGACTGCCCGGCAGCAGGTCACGCCGACCGCTCGGCAAGGAGTTGCTTCACCGGGGAATACGTACGCCTACGGCTACTGCACCTGGTGGGTAAAGGCAAAGCGGCCAGACCTCCCGAACCAGCTCGGTAACGCGAACGCCTGGCTCTCGAGCGCCTGGAACACCGGCCTCGCTACTGGTAGCGCGCCGCGACCTGGCGCCGCCGTGGTGACGTCAGAAGGGCCGATCGGCCACGTCGCCTACGTCGAGGCCGTCGAGGGCGATGAGATCGTCATTTCAGAGATGAACTACAGCGGCTGGAACCGCACGAACACCCGCCGCATAAGCGCGGACAGCGGTGCGATCCGTGGGTACATCTACTAACCGAAACCGACCAACTGTCGACAGGGATCCCATCCGGGGTCCCTGTTCGGTATACTCCTCCTGATGACACGTAAACCGCACCGAGCTTGGTACCTGCCGGACGAGTACGCCCCATCGCTCGCCGTCGTTGACCCGAAGCGCTTGTATGCACGCGGCGTCCGCGCCTGCATCTTTGACTTCGACAATACCCTCATTACCGACGCCGAGTCCGTCATCAGCGATGACATCCAAGTACTCCTGAAGCGATGGGTGACGGTATTCGGGGCCAAACGACTCACCATCGTGTCGAACAAGATCGCCCCGGCGGACTTTGAGCGACTCCGCACCCGGACAAAAGTGCTCGGCATTCCAGCCGTGGGGACTGGCTTCTTCCTGAAACCGTTTCCGTTTGCCCTCCGGAGCGCTGCGAAGCGGATGGAGACACCGCCGCACGAGACGGTCATCCTCGGCGACCTCCTCCTGGCTGACGTGCTCGGCGGCAAGCTCGCTGGCATGCACACCGTCCTCATTAAGCCGCTCTCTGAGCTCGAACGGTTCGGCAGCCGCGCACTCCGACCAATCGAGCGAATCCTCCTCAAGAACACAGAGTTCTACACCGCCGAATAGCCTGTCACCTCCGTGGTATACTAGGTGGTGAAGTACTAAGGAGGGCCTCTATGCGACATTGGTTTAGTGCGCTCGCCACGCTCGGCGTCGCGCTCACACTTACCGTCGGCGCCGCCCAGGCGTTCACCATTCTTGAACCGAACAGCGCAGGCAACGTCCGCGTCGAGGCTGGGACGACTGTCGAGGACACCGTCCTTGCCGGTGGAAGTGATGTCAGTATCCGCGGGACAGTCGCCAATGACGCGTTCCTCGCCGGGAGCGAAGTCAGCATCGACAACACCGTCGACGGCAATGCCGTCGTCGCCGGCCGATCGGTACGCATTACCGGCAGGGTGAAAGGCGACCTTTTCGCGGCCGCCGGCACGCTCATCGTCGAGAAGAGCGCTATTATCGAGGGCGATATCCTCGCCTTCGCCGGCACGGTCGACCAGACCGGCAGCGTTCGTGGCAATGTGCAGATCTACGCCGGAACGACACGAATCGATGGGACGGTCGACGGCAACGTCACTGTCCAGTCCGAGTCACTCGCGCTCGGCGATAACGCCAGGATTGGCGGGGCAGTCACCGGGACGACGACGAAACCGCTTGTCCGTGCGGAAGGGGCGACAGTTGCTGGAACAGTAAACCTACAGGCAGCGCCAGCGAGCACGCCAGCCGATCCAGGAGCAACGGCGGCCGCCGCGAACTTCCTCGGCCAACTGTACAGCTATATAGTCCTCATCGTCCTCGGCACCTTCCTCATCCTTCTTGCACCCAAGATGCTCACTGCGCTCCGTGAACACGCCTACGCACAGCCTGGCCAGTCACTCCTCATTGGCCTCGCAACGCTCCTCGTCGCACCAGCGCTCTTCATCCTCTCGCTCGTCCTCGTCGTCACGGTTCCGCTCGCGTTCGTTGAGCTGGCAGTGCTCGGCATTGTCGCGTTCCTGGGGAACATCGTCACGAGCATCTGGGTTGGCGACCTCCTCACGAAGAAGCAGTGGTCACCCCTCCTCGCCCTCGCGCTCGGCGGGTTCGTGATCAGACTCGTCAGCCTCGTCCCAGTGCTCGGCGCGTTCCTCGGTTTCGCGACCTGGCTCGTTGGCTTCGGCACCGTTCTGAGCGACATTTGGCTGCTCTACCACAAACACGCAAAGTAAGGAGCAGCCTATGGTTTCCAGCCCACTATCCGCACAGCAACGCCCCCTCGAACGCTTGAGCGCGTTCTTCAAGAGCCCCAAGGGGCGAACGTCGATGGCGCTCGTCGCAGCGAGCATTGTCGTGGTCGCAGCCGGCGCTGCCGCCTACACACGCTATTTCCGCACTGAGCGGTCAGCCCCGCCTGTAGCCGACGCGCCCGCCCCAGCAATCGAAGTTGAAACGCCGAAGACCGTCGCGTCGCTCCTCGATGGTGTCCAAGTCAGCGAAGAAGCCGCGAAGAAGCGCCCGCTCGCGGTCATGGTCGAGAACCACCCCGAAGCACGGCCGCAAGCCGGGCTCGCCGACGCGAACGTCGTCTGGGAAGCGATCGTCGAAGGCGGCATCACCCGCTTCATGGCGCTCTTCACGCACCAGAAGGCGGAGAAAGTCGGTCCGGTCCGGTCGGCTCGCACGCAGTACGTGAGCTGGGCAGCAGGGTACAAGGCGCTCTACGCGCACGCGGGCGGCAGCCAAGGCGGCCTCGCGCTTATCGACCAACTCGGGAGCGTCGTGACCGACCTCCCACACACCGCAGCCTACTTCTTCCGCGAACCGAAGGCGGGTGTCGCGAGCGAGCACACGCTCTTCACGACGTCCGACAAGCTCTGGGAGTTTGCAGGCGAGAAGGGCGCGTCGCTTGTCGCCGACTTCACGCCGATGGCGTTCACCGATGAGGCACCGCTCGAACGGCGACCGCAGGACGCCAACGTCACCGTCGACTACTCGACGAACACGTACAAGGCGGAGTGGCTCTACAGCCGCGACGAGAACCGCTACCTCCGAACGATGGCTGGCGCGCCGCATAAAGACGCGGTCACTGGCGACCAGATCGACGCGAAGAACGTCGTCGTCCTCGTCGTCGACCGGAGCTACAACGCGAACACAAACCAAGGCAAAGGCGAGTACACCTTCACGACGGAAGGGTCAGGGAAGGCGCTCGTCTTCCAGAACGGCGCCTTCGTCGAGGGAACCTGGCGCAAAGAGCGTAAGGACACGATGCTGACGCTCCGCGGCGCCGATGAGAAAGAGATTCCACTCGTCGCCGGTACGACGTGGTTCCAGGTCATTCCGCCGGACCGCCTGGAGTACGTCAAGCACACCGAGGTGCCCGTACCGCCACCTGCCACCACGTAAGCACGTCAAACAAAGGAGAGAGCCCGATCGGGCTCTCTCCTGTATACCTCCTGTCTCATGCGCTTAGAGTGAATAGGCGAGCGCCTTCACCTTGTCGACGTACCACTGCGCGTGGTTGTACCGGAAGAGCGCGTTGTCGACGTTGGTTGCGGCACCGTTCGCAGCGAGGTACCGGGCGCCGGCGAACACCGCGTCACGGGCGTCCGTGATATCGGCGACACCGTCACCGTTCCCGTCCACTGCGTAGGCTCGCCAGGTACCGGGCATGAACTGCATCGGACCCTGGGCGCCAGCGCTCGACCGAACATCGGTCTTCCAGCGCTTCCCGGACTCAATCTGCCAGACTGCTTCCACAATCCGCCAATCAATACCGTACGCAGCTGCCGCCTGCACAGCGAGTGCGCGCTTTACCTCAAACGGGACATCCGCCGGGGTGGCGCTCGGCGTGCCGGTAGTGGTCACGGTCTGCGACCGGATCGCTGCGGCTCGGGCGTGCTTCGCCGCTTCCTCACGCTCCTTGCGGGCGCGTTCGTCGGCGCGCGACTCCGTAACCGTAATCGCCGGCTTCGGCTCTTCCGCGAGGCGGATGAGCTCCGGCAGGAGATCGGTCGAGAGGACCAGCTGACGGCGGGTACCCTGCTCATTCTCAGCAGCCGTCTCCTCAACCTGAGCCGAAACTCGCGGCGCGAAGAGCTGCTCCATCGTGAGCGGCGTACCCTGCACCGGCAAGGTTAGCGACACCGCGAGGTGCGCAGACGCGCCGATGCGTCGAAGTGTTACGTTCTGTGCTCCAAGAGCGTTCTTGACCCTCCTAAACAGGTCATAGATGCGCATTGGATTCTGGGCGTTCTGCCCTTCCCTGGTAGCTACCACCCCGGGTATTAACCGGGATTCGCGTTGACTTGGTTTCTCTAAAAGAAAAACCCCTCTTCCAGGGAACGAACGTACAGTACCATAGTTTTTCACATTTGTCAAGCGACAAAATACAATTAGCAGATTAAGTATTATCCACAGGAAGTCTTGGAAAACCCACTCTAAACGGTATAGTATAGCCGTATGGAGCGAACAAACACCGAACACAAGCCCCTCGCCGAGCGCATGCGGCCGGCGACACTGAAGGCCGTTGTCGGCCAGGAACACCTAATCGGCAGAGACCAGGCGCTGACACGACTTCTTAAGGCCGGACAGCTCCCGAGCATCCTCTTCTGGGGACCACCCGGCACCGGGAAGACGACGCTCGCGCGAATCCTCGCTAGCGAGCTCAAACGGCCGTTCGAGCAGCTCTCCGCTATCGACGGCACTGTGAAGGACGTCCGCGCCATCCTTGAGCGCGCCGCCGGCATGCGCCGCTTGAACGAACCGACGCCCGTCCTCTTCATCGACGAGATCCACCGGTTCAACAGCGCCCAGCAGGACGCACTGCTCCACGCAGTCGAGAGCGGCGTCGTGACGCTCGTCGGTGCGACGACGGAAAACCCGAGCTTCAAAGTAAACGCGCCGCTCCTCTCACGGATGCGCGTCATGAAGCTTGAACCCCTGGGACATAAAGCACTCCACGAGCTCGTCCGCCGCGCGCTCAAGCTCTACCCCGAACACAAGCTCAAGAAGGAGGCGGCCGAGTACCTCATCGCCTCAGCGGACGGCGACGCCCGCACGCTCCTCGGCACGCTCGAAGTCGCCTTGACGCTCGCAACTACAATCGACCTGCGCACGATGGAACAGGCGGTGCAGCGGAAAACCCTGCGGTACGACCAGGGTGGCGAAGGGCACTACGACACGATCTCCGCGTTTATTAAGAGCATGCGCGGCTCGGACGCGAACGCCACGCTCCACTACCTAGCACGCATGGTCGAGGCAGGGGAGGACCCGCTCTTCATCGCGCGGCGGATGGTCATCTTCGCTGCCGAGGACGTCGGCAACGCCCAGCCGACCGCGCTCGTCCTCGCGACCGCGACGATGCAGGCCGTCCACATGACCGGCTACCCGGAAGCTCGCCTCATGCTCGCGCAGTGCGCCACCTACCTCGCGACCGCCCGGAAGAGCCGTGCGGTCATCGACGGCATCGATACGGCGATCCACGATATCCAGGCGAAGACCGTGCCCGAGATCCCGCTCCACCTTCGCAATGCCCCGACGAAACTCATGAAAGAGTTCGGCTACGGGAAAGGGAACAAGGACGCGCTCGGCTACCTACCTGAAGAATGGCACAAGACAACCTATTACATCGATCCAAGAACATGACAAGTTCACTTATACTCGTGTAATACAGTATGAACCAAATATTGATTAATTCATGTTAATCGTATAGTATATTTCCACTTTACAGAATGGAGGCACGGATAGATGCAGATTATTGTCGCGAACAAGGCTCACGAGGGTAACCTCACTGACCTGCTCTCGCTCATCCGCGCCAAAGCTGGCTACGAGCTAGCGGTGGTGGTGTTCACCATCGGGATGACGCCCTTCGCGGTCGTCGGTCCACGCCTCGGGTGGAGCACGCTCGATATCGCCGAAGCCATTAACATCCCTGTTGAGCGATGT
Source organism: Patescibacteria group bacterium (assembly GCA_050944875.1). Lineage (GTDB taxonomy): Bacteria > Patescibacteriota > UBA1384 > JACPKC01 > JACPKC01 > JBMNRW01. The sequence goes on along the minus strand of JBMNRW010000001.1, from coordinate 25,554 downwards.
AAGTTCGCCGCCGTATTCCGATACCGCAACGGCGAACTTACCGAAGTCGAGCACGACCACCTGCATGGCGCACCGATCGAGCACGCACTGGAGGAGCGTCTCATCGCGTCGCTCGGCTAAGCTGCGCTGGCGCCGTCCTTCTTTAACCCCGCACTACGCATGCGGGGTTCTTTTTTATTTTTCCGCAGATGAGAAGAAAAACGCAGGGGAATTTCCTCCTGTGTTACACTCTCTCCGATGCAGGAGGAGCGAGACAACGCGTGGCTCGAGGAAACGCTGGCTCAGCTCTGGTACCGGCATTTTTCTGACGTGCCGCAGCCGAACGACGTGAGGATCAAGTTCGGCCGCCGAGCAGCCACCCGACTTGGTTCAATTAAGTGGGGGCGCAAGGCCGTCAAACACCCAGACGGCTCCACGCAGCGCCGGTCGATTATTACGATGACCGGGTACTTCAAAGACCCTGCGATTCCCGATGATGTCGTCCGCGGCGTCATCGCCCACGAGCTCGTCCACTACGCGCACGGCTTCGGCGGACCGAATCCCCAACTCTACAGCCACCCACACAAAGGGGGAGTGGTCGACCGTGAGCTCCGGCAGCGCGGCCTCGGTGACGTACTGAAATTCGAGAAGCGTTGGCTCAAAGACAACTGGCGCGAGTACCTCCGCGCACAGCGGTAGGCGCAATTCCGCGTTCGGCTGATATCGGCCATACTGGACCTACGCAGAGGAGGGAAGTAGTGACTTCGGCAATCCGCAGACTGACGCTCTCGCGGTTGTTCATGTTCCTGTACTTCGGCATCGCGATCCAGCCGCTCTTCTTCCAGGCGCTCGGCTTCTCGCTCGCCGACGTTCTCTGGCTCGAATCCATCCTCCTGGTGAGCGCGATCATCTTCGAAGTCCCGACCGGGATCATCGGCGACATCCTCGGCCGGAAAACGAGCCTCATTCTTGGCAATGTCGTGATTCTTCTCAGCTGGATCCCATGGCTCCTCGGCTCGAGCTTTATTGAGTTCGCTGTCGCCCACGCCCTCATTGGACTTGGCCTCGCCTTCAGCTCCGGCTCCGACCAGGCGCTCATCTACGACGACCTCAAGTAGGCTGGGCGCACGGGTGACATGCAGCGGATTATGGGTATGTACGGCGCGTGGCCGCTCGTCGGCACCGCGATCGCAAGCCTCGTCGCTGGCATACTCGCGAGCAATCAGAGCCTTGACGAGTACTACCAACTCTTCCTCCTCACCGCTGGTGCACAAGTCATCGCCCTCGTCATCCTCTCGACGGTCAAGGAATCACCGCAGCGCATCTCGAGACGACAGCTCCCTGGACTCGAACGGGCTGTGCGGAACTTCACTGAAGGCTTCCGTCTCCTCCGGAACAACGGTGCGCTCCGCCGCCTTGTCCTTCTCTCCGCGTTCACCATGCCGTTCTCCGTTCTCCTGTACCGCCTCGCGCCACCGTACTTCCAGTCGCTCAATACCCCGTCGAGCTGGCTCGGTACTGCCGTCGCGGTCGCAACACTGGCAGCGCTGGCGGCAAAGCTCGTCGCCCATAAACTCGACCAGCGGTTCGGTGTCATGAGAACGACGCTCGTCGTGACCATGCTCCCGGCGCTGGCATGGATCGGCTTGGCGTTCACCGCTACGCCAGGACTCGCGATTCTCGTCTTCATTCTGAACGATGCCGCCGGTAACCGGCGGGATCCCGTCTTCGCCGACTACATGAACCGGCACATCCCGAGCGAAAACCGCGCAACGACGCTCTCGATCATCGCACTCTTCGTGAGCGTCTATGCGGCGGTCATGCGTCCACTCCTCGCGACGGTTGGCGACTACGACCTCCGCACCGCGTTCATTGTCACGGGGACAATCCTCTTCGTCGGCGCACTCATCTTCCGAGTGACCGAGACCAATACACATCCAACAACCACAGGCAGAGTAGTTGACTGATCGGAAGTAATCCGGCATACTCTCGCGTTCATCGCTCGCACGTTGCGAAACGGTGAAACAACCTGAGAAGGGACGTGGTTCCTTGACAATAACAACGCTCGATAAACGCTTCGACCTGGCGCCGATGCGCGACTGGCTGGAACGCGAGAAGGCCGAGCTCATGCGCAAGGTCGCCCGCTTCCAGCAGTTCGCGAAGGGGCCGCAGGGCGCAGAACATGTGCAGCTCAGTGGCGCAGAGGAGCTCGCTGGACAGTTCGAACTTGACCGGTACTGGCAGGCGCTTGCTGCCTTTCCTGAACCGGCGCAGAGGCGCATTCTTCCGGTACTCCATGCTGTCCAAGGCGGCAGGACGGTGTACCTGCACCGAGACAGCAAGAATGCCCAAATCGGGCTGACCATATACCCGGACCAAACGCTCGGGCTAACCCATATCATCCCCGGCAGCTTCTTCTGGGCACCAAGCACCGGGTACACGGTGGCACTCAACCGACTACCTGAAGAGTTCGCGAGTCAGGAAGTGACGAAGCTCATCCTGCTCCACGCCCTCGTGCACGATTTCGCCCACGTACTGATCGGCGCGTCGTGGAGTCAGGAGCGATTTGAGCCGGCGATCATCGACTTCGCTCGACTCATGGCAGAGCAAAAGTTGTCACCAATCTCCTATTACTCCTCGAACTACTGGTCCGATCCGGCCGAGCTCATGCCACTACAGAAAAATGATGGTGTGTACGGCCCCATGCCGGCGGCGCTGGACGAGGAGCTCGCCGAGGTGATCACGGCTTGGATACTCAAATTCTGCTTCTGTGAGCCGTACGTAGTTCTTACGAACGGCGGTCGGCAGCGGATCGAACTCCGCGGTCGAGGCAGCCTCGGCTTCCGGCCGTTCGCCGACCGCCCCGCGATCGAGGAGTGGGCAACCAACTTCCTCTACGCGGAGTAGTCACAACTTAGAAGACCTGGCTCGTGCCAGGTCTTCTTCACGTCTAGCGGACTTCCGCGCCGCTCGGCACCGGTTCAGTGGGGCGGAGGAGCACCGCCCGGTCATCGAGGCCTGTTGCCAGGATCATCCCCTGGCTCTCGATACCCCGGATCGTCCGTGGCTCGAGATTAATGAGGAACGGCGACTGCGTCCCGACGAGTGCTTCCGGCGCATACCACTTGGCGATGCCAGACACGATCTGGCGCGTCTCGCTGCCGAAATCAACGGTAAGCTTCAGAAGCTTGTCGGCGCCCTCCACTTTCTCAGCCGCGGTAATCGTCCCTATTTGTATCTCAAGCTTCGCGAAGTCGTCGTAGGTAATCATCCTGCACTCCTGCCTTCATTGACTTTTCCAATTACCAGGAGTATAAACACCTGTTCGATTCACGAGAATACCGAGGAAGGGAGGTAGATCGAATGGATGAAGCGCAGACGACACTCGCGATCGTCGGCGGGTTCCTAGGATTCGTCGCATTGGTTTCGGGACTGATGTTCCGGGCCGACAAGCGCGACCAGTAAGACCGGACCGGCCACCATGGCCGGTTTTCCTTTACCCGAAAGGGGAGTAGGCTCGAGCTAAAAGGAGCACGCTATGGATGACTGTCTCTTCTGCAAGATTAGCCGCGGCGAACTGAACACGGCGTTCCGCCACGAGGACGACCAGTGTGTCGCGTTCGACGACATCCACCCCAAAGCACCGGCCCATGTCCTCATTGTGCCGAAGACCCACCTTGCGAGCATCGCGGAAATGGGGGAGGGCGACACTCAGCTCGTCGGCCACCTCCACCTCGTCGCGAAGACACTCGCAGAGTCGCTCGGCATCGCCGAGAACGGGTACCGGCTCATCTTTAATACCCGGGCGGACGGCGGGCAGGAAGTTAGCCACCTCCACCTCCATTTGCTCGGTGGACAGCGCCTGGGCGGCATGGTATAGTGCCACTACAAATTCCTGACGCCACTCGGAAGGCGAGGTGATGATCGAGATGGCAGAGTTCCAAGACGCACGCGCACAACGTGGGGACTACCGAGGAGACCGCTCCGGCAATCGCCGAGCGGGTTTTGAGGTAGTGCTCCGCCGCTTCTTCCGCGAGGTGCAGCAGAGCCGCATCCTCTCCGAGGTGAAGAAGCGCCGCTTCCGAGACAAGGACGTTTCACGGACCATTCGCCGCAAGGCCGCTATCCGCAAAGCAGCGCGGAAGCGTGCCCGACGCGGGTACTAACGAACGCAGGCAGGGAATAGGGGAGGCGTCCATGACGCTTATCGACCGATTGACCGACGACATGAAGGCCGCCATGAAGAGCGGGGACGCGATCGAGCTCTCGACCCTCCGCATGGCGCGAACCGCCCTCACGAACAAGCGGATCGAGATCGGCCGCGACCTCAGTGACGACGACGTCATTACCGTACTCCAGCGAGAGGTAAAGCAGCGCCGCGAGGCGGAAACGCAGTACCGCGACGCCGGCCGGGCTGAGCTCGCCGACAAAGAGCAGGCGGAGATCGCCGTGCTCGAACGCTACCTCCCCGCACAGCTCGCCGACGATGAGCTCGACCAACTCGTCCGCGACGCCGTGGCGAAGAGCGGAGCGACCGGCCTGGCTGACATGGGGAAGGTCATGGGCGCGCTCATGCCGACGCTCGGCGGCCGCGCCGACGGCACCCGCGTCTCAGCAGCGGTCCGACGCGCACTCGGCGCGTAGCGCACATGCTGACTATCCGTCTGATCGAACAGCAACCGTCGCCCGTTTCGGGCGACGTGTTGCGTCATGCCCTGGAAGCCGAACTCTCAACTCATGAGCCCAGCATCCGGCACGTCGCCATCGAGCTCCTCATCACTGATGACAGCGAGATGCAGCGACTGAACCGCGAGCATCGGGGCGTCGACAAGACCACGGACGTCCTGTCGCTGCCAACCACGTTCGACACCGACCGTGGCGCGGTCTTCCCAGAACTCCCCGGCGTACCGCGCGAGCTCGGCGTCATCGTCATTTCGCTCGACCAAGCCACACGCCAAGTCGGCCGCTTCGGCGACACGCTCGAGGACGAGCTCGTTGGTCTCGCCCGACATGGCCTACGCCACCTCCTCGGCCACGACCACGACGACGAGGGGAGCTGGCGATGAAACGCATTCTCGTTGTCGGTGGCCTACACAGCAACGAACCACTTGGTATTAAGCTCGTCCAACACCTCATCAATCACCCCTGCCCTGGAGTAACCGCCCTTCTTGGCAACCCAAGAGCCGTACAGAGCAACGTTCGCTACATCGAAGAAGACGTAAATCGAATCTTCCCGGGGAAACCCATCTGGGACCTATGAACAACGAAGAGCGCATGAACTCAAAGAGATTGGCAAAAACTTTGATATCGTCCTTGATTTTCACAATACCCACTGCCCCGATAACGACTGCTCGTTTATCGCTCTGCGAAGTGATGAAACACTCATCCGAGTCTCAGCACGGCTACAGCTTACTCGAGTCATTGTCGCAGACTATGCCTGCATTAACCAAGCACTCACAAATTGCCTATCAATAGAAATTAGCAACGGCAGTGCTTTAGACAGCGTTGGAGAATGGGTAGAGAAAATTACAGCACTCGCTGCTGATAACCTTCACCACAACCATCAAACGGCTGAACGTTTTGCTTTTGTGGGTCGAGTAAGCCAAGACGACTACGAACAACACCAACTTAGCAACTGGAAACCGTTTATACCTATTCCGTCACAAGATGCACTAGCACTCGGTTACTCGGGGACAATCTGTCCGATATTTGTGAATAGTCACTACGTAGCAGGACAGTACGCTGCGCTTATCCGTCCGATAGAACCTTAATCGAAGTCGACATTCTCTACTCAGTCCGACATTCCATCTGAATCGATCTGTCCACACCTCACCTTGACAACGCTTCGCTTTGGCGAGTCAATGGAAGTAACGTAAGGAGGCAGGTATGGAACAGACGAAGCCTGCCATCGCACTCAAACGAATCGGGTACCTCGGCGGCGGCGCACTGCTCGTCGCGAGCGCGGTACTCGGCGGACGAGCTGCGGTCGCAGATCTCACCCTCACCCAGGAGCTCGAAAGCTCTGGGACTTTAGTCGTAACCGAAACCGGTGAAAGCATCGAAACTAGGAACGACAGCGTCGCGCCGTCCGTGACGGACAAGAGCTCTGCGGAATCCGAGAGCGAAGCAACGCAGCAACCCGACGGCACGAAGGTAGAACGTTCCACAGAGCAAATCTCGGTGAGCATTTCCGTTGAGCAACCCGGCGCAGCTGGCGAACCGACGAGCACCATTGTCGTGAACGGCGACACCGTCGCAACGCCGCCAGCCGCCACAGCTATCTCTGTCGACGTGACGAACCGCGGATCGCTCGACGGCTCGCGCAATGAGTCCGTAGTTGAAATTGACCACGAAACCAGCGTCGACACGGAGCAGTCGTCCCGACAGCGCACCCGCATCCGACGCGACATCAACGCAGGGAACAACGACATCCGCGGCGAAGAGCAGGATGTCGGCGACATTATTGACGGCACAGTACGGATCGACCTGAACGGCCTGTAACCCGGAGCTGATCCGTACAGAAGGGGGAGAGGGTCCGACGGGACCTTCTTCCGTTTCAGGGTTCTATGGTTTGCCTGGCACAAACGAAGAGCGGGTGGCGAACCACCCGCTCTTCGTTACGAGACTGCTCCTTAGAGCTGCTCGTCTTCCTCTTCCTCGTCGCCAGCGGCGAGGTCGTCGCCCATAGCGTCATCATTGACATCACCCGCGACATCGTCGCTGCCAGCGCCCATGCCGTTCGCTACGGCGTCATTGCCGTCCGCAAGGTCCTGGTCATCGGCGACAGCGCCACCGAGATCGTCGCCCTGGACGTCTTCCTCTTCGCCTTCAACCGGCGTCTGATCGAGTGCATCGTCCATAATGCACCTCCCATGCTTCCTGGTACTGTCGTCAGTATACCGTGCACCCCCGTTGGGCAAGTAGTCTGTTTTCCACACGTCGAGCCGCAGTCGACCGAATCGCTTGCCTCCTGGGAAGGCCCACGGCTATACTGACCCCGATAGACGCCCACCGACATGCGGTCAGCCGCGCAGGAGGAGTGAAGTCCATGGCGCAACGAAACGTAGTCCTTGGCCTCGACATCGGCACCACAAAGATCGCGGCAACGGTCGGCCACTTCGCCGAGGGCGGCGTCGAAATTCTCGCAATGACCAAGGTGCCGAACAGCGGTCTCCGGCGCGGGCAGGTCGTTGACGTCGAGGAAACCGTCTCGGCGATCTCTGCTGTCCTTGAGGACGCCGAGCGCCAGGCACAGACCCCGCTCCAGAGCGCGATTGTCGGCCTGTCTGGCAGCCAGGTCGAGACGACGCAGTCGAAGGGCGTCATTGCGGTGTCACGCCCTGACGGCGAGATTACCCAGCAGGATGTCGATCGCGTCCTCGAAGCTGCGCGGGCAATCGCCATGCCAGCAAACCGGGAGATCATCCACATCCTCCCGAAGGGGTTCACGGTCGACGCGGAAGCGAACATCGTCGACCCGGTGGGCATGACCGGCATCCGGCTCGAGGTCGACGCACACGTCGTGAGCTGCCCATCACCGGCAGCGAAGAACCTCGTGCGGGCCGTCGGCCAAGCTGGCCTCGCGATCGACGAGATGATCTTCTCGCCCCTCGCGACAGCAGAGCTCATCCTGACGAAGCGACAGAAGGAGAGCGGCGTCGCGCTCATCGACATCGGCGCCGGCACGACCGAGCTCGCCGTGTACGAGGAGAACGACCTCATCCACGCAGCGGTCCTCCCGGTCGGGAGCATGCACATCACGAACGACATCGCGATCGGACTAAAGACCTCGATCGACCTGGCTGAGGCGATCAAGGTACGGTACGGCACCGCACTCGTCGGTGACATCCGTGATATCGACACGATCGACCTCACGGTCATCGACCCCACCGAGCTCGAACGCCCGAAGCGGAAGTACATCGCCGAGATCATCGAGGCGCGACTCGCCGAGCTCTTCATGATCGTGAACGACGAGTTCCGGAAGATCGGCAAGGACGGAACGTTGCCGGCCGGCGTCGTCTTCACGGGCGGCGGCTCACGCCTGGACGGCCTCGTCGAGCTCGCGAAGCAGAACCTGCACTTGCCGGCGAAGCTCGGTCGTCCACATACCGAGTTTATGGGAAGCGTTGACAAGCTGGATGACCCTGCCTACGCTACCTGCGTGGGTTTAGCGCTCTGGGGGCTGAGCGGTCGACCGCATCGCGAACCAGGCCAAAAACCGTTTTCCTTGGACAATATGGAGGGGGTTGTCGGGAAGGCCCGCGATTTCTTCAAACAACTACTTCCATAAAGTGCAAGGAGAGCACTCGATATGAGCCAGCGCAGCGAAATCGAGTCGTTCGCCATCATCAAGGTCGCGGGGTGCGGAGGTGGTGGAGGGAACGCCGTCAATCGCATGATTGACGCGAAGGTCAAAGGCATCGAGTTCATCGCGGTCAATACGGACTCGCAGGCCCTCTTAGATAGCAAGGCGCCGATCAAGGTGCAGATCGGCAAAGAGACGACCGGCGGCTTAGGCGCCGGAGCCGATGTTGAAGTTGGCCGGAAATCCGCCGAGGAGAACAAGGACGAGATCTACGAGGTCCTCAAAGGGGCTGACATGGTCTTCGTCACCTGCGGCATGGGCGGTGGCACCGGCACAGGTGCCGCACCGCTGGTCGCGCAGATCGCAAAGGAACTCGGCGCGCTCACCGTCGGCGTCATCACGAAGCCATTCACCTTCGAAGGTGCCCGCCGGCGTAAGGTTGCCGAACTCGGCATCCAGGAGCTGAAGGACAAGGTCGACACCTTGATCGTCATCCCGAACGACCGTTTGCTCCAGATTGTCGACAAGAAAACCTCGCTCATGGACGCGTTCGGCATCGTCGACGACGTATTACGCCAGGGTGTCCAGGGCATCTCGGACCTCATTACCTTGCACGGGATCATCAACGTCGACTTCGCAGACGTCCGCACGATCATGCAGGACGCCGGCAGCGCGCTCATGGGCATTGGCTACGGCACGGGCGACAACCGCGCCGTCGAAGCCGCCCGCGCCGCCATCGACTCACCGCTCCTCGAGCTCTCGATCGAAGGCGCCCGCGGTATTCTCTTCAACATTACTGGTGGCCCTGACCTCGGCATGTACGAGATCGACGAAGCGGCGAAGACGATTACCGAAGCCGCTGATCCAGACGCGAACATCATCTTCGGCTCGATCATCGACGAGGCAATGGCAGGCGAGGTGAAGATTACCGTGATCGCGACCGGTTTCGACGAACGCCTACCACGCGGCGAGAAACAGCAGGCCGCCCAGCAGACGCAGCCGATGAGCCAGCCGGCCACCCCGCGCCTTGGTGCCCTCACAGGCCGTGGCTGGGGCTACCCGCAGCGAACGCCACAGCACGCGCCGCAGCCGCAGCAGCCGACGTACCACCCGCAGTACCAACCGGAAGAACAGGTGCCGCAGCAGCAGTACCAAGAGCCGCCAGTCCCCGAGGTGGAAGACGACGACGAAATCGAGAAGGTGCCAGCCTTCATCCGAAGAAAGCTGAAGTAACCCCCAAGAACGCGGCCACGGTCGCGTTCTTTCGTGGTAGGCTCTACGTATGTCTGGTGTCTACAGCGACAAAGCGCCGACCGCCCAAACGCTCGTTGAGCTCCCCATTCACGACCGCGACGTCTGGGCGGCGTACCGCCAAGCGCTCAACCACTTCGGTGGCAGCGCTGCGCTCCTTGCGTACGGCGAACTCCTGCCGACCCGCCACACCGACCTGGACGTGAACGGCACCGGCATCGATGATCCGCCGAGCGACTTCCTCGCAAGCGACGAAGCGATCCTGTGGCTCGAACGCCAGATCGACGCGTTCGACGTCGCGTACCAGCGAGACGATGCCCACTGGTATGAGTTCTGGCTCATCGGCCGTACCGCAAAAGGTGGCGAGGAGCTCGGTCGCGTCCGGCTCTACCGGCCGCTCAGAGAGTAGGAGGATCCATGCGCTTTAATTTCGAAGGAGCCGAACGATACCTAGCGGAGCAGCAACCGCCGCTTCACCTTGGGTTTACCGTACGATCACTGAGCGAGCTCGAACAGAGTCTCGACGACATCTTTACGAGCATCGTTAAATCGCCACGGACACCGGACGACGAGGCGTTCATCGCGCGAATCACCGTGAGCAACAACGAACCGTACGACATCGGACCGGCAGAGATCACCGACCTCCTCCATGCGACAAAGCAGGAAACGCAAGCACTCATCGACCGCGCAGCGACTATCCGACGACCGCAAGAAATCGCCGTCGAACTCCGCACATACGACGAACGCGACGAGTACGGTGACGAGACTGCGCACGCGTCCGCCAACGAGCCGTTCGCACACATCACGCTCCACGTCCCCGAGAACCGCTGATTGTCCACAGCGGGACGACTTGTGACCACAACATGTGGTGGTTAGTTTGAGTGAGCTACCACAATATGTTGTGTTTTTCCGCCACTCTGACACGACATAAGCGTAGGAGGGACGCGTGGTTTGTCCTGAGTGTAAAACCGGCGAAACCAAGGTCATCGACTCGCGGGATGACGCGCAAGCCGTTCGTCGCCGTCGCGAATGCCTGACCTGCCAGGTCCGCTTCACGACGTTTGAACGGATCGAAGCCGCTAGCTTGGCTGTCCGGAAGCGCGATAACCGGACCGAACCGTTCTCACGCGAGAAGCTCCTGCACGGCATCCAGCAGGCCGGAGAGAAGCGGCCGGCGGTCATGGCGAACGCCGAGCGGATTGCCGACGCGATCGAACGCGAGCTCCACGCGACACACAAGCAGGAAGTCTCGAGCGCGACAATCGGCCAGCACGTCTGCACGCACCTCCGGACCCTCGACCCCGTCGCGTACCTCCGCTTCGCCTCCGTCTACCGCTCGTTCGAGGATCTCGAGGCGTTCGAGACGGAGCTCGGGAAGATCCTGAGCGAGGAAGAGGTACCGACCGAAACCGGGGCAGGCGGGGCTGGATGACCGGAAGCTAGTCCGCTACCTACGCATCCGGAAACACACCACCCACTTAAGGAGGCTGTATGCCGAACACGGCCACGACAACCTACGACCCGAAAACCGCGACCGTGAACGCACTGTCGGAGATCGGGTATAAGATCTTTCTCGACCGGTACGCAGTGAAGGACGGAAAGAAGGAGACGCTCGCCGTCGACAACACCGTCGTCGTCAACACCGACCTCGAGACCGGCCAGCGCGAGATCGGGGTCGTCACAAAGATTGAGGCGAAGCAGGTCACCGTGAAGCTCCGCGTCGACGGCAGTGAAGTGACCCGCGCGATCGAACACGTCGACAAGCCGATCGAGACTGACCCGGCCGAGATGCAGTCGCGCGTCGCCCGCGGTATCGCCGCTGTCGAGAAGACCGCCGCGCTCCGGACGAAGTGGGAGAAGAAGTTCCGCGCCGCGCTCGAGGACTGGAAGTTCGTCCCGGCCGGTCGCATCCTGACCGGCGCCGGCTCCGACCAGGCGCTGACGTACTACAACTGCTACGTCATCCCTTCGCCCGACGACTCGCGTGGCGGTATCATCGAAACCTTGAACCGCATGGCCGAGATCATGAGCCGGGGCGGCGGCGTCGGCATGAACCTCTCGACGCTCCGCCCACGTTACGACTACGTGAAGGGCGTGAACGGCCGGAGCTCAGGCTCGGTGAGCTGGGGCTCGCTCTACAGCTTCGTCACCGGCCTCATCGAGCAGGGTGGCAGCCGCCGCGGCGCGCTCATGCTTATCTTGAACGTCTGGCACCCGGACATCGAGGAGTTTATTAGCTCGAAGACCGAGATGGGCAAGATCACGAACGCAAACATCTCGGTCGGCGTCACCGACGACTTCATGAAAGCCGTCGACGAGGACGCGGACTGGGACTTCGTCTTCCCCGACCGGACGGACCCGGACTACGACACGATGTGGAACGGCGACCTCGCCGGCTGGCAAGCAGCGGGAAAGCCGGTCAAGACGTACAAGACCGTGAAGGCGCGCGCGCTCTGGGACAAGATCATTGACTCGGCGTGGGCGAGCGCTGAACCAGGCCTCTTCTTCGTTGACCGCTCGAACTACTTCTCGAACTCCCACTACTACGCGCCACTCATCTCGACGAACCCGTGCGGCGAGCAGCCGCTGCCAGGCTGGGCAGTCTGCAACCTCGGGGCGATCAACCTCGCAAAGTTCGTGCGGCCGTCGTACACCGCGAATGCCGCGCACACGCCGGCCGAAGCGCTCGAGGGCGTCGAGTGGGAGTCGCTCAAGGAGACGATCCACACCGCGGTCCGATTCCTCGACAACGTCATCGATGCGACGCCGTACTTCTTCAAAGAGAACGAAGAGCAGCAGTTCAGCGAGCGGCGTGTCGGCCTCAACACGATGGGCATCGCCGAGATGATGGTGAAGCTCGGCATTCGGTACGGGAGCGAAGAGGGGAACCAGTTCATCGATAAACTCTACGAGTTCATCGCGACCGAGACGTACCGGATGAGCTCAGACATCGCCGAGGAGAAGGGCGTCTTCCCGCGCTTCAACGCGTCGAAGCTCTTAAAGAGCGGGTACATGAAGGGCATGCCGAAGGAAGTCCGCGAGTGGGTACGCGAGAAGGGGCTCCGCAACGTCACCCTGCTCACGCAGGCGCCGAACGGCACCATCGGAACAATGGTTGGCACCTCAACCGGCATTGAGCCGTTCTACTACTGGACCTACCAGCGGAAGAGCCGACTCGGCGTCCACGAGGAGAAGGTCGCAGTATACGAGGCCTGGCAGGCGGCCAATCCTGGTCGCGAGAAGCCGGACTACTTCGTCACGGCGATGGACTTGAGCCCCGACGAGCACATCCGCGTCCAGGCGGCGATCCAGCGCTGGGTCGACTCCGCAATTTCGAAGACGTGTAACGTGCCGAACGAGTACACCCGTGAGCAGGTCGGTGACTTGTACAAGCTCATGCACACACTGAACTGTAAGGGTGGGACGGTGTACCGCGACGGGTCGCGCGACGTCCAAGTCCTCGACCATAAGGCCAAGGAAAACAACGATTCGGCCGCGCTCGCCAAGCAGGGGGCAACTGCGCCAGCTGCGGCGCTGGCGACGACCGTCGGCATTACGCCGCGCAAACGGCCAGAGGTGATGCGGGGTACGACATACAAGGTACCAACCGCGTACGGAACGATGTACCTCACGGTCAACGACGACGAGCAAGGGCAGCCATTCGAGCTCTTCATCACGCTCGGGAAGACCGGCGGGTTCTTCGCGGCGAAAACCGAAGCTATCTCGCGCCTGGCATCGCTCGCACTGCGCGCCGGCGTAAAGATCGACGAGGTCATTGACGAGCTCAAGGGGATCCGTGGCCCGAGCCCGATGTGGACCGAGCACGGCATGGTGCTCTCGGTACCGGATGCGATCGCCCAGACGCTCGGGCGGCACATCCAGCGCAACCAAGGCACGCTTGACCTGAAGTTCGACGAAGGCCAGCAACCGGTCGCTGCGCCAGACGCGCTCGCGGGCGCGCCAGGCTCCGAAATGCCAGTGGGCGCCCCCGTCCGAGCCGGGGGCGCAGCGACGGCCACAGCGACCGCAACCGCAGTAAAGACCTCGCTCGCCGACCTGGGCCACGCGCCGGCCTGCCCGAGCTGCGGTGGGACGCTCATGCTCCGCGAAGGGTGCATGGACTGCCCGAGCTGCGGGTACTCGAAGTGCTCGTAACCTGGTAGACTCGGTTCGGTACAAACAGCAAGTAGCAGACAGAAAGGACTCGCATGGCAGCGAAAATGCATCTAAAGGGCGCAGACTTCCAGGCAAAGGTGCTTGAAGGATCGAAGACGCAACCAGTCGTCGTCGACTTCTGGGCCGAGTGGTGCGGACCCTGCCGGGCGATGGAGCCGACGTACGAAGAGGTCGCCGGCGAGTACGCCGGCCGAGCCTCGCTCTACAAGCTCAACGTCGACGAAGAGGGCGCGCTCGCGCAGCAGTACGGCGTCATGAGCATTCCGACCATTATGTACTTCAAGGACGGACGGCCGGTCGGCCAGTCAGTCGGGCTCATCGACAAGAGCGAACTCACCGCACATATCGACAAGTTCCTCACCGCGTAACAACGGTAGACGAGCACTGCACGGCGTCGCCAATCGGCGGCGCCGTGTTCGGTATGCTGGAGCGATGCGACCGACCACTGCCCAGCTCACCTTCTTCGTCGTCCTCCTTAGCCTCGCGACACTAGGCAGGTGTGCGCCGTCACCGAGCTGGCTAGCGCAAGACGCTGAAGCCGTGCACCCAACGGAACGATCAGCCGATCCAACCCCACCCAAGCCAACAACAACGTCGGAACCAATAGCTGTAACAGAGCAAGAGAATACGAGTACGGAGATCAAATCCGCGACACCGGAAACGACGGCCAGCGCCCAGACAACTGAGCCGGCACGGCGCCTGCTCACGCCCTCGTTCCGCACCTTCACCGCCCCACCAACTCCGCTCACCGATGAGTCGCCAGCAGCCAACGATGGCGTCCGCGTTGCATCTGTCGTTGACGGTGACACGATTACGCTCGAAACGGGCGAGCGCGTCCGGTACATCGGCGTCGATACACCGGAGACCTACGGAACGCCGGAGTGCTTCGGCACCGAAGCGAAGGAACGGAACCGAACGCTTGTCGAAGGGCGAACCGTCCGCCTCGTCGCCGACGTCGAGGACCGTGACAAGTACGGCCGACTCTTGCGCTACGTCTGGGTCGGCGATTCGTTCGTGAACGACGCGCTCGTGCGGGACGGGTACGCCTCGACGCTCACCATTCCGCCCAACATCGCCTACGCGGACACGTTTCGCCTGGCAGCCGCAGACGCTAGAGCGGCGGGACGTGGGCTGTGGAACGCGTGCGGCACGACGGAGCAGCGAACTGCGCCATCGCTCATTCCGCAGTCGGTGGCGTACGACTGCCCGGCTGACCGACCGATCAAAGGCAACGCCCAGAGCCAAATCTACCATCTCCCGGACGGCGAGTACTACGCGAAGACGAAGCCGGAGCAGTGCTTCGCCGCTGAAGCAGAAGCCCAAGCCGCTGGCTACCGGAAATCACGGAAGTGACCACTGTCCACACCTCATGCAGACCAAAAACCAGTATACTAGTACGAGCAGTAGGGATAAGGAGGGTAAGATGGATAACCTCATCGGGAACCTCGTCGAGTCGACGAAGCAGGCCGTAAAGGGCGTCGTGAGCGGCGCCGGAGACATTGTCGGGACGACGGCATCCGCAGCTGCGAACGCCGTAACGACGAGCCTCCAGGGCGCGGGCGACATCGCCGGCACGACCGTAGAAGTGGTCACGAACGTAACCCGCGGTGCCGTCGAAGGTATTACTGAGACCGGCGTCGACACGCTCGCCGGTATCAAGGGTGTTGCAACCGGCGTCATCAAAGGCGTCGCGCAGGTCGGCGGCGACATCGCCGGCGCATCTGTCACCCTGGCGTCCACGACCGTGAAGAGCGCCGGAGATACCGGCCAGGACGCAGTGCAGGCTGCCGTCACCGTCGTCCGGGCCTCGATCGACGCGACTCGCGAAGTCGGCGGCGATGTCGCTGGCGTCACGAAAGCCGCAGTGACCGGAGCACTCGAGGGCGCCGGCGAAGTGAGCGAGACGACCGTCGAATCTGTGAAGGACGTTCTCGTCACCTCGATTGAAGGTGCGAAGGAAGTGATCGACGCAACGCTCAAGAACTAAGGACCGTACCGCACGCTCGGAGCCTGTCGCTACGCTGGCAGGCTCCTTTTGGTACGCTACCAGTAGGTAAGAGCAGGAGTGAAAGGAGTCCGATGCACCTCACCAGCCCTGCGTTCACCGACAACGCGTCCATCCCGCAAGCGTACACCTGTGACGGCGAGAACCTCAGCCCGCCGCTTGAATTTCACGACGTCCCCGAGGGAACGATCAGCCTTGCGCTCATCGTCGACGATCCCGATGCGCCGGGCGGCCTCTGGACTCACTGGCTGGCGTGGAATATTCCCGCCACCACGACACGCCTCGAAGCAGGACGACTACCCTCAGAAGCGATCGAAGGAACGGGCAGCGGGCGCACGATCGGCTACCAAGGACCGTGCCCGCCCCACGGCGAACACCGGTACATCTTCCACGCCTACGCCGTAGACGTCGAGCTCAAGCTTCCACCGGAATCAACGCGTCCGCAGCTCGCGGCCGCGCTCGCCGGCCACATCCTAGCGGAAGCGACGCTCACGGCCCGATACGCGCGAGCGTAACCTTGTCTGAGCTCGGACGAGTAGGTAGGGTAGGGGACGCAAAGGAGATCACACCATGAGCAGTACATGGGCCTGGGTGCTCGGCATCTTCGGAACCCTCGCGTTAATCGTCGGCATTGTCGCGTACGACGCCCAGCAGCAAAACCGCGCTACTACAGTACCGGAAGAGGTCGCCGTAGTTAGCGACGACGAATGGGTACTTGGTCCGAGTGACGCGAAAGTCACAATCATTGAGTATGCAGATTTCCAGTGCTCGGCATGTCGGTACGCCGCACCGGCCGTGAAGCAGGTGCAGGCCGAGTTCCCTGACCGAGTCCGCCTCGTCTACCGCCAATTCCCGCTGAAATCCATCCATGACAATGCCGAGCCTGCGGCGCGCGCGACGGAGGCGGCGGGCAAACAAGGGAAGTTCTGGGAGATGGCAGCGCTCTTATACGAGGAGCAAGCTGCGTGGCAAGCGAGTACAGACATTCAGGCCAACCTCCGCGCCTACGCCGCCCAACTCGGACTCAGCGCCGACCAATTCGCCACGGACTTCGCGAGCGAGGCAGTGGCAGCGCAGGTGGACGCGGACGTACGAAGCGGCCAACGAGCACAGATCGACGCAACGCCGACCTTCATCGTGAACGGAAAACGGGTAAAGAACCCTGGTGCGCCAGAGAACTGGCGCACACTCATTGAGGCGGAGCTCCAAGGAGCAGAATAATGCTCTGGACCATCGCGCGCCTCATCGCGCTCGTCGGACTCGCCGACGCGACGTACCTCACCGCAAAGCACTACCTCGGCGGTACGGTGACGTGCCACCTCGTCACCGGTTGCGACGCCGTGCTGGCAAGCCAGTACGCGACGATCGGACCTGTGCCAGTCGCGCTGCTCGGCGTCGGGTTCTACGGCCTCGTCCTTCTCGTGCTCTTCCATCCACGCCTCCCAGTCCGTGGCCAGCTCCTCATTGGCCTCACGACGCTCGGCATCTTCGGGACGCTCTACTTCCTCTACCTACAGGCGGTCGCGCTCGCTGCGTTTTGCTTCTACTGCATCGTCTCAGCCGCGACGAGTACAACACTGTACGCACTGGCGCTCACCGGCGGTCGCACGCACCGGCGCCGAGTAGTGCGAGCATGAACCCGACCCGCGCCGCCCGACTCAGCGATGTCGCCCGGCGACGGCAAGCTGGCTTCATTGTTGTCCTCGAGGACGTCCACGACCCGCACAACGCCGCCGCCATCCTGCGGAGCTGCGACGGCTTCGGCGTCCAAGAGGTCTGGTTTATCTTCCACTCGGTCGAACCCTACAACCCTCGCCGGATTGGAAAGGCGAGCTCGTCGAGCGCGAACAAGTGGCTCGACTTCCGCTCCTTCTCGAATGCCCAGGCAGCTGTCGCGGCGCTTCGCGACCAAGCAGTACCACCTCGTCGCGACGGCGCTCACCGAAACCGCGGTTGACCCGTACGCGGCCGACCTTGCGCATGACCGGATCGCCCTCCTCATCGGCAACGAGCACGCCGGGCTCTCGGCAACACTCCTCGACGCGGCGGATACCGTCGCTTGCATTCCGATGCGCGGCTTCATCCAGAGCTTCAACGCCTCCGTGACCGCCGCGCTCATGCTGGCCGAGATCACCCGGCAACGCCGAACGTCCGGACAAGTGTTCTATCTCGACAACGCTTCAGCGCACGCACTCGCATCACGCTGGCTGGGTAGGGAGGATTCCGCCACGGAGTAACGACCCCTTGCGAACGTCGCCAAGCGAGGCGTACAGTTAGCGCATGAGCACACCACAACAACCCCAACCGGTTCGCCGGTTGTTTCGTTCCGAGACAAACCGAATACTCGGGGGCGTCGCCGGCGGACTTGGCGAGTACGTAAACATCGACCCAACGATCATTCGAATCCTCTTCGTCCTTCTCGCCGTCTCTGGCGGATCGGGCGTCCTCGTCTACCTCATTCTCTGGATCCTCATCCCGTCGGAGGGGAATCCTGGCCACGCAGGCGCCGAATCTACGATTAAGACGAACGCGAAGGAAGTTGAGACACGCGCCCGCGAGCTCGGCGCTGACCTCGCTCGCGGGACAACGAGTACGGAATGGGAGCGCATCGCCGGGGCGATCCTCATCGTGCTCGGCCTCTTCATTCTCCTCGGCACGTTCGGCATTCTCCAACTCCTGACCGCCAAGCTTTGGCCACTCGCACTGATTATCATTGGCGTACTTATCCTCACGAAAGGAGGCTCGAAGTGAAAACCACGAGCGCAATCATCCTCATCGCCGTAGGAACAGTCTTCCTGCTAGACAACTTCAACGTCTTCCCGTTCGACATCTGGAACGAGCTGTGGAAGCTCTGGCCGGTCGTCCTCATCCTCCTCGGCGTCAAAGCGCTCCTGGGCGGGGGTCGCAATGACGAGTAGCACTCAGGAGAGCCCAGTTGCCCGGACACCACAACGCCAAACCAGCGGAGCGAATGTTGTCGGCGCGCTCATCCTCATTGCGCTCGGCACCATCTTCCTCCTAAGTAATTTCGGGTACTTGCCATGGACCGTCTGGCTAACGCTCTGGCGGCTCTGGCCGATCCTCCTCATTCTCTTCGGCCTTCAACTCCTCCTTGGGCGCAGTCTTGTTGCCCGTTGGGTAACCGCGCTTATTAGCCTCCTCATTCTCACGAGCGCACTGCTCTACGCGGTTGCAAACGTCCATGCACCCGCCCGTACGTGGATCCGTGACTCACTGGGCATTACCGTCAGGAACATCGAGGAGCTCGGAGAGCGAGTAACGTCAACGCAGTCCGTACCCTCAGAACGGTACGCCGACGCCACCAGCCGAACACTCCGCGCCGATGTCGGTGCAGCGGCACTCCATATTTCGGAGTCCACCAAGCCAACTATACTGGACGTCGACGCAACCCACCCGAAGGGTGCAGGGGTGCCCGTCCTCACGGACAGTCAACGTAACGGTACCGTGCACCTGGAATTCTCGACGCGCAACCCGGCCCGAGGCTGGATGTTGAACCCGGTCGAACGCTCGTACGAACTTACGTTCGGCACACCAAAACTCCCGACAGCACTCTCTATCGACCTCGGTGCCGGCAAAACCACCGTCAGAATCACCGAAACTCCACTTTCCGATCTTGACCTAGAGGTTGGCGCCGGCAGCGCCGAACTTACCCTAGGGACAATCGCCCTACCAAGCACAATGAAGCTCGACGTCGGTGCGGGGAATATCACGCTCAGTGTACCGCGGGAGACAAAACTCACGGTGAAGCACGACGTCGGCGCTGGACGGATGGTCGTGGACGGTGAAACGCTTAGTCGGACCGGACAGTACGTCGCCGACGGCACCGGGAAGGCAGTTGTCGTCACGGCGCACGCCGGCGCCGGCACAATCACCATCGAGCGCAAGTAAGCGATACTTATTACGCTATTGATAGCCCCGGTGGCAATTCGCCCCGGGGCTCCGTAGTACGGTCGATTGAGAACCGCTTAGTTCCCGCTCACCTTCAGCTCAGCTGCGCGGCCATTGCGGTCGTAGAGTACCTGCATGAACTCGCGGTCAACCGGGATAACGTGCGCCTCAGGCCCGAGGCAGTACGAGCGCTGGCCATCCGTTGGCTGCCCGAGAATCGCCTCGACCTCGGCCTGCGTCTTCCCAAGGACCACCTCGCGCATACCGGCAAACATCTGCTGCCGGACGCGACTCTGTGAGCAGTCGGCCGCGCGCCAACCCTCTGCGTCAAATGGGCGCTGCGCAACGGAGAATCTCGGCAACGCAAGGAGAAGTGCAAAAACGAGCACGAAGAGCGAGGAAAGGAGTGCGCCGGAACCGCCCCAGAGAATAATACTACCGCGTACCGAACCAGGCTGTCGCCGGAACTGCCACCACCCGAATCCAATCGCCAGTAAGCCAACCATCACTCCAGGGAGAAGAGGGAAGAGTGGTGACGAGTTGACCTGGAGGAGTCGCGCGAATGGCGCGAACTGCCCAAGCGCGAAGAACGAGAGCGCGTAGGAGATGAGTGGCGCCAAAACTGCCAGCGATACAACTACCGCAATACGGACAACAGTGCTGCGCTGATCATGTGGTTTAGAGAACTGCATTGTGCACCTCGAGTTTGCTTGCCGTATTCTTCCCAGCCCATGAGCTCCCTGTCAATGCTCGCCTGAGCTCAGGTGAAGTTCTCGGTACAGTATAGCTACTATGCGGCCGACTGGATGGATACTCCTCGGCATCGTCCTCATCACACTCGCGGCTGGTTCGTGGTGGAGCAGTCGTCAGCGCATTGCGAGCACAAACCAAACAACCGTACGACCACAGTCGGAATCCAACGACAACACAGCGAAGCCTAACGAACAGTCGCCAACGACGGTAAACCCGGGCGGCCAATCGCGTACCTCAGTCTCCGTCACGACGAACGGCAACGTGACGCATGCCGCAAGCATCACCCTGCGGACTGTCGGCAACGCGTCCGGGAGCGGTAACGCAACCCGCACGTACGACGGCACAACGTTCACGCACACCGTCAGCGCCTCCCTTCCCGATCCAGCGGCGGGCAAATTCTACGAGGGCTGGCTCGTGCAAGCGGACAAAAAGACGTTCATCTCAACCGGAGCACTAACGAAGGATGGTGTCGCCTACGTCCTCACCTTTAGCGACCAATCGGATCGCCGGGACTACCCGCTCGTCGTCATCACCGAGGAAACGACTGCCAACGGAACCGACAACACCCCCGAAACGCACGTTCTCGAAGGAGCATTCACCAATGCCAACTGACCACACGCTCTCAGAAACGGCGCAAAGCTTCCCGCTCGGCACGTACCGCCACTTTAAGGGTGATACAGTCGAACTCATAGGTGTCGGCGTCCATTCGGAAACCGAGGAAGAGCTTGCCATCTACGAGCACAATGACCTGCTCTGGGTGCGGCCACTCGCCATGTTCATCGAGTACGTCGAAAAACCGGAGCTCCCGTATAGTGGGCCACGATTCTCGTTTGTCGAGAACGAGTAGTAGGGTGTACACAATTCACTGAGCACGCTACGATACGTACTCATGCGTAAGACTGCACTCACCATCAACCGCCTCACGAAGCGGTACGGTACCCACGTCGCCGTCGATGCGCTCGACCTCACGGTCCCCAAAGGACAGTTCTTCGGCTTCCTCGGGCCGAATGGAGCCGGGAAGTCGACGACCATCCACTGCACGACGGGCATCTCAACCTTTAGCGAGGGGAGCATCTCGATCCTTGGCCACGACGTCCAAGACGCGTACCGGGAAGCCCGCCGCCACGTCGGCCTCTCACCACAAGAGTTCAACGTCGACATCTTTGCGCCAGCCTGGAAGATCCTCGACTACATGGGCGGCTACTACAGCATGACTGCGAACGAACGACGGAGCCGGATCGACACGCTCATCAAGCGCTTCGAGCTTACCGCTCACGCGACGAAGAAGTTCCAAGAGCTCTCCGGCGGGCTCAAGCGCCGGGTCATTCTCGCCCGGGCAATGATGCACGACCCGGAAATTCTCATCCTGGACGAGCCAACCGCCGGCGTCGACGTCGAGCTGCGGCTCGACCTCTGGCGTTACTTCCGCGAGCTCAACGAAGAGGGGAAGACGATCATCTTCACCTCGCACTACCTCGAAGAGGTGGAAGCGCTCTGTGAACGGGTCGCCATTATCGCCCAAGGCAAGCTCGTCGCTGATCTCGACGTGAAGGCGAGCACGGAGAACGGTAAGAAGCTCGAGGAAATCTACCTCGAGCACACCCGGGGGAAGTATGATAAGTAACTGGATCGGCCTCGAGACGATCATCCGACGTGAGATCGAGCGGTTCCTGCGTGTCGCGACACAGACGCTCGTCACGCCGTGGATCAGCGCCCTGCTCTACATCTTCGTGTTCGGCCGTGTCGTCGGCCAGCGGATCGACACGATTGCCGGCGTCACGTACATCGACTTCGTCCTGCCGGGCATCATCATGATGAGCGTCCTCAACTCGGCGTTCGGGCAGAGTAGCTCCAGCGTCTACTTCGCTCGGTTCGCCCGGCACATCGAAGAGCTCCTCGTCTCACCGCTCTCGTACCTCGAGATGATCATCGGGTTTGTCTTCGGCGCTGTCGTCCGCTCGCTCGTCGTCGGGATCGGCGTCTATGTCATTGCGGTTCTCTTTACCGCGGCGACACCAGCCAACTGGCCGCTCTTCCTCTTCTACATCATTGCAGTCTCGGTAATTTTCGCCCTGCTCGGAATCATTGTCGGGCTCTGGGCAAAGGGATTCGAGCAGCTCAACATACTCGGCACGTTCGTGATTACACCACTGACATTCTTGGGTGGGGTCTTCAACCCGGCAAGCATGCTGCCCGAGCACCTGCGGTTCCTCGCTACCTGGAACCCCATTTTCTACTTCGTCGATGGTATCCGCGGGGCAATGGTCGGCATCCAGGAAGCGAATAGCGCTACTGGACTTGTCATTATCGCGCTCAGCGTCGTTGTACTGACACTCATTACGGAACGGCTCTTCAGAACTGGATACGGGTTACGGACGTAGATTGTGTCTGAGGACGTGGTCTACGACTACTCATACGGCATTATCCCGCTGAGACGAACCGAAGAAGGAGACTGGTCCTTCCTTATAGTTCAACATGTACATGGAGGACACTGGGGCTTTCCTAAGGGACACGCGGACGGCGCTGAATCACCGTTCGACGCGGCTCTCCGCGAATTTGACGAGGAAGTCGGCCTCGAACCGATTCGCGTCTTCGACCTGCCGCCAGTCCAATCTCGCTACCAATTCGTCGGCTGGTCAGGCGATACGATCGACAAGACTGTCGCGTACTTCCTCGCAGAGGTAGACGAGACCGACGTCGCACTCGACCCAGCAGAGATCATGGCTGTCCGCTGGGTGCGGCTTGAAGAACTCGATGAGCTTCTGCCGGAAACGAAAGGGAGCGCCGAACTGCTCCGAGGACTCCGGGCGCACCTCGCTAAAATCGCTACCCTCGAGCAGGAACTCTAACGTTTGCTGCGGGTAAGCTTCTGGATACCGCTTCGAAACGCAGTCGCACCGCCGTGCGCAGGGTGACGAACGTGCGTCGCCGATACACCAAGTACGCCAAGCGCCTGCTCAGCTTTTCGGCCGACTGCCACAACCGCTGCACCAGGAAACAGATCGAGGAACGCACGTAAGCAGGGATGTCCGTACGCTCGGAGTTCGCTCTGCGTCGGCGTGCGATTCGTCAGCGGATCCTCATCAGATACGTACGGATGGAAGGGGGAGCTCGACCAGATCACAACATCGAGCGGCGACACGCCAGCCAACCGAAACGCGCCGCAGGCAATCGTCGCCGTCGGCTCGTTCATCCCAAGCGGGGCGAGCTCAGTCCGGCTCGTGCGCTCTGGTTGGATTGTCAAGAGGACAGCCTTCGGGTCAACGGCTGTCCGGCCGAGGAGAATTCGCTCCGAGCACATGGGCACGCCGCTGAACCGCGGCCCCTGGTAGCCTGGTGCCTCGCCCACCAGCACGAGCGATGCTCGACCGAGACGCGAATCGAGGTAGTCGGCCAAATGTCGTCGACGAATCGCAGACGCATCGGCCCGACAGTCGTACCGCAGGTCGACGTCACGCCAAGGATTGAAGGCACGGGACGGCGACGCCAGCTCAGCAAGCGCGGCCACGAATTGCTGGACAGGACTATCCATGAGTACACTCTACCGCATGAGGTACACCGTTCGCGTTACCGCACATGCGAAGCACGAAGCAGTGACGAAGATTGACCCGCAGACGCTCCACGTACGCGTTGCCGTGCCACCAGAGAAGGGGAGAGCCAATGCTGCGGTCATCGTCGCGCTTGCGCAGCACCTTGGGGTGGCGTCGTCGCGAATCACCATCGTCCGAGGACATGCTTCAAGACAAAAGATCGTCGACATCTGTGACGAAAAAACGGACTAGCGCGAGCTAGTCCGTTCATGTTACCTGGGCGAGTGCCGGATCTCTGACCGAAACTCACGCCACTGTTCGCGGTAGCAAGCGAGTCGAGAATCCGGAACGACGAACGGCGCCCAGTCCGGGTACATCTGGTGACGAACCCACCTACCACCCGAACGACGGGTTGCGTAGTAGGTGAGGAGTATCTGACGGGCATCGATAATTTCCGGTCGGTCAACCTCTCGCTTTCGCAGATCACGAACAGCCGCCTGAACGATCCGCACTAGCTCAGCGCAGAGGAAGTGTTCGACACCCACTCGACAACGTCCACACTTCTTTAGGTGTCGTTCGAGCCGGGTAACCGTGCCGTTCCGCTCCATGACCAACCCTTGGCCAGTACTGCAGCATCCTTGCCCACTGGCTGCGCGCAACGGCAGTGATGGACAACTGTCGATCACTGCGGGTAGGCCGCGAAACGCTCGGTACTTTCGGTAGATGCGCCAGCGTTCGCGAAGCTCTCCCCCGAGTGAGCTAAGTGATAGTGCGTCATCGATCCAGGATCGGATGACGAATGACCACTGGTCGACGATGAGGTCCGGTACTCCGTCGTGCTCCGTCTGGACGACCTGTTCATACACCTTCCGGATAAAATCGGAGACGGTGTACGTCCTGCGCTTCTTCCGTGGCATAACACCCTCCTCGTCACCGATTTGGCAAAGAACAGCGCAATATACCCGTAGTAGCGCGCAAAGACAAGCGAAGAGGCTAGCGATGGGTGCTAGCCTCTTGAGAGCCTACAGCGCCGTGTAGATCTCCTTGATGCGGTCATTCGTGTTTGCGGAGATCATTGGCGCTTGTTGGACGGGGTTTTGGACAGGAGAGTCATCAGTGATCACTGGCTGACGAACTATGCCTTGCTCAATGCAAGGTGGCACTTCGGGCACGTTCACCGCCTGTATAGATCCTCCTCCGACACAGACTCACCGAGCACGTCGTTGGGGAAGCTGCCGATCACGTACCAGCAGCAAAGACATCGCTCCACCCACAGGTGAACCCCCACCAGGAAGTCGTCATCACCGGCCAGCTTTCCCTGAATGAACGCTGCGAGCTGCGCAGCAGGCGGATGCGCCGTCATACGGTGCGCGATCTGGTGCTGATTACCGCAGATGGCGCACATTGGCAGGTCGAGCTGATAATTGTCGATCTGACGAGAGTGATGTTTGTGGCGCGGTCGCGTCATCGCTCGGCGCAAGCGCAACGGCGTCGGCGTAGTCGCCTCGGCAACCACAGTCAGGGTGGACATTGAGAACCTCCCCGGGGACAAAACCTTCCCCTTGTTTGGAATGGGCGACGCGGAGCAGTGGCAAGTGGCTCCACGCAACGAGAGCAGCCTACGCCTTCAATTGCATCACCGCAAC